>CAYZNT010000003.1:26893-203431 GCA_964479735.1 uncultured Clostridia bacterium
TTGGCGTCTCCTGGAGCAAGGTCATGGACAACGGGGGACTGGTGGTCGGCAACACGGAGAAGGTGGAGGTGGCCCTGGAGGCGGTCAAGAACTGAGGGGCGGGCGCCGCCGTCCGGTGTCCGTGCCGGCCGCCGGGACCGCTTCGCTCAGTCGCGGATCCGGAAGTAACGCCCGGCCAGCAGACTGAGGGCGATGGCCAGGGCCAGCAGGACGCCCAGGTGGGGCGCGATGTCGGCCCAGCCGCCCTGGAAGAAGATCAGTTGGTGCAGCGCGTCCATGGCCCAGTAGGCGGGCGAGACCATGGCCACGGTGCGCACCGCCGGGGGCACGATCTCGTTCGGCCACCAGCAGCCGCCGAGCGCGGCGAAGAGATTGGAGAGCAGCACCGACAGGCCGACGATCAGGTCCTCCTTGGCGCAGCGTGACCCGATGAAGAGGCTGAAGGCGGCCATGGCCGCGGCGAACAGGGTGAAGACCAGCAGGGCCAGGGGGGCGTGGCCGAGGTGGAGGTGGAAGAAGAGCGTGCCGACCGCCAGCAGGATCAGGGTCTGCACCAGGCCCATGAACAGCCGGCCCAGCAGCTTGGCCTGGAAGAGACCGGCCGGAGAGAGGGGCGAGTAGAGGATGCGCTCGAGGATGCCCTTCTTGCGGTCTTCCATCACCGTGATGCCGCCGTAGATCATGACCATCATCATGATGAACTGGATCGTGACCCCGGGGATGGCGTGGTCGAAGCCGCTGGGGACGATGGTGACCGTGCGGGCGGGAAAGCGGCTCTGCACCTTCACCAGCTCGCGGAACTGCGGGCGGTTGTCCAGGAACCCGGCCAGGTCGCCGTCGCCGTAGAGCACCAGCTCGGTGATCACCCGGGCGATTGCCTGCACCAGCTGCGTCTCCACCCGGGCCGCGGCCTGGGTCGAGGCTCCCGAGCGCTTCTTGAGCTCGAGCGCCTGGCTGCGGCGGGCCTCGATTTTTGCCGAGAAGTCGGGAGGAATGAGCAGCATGCGGTGGTATTCCGGCGGTTCCCGGTCGGCCATCACCAGATCGATCCCCGGGGCCTTCAGCTTGTCGACGAAGTAGGCGCCCCAGCGCCCCTGGTCGCGGTTGACCACCGTCAGGGCGGCGTTCATCTTGGACTCGCCGGACTTGAAGAGCAGGCCGAACATGAGGATGAAGAACATCGGGAAGACCAGCGTCCAGAAGAAGAAGATGCGGTCCGTCACCATGCGCCGCAGGTCGCTGATCGCCACGTGCAGGATTCGTCTCATGGTCACACCGCCGCGCGCCGGCGCAGGGCCGGCACGGCCAGGGCCAGCAGCAGCAGGCCGCCCACCAGGAAAACCAGCACGGCCGCGGCCGGGAAACGGCCGTCGCGCACCAGCGCGCAACCGTCGATGAACCAGCGGTTGGGGGTCAGCACGCTGACGGCGCGGAAGGCCGCCGGCATGTTATCGAGCGACATCATCGAACCGCCGAAGAGGCTGAACACCAGGATGATCGGGGCGCTGAAGGCGCCCGCCTGGTTGCGGTTGCGGAAGAGGGCGTGCAGCAGTCCGAAGAGGGCGGCCACGAAGAAGGAGGCGGCCATTCCCAGCCCCAGCAGGTAGAGGAGCGGACCCCAGCGCACCCCGAAGAGGAGCGATCCGGCCGCCACCATCGTCAGCAGCACCGCCAGCCCCATCAGCCAGCCGCCCAGCAGGCGGGCGCCGATCAGCTCCAGCGGGTGCAGCGGCGAGGTGAGCATGCGCCGCAGCTTGCCGTCCTCGCGGTCGCTGAGCAGGTCGCGCATCAGATTCTGGACGATGAACAGCAGGAACATGATGGCCATTCCCGGCAGGATGTAGGCGAACAGTTCGGACTGGGTGATCTGCGTCTTGGGGCCGCCGGCCTTGGTCTCCCGCTTCTCCAGTTTCAGCAGCAGCGGCGAGAGGTAGCTCTTGGCGGCGACGATCTTCTTCTGCGCCTTGTCCAGCTCCGGGCCCAGCTGCGCCCAGGGAATGGTCTCGACGGGCGAATCGATCAGCTGGCGGACGCCTTGGGCCTCGTCGCGGAAGGCCTGAACCGCCCCCGAGAGCATCACCGCCATGGTCTTCATGAACTCCTCCACCACGTCGGGCAGGAACTGCTCGGCCGGGTTCTTGACCACGGCGAGGGTCGTGGGCGTGCCGTCGAGCAGATCGAGGGTGAAGCGATGGGGGATGACCACCATCGCCGAGGCCTTGCCGCGCTCCATGCGCCGGCTGCCCTCGGGCTCGTCGCAGACCGTCACCTGGAACATCCTTTTCAGGTCGTCGGCGTCGAGGGCGCCCAGCAGCAGACGCGAAGCCAGGTTCTTGTCGTTGTCGACCAGCAGCACAGAAATGGGCGGCAGCTGGCTCTGTTCGGTGCGCGGGGCGAAGATGATGCCGATCAGGGCGGTCATCATCAGCGGGATGGCCATGAAGACGACGACGGCCAGGGGGGCCCGCAGGTGGCGGCGCAGGTCGTTGGCCAGGATGTGCAGCAGCCGGCGCATGGCTCAGTCCCTCAGCGAGTGGCCGGTGAGCTTGAGGAAGACCGTCTCCAGGGAGGGGGACTTGATCTTCAGGTCGCGCACGCCCAGCTTGCGGTGGAAGAGCCGCTCCATCACCCGGGGGATGAACCCGGTGTCGGACACCGCCAGGGTCGCCTGGTTGTCGGTCACCGCCAGCAGCTCGACGCCGTTGCCGGCCATCTCCTGCAGCGCCTCGGAAAAGGGGGCGGCGGCGAAATCGCCGGAAATCTCCACGATCTCCTTCTCGCCGACGATGCGCACCAGCTCCTCCAGCGTACCCTGGGCCAGGATGCGGCCGTGGTCCATGATGGCGATGCGGGAGCAGGTCTGCTCCACTTCGCTCAGCTGGTGGGTGGTGAAGATGACCCCGGTGCCGGCGGCGCCGACCTCGCGGATGATCTCCAGGATGCCCACCTTGGCCTGCACGTCGATGCCCACCGTCGGCTCGTCGAGCAGCAGCAGGTCGGGATGGTGCAGCAGGCCGATGGCGGCGTTGAGGCGGCGCTTCATTCCGCCCGAGAAGTTCTTGACCGGTTCCCGGGAGCGGCCGGTCAGTTCGACCCGCTCCAGCAGTTCGGCGGCACGGCGCTTCAGCTCGGCGCGCGGCACGTCGTAGAGCCCGCCCCAGAAGAGCAGGTTCTCCGCGGCGCTCAGCTCCTCGTAGAAAGCCATCTCCTGCGGTACGATGCCCAGCCGGTTGCGGAGCCCGCGGTCGGCGAACAGGTCTCCGCCATGGAAGGCGACGCTGCCGCTGAAGTCCCGCAGCGTTCCGGCCAGAATCGAGATCAGGGTCGTCTTTCCCGCCCCGTTCGGACCCAGCAGCCCCAGCACCTCCCCCTTCCCCAGCTCCAGCGAGAAGCGGTCGAGGGCCAGCGTCTCCCCGTACGACTTGGTCAAGTTCTTGATCTGCAGCATGGCGTCTCCTTCCAATGGGGACATGGTACCACAAGCGGCGGGAAAAGTGCGCACCCGGCCATTGTCCTCTTAACGTTCACCCCCCGCCCCGGGTTGACAGGGCGGGATTTCCGTTGCATAGATTCCGGGAGGGAACCATGACCGACCGCAGAGAGGCAAACCGGCAGTTCAAGCAGCTCGTCCCGGCGATGGGAATTTTCCAGGTGCGCAACCGGGCCGACGGGCGGGTGCTCGTCACCAGCGCCGCCAACCTGCCGGCGGCGATGAAGAGCCTCGAGTTTCAGCTACGCAACGGACTCTACCGCAGGCACCCGGACCTGCAGGCCGACGTCACCCGCCTCGGCGCAGAGAACTTCGCCTTCGAGGAGCTGGACCGCCTGGAGCCCAGGAGCGAGCCGGGATACGACCCCGGCCCCGACCTGCGGGCGCTGGAGGAGATGTGGCTGGAGAAGCTGAAGCCCTTCGGAGTCCGGGGATACAATCGCCGGCCGGAGGCGTCATAGGAGGGGGCGGGGCCCGGAAATTTTCTCCTTCCTGCCGTCTAATCCCACCTTGAGGAGGACGCACATGAAAAAGACGACGTGGAAACCGATGGCGGCGCTGCTGCTGGGGCTGTGGGTGACGGGGTTCGGCCGGGTCGTGGCGGTGGAGAGGGAGAGGCCGATGATCCAGCTGGCCATCCTGCTGGACACCTCCAATTCCATGGACGGGCTGATCGACCAGGCGCGGACCCAGCTGTGGAAGATCGTGAACGAGCTGGCCACCGCCCGCCGGGGCGGGGTGGCGCCGCGTCTGGAAGTGGGGCTCTACGAGTACGGCAATGACTCGCTGGCTTCCGGCGAGGGCTACATCCGCCAGGTGTCGGGGCTGACCCGCGACCTGGACCTCATCTCGGAGCGGCTCTTCGCCCTCAAAACCAACGGCGGATCGGAATTCTGCGGCCACGTGATCCGCGACGCGCTGCAGGGGCTGGGCTGGAGCCGGGAGAGCCGCGACCTGAAACTGATCTTCATCGCCGGAAACGAGCCGTTCACCCAGGGCCGGGTCGATTTCCGGGAGGCGTGCAAGGCCGCGATCGGCAAGGGAATCGTGGTCAACACCATTTTCTGCGGAGGTCGGGAGGAGGGGATCCGCGGCCTCTGGAAGGAGGGCGCCGACCTGGCCGACGGCCGCTACATGGCCATCGACCAGAGCCGGGTGGTGCCCGACATCCGGGCGCCCCAGGACGCGGAGATCGCTCAACTGAACGCCGAGCTGAACCGGACCTACATCGCTTACGGGGCCCGCGGCGGGGAGAGCAAGAAGCGCCAGGAGGCGCAGGACATGAACGCCGCGCCCAACCCCACGGTGGCGGCGCAGCGGGTCGCGGCCAAGGCCACGGCGCAGTACGAAAACAGTTCCTGGGACCTCGTCGACGCCAAGGTGGTGGGCGGAGTCAGGGTGGAAAGCATCAAGGACGATGAGCTGCCGGCCGAGATGCGCAGGATGTCGCCTGCCGAGCGCAACGCCTACGTGGACAAGATGGCCCGGCAGCGGGCCGAGATTCAGGCCAGGATCCAGAAACTGGTCAAGGCGCGCGAGGGCCACGTGGCCGCCGAGATGAAGAAGCTGGCGGGGGGCGACACCCTGGACGAGGCGGTCCTGGGCGCGGTGCGCGAGCAGGCGCGCCGGAAGAACTATGTCTTCGAGAAATAGCCTGGGGCATGCCCCCGGGAGGTCCGCCATGACAAAACGTGAACCGGTTGTTCGGGCCGCCCGGGAGCTCCCCCGGTACGGATATTCTTGGCCTCTCTTTCTCCTGCTGTTGGGGCTGGCCGCCCGCCTGGCGGCCGACGGCTTCATCCTCGTGCCCCGGCCGCCCCGGCCCATGCCGCTCTTTCCGCTGGAGGTGACCCGCCACCAGGTGGAGGTGACCATCCGCGAGGGGGTGGCCACGACCACCGTCGACCAGGAGTTCTACAACCCGAACCCGGCGCGCCTGGAGGGCACCTACCTCTTCCCGCTGCCGCCCGGAGCCGCCATCCGCCGCTTCTCCATGTGGATCAACGGCGCGGAGACGCCGGCCGAGCTGCTGGACGCGGCCAAGGCCCGCGCCATCTACGAAGACATCGTGCGCCGGTTGCGCGACCCGGCGCTGCTGGAGTACGACGGGCGCGGTGTCTTCCGGGCGCGCATCTTCCCCATCGAGCCGCGCGAGACCAAGCGGGTGAAGATCTCCTACAGCGAGATCCTGAACCGCGACAACCGCACCCGCGAATACCTCTACCCCCTGGCGACCGAGAAGTTCTCCGCCGCCCCCCTCCGGCAGGTGAGCGTGCGGGTGCGGATCGATTCCAGCGAGAAGCTGGGCAACATCTACTGTCCCAGCCACGAAGTCGAGGTGGTGCGGCGCGGGCCCGGTCAGGCGACGGTCGGCTTCGAGGCGCGCGGGGTGAAGCCGGACACCGACTTCCGGCTCCTCTTCGACACGGCCGCCGACGGCCTGGGGTTCTCCCTGCAGAGCTGCCGCAAGGACGGCGGCGACGGCTACTTCCTGCTGAGCGTCACCCCGGCTTTCGCCGCCGGCGAGCCGGGCGTGCCCCGCGACATCGTCTGCGTGCTCGACACCTCCGGCTCCATGGCCGGCGAGGCGCTGCGCCGCGCCCGCCAGGCGCTGCTCTTTTTCGTCGAGAACCTCAACCCCGGCGACCGTTTCGACATCGTGCGCTTCGCCACCGAGGCCGAGCCGCTCTTCCGCCGCCTGACCCCGGCCGACGCCGAGGCCCGCCGCCGGGCGCGCCGCTTCCTGGAGGAGTTGCAGGCCATCGGCGGCACCAACATGGAGGAGGCGCTGTCGCTGGCCCTGGGTGAGCGCGAGGGGGGCTCCGAGCGCCCCTTCACCGTGGTCTTCGTCACCGACGGCAAACCGACGGTGGGCGAGACGAGCGAGGAGAAGCTGCTGGACCTCCTGCGCGTGGCCAACCCCGGCCGCGGACGGATCTTCACCTTCGGCATCGGGGAGGAGATCAACACCCACCTGCTGGACCAGATCACCGAGCGGGCCCGCGGTTCGCGCACCTATGTGGCCCCGAATGAGGAGATCGAGGTGAAGCTCTCCGATTTCTTCCGCCGCGTCCACTCCCCGGTGCTGACCGACCTGCAGCTGGAGTTCGGCCCCGGGGTGCGGGTGGAGAAGCGCTACCCCCGGGAACTGCCGGACCTCTTCCGCGGCTCGACCCTGACCGTGCTGGGGCGCTACCGTGGCGCCGGGCCGGTGGCCGTGAGCCTGCGCGGCCAGGCCGGCGGAAAGCGGCGGGAATTCCGGTTTTCCGGTTGGCTGGCCGGCGATGACACAACCGCCGATTTCATCCCGCCGCTCTGGGCGGCCCGGCGGGTCGGCTTCCTGCTCGACGAGGTCCGGCTGCGCGGCGAGAGCCGCGAACTGGTCGACGAGATCACCCGGCTGGCCCGCGAACACGGCATCGTCACCCCCTACACCTCCTACCTGATCGTGGAGGACGAGCGCCGCCGCCTGGAAGGCGGCGACCTCCATCCCGCCGACCAGACTCTCAACCGGGTGGCCGAGGCCGCGCCGGAGTTCCAGCAGCGCAACCGCTCGGAGTACGACGCCATGAAAATGGATGCCGGCGCCGGTTCCGTGCGCGCCTCCAAGCGGGTGCAGGAGATGAACCTGGCCGCCAGCGCGCCCCAGCTGGTGGGCGGCATGGCCGTGCCCGACCCCGTGGCCGGCCATCAGGCGGTCCGCCAGGTGCAGGGGCGCGCCTTCTACAACTTCCGCAACCAGTGGGTCGACGCCCGCATGCAGGGTCTGAAGAATCGGTCCGTGCAGCGGTTGCGGTTCGCCTCCGCCGAATACTTCGACCTGCTGCGCCGCCACCCGGAATTGGGAGCGGTGCTGGCGCTGGGCAACCAGGTGCGCTTCGTGCACCGCGGCCAGGCCTACGAGATATTCGAGTCCTGATTCCACGGCGCGGGGCCGGCCGGCCGCGGCCGGCCCCGGCGTCTTTCCTTGACTTTGCGTTCGGTTGCGATTATAACCGTGGGCGGATGTTCGCAGACGCCAGCTTGGAAGTACTGGTCGTGGTCCTGGCCGGGGGGGAGGGAAGCCGCCTCTGGCCGCTGACCGAATTCCGCTCCAAGCCGGCCGTGCCCATCGGCGGCAAGTACCGGCTCATCGACATTCCCCTGTCCAACGCCTTCAATTCGCGCTTCCGCAAGGTGCTGGTGCTCACCCAGGGCAAGGACAAGTCGCTGAACCGCCACATCAAGAACACCTGGCCTTCCGATTTCAAGTCGGGCTCGGTGGTCGACGTCATCTCGCCGCAGGGCCTGGGAACGGTGTACGCGGGAGACGCCGACGCCGTGCGCCAGGTGGCCGGCGACATCCGCCAGTATTCCCCGGACATCGTGCTGGTGGTCCCCGGCGATCACCTGCTGCGCATGAACTACTACAACTTCGTGCGCGCTCTCGCCGACAGCGACGCCGAAGCGGCCATCGCCATCTTTCCCAAGCCGCTCGAGCAGGCCAAGTCGCTCGGCTCGCTGGCCATCGACGACCGCAACCGCATCGTCGAGTTCCGCGAGAAGGACCCGCAGACGCCGTTGCGGGCCCGCGACGACGAGACGTTCTACGCGTCGATGGGCATATACGCCTTTCGCACCGCCGCCCTCTTCCGCACCCTCGACCTGGAGGGGGTGCTCTTCGGCCGCCACCTGATCCCGCAGCTGCTGGGCTCCATGCCGATCCTGGGCTACGATTACCTGGAGTTCAACCGCATCCCCGAGACGGTCAAGGTGGCCCGCAACGGGGTGCTGGAGGACTCGCGGGTGGAGGCCGGCCCCGACTCCAACTACTGGCGCGACGTCGGCACCATCGGCGAGTACTTCGAAGCCAACATGGACCTGGTGTCGATCAGCCCGCGCTTCAACCTCTACGGTCAGGAGTGGCCCTTCTACACCTGCCTCTACCACTTCGGCCCGGCCAAGGTGATCCGCCCCGAGCGCATGGGACTGATCGAGAGCGCCCTGTGCGGAGAGGGCTCCTTCCTGAGCGACGTGGTGGGCCGCGACCTGGTGGTGTCTCCGGACGTCTTCATCGACAAGTGCCGGCTGGAAGAGGCGATCATCTTCCACAACTCCCGGGTGCAGCGCTGCAGCCTGAGGCGCACCGTCGTGGACAAGAACGTCCGCCTGTCCAACATGGAGATCGGCTTCAACGAGGAGGCCGATCGCGCCCGCGGCATCTTCGTCGACCCGGAGTCGGGTATCCGGGTGGTGCGCAAGTTCTACGACTCCTCCGACCCCAGCACCTGGCGGCTGGAGAAGCCCGAGGGCCCGGCTGTGTTGGACCCCTCTCTGCCGCTCTAGGAACGACCGCCGCTTTCAACCGGACCCGGGCGATGAACCGGGCTGCCCGCAGGGGCATTTCGTGAATCGCCCCCGCCCGTCGAAGTTCACGCCTCCCCCGGCGGGCGGCGTTCCCCGGGGTCGACCGGCGCCGGCGCTCAACCGCCGCTGGTGGTGACGGCGAAGCGGGGCGGCTTCTCCAGGTGGCGCTTGACCGCGCAGAGTTGGGCCGCCTGGATGACGGCCGGCTTGTATTTCTCGGGGAACCCGGCGGGCAGGCGGATCTCCAGGCCGATCTCATCGACCAGATGGCTGGCCGGGTCGAAGTGGGCGGTCTGCACGATCTCCATGCCGGTGGTGTCGATGCCGCGCTTCTGGCAGAAGCCGAGCACGTAGATGCCGGCGCAGGTGCCGAGCGAGGCGAGAAAGAGATCGAAGGGGGCCGGAGCGGACCCGTCGCCGCCGCCCATTACCGGCTGGTCGGTTTTCACCGTGTACGGGCCGAAGCCGGCGTCCACCCGCTTTCCTCCGGGGAAGGTGATCTTCATTTCCATGGTCTGCTCCCTGGCGGCGAAAGCGCGGTTCGCTATCGCCGCCCTCGTCTCGAAAACCCCGCGCCGGGGCGGGAAATCCTTCTCCCCGGCTACCGATTCACCTGGAACGTCGTGTCGCCCTTCTCGAAGTAGGCCACGATCTGCCGGGCGGCGGCCAGGCCGGCGTTCACGTTGGCCTCGGCGGTCTGGGCGCCCATCTTCTTGGCGGTGAAGAAGAAACGTCCGGGGTACTTCTCGACGATCTCGGCCTTGCAGGCCGGTTCGACGTCGGAGCCGTACATGAAGTCCGGGCGCTCGGCGAACATGCGCAGCAGGGACGGCTCGTCGACCACCTCGGCGCGGGCGGTGTTGATCAGGGTCGCGCCCTTCTTCATCTTGCCGAGAAGGTCGAAGCCGACGGAGTTGACCGTCTCCTTGGTCTTGGGAAGGTGGAGCGAGAGGTAGTCGCAGGCCGAGTAGAGCTCGACGGCAGTGGCCACCGGGGTCACGCCGTCGGCCTTCATCTTGTCGCCGGGGACGAACGGGTCGAAGGCCAGCGTGTCCATGCCGAAACCGCGGGCGATCATGGCCACGAATCGGCCGACGTTGCCGTAGGCGTGGATGCCGATCTTCTTGCCGCGCAGTTCGGTGCCGTCCTTTCCGCTGTAGCCGCGCCGGGCCAGGTTGAGCATCATGCCGAAGGCCAGCTCGGCCACGGCGTTGGAGTTCTGCCCCGGCGTGTTCATCGCCACCACGCCGCGGCTGGTCGCGGTCTTGAGGTCTATGTTGTCGTAGCCGGCGCCGGCGCGGACCACGATCTTCAACCTCCCGGCCGCCGTCAGCACCGCCTCGTCGACGACGTCGGAACGGATGATCAGGGCGTCGGCTTCGGCCACCGCCTGCAGCAGGTCGGACTTGTTCTTGTAGGATTCCAGTTTGACGAGCTGGTAGCCGGCCTTGCTGACGATCTCCTGAATGCCGTCCACCGCCGCCTTGGCGAAAGGTTTTTCCGTAGCCATGAGCACTGTTTTTGCCATCGGGGGTTCCTCCTTGAAGAATTTGTTGCTGTCCGGATTCTAGGGCAGTGCCGGCGGAATGTCAACCCGAGCGGGCCGAAGGCCGGGGGCTCTCGCCCGGGCGCCGCAGTTCGCCGATCCGCACGCCTCCGGCGAGCACCAGGGCCAGCCCGGCCAGAAGCACCGGGAGGAAATTGACGGCGTGCAGGACGAAGGCGAAGCTGAGGGCCGGGGCGGCCGGGACGGCGAAAAGGCCGAGCGAGAAGCGGCACAGGGCGTGGTACGGACCGACGTAGCCCGGGGTGGAGGGGACCAGGACGCTGAGGGAGGTGATGACCAGCAGCACCAGCGCCGCCATCCAGGAGAGGGCGGCGGTCTGAGGAAAGGCGAAAAAGATCAGGCGGTAGGATGCCAGGTAGCCCAGCCAGATGGCGACCGAGAGCAGCGCCACCAGCGGGTAACGATGCCAGCGGCCCAGCGGTACCAGCCCGTCCAGGAAGGAGTTGGCCAGGCGCTGCAGGCGCGGCTGCCAGGCGCGGGGGAGCGGGCGGCCCAGCCAGGCCAGCGCGGCCAGGGTGCGGTTGCGGTGACGGCGCATGAGCAGCAGCAGCAGGAAAAGCGGCGCGGAAGCGGCCAGGATGGCGAGGCCGCTGATGCGCACGAACGCCGGAAAGGGGAAGAGGGCCATGGCCAGCCCGAACAGGGCCAGCAGGGAAAAGACGTCGATCAGCCGCTCGACGACCACCGAGGCCAGCACCGCGGCCGGCGGCAGCCGGCGTTGCCGGCCCAGCAGGTTGGCGCGAACCAGTTCGCCCAGGTGGGCGGGCAGGAAGACGTTGCACATGTAGCCGATGAGCAGGGCGGCCAGCAGCGGCCCGGTCGGCACCCGCTGCACCGGCTCGAGCAGGAAGCGCCAGCGCAGGGCGCGCAGCCAGTGGGCGGCGAAGAGCAGCGCCATGGCCGGCAGCAGCCAGCCCCACGAGGCCTGGCGCAGCGCCCGGCCCATTTCGGCCGGGTGGACCCGGGCGAAGGCCAGCCACAGGAACAGCAGGCTGAGCAGCACTCCGAAACCGATTTTCCCCCATTTCGCCATGCGCGGGCAAGCATAGCACAGGGGGGCGGCACGGGCAATCCTCGCCCGGTTGACTTCTTCCGGCCCGCCTCCTAGAATGAGATTATGGGCCAACGAGCGATCGATAAGCGGCGCGATCCGCGCGCGTTCTTCGCGCTGGAAGAGGGGATTCCGATCCTGGTACGCTCCCGCCAGGACGGTGCCGCGGCGGTGCGGGCCAGCCTGCTGAGCCTGAGCCGGAGCGGGATGAGCTTCTGCGTGCCCCGCGAGCGGCTGAACGATCTGCGGGATGGGGCGGAACTGGAGATCGAGCCGCTCGAATTGCCGGGGTTCACCGGATCCCTTCCCGGCCTGGCGGCCGAAGTGCGCTACGTGCTCGATTTCGACGTCTTCGCCCGGCTGTCGATCGGCTGCGAGTTTTCCGACCTGGATTCCGACACCGCCGCGGCCATCGCCCGCTATGTCAACGACCGCCTGCGCGTCCTGGACGAGGAAACCGGCGTCATCGAGCCGCTGGATTGATGCGCGTCAGAAGAAGGCCACCACGAAGCCGGCCAGGCCGGCGATGGTGTTGAGCCATACGTCCTGCAGGTCGAAGGTGCGCCCCGGCAGCCAACGCTGGACCAACTCCAGGCCGAAAGCGGCCAGCAGCAGCAGCAGGACGGGGGCGGGGGAGAAGGCGTTGCGGTTCTCGCGGAAGATGATCACCCCCAGGATGAGGAACTCGGCGATGTGCAGGAACAGGGAGAAGCGGGCGTTGTGCAGGAAGACCCGGCGCATCAGCACGAAGTAGAAGATGACCGCCGCGGCCAGCAGCACGGCCGAGGTTTCGGCCGGCTTGCGGTTGAACACCGCGCGCAGCAGGGCGACGAGGAAAAAGGCGACCAGCAGCCCGAGCAGGATGTAGTTGCTGAGCCGGAAGCCGTGCGGTCCGGTGATCATCCTCTCCCACTGCAGGTGGAAGGGCGACGTGGCCAGCAGCAGGGCGATGAACAGCAGGGAGAAGCGGAACTTCCTCATTCCCCGTTCTTTTCGCGGCCCGCCGTCAAGCCGGCCTTCTCCAGGATCTTGGCGCGGAGCTCCTCGTACAGCGCCGTGTTCTCCTCCAGCAGCTTGCGCACGGCTTCCTTGCCCTGGCCGAGACGGTTTTCGCCGTAGGCGTACCAGGTGCCGGACTTGCTGACCAGGTTGTAGGCCACGCCCATCTCGATGACGTCGCTCTCCTTCGAGAAGCCCTTGCCGAAGTAGAGGTCGGCTTCCGCTTCCTTGAAGGGGGGAGCCATCTTGTTCTTGACCACCTTCATGCGGATGCGGCCGCCGACCTGGTCGGTGCCCTCCTTGATGGCCATGGTGCGGCGCACCTCGATGCGCAGCGAACTGTAGAACTTGAGGGCCCGCCCGCCGGTGGTGGTCTCCGGGTTGCCGATGAAGATGCCGATCTTCTCGCGCAACTGGTTCAGGAAGACGAAGGTCGTCTTGGATCGCGCGACGATGGCCGTGAGCTTGCGCAGCGCCTGGCTCATCAGCCGCGCCTGCAGCCCCATGTGGGCGTCGCCCATGTCCCCCTCCAGCTCGGCCTTGGGCACCAGCGCGGCCACCGAGTCCACCACGATGATGTCTACGCCGCCGGAGCGCACCAGGATTTCGGCGATCTCCAGCGCCTGCTCGCCGAAATCGGGCTGGGCGATGTAGAGCTCGTCGATGTTGACCCCCAGCTTCTGGGCGTAGAGCGGGTCCAGGGCGTGCTCGGCGTCGATGAAGGCGGCGTAGCCGCCGGCCTTCTGCGCCTCGGCGATGGCGTGCAAAGCCAGCGTGGTCTTGCCGGAAGCCTCGGGGCCGAAGATCTCGATGACCCGGCCGCGCGGGTAGCCCCCGATGCCGGTGATGACGTCCAGGGCAAGGCTGCCGGTGGGGATGGCCGGGATGCGCACCACCTCCTTGCCGCCCAGCTTCATGATCGAACCCTTGCCGAACTGCTTCTCGATCTGCGACACGGCGTTGTTCAAGGCGGACTGCTTGTTGCTCGCTTCAGCCATGGATTCGCTCCTCCGCCGCACCACTCACGAGGCGCCGGCACCGGGTATTGTATCAGGAATGGAAGGCAATGAGAAGGGGCCCGCCGGCCCGCGCTCAGGAGCCGATGTACTCGATCTTGTCGAACTCGCCGTCCTCCCGGCGGTAGGTCTCCACCAGCTCCTTCAACGACTCCAGCATCCGCAGCAGGTCGTTTTCAATGTCGTTGCGCTTGAAGCGCAGGGTCTTGATCTCCTCGCGCAACGCGGCCTGGCGGTGGGCGGCCTGTTTCAGGATCTCATCGCCCTTCATCTCCGCCTCCTTGGTGATCAGTTCGGCTTCCTTGTGGGCGTTGGCCTTGATCTCGGTGGAGAACTTCTGGGCGGCGATGAGCGTATCGCGCAGCACGTCCTCGCGTTTCTCCAGCTTGGTCAGCGACTCGCGCTGCTTTTCGAGACGGCCGCGCAGCTCCTCTTTCTCCTGGATCTCGCTCTCCAGGGTTTCGGCCACCATCATCAGGAAATTTTTCACCTCGTCGGGATCCACCCCGCGCAGCTTGCTGGCGAAACTCTGGTTCAGGATGTCCTGGGGCGTCAGTTTCATGTCGTCTCCTTGCCGGCGGTCGGTCGTTTCGCCGCCGGACTCATGGTTTCCCCCGAGCGCCGAACAGGGCGCTGCCGATGCGCACCATGGTCGCCCCCTCCTCGACGGCCAGATCGAAGTCGCGGCTCATTCCCATCGACAGGTGGCGGATGGATATGGTGGGGATTTCCCGGGCATTGATCTCGTCGCGCAACTCGCGCAGGCGGCGGAAGTAGGGGCGCGTGGCGGCCACGTCATCGAGATAGGGCGGCACGGTCATCAAGCCGCCGATGCGGACGTTGCCCAGCTGAGCCAGGTGGCCGAGCGCCTGGTGCAGGCCGGAGACGGTGAAGCCGGCCTTGTTCGGCTCCTCGCCGATGTTGATCTCGACGAACACGTCAACCGGCCCGGCGGCGCGCTGGTGGATGTGCTCGGCCGTCTTGACCCCGTCCACCGTCTGCAGCAGGCGATACTGGGCCAGGACCCGGTTGATCTTGTTCTTCTGCAGGCGGCCGATGAAGTGCCAGCCGATGTCCAGCCCGGCCAGGCGGCGCATGTGCTCCTCGCCCTCCTGCTGGCGGTTTTCGCCCATCAGCCGGACGCCGCCGTCGTAGGCCTCGCGGATGCGGAACGCGTCCTGGCCCTTGCAGACGGCCAGCAACTCGACATCGGCCGCCTGGCGGCCGGAGCGGCGGCAGGCCTCCGACAGCCTATGCCGGATCTGCTGGAGGTTTTCCTGGACGGTGGGGTTGGACACCGGCGTCCCTCCGGTTGCGGTAGGCGCGGTAGAATCCCCACAGCCAGAGCAGGGCGCTGATGGCCATGCCGTGGCCGCCGGCGAACTTGGAATAAAACAGGAAGAGGCTGAACGAGGCCAGAAAGAGCAGGATTCCGGCGGCCTCGAGGCCGCGGCCGCGGCGCGGGTTCTTCAAGATGACGGAGTCGGCCTCCTGCAGGGGGCCGCCGCAATGCTGGCAGATGGCGTAGGCCGGATCGAGTTCCTCAACCTCACCGCATGCCGGGCATTGCACGTTCATGGTCTTGCGCCTCTCCGCCTCATTCTGCCGGCCCCATTATAGCGCAGCGGAGGCGGGCCGACAACCCGGCGCGCTCAGTTGCCGATGGCCAGTCGGAAACCGAGGATGTTGACGCGGCTCTCCGGCTTGGCCGACGATCGGTTGGCCGAGCGGATGAGCTCCTCGCCGTTGCTCCAGGAGCCGCCGCGCACCACCCGCTCCGTGCCCGTACCGGGGCCTCTCGGGTGCTCCGCCGGCGAGCGGCCGTAGTAATCCGCGGCGTACCAGTCGTGCACCCACTCCCAGACGTTGCCGGCCAGGTCGAGGATGCCGTAGCGCGAGGCGCCGGCCGGAAAGGAGCCGACCGGGGCGCTGCGGCCCTTCTCCTTGTCGAAATTGGCCAGCTGCGGCGTCGGCCGGGCGCTGCCCCACGGGAAGCGGTCGCGGGCGGCCTTTTCCCACTCCGCCTCGGTGGGCAGGCGGAACGGCAGCCCCGTCTTGGCGGCCAGCCACTGGCAGAAATCGGCGGCTTCCTGCCAGCTCACGTGGATGACCGGCAGGCGCCCGCGGCCCCAGCCCCCGTCGTTGGCCAGGCTGCGGTTGGTTTCACGGCAGAAGCGGTCGTACTGCTCGAAGGTGACCTCGGTCTTGCCGATCCAGTAGGCGGGCACCAGCACACGGTGGGCGGGGTGCTCATCGGCATCCCCCTGGCCGGGCGGAGAGCCGACCGTGAAGGGGCCCTCGGGGATCTCGACCATGATCAGCTGGTCGGGGAATTCGGCCTCCGGGTAGCCGGCGGCGTTGCGGGTGACCGCCAGCGCCCGCTTGCGGACCTGCTCCAGGAGCGCCGCGGCCCCGGTGAGCGCGGCGGGAGGGGATGCCGTGGTGCCGGCGCCCTCGGGCGCCACCCCGATCATGCGCGCCAGCTTCGGCCGCACGTCCTCCAGCTCTCCGCCTTTTTCGTTGAGCAGCTGCTGCAGGAGCGGTCCGTTGCTCTTGGCCAGGGCCTGCAGGCGGCGGCGCACGTCGTCGTCGCCGGCCGGGAAGGCCTTCAGCGCCTGGACCAGGTAAAGGAACGCGTACTTGACGTCGCTGCGGGCGGAGCAGGCGTCGGCCTTCTTGAGGTAGTCGTTGAACTTGTCGCGGGCCGCCCGCTCCGCGATGCGCTTCTGGGTGTCGGCGACCTTTTCACCGGCGATCAGGTTGCCGGGTTCCAG
Organism: uncultured Clostridia bacterium; assembly: GCA_964479735.1. Classification (GTDB taxonomy): domain Bacteria; phylum Acidobacteriota; class Aminicenantia; order UBA2199; family UBA2199; genus CAYZNT01. Next base: position 43,137 of record CAYZNT010000003.1, read on the forward strand.
CTTCAGCGCCCGCCGGTAGGCTTCCAGGGCCTTGGTCAGGTTGCCGGCGGCCAGCGCCCGGTCGCCGGCATCGAGCTCCGCCTCGGCGCTTTCGCCGCCCGCCGCCGGCTGGCCCGCGGGCTCTCCAGCGGCCGCGGACGGCGGGGTGAGCACCTGGTCGAAGACCACGTGGCGGGCGTCCTCGGGGTTGAGGCCCTGGCCGATGCTCTCGATGTACACCTCGGCGCTGCGCGCTTCCACCCGGCGCACCACGAACAGGCCGATGTTCATGTCGTACTCGCCGCTGGGGTCCTTGTACACCGCCTTGACGGTGCCCTTCATGCCGACGCGCACGCCGTCCAGCTCGCCACGGTCGATGGTCAGCGTCCGCTCCCGCTGAGTCACCACGTTGGCGATGGTCCCGGCATGGAGCGTGCCGAGGAGCGTCGCCACTCCCAGGATGAAAATAACGGCCCTCTTCATGGAACACCTCTTTGCGCTCGCCCCATTCAAGCACAGGGCGCCGGTTTTTGCAAGATTGCCGGCGCCGCCGCGGCTTGCCATCGGGCTGGGCTCCGTGTAAGATGGAAACATGGTCGATCGCCCCTGCAAAGACGAGTACTATCTGGACATCGCCCGCGTGGTCTCCAAGCGCTCCACCTGCCTGAAGGTGCTCATCGGCGCCATCATCGTGCGCGAGGACCAGATCATCGCCGCCGGCTACGTCGGCGCCCCGCGGCACACCAAGTCGTCCCTGGAGCACGGCTTCTGCCTGCGGCAGAAGCTCGGCATTCCCTCCGGCTCGCACTACGAACTGTGCCGCTCCGTGCACGCGGAGCAGAACGCCATCATCAACTCGGCGCGTGCCGGCGTTTCACTCCTGGGCGGCGACATCTACATCTTCGGCGAAACCCGGGAAACGGGCGAGATCCTGTTCGCCTTTCCCTGCTTCATCTGCAAAAAGATGATCATCAACGCCGGTTTGAGGCGGGTGGTGGTGTCGTCTCCCGGCACCCCGGCGTGGCGCTGTTTCGACGCCGCGGACTGGGCCGGGGAGTGGCAGAGCCAGGACATCATCGAGGACCAGACCCGCTACGGGGCGGGGCCCCTCCATGAGCTCTAAGCTGCGTCTCGGTCTCACCGGGCGCATGGGTTCGGGCAAGGGGGAGTTCGTGCGCCTGCTCGAAGAGCGCGGCTTCCGCTACGCCTCGTTGTCGGACATGGTGCGCGCCGAGGCGGCCCGCCTGGGCCGGCCGGTCAGCCGGGCCGAGATGCAGGACATCGGCAACCGCCTGCGCCGGGATGGCGGAGCGGGCGTGCTGGGCCGCAGGGTCCGCGAGCTGGTCGAGGCCGCGGCGGAGGACCGCTGGGTGATCGACGGCATCCGCAACCCGGCCGAAGTGGAGGAGCTGCGCCGTCTCGAGGGCTTCGTGCTGCTGGGAATCGACGCCGACATCGACGTCATCCTGCAGCGCATGCGCCGTCGCGGGCGAGACACCGATCGGAGCAGCGAAGACGAGTTGCGCCAGCGGCTGGCTCGGGAATGGGGCGACGGCGAACCGGAGGGGGGCCAGCGGGTCGGCGCCTGCCTGCGTCTCGCCGATCACGTGATCCGCAACGACGGCACGTTGGGCGAGCTGGAAGCGGCGCTGGACGGCCTGTTGGAGAAGCTGGCGGGCCGCTGAGCGCGTCAGGCCGGACGCCCGGCGCGGGTGAAGCGGCCCAGGTAGGCGTTGGCGCCCAGCCGGCCGGTCACCAGCGCCAGCGAGGCGGCCAGGGCCCCCACCATACCCAGCGGTTGCACGGTCACGGCCAGCACGATGACAATGAGGCTGACCTCGATGGCCGTGGCCCGGGTGATGGGCGGCGTGCGTCGCGCCAGGACCAGCGGGGAGCGCTGGGAGGCCAGCAGCACCTCCAGCGCGGGCAGGAGCACCAGCAGCCGGGTGGCGGTGGCCGCCAGGGAAGCGAGCGCCGGAGAAAGGCCGGTCAGCCCGGAAAACCAGAGCGGGGCCAGGGGGCTGAAACCGATGAGGGCCAGGCCGCCGCTCGCCCCCAGGCCCAGGCGGAAAGCGAAGCGCGCCAGCTGGCGCCGCTGGGCCGGGCGCTCGTCGAGCAGGGCGATCGCCACCTCCTGGTAGGCCAAGCCGACGCTGCGGAAGAGGAAGACCAGGGCGTTGACCACAGGCAGAACGGCCAGGGACTCGACCGCCAGGCGGCCGCGCGAGACGAACAACGCGACCAGGGGCTGGATGCCGAGGGCCAGCAGCGAGGTGGCCGCCAGCGGGACGTAGAACCGGGCGATTTGGGCCAGGCGCAGGCCGGGGCCGCTGGCCGGGGTGGCGGCCAGCTGCTTCAGGATGCGATCGGCCATCAGGCGGCTGGCCGCCGCCTCGGCGAGCACCCCGACGCAGAGGGCGGTGGTGCCGATGAGCGCCCCCGGCCAGTGTCCGAAGCGGGCCAGGAGGATGGCCGTGACGGCCATGGTCGCCAGGCGCAGGGCGGTGCCGAAGGCGACGCGCCGGGTGTGGCCATGGGCGATCAGGATGCCCTGGTAGAGGCGGCGATAGCCGATGGCCGCCGGCCAGAGAATGAGGGCCCACATCGACTGGCCGGTCAGGCGGGCCACCTCGGGCGGCAGCCCCAGCAGATGGCGGGTCAGCAGGGCCATGACCGGTGGTGCCGCGAGCGCCAGCATCAGCAGGGTCAGCAGCAGGTTCAGGGAGTAGGCGAAGCGGCGCAGCTGGCGCAGGCTCTGCGAGTCGCGCACCAGGGCGTTGGCGGCGCTGAGCATCATGATGATCGGGGACTCCACCAGCATGCCCAGGGCGATGGCCACGCCGTAGGCGGCGAGATTGATCTTGGCGTCGGCGATGCGGGCGATGATGGCGGCCACGAACGGCCCTTCCAGGCCCATGAGCATCCACGATGCGGCCAGCGGCAGCCAGAATGCGAAGAGGCGGCGCAGGGTGTGCGGGGGGGGTGGCATGGGAGATGGGAGAGGATACCATGTTCCCGTCCGCCCGGCAAGGGGCGCCGCCTGGTTGACACTGCCGGCGGGCTCGGCTACAATCGCCGCCGGGAGGGTTTCATGAGCCGTTGGACCCGGCCGCTGCGGCGGTTTCTGCTGACCCTGATCTCTTTTCCGGTGCTGAGCCGGGCCTATGGCCGGCTGGTGCGCATCCGCCGGCCGCGGTTCCTGGTGCGTCGCTGGATCCGTCTCTTCGCCCGCCACTATCGGGTGTCGCTGCCGGATTTCCAGGGGAGCCCCGACGACTATCCGTCGTTGGCCGACTACTTCGTGCGCCCGCTCGACCCGGCCCGGAGGCCGCTGCAACCGATCTCCGGCCAGTTGCTCTCCCCCTGCGACGGGCGGCTGAGCGTGCTGGAGACGGTGCGCGCGGACGCCGCCACCCAGGTCAAGGGGCGATGCTACCCCCTGTCGGGGCTGGTGGCCCGGCCGCTGGACTTCTCGCAGGCCTGGACCGTGGCCACCATCTACCTGTCGCCCCGCGACTATCACCGCTTCCACTACCCGGCCGCCGGCCGCGTGGTCGCCCTTTACCACTCCCCCGGCCGGCTCTTTCCGGTCAATGCCGGGTCGGTGGAGAGCGTGCCCGACCTCTACCTGCGCAACGAGCGGATCGTCCTCGAGATGGACATCGGCGGTTTGCCGCTGTACGCCGTCGCGGTGGGCGCCACCTTCGTGGGCAGCATCCGTGTCGAGTGCCGGCCCGGCTCGCGTCCCGCGACGGAGTGGCGGCCGCTGCGGGAGACCGTGGCGGCGTTGCAGGAGATGGGCCGCTTCGAGATGGGCGGCTCGACCGTCATCCTCGTCTTTCCGGCCGCTCTGGGCGAGTATTGCGGCCCAGCCGCGGGAAGCCCGCTCTCCGTCGGCCAGCCCCTGGTGCGCCTGCCCGGCCTCCGGAACGGGTGACGCTGCCCGGTCGCCGGTGATGAAAGGACGGGTTGTCGTCCCGGCCCTCCTGCTGCTCGGTGGCCTGCTGCGCGCTTCCGGCGACTGGGTGCTGAACGGTCGGGTGGGCGATCTCTCCGGTCAGCCGCTGGCCGACGCCGCGGTGCAGGTGCGTGGAGCCGGACTCTCCTGCCGCAGCGGCGCCGACGGCGCCTTCCAGTTGACCCTTCCGGGTTCCATTTCCCAGGTGCATCTGCAGGTCACGCTCACCGGCTACCGCGCGCAGGTGCTCCGCGTGGCGCGTGGCGGCCTCCCCCGGGGGTTGCAGGTGCGCCTGGCCGCGCAACCGTTGCTTCACGAAGAGGTGACGGTGACGGCGCTGAACGAGGCGGAGCGCGCCGCCGCCGTGCCGTTCGCCCAGAGCGTGGTGGGCGCCCCGGCGATCCGGGAGAAGCTTCCCGAGAACGTCGTCGAGGCCGGCCTCGGCGTTCCCGGGCTGCAGCCGGTCGGCAAGGGAGGGGTCGCGGTCACGCCCGGCATCCGGGGCCTGGCGCGGCGGCGGGTGCTGGTGCTGCTCGACGGTGCCCGGCTGGTCTCCGACCGCAGCGCCGGCACCTCGGCGGCGTTCGTGCCCAACGAGCTGATCGAGCGGATCGAGATCGTGCGCTCGGCCGCGGCCGTGCTCTACGGTTCGGATGCCATCGGCGGCGTGCTGCAGGTGTTCACCGGGGGACGCCGCCCGGGGGCGGGAGGCCTCGGCGACTTCCAGCTGTCGGCCGGCTCGGCCAGCGGGAGGTTGAGCGGCGCCCTCCGCGTCGGAGGGCCCCTGGGGCCCCTGCAGACGCTGCTGTTCGTGCAGCACGCCCGATCCGGCGACTACCGGGCCCCCGGGGGCACCGTCCTGCGCTCCGGCTACGAGTACACCACGACCGGCCTGGCGCTGGCCTGGAGCCACCGCCGGCGCGAGGCCTCCCTGCGCCTGCTCGCCTCCTGGGGCCATGACGTCGGCAAGCCGGAGCGGGCCAACGACCCGCAGGTCTTCTCCTACTACCCGAGCGACCGAAACCTGGTGCTCAACCTCGCCTGGCGCGAGCGGGAGATCCGCCCCGGCCTCGACCTGCACCTGGAGGCCTTCACCGCGCCCAGCCGCAGCCAGCTGCGCAAGGTCAAGCGCCGCCTCGACCAGACGGAGGAATCGCGCACCGCGGCCTTCGATTTCGGCTGGCGCGCGCGCCTGCGCAAGGCGTTCAGCCCCGCGCTCTCCGCCCAGCTGGGAGTCGACGGCTTCGGCCGCCGCAACGTGCGGATGGAGAACGCGTCCTGGCGGGGCGGCGAACCAACCGACCACTCGGTGCCGCTGGCCGACGGCCGGCGCGACGATGTCGGTTTCTACGCCACCGTGGATTATGCCGGGCTGAAATTCTTCGACCTGGTCGGCGGGGCGCGCCTCACCCTCCTGCGGCGCACAGCAACCAGCGACGGCCGTTTCTCCAGGAGGAGCGGCACGGCGCCGGCCTTTTTCGCCGGTTTGACGCGCCACTTCGGGCCGAACCTGACCCTCTTCGTCAATGCCGGCACCGCCTACCGCGTGCCCTCCCTGAGCGAGGCCTTCTATACCGGGATCAGCGGCCGCAGCACGATCCGCGGCAACCCGGCGCTGGAGCCGGAGAAGAGCCTGAACCTCGACGCCGGACTGAAGTGGGGCCGGAGGCGGCTCTTCGTCGGGGCCTACCTGTTTCGCACCCGCGTGCGGGGGCTGATCGAGAAGTACCCGCTGGCGGACGGCTCCTACACCTACGCCAATCTTCTCTGCGGGGTGGTGCAAGGCGTCGAGGCGGAGTTCCAGTGGCTGCCGCGGGCCGGGATCGAGCTGTTCGGCAACGGTTGGCTTTACCGCGGCCGCGACAGCGGCAGCGCCGCGCCGCTCAACGATGTCCCCGCCGCCCGGCTGCTGCTGGGCGGCCGGGTGTGGAGAGGACGATTCTGGGCCGAGGTGAGCGGACAGGCGATGGCCGCCCAGAGGGACCCGGGGCCGGCGGAGGTCGCGGTTTCCTCCTGGCGGGTAACCGACCTCAAGGCCGGCTGGTTCGCCAGCGGCCGGCTGACGCTGACGGTGCGGGTGTCAAACCTGTTCGACCGCTTGTACTACGCCAACGCCGACCCCGACACCCCGCCGGCGCGGGGCATCGAGCTGGCGGCCGGGATCAGCGGATCTTTCTGAGCGCCTACCAGTCGCGGTAGAAGGTGCCGTCGAGCGCCTTGCGGGTCGAGCGGGTGTAGACGTCCCAGACGTTCTGGCCGCCCCAGCGCGACGAATCGATCTTGTCCTGGTAGGAGCGCAGCCCCCACTCGGTGGTGCGGGCGATCGGGTCGTAGGGGATGCGGCGCAGAAACTTGGCCACCCGGGTCTTGCCGTTCTTGTCCTTGTAGGTGATGCCCCGGATCAGGTCGTCGAGCTTTTCCGGGAAGCCGTAGGTGTCTTCGTCCACCTCGATCTTGTTCTCTTCCACGAACTTCCGGTGGGCGTCGATGGCGCTTCGCAACTCGCGCAGGGCGCGGCGCAGGTCGATTTCGCGCTCGCGCTGGACGGCATTTTGGGCCAGGGGGACGGCCGCGGCGGCCAGGATGGCGATGATCACCGTCACGGTGATCATCTCCACGAGGGTGAAGCCCGCCGCGGGCGTTGTGGCGGTGCGGCGGGCACTCATGACGGGATCAGGCGTCGGGCTTGGCCGTTCCCGGCCGCGGTTCGACGGCCTTCTTGCTCAACCGGATCTTGCCGCTGGGCTCGACCGAGAGAACCTTCACCTGGATCTCCTGGCCCATGTGGAACTCTTTGCGCACGTCCTTGGTGCGCTGCCAGGAAATCTCCGACACGTGCAGCAGGCCGGTGGTGTTGGGCATGATCTCGACGAACAGGCCGTACTCCTCGATGCGGGTGATCTTCCCGGCGTAGATGCGGTTGAGCTCCGGCGTGCCGGTCAGCTCGTTGATGCGGTCGATCACCCGCTGGCCGACGTCCCGGTTGGGGGCGGCGATGGCCACCTTGCCGTCCTGCTCCACGTTGATCTTGACGTTGAAGGAGGCGGTGAGCTCCTTGATGGTCTTTCCGCCGGGTCCGATCAGGTCCTTGATCCGCTCCGGGTTGATCTGGTAGGTCATGATGATCGGGGCGTAGACCGAGAGCTTCTCCGACGGGGCCGGTATGGCGTCGCGCATCTTGCCCAGGATGAACAGCCGGGCCTTGCGGGCGTCGGCCAGGGTCTGGCGGATGATGGGGTCGCTCAGGCCCTTGATCTTGATGTCCAGCTGGATGGCGGTGATGCCATTCTCGGTGCCGGCGATCTTGAAGTCCATGTCGCCGAAGTGGTCTTCGTAGCCGGCGATGTCGGTCAGCACGGCGAAATCGTCGCCCTCCTTGACGAGGCCCATGGCGATGCCGGCCACCGGCGCCTTGATGGGCACCCCGGCATTCATCAGGGCCAGGGTGCCGCCGCAGACGGTGGCCATGGAGGAGGAGCCGTTCGACTCCAGGATGTCGGAGACGACGCGGATCGTGTAGGGAAAGGTCTCCTTGTCGGGAATGACCGGCACCAGCGACTTCTCGGCCAGGTTGCCATGCCCGATCTCGCGCCGGCCGGCGCCGCGCAGGAAGGAGACTTCGCCCACCGAGAAGGGCGGGAAATTATAGTGCAGCAGGAAGCGCTTGAAGGCCTCGTCCCCCGACAGTGTGTCCAGGCGCTGGGCGTCGTCTTCCGAGCCGAGGGTGATGGTGGACAGCGACTGGGTCTCGCCGCGGGTGAAAACCGCCGACCCGTGCACCCGGGGCAGCATGCCCAGCTCGATGGAGATGGGGCGGATCTGGTCGAAGGCGCGGCCGTCGGTGCGCCGCTTCTCGCGGATCAGGGTCTGGCGGAATATCTTCTCCTCGACCTCCTCGAAGGCCACCTTGTAGGCGTGCTTCTGCGCGTCTTCGAGACCGCCCAGGATCTCCTGTCTCAGCGCCTTGATCCGGTCGTGGCGCTCGACGCGGTTGGGGGCGTAGACGGCCTCCTTCAGCCTCGCGCCGAAGCGCGCCTCGATGTCGGCGACGGCGGCCGCCACGGCCGGGTTTTCGGCCGGCTGGAACTTGTTCGGGTTGATGAGCTCCTTCTGCGCCTGGCAGATGCGGGTGATGATCTCCTGGGCGCGCATCAGGGCCTCGAGGAAAACGTCCTCGGAGAACTGGTCGCCGCCCGACTCGAGCATGACGATCTCGCTCTCGGTGCCCACGGCCAGCAGCACCATGTCCATCTCTTTCTGGACGTCCATGCCGGGGTTGACGATGAATTCACCGTCTTTCCAGCCGATCTTGACCGCGCCCACCGGGGTGGTGAAGGGGATGGTCGAGGAGAGCAGGGCGGCCGAGGCGCCGTTGATGCCCAGCGAGTCGTAGTCGATGCTGAAGTCGGCCGACATCAGCAGGGCGATGACCTGGGTGTCGTTGTGGTAGTTCTTGTTGAACAGGGGGCGGATGGGCCGGTCGATGAGGCGCGACAGCAGCACCTCCTTCTCCGACGGCTTGCCCTCGCGCTTGAAGAACCCGCCGGGGATCTTGCCGGCGGCGTAGGTGTTCTCGCGGAAGTCGACCATCAGCGGGAGGAAATCGGCGTCCTCCTTCGGCTCTTCGCGCATGTTGGCGGTGACCAGGACGATGTTGTCCTTGAGCGAGACCAGGGCGGAGCCGTTGGACTGCTTGGCCCAGCGGTGGGTCTCTATTTTGAGGATAGACCCGTCAATTTCGATCTGAATCGTCTTTTGCATGATTGTCTCCTGGAGGGGAAATGGCTATTTGCGCAACTCGAGATCCTGGATGACCTTGGAGTACTTCGCGTAGTCGGAGCGGCGCAGGTAGTTGAGCAGCTTCTTGCGCTGCGAGACGAGCAGGAGCAGGCCGCGGCGCGAGTGGTTGTCCTTTTTATGGGTCTTGAAGTGCTCGGTCAGGCTCTTGATTCTCTCGGTGAGAAGGGCGATCTGGACTTCCGACGAACCGGTGTCCTTGGGGGTCTGCTGGAACTTGCGGATGGTGGTTTGCTTGGCTTCTTTGGTGACGCTCACAATTTCCTCCTAAAACGGCACGTGAAGATAGAGCGGTATTGTACCAGAAAAGGGCGGCCGTGTAAAGCCGGCGGCCGGATCCGGGTCAACGGCCGAGGGTTTCGTCGAACTGGATGGCGTGGGTTTCCAGGGTTCGGCCGGTGACGCGGTCGGTCCGCGACAGGGTCAGCTTGTAGTCGATCAGCGACTTGAGCTCGGAACTCAGGGCGTTGGCGTAGTCGCGCTGGTACTGCAGCACCTGGTAGTTGGTCGACAGGCCGACGGCCAGCTTCTTTTGTTCGGCGGCCAGCTTCTGTTCGGCCAGCTCGCGGGCGATGCGGTTGGCCTCGACCAGCTTGTAGTTTGCCTCCAGGTCGGCGGTGGCCTGTTTGACCTCGGAATAGGCCGTGTTCTCGGCCCTCTTCAGCTGCAGCATGGACTGCTGCAGGTTGAGCCGGGCCTGGGCCAGGTCGGCGCGGGCGGCGGTGTTGAGCAGGGGAATGGAGAGCTGCAGGCCGATCGAGTTGCTGTGGTAGAGGTTCTTGAAGACGTCGTTCAGGGCGTCGCCCAGGTTGCCGTGCAGGATCTCGGTCTCGCTCAGCTTGCGGTCGCCGCTGAGGCCCGAGGTGTAGTAGGAGGCGGTCAGCTGCAGGTTGGGCAGCAGCTGGTTGCGCGAGTAGCGCACCTCGACGTTCTTGCTCTTCAGGTCGATCCGCGCCTGCTGGATGTCGGGGCGGTTCTCCAGCGCCAGCTGCAGGAAGGCGTTGAAGTCGGCCTGGCGGGGCTCGAACTGCGGCTGCTTGTCGGCCGGCCTCAGGTTGCCCTCGTCGGGGGCGTTGAGGATGAAGCGCAGGTTCTCGGCGGCCGTCTGCACCTGGCGCTCGGCACTCAGCAGGTCGCTCTCGCGGGCGGCCACCTCGGCCTTGGCGGCCAGGATGTCCATCGGCGCCGACACCCCGACCCTCACCTGGGTCTCGTTCTGCTTGAGCAGGTCGCGGGCCAGGGCCAGCGATTTTCGGGTGACCTCCAGGTTCTGCTCGGCGAAGACCAGGTTCCAGTAAGCCTCTTCAACGGTGTAGATCATGCTGATGATCGACTGCCGCAGCGAGAGGCGCGACGTCTTCAGGTTGTGGTCGGCCAGGATGATGGAGCGCCGGGTGGCGGTGAGACCGAAGCCCTTGAGCAGCGGCTGGGTGAGGGTGAAGGTGAGGCGGGCGTTGTTGTAGGGGTTGACCAGGCTGCGCAGGGAGTTGCTCTTGTAGTGGGAGGCGTCCAGCCCGACCTCCAGCTGGCCGCCGATGGGCAGCAGCTGGGTGACCCCGGCCGACGTGTTGAAGCCGCTGGTGGAGTCGATTTCGGTTCCGGTCAGGACGCTGTTGTAGGAAGGCGAATTGGACTTCCCGGTCCGCCCCTCCAGGGTGAAGGTGGGGAGGAAGATGGCGCCGCTCTTGCGGGCCTGGGCCCGGGCGATGGCCGGGCCGGTGACGGCGATCTGCAGGTCGAGGTTGTTCTTCAGGGCCAGGGCGATGGCCTCGTCGAGGGCCAGGGTGCGCGACTCGGCTTCCGCGCTCCAGGCGGCGGTGGCCAGCAGGCCGGCTATCAGCAGGGCGAACATGAGTTTCTTCATCGGCGTCCTCCGTGGCGGATGCAATCCGTTCCGTAATGATCCGGTAACACTGGCGCCCCGCGTTTCTTGCATCCGTGGCCGGTGACCGGCCTCAGCGGGGCGTCGGGAATTATACGCGCGTAGGGGGGTAAAAGTTCCCGCCTCCCCTTCAGAGCAGCCCTTTCTCCTTCATCCAATCGTCGTTGTAGATGGTGGAAAGGTAGCGTTGGCCGCTGTCGGCGAAGAGGGTGACGACGCGCGCTCCGGCCGGCAGGGCCGGGGCGAGCTGCAGCACGGCCCACAAGGCGGCGCCGCTCGACCCGCCGGCGAGGATGCCTTCGGTCCGGGCCAGGCGGCGGGCGGTGCGGAACGCGTCCCCGTCTCCGACCTGCACCATGTCGTCGATGTGACGGAAGTCGGCGCAGCCGATCAGGAACTCGTCGCCCAGCCCCTCCACCAGGTAGGGGGCGGAGCGGGGATGGGAGGAGCCGCGGAAGTGCGGGTAGAAAACGGAGCCGACCGGGTCCACGGCGACGATGCGGATTTTCGGGTCGCGCTCCTTGAGGTACTGGGACACGCCGCCGATGGTGCCCCCGGTGCCCATGCCCATCACCAGCAGGTCGATGCGCCCCTCCATCTGCTCCCATATCTCCGGACCGCTGGTCAGGTAGTGGGCCTCGTTGTTTTCGCGGTTGTTGTGCTGGTCGGGGAAGTAGCAGTGGGGCGTCTCGCGGGCCAGGCGCGGGGTGATGTTGTTGTAGGAGTCGGGGTGCTCGGGTGGCAGCGAGGAGTCGACCTTGTGGACCTCCACCCCCAGGGCGAGGAGCTGGTTGAGCTTCTCCCGGCTGATGCGGTCGCGCACCACCACCTTCAGGCGGTACCCCTTCTGGATGGCCACCAGGGCCAGCCCCAGGGCGGTGTTGCCCGAGGAGTTTTCGATGATCAGGTCGCCCGGCTTGAGGCGCCCGTCGCGCTCCGCCTTCTCGATCATGTGGCGGGCGATGCGGTCCTTGGAGGAGCCGGCCGGGTTGAGGAACTCGAGCTTGGCATAGACGGAGCAGGCCAGGTCGGCGGTGATGCGGTTGAGTTTCACCAGCGGCGTGTGGCCGATGGCCTCCAGGATGCTCTCGTAGCGGCGGGTGGTCTCCATGGGGTCGTCCTCGTCCGAATGAAAAAAGCCATTATACGACTTCTTTCGGACCGAGTAAAGGCGCGGCTCCTGTCAATGTCAGTGGATCGGGGATTGACATTTCTCCGGAGTGCAGTGAACACGCATCGTGAGCGCCCACGGGGCGAACAGGGAAGACGGTGGTTCTATTCTTCTTCGCCGGGTTGAGTCCGAGGCCCTTATGAAACGGTGATTGCTATTGAGGGGGAATGGGGTGAGTGACGGGATTTGAACCCGCAACGCTCGGATCCACAGTCCGATACTCTACCATTGAGCTACACTCACCGCGCGGGAAGAGATTCTAGCGGATCGGCGGGGAAATGTCAACCGCCGCGGGTTTGGAGGCCGGCCAGGGCCCGCTCCAGCCAGGCGATCTCCGCGGTCGGGCCTGGCTGGCCGGGGAAGAGGGAGGCGCACTCCCGCTGGACCCGGAGGGACTCCCCGAAACGGCCATAGGCGCGCAGCACCCGGCCGTATTCGAGTCGGGGTTGGAGGCGCTCCGGGGCGCGCTGGGCGCGCGTCCGGAAGAGGGCGAGGATCTCCGGCTCGCACGGGAGGGGTCCGGGGCGCTGGGCCTGGGCGGAGAGGAAGAGGGCGGCGGCCCGCTCCGGCTCGCCGCACCCGGCCAGGGCCACGGCCAGGAGGATGCGGCCCCTTCGGTACTCCGGAAGCGAGGCGCAGAGGCGCTCCAGGCGGGGAAGAGCGCGCTGGAACTGGCGGGTGTCGAGAAGGGCCAGGCCCAGAAGGAGGTCCGCGTCGAGGGGGGAGAAGTAGCGCTCCAGGAGGCGGGCCGGCTCCGGGTCGTTCGCCACCGCGTGGAGCCAGGCCAGGGCGAAGGGATCTCCGGGTGATTTCTCCAGGGCCCGGCGGGCCAGGGCGGTGGATCGGGGGATGTCACCCCGCTCATGGGCGAGCCGGGCCAGGTAGTACTCGGGGCGCGAGGATTGGCGGAAGTCGCGCTTGAACTCCCGCCCCTCGTCGAGGAGTTGCCGGAAGCCGGCTTCCGCCTCCGGCCCGGAGCCGGCCTGCAGGGCGAGGGTGGCCCGGTCGAACCGCTGGGAGGCGGTCGCGGCGGGAAGCAACCGGCCGGCGTGGAGGGCGTTCGGCCAGTACCCGAGGGGCTCGAAGCTCATCTCCGCCGGGCGCAGGCCGTCGCGGTTGGCCGGGAGCAGGGCCTGGGCGATCACGGCGAGGCGCGCCGCGGCCAGGGGACGGTCCGCCGCCCGCTCCGTCCGGACCCGGGCCAGGCTGGCGTTGGCCAGCCGGAAGCTCTCCCAGATGTGCCGCTCCTCGCGCATCAGGTCGCTCTCCGGCAGGAGCAGGAGGGAGAGGAGCAGGGCGGCGGCGGGGGCGGCCCAGGTGCGCAACCGGCGGCCGATTCCGGACAGGGCGGCGCAGGCGAAAAAGACGAAGGAACCCAGCACGGCCACCCGCTGCCGCGCCGAGACGTAGGTCAGGGCCAGCAGGGCGAGCTGCAGGAAGAAGAGGCCGTAGAGGGGCAGCCACTCGAGCCAGCGGCGCCGGGCCAGCAGCAGGCCGGCCAGCGCCAGCGCCGAGACCGGGGCGAAGGGGAAGAGGGGAATGCCGGCCAGGGCGAGGCGGCGGTCGTTCTCCTGGACGTCGCCCAGGTCGTGGCGGCGGAAGGTGTGGAAGAAGAAGTTGAGCCGCTTCAGGGCCAGGCCCAGGAAACGGCCCGGGTGGTCGAGCACGAAGGCCCCGGCGCGAAGGCTCCACCAGGCGTTCACCTCCGGGACGGTGAGCGGCCGGTTGGAGCTCTGCCGGGCCACCCGGCGGTAGGCCTCGTGGTGGGGGTCGGGGAGGCCGGGCATCTCGTCGACGAGCTCGTCGACCAGCGGTGAATAGATGGCGCTCTGGCCGCTCGAGCAGGGGTTGTTGCCCTCGAAGAGGACGTAGCCAGGGTTCTGGGCCATGACGGTGAGGGCGCCGGCCAGGCGGGTCTGGCGCAGGGCCAGCCCGGCAACGGCCAGCAGCAGCGGGAGCAGGAAGAGGGCGCTGGCCTTCCGCCACTCCCTTTTCTCCGGCTCCCGGAAGCGGAGCCACACCGGCACCAGCAGGGCCAGGGGCAGGAAATTCTGGCGGGTGAGACAGGCCAGCGCCAGGAAAAAACCGGCGGCCAGCGGAGCGGGCCGCGACGGCTTCAGCAAGGCCCAGGCGAAGGCGGACAGGCAGAAAACCAGAAGCGCCTCCGGTTCGAGCGCCTGGGTGTACAGGACCAGGCTGCGGTCGAGGGCGAAGGCGGCCGTTCCCAGCAGCGCCAACCCGGTCGGAAACCAGGCCGCCAGCAGCCGGAAAAGGAGGGCGGCGGCGAGGGCGGCCAGCAGCCGCTGCAGCCAGTGGATGGCCGGCGCCGGGTTTGCGAGCAGGCGGGCGGCGATGCGGTGCACACCGAGGTAGAGCGGGCTGAAGTCGAGCTGCCGCTCGGCGTTCATCTCGCCCCGGGCCAGCAGCCTGGCCGCCTCGGGATACTTTCGGAAATCGGGCGACGTCATCGTCGTCACGGCCAGCGCGGTGTGGAGGAGCAGCGTCAGCAGCGCCACCGCCGCGGTCAGGGCCGCGCGCCGAGGCGGCGGGACGACCCGGGCCATCAGGAGCGGAACACGGCGCGCTGGCCGCGCAGCAGCCAGAGCACCCCGTTCTTGAGCAGCACCCAGACGGCGGCCACGCCGTCGCGCCAGCTGATCTTCTTGCCCTCGAGGTAGGTGCGGCCCTGGTAGGAGATGCCCAGCTCGTAGATGCGCACGCCGGGGATGCGCGACAGCTTGAAGGTCACCTCGGGTTCAAAGCCGAAGCGGTTCTCGCGCAGCCGCAGCCGGCGCAGGTGGTCGGCGCGGAAGACCTTGTAGCAGGTCTCCATGTCGGAGAGGTTGAGGTTGCTGATCATGTTGGACAGCACGGTCAGCATGCGGTTGCCGAGGTAGTGCCAGAAGTAGAGCACGCGCTTGGGTTCGCTGGTGATGAAGCGCGAGCCGTAGACCGCGTCGGCGCGGCCGTCGAGGATCGGCGCCAGCAGGCGGCCGTACTCGCCGGGGTCGTACTCCAGGTCGGCGTCCTGGATGAGCACGATGTCGCCGCGCGCCTCGTCGATGCCGCGGCGGATGGAGAACCCCTTGCCGCGGTTGCGCTCGTTGCGCAGGGCGCGCAGCCCGGGGACGCGTTGGCAGAGCTCGGCCAGCACCGCGGCCGAGCCGTCGCGGGAGCCGTCGTCGACGACGATCACCTCGCGCGCAAGCGGCAGCGGCACGGCCATCACCGATTCCACCAGGCGCGCCAGGGTCGCCTCCTCGTTGTATACGGGGACGATGACGCTCAGCAGGCGGATGGAATCAGGCATGGCGCTCCTTGGCGGCACAGGCCCACAGGTTCAGGCCCATCTCGAAGCGGCCGCCGCGAAGCGCGTGGGCCGGGAACCCGGCGGCCAGGAGCAGGCGCCTGAGTCCGGCCGGGGTGTAGGCGGCCTTGTGGTCATCGATCTCGACCGCCGACACCAGTTTCATCCGGGCCATGGCGCGCAGCAGGCGGCCGGTGCCCCTGGCGGGCGTGGTCAGCACCAGGAGGCCGCCCGGCTGCAGCACCCGGCGGACGTCGGCGAGCAGGGCGCCCGCGGCTGCGGGCTCCAGGTGTTCGATCACCGCCAGCATGGTCGCTGCCGCGAAGGCGCCGTCGGCGAAGGGCAGGGGCCGGCCGGCCTGCAGGTCGAACTCGACCAGCCGCAGGCCCGGGTCTGCGGCAACCGCCGGGTCAATTCCCTTTTCGAGGCCCACGCGAAGCGCGAATCCGCAGCGGCGCAGAAAGTGCGGGACCCGGCCGCAGCCCAAATCGAGCAGGGACCCGTGGCGGAGGGAGGCCGGCAGAAGCCGCAGCGCCATGCGGCCGCGCCGCCCGGCCAGGAAGTTTTCCAGCAGCCCGGAGCCGCGGGTGACGTTGGCCATGGGGCCATTCTACGTGGCCGCCTGAGGCAAGTCAATGTGGGCGCTGGCGACGTATTCCAGCTCCCCGGCGGGGGGCGGCTGGCCGGCGTCGTGCCAGCGGGCGAGGCGGCCCTGCTCGGCCAGGGAGTGGCTGAAGTGGCTCATGGCGATGCCGGCGTCGATGCGCTGCAGGTCGACTCCGGGGATGATGCGCCGGTAGGCGGCGTCGCGCGCCAGGAAGAGGTGGACGGACGCCCCGTCCAGCAGCAGCCGCCATGGCTGCTTGTTGGAGGCGGAGGGGGCCAGGCGCACGATTTCCAGAGCCGCCGCCAGACCCGGGTCGGCGTCGCCGGCCAGCGGCTGGTCGAAGGCGCCGTCGAAAAAGAGGCGGCTGAAGGGGAGGCGCTGGTCGCCGCGGGCTCCCCAGCGCACGATGCGGTCGCGCAGGGTGCGCGCCGCGGCGGCCCGGCCGACGGCGATGACCGCCGGCAGCTGCTCGTCGTCGGCGACGCCCAGTTCGCGGCCGAACCGCTTGCGGTCGAAGACGCCGCCGATCCAGCAGGTGTCGACCTCCATGGCGGTGAGGTGCAGCACCAATGTCTCCAGGGCGAAGCCGAGGTCCTCCCAACGGTGCTCGCCGCGGCGCGGCATCACCGCTGCGGCGAAAAGCTGCGCGCCCTTGATCATGCCGTAGGTTCCGGTCGAGAAGAAGTTCGTGGCCCGGACCCGCTCGGCGTCGATGAACCCGAAGCGCAGCGGGGTGGCGAAGGGGGCGGGCAGTTCCGGGAACAACCGCTCGATGCGGCCGCGGGTCTCGGCGTCCAGGCCGCCGGAGGCGAATGAGCGGCAGGAGCGGCGGCGGCGAGCCAGGTCGGCGACGGAACCGGGGAGGGGGGCGATCGGGTTCATGCCGCCATTGTACCACGAACCGCCGCTTGTGCCGGCGCCGGAGGCCGTGTATAATGCCCGGCGCATGCGCCCGTAGCTCAACGGATAGAGCGGTAGGCTTCGAACCTGCGCGTTGGGAGTTCGAATCTCTCCGGGCGTATGCTTTTTTTGAGATTTTCGCCGGTGTCTCCATATATGGGGAACGAATGAGAGGCCATCGAGTCTGGGCGGCCATGGCCGCCTTTCTGCTGCTGGGCGCCGCCGCGCCGCTGAAGGTTCTCTATCCCAATGGCGGCGAGGTGCTGCGGCCGGGCGACGAGGTCGCCGTGCGCTGGGTTCCGGGCGCTTCCGGGCGGGTGGTCATCGTCCTCTTCCGCGATGGGGTTCAGGACCGCGTGCTGGCCGCCCAGGCGCCCGACACCGGCCTCTTCCGGTGGAAGCTGACCGGCGAGCTGGCGCCCGGCGACCGTTACCGCGTGCGCATCCGGTCGCTCGCCGACCTCAACGTCAACGACTTTTCCGACGGCGACTTCCGCATCGTCCGCTAACGAACTCAGCCGCTCCTTGCGGCGCTGCGCGGCCGTGGTATAATCGTCCGTTCCGCCGCCGCTTCCAGGCGACGGCGGCGCAACAGCATGGATAAACAGATCATCCTGCGCGGCGTGCGCACCCACAACCTGAAGAACCTCGACCTGGCCATCCCGCTGGGCAAGATCACCGCCCTCGTCGGGGTCTCCGGCGCCGGCAAGTCGTCGCTGGCCTTTCACACCCTCTACGCCGAGGGCTACATCCGCTACATCGAGTCGATCTCGCCCTACATCCGGCAGTTCCTGGAACAGGTGGAGAAGCCGGACGCCGAGGAGATCGCCAACCTGCCGCCGGCCATCGCCTTCCGCCAGCGCAAGCCGGTGAAGAACCCGCGCTCGATCGTGGCCACCGCCGCCGACATCTTCGACTACCTGCGCATCCTCTACGCCAAGATCGCCGACTTCTACTGCCCGCAGTGCGGCCGCCCGGTGCGCAAGTACACGGTCGACCAGATCGTCGGCGAGATCCTGGCCGCCCCGGCCGGTCCGGTGCAAATCGGCTTCTCCTACCGCGGCGACGTATCCTTCCTCGTCAACCGCGGCTACTATGTCCACGTCCGCGACGGGCGCAGGCTGGAGATCGACGGCCGCTGCCGCAACCAGCCCATCTGGGTGCTGATCGACGAGTTCGACGCGGCGGCGGTGCCCCGCTCCCGCCTGTTCGAGGCGGTCGACGCCGCGGTGACCCTGGGCGACGACCGTGCCGAGGCCTGGTTCGCCGGCCAGCGGCATGTCTTTCCCACCTCGCTCGGCTGCCCGGAGTGCCGCGTCGAGTATCGCCAGGCGGACGAGAACCTGTTCCTGTTCAGCACGCCGCGCGGCGCCTGCCCCGTCTGCCAGGGGATGGGCGACGTCATGGGACTGGACCGCGACCTGCTGCTCGACCGTTCGCTCTCCCTGCGCGCCGGCGCGGTGCGGCCGCTGCAGACGCCCGCCGCCTCCGCTTTTCGCAATGGGCTGCTGGGTGCGCTCGCCTCCCGCGGCTGGGACCTCGACCGTCCGCTGGGCGAGCTGCCGGCGGCCGACATCGACCTGCTGGTGAACGGTGACGGGGAGTTCGCCGGGGCGCGCGGCTACTTCGACCTCCTGCGCCGAAAGTCGTACAAGGTCCAGGCGCGCGTGCAGTTGAGCCGGTACACGGCCTGGGACTCCTGCCCGGCCTGCTCCGGCAGCCGCTTCAACCGGCTGGTGCTCGCCTACCGGATCCGGGGCAAGAGCATCGCCGATTTTCTCGCCCAGACGGTCGAGGAGGCGCACACGTTCATGCGGGAGCTGGACGAGAAGGAGTACCGCGGACGAATTTCGCCGGATGTCTTCGCGGAGATCCGGGTCAAGCTGAAGTACCTGCTCGACAGCCGCCTGCCCTACATCCATCTCAACCGTCCCACCTTCACCCTTTCGCGCGGGGAGTTCCAGCGCATCAACCTGGCCTTCATCCTCGGCTCCACGCTGTCCGACTCCCTGCTGGTCATCGACCAGCCGTCGGCCGACATGCACGCGCGCGACAGCGAGCGGCTGCGGGGCTTTCTGGACAACCTGAAGGCCAACGGCAACACGGTGCTGATGGTCGAACATCGCCCCGAGGTGGTGCGCTTCGCCGACCACGTCATCGAGCTGGGCCCCGGAGCCGGGAGCCGCGGCGGACGCGTCGTCTTCCGCGGCAGTTGCCGGCGCTTCCTGTCCTCCGGCCGGAGCTCGACCGCGGAGGCGTTCCGGGAGCCGCTGCGGGTCGAAGGAAGCGGGCGAAAACTGCGCCGCTGGCTCGACTTCCCGCCCGCCTGGAGCCACAACCTGAAGGGGTTCACCTGCCGCGTGCCGCTGCACGCCCTGACGGCGATCGTCGGCGTGTCGGGCGCCGGCAAGAGCACCCTGCTGCACAACGAGATGTACCTGCCGCACAAGCGCCTTCCCGGGGTAGCCGGGGTGGTGTACCTCGACCCGGGGCTGGCCGCCGGCCGCGGGCCGAGCAACCTGGCCGCCTTCTTCGACGTGTTGACCCCGATCCGCGAGTTCATGGCCGGCCTGAAGCAGAGCCGCCTGCAGGGGATGCTGCCGGGCCACTTCTCCTTCCACTCCCCCCTGGGGCGCTGCCCGGAATGCCTGGGGCGGGGGCACCGCGAGATCGAGATGCAGTTCCTGCCGGCGGTTCGCACCGTCTGCCCGCTCTGCCGTGGCACCGGACTGCAGGCCGAGTCGCTCCGAATCCGCTTCCGCGGCCGCCACATCGCTGCCATGCTGGAGATGGGCGCCGACGACTTCCTGGCCGAGTACGGCGCCGACGTGGCCGCCGTCGGCCCCGCCCTGCAGCGGCTGCGCGACAGCGGCATGGGCTACCTGCCGCTGGGGCAGAAGCTGCACACGCTCTCCAGCGGGGAGCTGCAGAAAGTCCGGCTGGTCCGGTTCCTGGGCGGAGCGGCGCGCGACACGCTGTTCCTGATCGACGAGCCCTCCTTTGGCCTGCACCCGCGCGACCTGGACGTCGTGCTGTCGCTGGTCGACCAGCTGCTGGAAGCCGGCCACACGGTCGTCGCGGTGGAGCACAACCTGCGCCTGGTCGCCCGCGCCGACTGGGTGCTGGAGCTGGGGCCGGAGGGCGGCGCTGGCGGCGGTCATCTGCTCTACGCGGGGCCGCTCGCCGGCCTGAAGCGGAAGGCGGATTCGCCGACCGGCGCCTTCCTGAAAAAAACCGCGCGGACCCCTTGACAAAAGGAATCCTGCACATTAAAAGTGGACAGAATCAGGAAAGGAGTTTTCCGTCCATGGAACAGATTGAAGTCATCTCGTGGCAGACCCTTGACGCGCTGAAGGCCGCCGCCACCAAGATCGTGGAAGTGATCGGCGATGTCGAAAACGACGAGCACATGTCGGTGTTCCTGTACATCGAGGATGACTTCCTGGAGTTGTTCTACAGCGAGCTGGACGCCAATTTCATCCGCCACTACGAGGACGAGGAAGAATTCTACAAGCACGCGGAGATACGCAAGAACGAGTTCGGCGAAGAGGAGTTCGACTCCATGAACTACTACGAGGAGGAGGAGAACTTCGAGGACGAGGAGTCGGACGAGGACATGAACGGGTTCGAAGACGTCAAGGACGACGAAGAGGACGAAGATTACTGACCAGCCCCGCGGCCCCGGCGTGGCGGGGAGCGAAGAGAAGAAGCGGCTCGCCGCCTATTCGACCGTCGGCCTGATGTTTCCCGCCTCGATCGCCGTGGGCGGGGCCATGGGATACTTCCTCGACGCCTGGCTGCACACCTCGCCCTGGCTGCTGATCGTCTTCCTGCTCTATGGGGTGGCCGCCGGTTTTGTCAACCTCTTCCGCGTCACCCGCCGCTATGAATCGAAGAAGTGAGGCCGCCCCGGTCCGCCGCCTGCCGCTGCTGGCCGTCGCCTGGGGCGTGGTGACGGCCGCGCTGATCGCCGTTTTTACAAGGAATATTCTTTATAGTATAATTGCCCTGGCGGCCACGGCCATGGCGGTCGCCGGGTTCCTGCTGATGGTCCTGAGTGTGAACAGAATACTTTCCCGTGGCCGGGGCACGGCGGCCCATGTCTGGCTGGCGCTGGCCCGGCTGGCCCTGATCGCGGCCGCTTTCTATGCGGTCTCTCGGATCTCGGAGGGGGCCGTGCTGGCCTTCCTGGCCGGCGTGTCGGCGCTGCCGCTGGCCCTGCTGAGCGAAGGCGCCTATCAGCTGCTGCGGAGCTATCGCCATGGAACATAAGCCGCTGGTGGTCGAGTGGATCAACCGCCTGATCGCGTCCGTCGCCGGCCTTTTCGGCAAGGAGTTCCACGGGGATCCCCTGCCGGCGCAGCTGGTGATGGCTTTCCTGGTCACCCTGCTCATCGTCGTGTTCTTCCGGCTGGCCACCCGCCGCCTGGACCTCTATCCGCGCCCGCTGCAGAGCTTCCTGGAGGCCATCTACACGTTTTTCCGTTCCCTGATCGACGACATGATCGGCCACGAGGGGCGGCGCTTCCTGCCCGCCCTGGGCACGCTGTTCGTGTTCATCGCCTCCTGCAACCTGATCGGCCTGCTCCCGGAGATGGCCTCGCCCACGTCCAACATCAACGTCACCGCCGGCTGCGCCCTGTTCATCTTCCTCTATTACAACTACCAGGGGGTGCGCCGGCACGGCCTGTGGGGCTACATCCGCACTTTCATGGGCCCGGTCTGGTGGCTGGCCTGGCTCTTCCTGCCGATCGAGATCATCTCCCATTTCTCCCGGCCGCTGTCTCTCACCGTCCGGCTGTTCGGGAATATTTACGGCGAGGACCTGGTCATCCTGATCATCGCCTCGCTGGTGCCGTTCGTGGCGCCCCTGCCCATGATGGCGCTGGCCATTTTCACATCGCTCATTCAGGCGTTCGTTTTCGTCATGCTGTCCACGGTCTACCTGGCAGGCGCCACGGCGGCCGAACATTAAATTCAGGAGGATACAGAATGAAGAGACATGTGCTGGGAGTGCTGATGCTGGCGGCGTTCGCGATCGCCCTGTCGGCCCAGGAATCCGCGCCGGCCGCCGCCAAGACGGTCGACGCCACGCCGCTCTTCCTGTGGACCATCATCATCGGCGGGCTGGCGCTGGCCATCGCCGCATTCGCCGGGGCGTTCGCCCAGACCAAGGCCATTTCCACCTCGGTGGAGAGCGTGGGCCGCAACCCGGCCGCCGCCGATTCCATCCGCACGCTGCTCATCCTCGGCCTGGCCTTCATCGAGTCGCTGGTGATCTACGTGCTCCTGATCGACCTCATCCTGTTCTTCGTCAAGTGGGGGAAATACACCGTCTCATAAGGCCGCACCGGGCAGGATGCATCCGCCTTCATGAGCGCGCATCGCCGCTGGCGGCTGCCGGCTTCCGTCCTGCGGAACGCCGGCCGCGCCGCCCGCGACTTCTATCTGGAGAACGGCGTCGACAAGGCGTCCATCCTGGCCTACTACTCGATTTTCTCCTCGTTCTTCCTGCTGATCTTCTTCTCCTACGCCGTCTCCCGGCTGACGCCCGAGGCGAGCTCGGCGATCCAGGGCATGTACCCGTTCTCGCCCGACTTCATCGAGCGCATCGTGCCCGGATTCTTCCGCTGGGCGGCCAGGCTGTCGGCGGTGGTCGAGGAGTTCGGGATGGCCTCCGTGGCCATGTTCCTGGTGATGGGGGCGCTGGTCTTCGGCAAGGCGATCCACTACATCAACGAGATGTTCCACATCGCCATCCGCAAGGGCTTCTTCCTCAAGCGGCTGCAGGAATTCGCCCTGCTGGCGCTGGTGGCGGCGCTGACGGCGGTCTCGTTCCTGGCGGGAGCCTTCGTCCAGCTGCTCAACGCCGAGCTGGCCAGCGGACGCATCCGCCCGGCGCTGTTCAGCCCCCGCCTGCTGCTCATGCTGGACAGCCTGCTGCTCCGATTCGTGCTGCCGTTCCTGATCGCCTGTCTCTTCTTCTTCATCCTCTTCAAGTGGATACCCGAGAAACGGGTCTGCACGCGCGGGGCCCTCTTCGCAGCCTTCCTCTGCGCCGGTTTCTGGGAGGTGGCCAAGCGCAGCTACGCCTACTTCCTGATCCATTTCTCCCTGCTGGGTCAGATGCGCGGCTCGATCATCACCGTCATCCTGTTCGGCTTCTGGATGGAGATCAACATGGGCATCATGCTGTACGGCGCCAAGCTGACCTATCTGTTTGACCGGGAGGCCTCATGCTCAAGCTGAAGGAGATCGCCGCGCTGGTCGGCGGCCGGCTCGAAGGCGACGGCGAGAAGCCGATCCTCGGGGTCAACTCGCTGCGGCGCGCGGGAAGCGACGAAATCGCCTACGTGACCCGGGAGACGGAGAAGCGGATGCCCGCCCCGCCGCCGGCCGCCGGGGCGCTGATCGTGGGCGAAGACTCGGTCTGGGGAGGCGGCAACCGGGTTCGGGTGGCCCAGCCGCAGCTGGCCTTCGCCAGGCTGCTGGAGCACTTCCACCCGCGGCGACCGTTTTGCCGGGGGATCTCGCCGCAGGCGCTGGTCGACCCCGGCGCGGTGGTGGAGGAGGGAGCGAGCATCGGCCCCTTTTCGTATGTCGGGCCGGGGGCGCGCATTGGCGCCGGCAGCGAACTCCATGCCGGGGTCATCGTCTACGGCGGCGTGACCATCGGCCGCGACTGCCTCATCTACTCGCAGGTGGTCATCCGCGAAGGGACGGAGATCGGCGACGAGGTGGTCATCCAGCCCGGGGCGGTCATCGGCGGCGACGGCTTCGGCTTCGCCCGCGACGCGCAGGGCCGGCCGGTAAAAATCCCCCAGGTGGGACGGGTGATCATCGGCCGCGGCTGCGAGATCGGCGCCAACACCTGCATCGACCGTTCGACCATCGAGGAGACCGAGCTGGGGCCCTACGTCAAGCTGGACAACCTGGTCCAGATCGGCCACAACGTACAGGTCGGCCGCGAGGCCACGCTGTGCGCCCAGACCGGCATTTCCGGTTCGACCACCATCGGCTGCCAGGTGATCATGGGGGGCCAGGTCGGCGTGGCCGACCATCTGACCATCGGCGACGGCGTCATGGTGTCGGCCAAGAGCGGCATCAGCGGATCGGTCGCGGCCCGCACCGTGGTTGCCGGCTACCCGCACCAGGAGATGGGACGCTGGCGGCGCAACATGGCCGTCGCCCGCCATCTCGACGACCTGCTGGAACGGGTGCGAAAATTGGAGTATATTCGAAAGGAACTGGAGGCCAAGTCATGAAACCTGCCATATGCCTGTTGTGTCTGCTGCTGGCCCCCGCCCTGCTGGCGGCCGGGCCGGTCATCAAGTTCAAGAGCACCAAGGTGGATTTCGGGGAGGCGGAGAGCGGCAAGATCGTCGATATCGCCTTCGAGTTTGTGAACGCGGGCGACGCCCAGCTGGTTTTGAAGAGCGTGGTCCCCTCCTGCGGCTGCACCTCGTCGGAAATCAAGAAGATGAACTACGCCCCCGGCGAGCGCGGCGTGATTCCGGTCAAGTTCAACACCACCGGCTACAGCGGCAAGGTGCAGAAACTGGTCACCGTGCTCAGCAACGACGGGCAGAACCCGGAGATGCGCCTGATCATCGGCGGTACGGTGACCCTGAAGGATTTCGCCCAGGCCGACCTCGACACCGAGCAGCTGGCCTTCGGCAAGGTGCAGCGCGGCAAGAGCTACACCCGCAAGGTCACCCTGACCAACAACGGCACGATCGATTTGCGGGTGGTCGAAGTGTGTGCGGCGCCCGAGGCGAACGTGAGCTTCGCCGCCTCGCTCGTCCCCCCCAAGCAGAGCACCGAGATCACGGTGATCTTCACCCCCTTCCTGAAGGGGGCCTTCAGCACCCTGGTGAAAATCCGCACCAACGACACCCGGCGGGCCTATCTTTTCCTGCGCCTGGACGCCGAGATCGAGTAGCCCCTCAGCGGCGTTCGTCGTCGCGGAACAGTTCGGCCGCGTAGGTGCCCGTCTGCACCGGCAGTCGGCTCCTCTTGGCGGCGATCTCCCGCAGCCGGGCGTCGAATGCCGCTTGGTCCGGCATGTAGCCGAAGCGCTCGTGCAGCAGTCGCAGGGCGGCGACGAAGTCGGGCTCGATGCGCACGGCCGCCCGCGCTTCGCGCTCCGCCGCCTGCGGGTGGTCGAAGCGCAGGTAGAGATGGGCCAGGCGCAGCCGGGTGAACGGGTTGCGCGGATCGATCGCCGCCGCCTCTTCCAGCAGGCGTTCGATTTCGCCTTCCATGGCGGGGTAGGCCGTTCCGCCGGCCAGCAGGTCGAGATAGAGGTAGGCCTGCTGCAGCCAGGCCTCCGCCGACATCCGGTTGCGTCGCTGCAGGGTGCGGGCGTTGGCCATGGCGCTCTGCCAGGCCTCGAGATCGCGTCGCTGGCGGGCGAACTCCGCCAGCAGGCGCGCCTTGGCCAGGGGGGCGCGCTCCCCCAGAAAATCGAGCCGATCCGCCCGGTTGAGCCGGTCGAAGCGTTCGACGATGCCCGGACGGTCGGCGGCCTGCCGCAGCAGCTGGTCCGCGGCCAGCGGCATCAGGTAGAGTCCGAACGAAACCAGCAGCAGGAGGAAGGCCCAGGCCGCCTTGGCCGCGGCGGGGAACCAGATGTAGGCCGGCGGCTCGTCGAACAGGGGCTTGATCAGGAAGAGCAGGACGAACACGAAGAGGGGCAGGAAGAGCAGGTTGAACAAGGCCGCCTGCAGCAGCAGGAACAGCAAGGCGTACGTCTGCGGCTGGTGCCGCTGCGACGGCGAAAGCAGCCGGCGGCCGAGCATGACGAGAAACCACCCCAGCAGGAAGGCGCCGGCCGGGCCGGTCTCGCAGGCCACCTTCAGGTAGTCGCTGTGGGGGGACTCGGGGATCTTGCCGAAGCGGCTCGGCCCCCGCTCCTGCGGAAAATTGTGGAGCCGGGCATGCTCCCAGAACATCTCCGGCCCGATGCCCGTGACCGGATTGGCCCTCAGGATGCGGAGCGACATCTTCCAGATGTCGATGCGGTTGAGCGCATAGGGGTCGCGGGTGAGCCAGTCGCGCGCCATGCGCTGGGTGGGGTTGGGAACCAGCAGGGCGATCGCCGCCAGGGCCGCCAGCCACGGCAGCCAGCGCCGGTGCCCGCCGAGAAGCTGGATGGAGGCCACCAGCACCGTGCCGAGCAGCGCCGCCTTGGAGCCCGCCGCCAGCATGGCCGCCCCGTTGACCAGCAACAGCAGCAGCGGAAGCAGGCGGAGCGAGCGGGTCAGCCGGCTGAGCAGCAGGATGACCGCCAGGCCGGAGGCCGCACCCTGCAGGATGGGGTTGGCAAATAGGACCGACACCTGGCGCGAACCGGGGTGCAGCAGCGCCGCCAGCAGGTTGACCGCCGAGGCGGCGCTGAGAAGCCCGGTCAGGATGTCCACGAGCTGCGGCAGCCGCCGGCGGTCGAGCGGCCAGGTGGCCCAGTAGAGGCCGACCAGCATGAAATCGGCGGCGGCCGGCAGCGAGCGTCCGGGATGGGCGGAGAAGAGGGAACTGGCCAGCAGCAACAGGCTGGCGACCGCCAGGCCCCGGGTCAGCGGCGTGACGGCCAGGCTGCGCGCCCGCAGCAGCCGGGCCAGCGAAAACCCCGCCAGCAACAACGACTGCAGGGTGACGTAGAGGAGGTCTCCCTTGGCGGGATAGAGCAGCGCCCAGGTGACGAGGAGCGCGAACTCAATTTCCGGCTGGCGGGAGCTGAGCCTGGATGTGATGGTGGAGAGATTCATGCCATTTTCGCAGGGCGGTGTTGTTCGGGGTGATCGCGCAGGCGGCCCCGGCGTGGATCAGCGCGGCCAGGTACTCTCCGGCGCGGAACAGGGATCGGGAATAGAGGTAGTGGCCGTTGGCCGTGTGGGGATTCAGCTCCAGCGCCCGGGCCAGCAGGCGGCGGGCTTCCGCCTCGTCGCCGCGGGCGCTCCGAACCTGGGCCAGGCCGGTCGCGGCCCGCCAGGCGGTTGGATTGATGGCCAGGCTGCGCCGGAAGGCCCTCTCGGCCTGGGCAACCTGCTGCAGGCTCGAGTGGATGTCGCCCTGCACCTGCCAGCGGTCGGAGATCGCCGCCGCCAGCAGTGGCAGGGTCAGCAGAACGGCGCCCAGCAGGCGCAGCCGTCCCGGAGGGCCGGGCTCGGGGCGCAGCAGGGCCAGCGTCACCACCAGGGCCAGGCCGACGACGTGGAAAAAGACGCCGATGTCGATCAGGTTGTAGAGCAGGATCTGCAGCAGCAGGGCGGTGTAGGCGGCGTTCCCGGGCCGCCTCAGTCCGGGCAGGTGGCGGCGCAGGGCGAGCGCCAGCAGGGCGATGGCCAGCAGCAGCGCCGGAAGTCCGACTTCGGCCCCCAGCTGCAGGAAGAAATTATGGGCGTAGAGCGACGGCTGCTCGTCACCACGGACGTGGGGGGAAATCGAGGTGGCGTAGTTGCCCAGTCCGCAGCCGAACACCGGGCGCTCTCCGATCAGGCGGGCCGCCTGGAACCAGTTGGCCAGGCGCAGCCGCAGCGGCTGCAACTGCCGCACCTCGCGGAAGCGCAGGGCGCTGGTGACGAAAATGACGAGCGAGAGCGCCATCAGCAGGGGCGCCAGATGCCTGCCGTGCAGGCGGCCGGAGAGGGGCAGGTAAACCAGCAACCCGGCGGCGAAGCCGAGCAGGCCGCCGAACGACTGGGTCAGCAGCAGGTTCAGCAGGCCCAGGGCGGCCAGCGTGATCCAGCCCGTCCTCCTCCAGCCAGCCGAATTCAGGGCGTAGTGAATGATCAGCAGCAGCAGCAGCCCGACCACCAGGGCGTACAGGGTGGGCAAGGCGAAGAGGGAGAAGATGCGCCCCGACTGGACCCGCCGGACCAGGGCCTGGGAGTAAAACGTGGAGCCCGGTCCCAGCTGCTGCAGGTAGGCGGGAAAAAGGACGAATTTCTGGACCAGGCCGTAGGCGAAGAGGATCGCGGCGGTGCCGGCCACCAGGGGCGGCAGGATGCGCGCCAAGGCGACGCGCCGCAGAATGGAGAACAGCAGGAGCAGCAGCAGGCCGTAGGCCAGCTGCCGCAGGAAGGGGGAGCGGGAGCCGGCGCCGGCGAAATTGAGAGCAAAAAAAAAGGCGGCTGGAAACAGAATCCAGCCGCCTTTCTTCATCCAGCTGAGCTTACTGCTTGACTCTCGGGCCGTAGGTGAACTGGCCGTTGGAGAAGATGATGTCGTTGGTGAAGTCGGGCAGCGAGGTGCACAGATAGTCACCCGCGTTGGCCCAGCCCACAAACGTGCCGCCGCGGGCGCCGGAACCGATGGAGTAGATGTCCATCTGGGCGTCACGGGCGTAGTTCCACCCGAAACCCCAACCGTCGCGGGGGGGCAGGCTCTTGATGTAGAAGGGCACGAACCAGGCGTCGGTGTTGGTGGGCATCTGGGCGGGAGCGAAGGCCATGTCGGTCATGTAGTTCTCGACCGCCGTGCCGATGGACTTCATGTCGCCCATGGTCGACTTCTGCTTGCCTTTCTGCAGGGCCGTCAGCAGGTTGGGGATGGCGATCGCCGCGACGATGCCGATGATGGCCACGACGATCAGCAACTCGATGAGCGTAAAACCTTTTTTATTCATCCATTCCTCCTTTTTTTTGGAATGCGCACTTTCAGGGAAGCAAGTCGCGTGCCAGATCATGAGGACCATCCGACCGCTGTTTCCGGGGGAGCACACGCCGGAAATGAAAAAAAACGGCACCCAATTTGACAAAATTTGTCATTCCCGCGGCCAAGCGCCGGTTGCAGCCCGAACCTCGTCCCGGCTATAATGAATCGTGGAAAACCTCAGGGGCATGCCAGCTTCGGGACCGTTTTCCTGGGTCACCCCGCCCCGCTTCCTGGCCTTCGTCTGCGTGCTGGTCCTGGCGAGCCATGGCGACGTGGCCACCGGCCTCGGCACGTTCTATTTCCGGGATTTCATGAACTTTGGATACCCGCTCGCCCACTACCTCAAAGAGAGCCTGGGGGCGGGGCAAATCCCCCTCTGGAACCCATTCAGCAACTGCGGACTGCCGTTCCTGGCGCAATGGAACACGATGGCCCTCTATCCCGGGTCGGCCTTCTTCGTGCTCCTGCCCCTTCCCTGGTCCCTCAACCTGTTCGTGCTGCTGCACCAGGTGCTGGCCGGCGTGGGCATGTTCCTGCTGGCCCGGCGGCTGGCGGGCTGCCCGGCGGCCGCCGCGCTCGCCGGCTGCGGATTTGCCTTCAGCGGGCTGCTGGAGCATTCCCTGATGTGGCCCAACAACATGGCCGGCCTCGGCTGGATGCCCTGGGTGGTGCTGGCCCTGCAAGGCGCGGCGTCTCGACGCCGGCGGGCGGTGCTGGCCGCGATCGCCGCCGGCGCCATGCAGATGCTGTGCGGCGCGCCGGAGATCACCTTCTTCACCTGGCTGGTCGGGATCGTGCTGCTGCTGGCGGATTCGGGCGCCTGGCGCGAGGCATGGCGAAGGCTGGGGGCGGCCGCCTTGACCTTCGCCGGGGTGGCGCTGATCGCGGCGGCCCAGCTCCTGCCCTTTCTCGACTTTCTTCGCCACGCCAACCGGAACGCGGGCTTCAGCGCTTCCAGCTGGGCGATGCCGCTCTCCGGGCTGGCCAACTTCTTCCTCCCCGCCTTCGCCATGCGCGAGGGCGCCCCCGGAATCCTCTCCCAGCCCGGGCAATTCTGGACCTCTTCCTACTACGTCAGCTTGCCGCTGCTGGTGCTGGCCCTGGTGGCCGCCGCGAGCAACCGGCGGCTGGTTGTGCGCGGGCTGGCGATCGTGGCGGTGGCCGGCCTGGTGCTGGCCCTGGGAGACAACGGCCTCGTCTACCGCTGGCTGCGCCAGGCCAGCGGGCTTTTGGGGTGGGTGCGCTTTCCGGTCAAATGGGTCGTGGTGACAACCTTCTGCCTGCCGCTGCTTGCCGCCCACGCCTTTGCCGGGTTGTCGCCGGGAACGGCGCCGTGGACCCGGCGCTGGCGATCCACCGCCTTCCTGGCGCTGGCCTCGGGCGGGCTGGTCGTCGGTCTGTTGGTCGTTTCCCTCCGCCTGGCGGAAGCGGGGGTGACGGGCCGGCGGTTGCTTGCCAACGGGCTGGGGCGGCTGCTGCTGGTGGGGGCGGTGCTCGGACTCTTCTTTCTCGCCCACCGCGCCGGGCCGTCGCGTCGCAGTGGCCTGCTGCTGGCGGCTTGCCTCGTGCTGGTCTGGGTCGACATGCGCAGCCACCTGCCCGATTACACTCCGGTCGTTCCTGCCGCGGCCCTGGCCCCGCGGCCACGCCCGGCGGATTCCGCTCCGCGTCTGGGCACGTCGCGGGCGCTGGTCGACCCGTTGGCGCTGGCGACGCTGAGCCGGCTCCACCTGCCCGACCGGGAGCGCCATTGCTCCTTCAAGCGGGCCGGCCTGTTCGCCAACCTCAACCTGCTCGATGGCATTCCCAAGGTCGACGGCTTCTTCTCCCTGTACCCGGGCGACTCCTTCCGGGTCGTATCGGCGCTCTACGCCCGACCGGCGCCGCTTTCGCCGGCAGCGGCCGGGCTGCTCGATTTTCTCGCCGTGACACAGGTTTCGCTCCCCGACCGGCCGGAGCGGTTCGTCTCCCGTGATGGCGCCATGGGCTGGGTCTCCGCAGGCCAGCAGCCGGTTTTTGTCTCCGACGAGGCCGCCCTGGGCCTTCTTCTGGAGCCCGGCTTCGATCCCCGCCGGCAGGTGCTCCTGCCGGTCGCCGCGGCCGGACGGCTGCTCGCCCGCGGCCCGCAGCCGGTATCCATCAGCGACCAGCAGATCTCGGTTCATCGGCTCCGCTTCACCGCCGCGGCGGAAGCGCCGGCGCTGGCCGTGATCGCCCAGTCCCACTATCCCGCCTGGCGGGCCACCGTGAACGGCCGGCGGGCGTCGGTGTGGCGGGCCAACGTCGGTTTCCAGGCCGTCGAGATCCCGGCCGGCACGAGCCGCATCCAACTGGACTACGATGACCGAATGTTTCGTGCCGGCGCCGTCCTCTCGTTGTTCGGGCTGCTGGCCTGGTCGGCTGCCTGGTGGCCGGGATGGCGGCGGCGCACGGGCCCACCTCCGCCGCCCCACCGTTGACACCACCGCTGCGAATGGGTATATTCGAGTTTTCCGGGAGGGGATGCGTGCGCGTCGGTTCGGAATCGTTCCGGTTGGCGGTGGCCCTGGCGCTGCTGTCGGCGACTGCGGTGGCCGGGGATCTCTCCGCCCTGAACCCGCAGGCCGGGGTGCGCTTCGGCTATCTCGACGCCTCCTGCCGAACCGTCGCGAACCAGGCCCCGAACCGGGTGCGGGTGACGATGGTCCTGGCCCAGCTGGCCCTCGAGCCGCTGGACTGGCTCACCGTGAGCCTGCAGGCTGGCTGGAACATGGCCTATGCCACGGAGGCGGTCGATCTCGCCTCCCTGACGCCGCCGCTGCGGGTCGACCGGGACAAGTTCCAGGGGGTGGCTCTCGGCCTCGGGGCCGCGGTGGGGCCGCTGACTTCCGGTTCCTTCGAGTTTCTGGGGCGGCTGGATTTCGTGCATCTGAACGGGAAGCGCCGTGAATGGCCGCCAGAACCACCCGGAGAGGGGGGAGGGACCGGCGTCGCCGCCCGCTGGCGGGTGATCACGGTCGACGGCTTGGCCGTCTATTCCGGGCTCTCCGGGGTTCTTCCCTATGCCGGGGTGCGGCTGCGACTGCTTGCCGGGAGGCTGCGGGGCACGGTGCGGGAGGAATCCACGTCCGGCGAGCAGCGGGTCGACTTCCGACAGGCGAAGGCGCTGGGACCGCTGGTCGGGGTGCGCGTCGACGTGGGCGACGACTGGGAAGTGGGCGTCGAGGGCAGTTTCGTTTCCCGGTTCGGGCTGCAGGCGACATTTGCCTATGTGTTCTGAACGGAAACGGATGCCGCCCGCGGCAGGGGCGGTCGGCTGATGCTCTCCTACCTGACGGTCGAGAACCTGGCCGTGGTCTCCCGGAGCGAGCTCGACTTCGCTCCGGGCCTGAACGTCTTCACCGGCGAAACCGGCGCCGGAAAATCCATCCTCATCGACGCCATCCAGCTGCTGCTGAACAAGCGAGCCCCGTCCGGCTTGATCCGCAGCGGCAGCGAGCGGCTGGCCGTGGAGGCCCTTTTCAGCCGGGGCGACGAGGAGCTGTGCCTGCGGCGCGAGGTCACGGGGAGCAAGTCGCTGGCCTTCGTCGACGGGACCTTGGCGCCCATCGGGCAGCTCCTGGAGCGGGCCGCCGCCCGGCTCACCATCTACGGGCAGCGCGACCACGTGTTCCTCCTCGACGCGGCCAACCACCAGGTCTACCTCGACGCCTTCGCCGGCAACGGGCCGCTGCTGGCCGAACTCGCGGTTGTCTTCCGCCGCCTGCGCGAGGCGCAGGCCGGACTGGCGGCGCTGCAGGCACAGGGGCGGCAGGCGGCCGAGCGGCTGGACTACCTGCGTTTCCAGCTCCAGGAGATCGACGGCCTCGGCCTGAGCCGCGGGGAGGAGGCGGTCCTGCTGGAGCGGCAGAAGCTGCTCTCCCAGGCGGAGACCATCCGCGCCCGGGTGGACGCCATGGAACAGGAGCTGTACGGCGCCGACAGCTCGGTGTACAACACCCTGGCCCGCAACCGCGCCCACTCCGAGTACCTGGCCGGCCTGTTCGCCGATTTTGCCCCCTGGCACGAGGAACTCTCGCGCCTGGCGGCTCTCATCCCCGAGGCCATGGCCCAGCTGCAGGCGCTGACCACCGGAATCGAATGCGACCCGGGGGAACTGAACGACCTGGAGGGGCGCCTGGGGCGGATCAATCGGCTGAAGGCCCGGTTCAAACTCGGATTCGACGCCGTCCTGGATAAGGCCGATGAGATGCGCCTGGAGTGTGGCCAGCTGGAGCGGCTCGACATCAGCCAGGAGGAGAAGGCCCGCGAGATCGAAACGGCGCTGAACGACTATCGCCGCCTCCACGAGGAGCTGCGGCGGCGGCGGCAGGAGGCGGGCGTGAACCTCGCCGACCTGATCGTCAAGGAGCTCGTCCTGCTGGAGATGAAGAAGGCGGTCTTCGAGGTTCGCCTGGGAGAAGTCGAGCCGCAGCCGGAAACGGTCGCAGAGACCGGCTGCGACCGCATCGAGTTCTACTTCTCCTCCAACCCCGGCCAGCCTCCCGGCCGCCTGAAGGAGGTGGCCTCCGGCGGCGAGCTGTCGCGCCTCATGCTGGTGCTGAAGTCGATCCTGCGCGAGGAGGCGGCGACCACCTACATCTTCGACGAGATCGACGCCGGCATCGGCGGCAAGACGGCCGAGTTCGTCGGTGAGAAGTTGAGGCGCATCGCCCACGACCACCAGGTGATCTGCATCACCCACCTGCCCCAGATCGCCTCCTTCGCCGATCGGCACTTCCTGATCAGCAAGGAGTTCCGCCGCGGCCAGACCTTCAGCACGGCCGAGCGGCTCGACGAGGCGGGGCGGGTGCGGGAGATCGCCCGGATGATGGCCGGCAGCGCCGTCCACGAGGACGTGCTGCGGGCGGCCTCCCGGCTGCTCGAGAAGAACCGGGCGTGACCTTCTTCATCCGCACCTTCGGCTGCCAGATGAACGTGAACGACTCGGAGAAGATGCGCACCCTGCTCCTGGCGCGCGGCCTGCGGCCGGTGGTTACGGAAGCGCAGGCCGATCTGGTCGTGGTCAACTCCTGCGCCGTGCGGCAGAAGGCGCAGGAGAAGATCTTCTCCTACATCGGGCAGCTGCCGCCCGGCTGCCGGGTGATCCTGGCCGGTTGTGTGGCCCAGGCGGAGCGCCAGGGCGCCCTGCGCGGCGGGCGCATCGATTTCCTGGTCGGCCCGGACCAGCTGCACCGCCTGGGAGAGATCGCCGACGCGGTGCTGGCCGGAACGCGCGGCGGGTCCGCCCTGCAGTTCAGCCGCCGCTGGCAGGAAGTGGCCCCGGTGGCCGCGGCGCGCGAGAGCTCCGTCACCGCCTTCCTGTCGATCATGGAGGGCTGCGACAATTTCTGCTCCTACTGCATCGTGCCCTTCACCCGCGGCCGCGAGAAGTACCGGCCGCTGGCGGCGATCCTGGCCGAGGCGGAGGCGCTGGGCCGCCAGGGCTACGCGGAGCTCGTGCTGCTGGGCCAGAACGTCAACGCGTGGCGCGACCCAACCGCGGCCGAGACCTTTCCCGGTCTGCTGGCGCGCCTGGCGCAAGCGTCCGGCATGCGCTGGATCCGCTTCATCACCTCCTACCCCGGGTACCACGATCCGCGGCTGGTGGAGGTCATGGCCGGCCACCGCTCCCTGGCGCGGCACATCCACTTCCCGGCCCAGTCCGGTTCCAGCCGGATGCTGAAGGCCATGGCGCGCACCTACACGCGCAGCGGTTACTTGAAAATCATCGCCGCCTTCCGCCGCGCCATGCCGGAGATGGCCTTCTCGTCCGATTTCATCGTCGGGTTTCCGGGCGAAGGCGAGCGTGATTTCGCCCTCACCCTGTCGCTGCTGGACCGGGTGCAGTATGAATCGGTCTTCTCATTCCTCTACTCGCCGCGGCGGCACACGAGGGCCAGCGTCCTGGATGACCGTGTCGCGGCGGGCGTGAAGAAGGAACGGTTGCGGCGGCTGCAGGAGCGGCAGGCGGCCATCCAGCTGGCCAACAACATGCGCCTGGTCGGCCAGACCATCGAGGTGCTGGTGACCGCCCCGCACCCGCGGCGCGCCGGCGAGATGGTGGGGCGCACCGAGAGCTACCGGGTGGTGAATGTTGCCGGGAGCACGCCGCCGGGAACCTTCGTCCGGGTGCGCGTCACCTCGGCCGGCCCCCACTCCCTGCGCGGCGAAGAGCTCCGCCTCAGCGGCCGCTGAGCAGGTCGAAGACGATTTTGGCGAAGAGCACCAGCAGCACGCCGACGAAGATCGGCCGGATAACCCGGTTGCCGCGCTTCAGCACCAGCTGGGCGCCGAGCAGGTTTCCGGCCACGCCGGCGGCCATGGCCGGAAGGCCGACCAGGTAGAGCACCTGGCCCTTGGCGATGAAGACGGCCACCGCCCCGAGGTTGGAGGCCAGGTTGACCACCTTGGTGTTGGCGTTGGCGGTGACGAAATCGTATTTCAGGGAAAGGGTGTAGAAGAGGATCAGGAAGGTGCCGGTTCCCGGGCCGTAGAAGCCGTCGTAGAAGCCGATCAACAGGCCGGCCAGCGCCGCCCCGCCGTACTTGTGCCCGGGCGCCAGGTGGTGCGAGCGGTTGTGTCTCCCCAGCGACTGGTTGACCAGGGTGAATATCGTCATCAACGGGATCAGCACCACCAGCAGGTACCGCAGGAAGCCGGGGTTGACCAGCAGGACGGCGCGGGAGCCGGCGATGGCTCCGGCCATGGCGGTGGCGGCGCTGAGCAGGGCGACGCGGCCGTCGATGAGCCGTCCCTGGTGGTAGCGCAGGGTGGCGAAGAGGGTGCCCACCGAGGAGGAAAGTTTGTTGGTGCCGAGCACCATGTGCGGGGGGAGGCCGGCGGCCATGTAGGCCGGCACCGACAGCAACCCGCCGCCTCCGGCCATGGAGTCGACGACTCCGGCCAGGAAAACGGCCGGCAGCACGATGAGGAGGGCCTGC
Organism: uncultured Clostridia bacterium; assembly: GCA_964479735.1. Lineage (GTDB taxonomy): Bacteria > Acidobacteriota > Aminicenantia > UBA2199 > UBA2199 > CAYZNT01. The sequence continues at coordinate 78,355 of CAYZNT010000003.1, forward strand.
AGCAGCGGATCCATCTCAGGGCGTGGCCGCGGGCGCTTCAGGCGGCATACCGGTCCCGCCAGAGATGAAAGACGATGAGCGGCCAGAGGCGGTGGCTATGGTCGCGCGTTCCATGCAGGTGCTCCCACATCCACTGGCGGACGGTGCCGGGGTTGAACAGTCCGTGGGCGCGGAGGCGGGATTCCGACAGCGTGTCGCGCATCAGCTCCTTCAGCTCGCCGCGCAACCAGGTTTTCATCGGGAAGGAGAATCCCTCCTTGCGTCGCCGGATGGTCTCGCGCGGCAGCAGGCCCTCCAGGGCGTCCTTGAGCAGCCACTTGCCGGTGTGACCGCGGATCTTCATCTCGGCCGGCAGCGAAAAGGCGAACTCGACGAGGCGCACGTCCAAGAGCGGCGCCCGGGTCTCCAGCGAGGCGGCCATGCTCATGCGGTCGACCTTGGCCATGATGTCGTCGCACAGGTAGGTCTTGACGTCCAGGTAGAGGTCCTGGTTCAGTCCGGTGAACTGGCGGCTGGCGGCGAAATGGGCGGAGAACGGCGGGCGCTCGCAGAGCTCGTCCAGGAAGCGCGGCTGGAGGAAATCCGGCGCGTAGAGCTGCCGCTTCATGGCCGCGTCCAGGTGGATCATCCAGCGCAGGTGGCGATTGGCGGGATCGTGGGCGAACCCCTCCCCGAAGCGGCGGAGGCGGTTGGCCAGCCCCTTCTTCAGGCGGTTCGGGGGCAGGAGCGCCGCCAACCGCGGCAGGCGGCGGGCCAGCGGCCGCGCCGGGGCGAGATCGGCCAGGCGCGCCGCCTTCTGGGCCAGGTAGTGCTCGTAGCCGCCGAACAGCTCGTCGCCGCCATCGCCGGAGAGGGCCACGGTGACCTGCTGGCGGGCGGTGCGGGAGACGAGGTAGGTCGGGTAGAGGGAGACGTCGGCCAATGGCTCGTCGAGCACCCCGGCCAGCTCCTCGACCAGGAGGCGGATGTCGGGGCGCAGAACCCGTTCTTCGTGACGGGTGGCGAACCGGCGCGCCACCCGACGGGCGTGGGGCAGCTCGTTGTAGGACCGATCGTCGAAGCCCACGGAGAAAGTCCGCACCGGCTCTCCGCTGTGCCGGGCCATCATCGCCACCACGGCGCTGGAATCGATGCCGCCGGAGAGGAAGGCCCCCAGGGGCACGTCCGCCACCAGGCGCAGGCGGACCGACTCGGAGAGCAGGGCCAGGAACTCCTCGCGCAGCTGGGCCGGAGGCGCGCTCCGCTCGCGGGCCGGAATGTCCCAGTAACGCGAGAGGTGCGGCGGCCGCTCGGCTTCGCAGACCAGCAGGTGGCCCGGGGGCAGCTTGCATACGGATCGGAAAATGGAGCGCGGGGCCGGCACGTACTCGAGGGTCAGAAACAGGTCGAGGGCGTCGGCGTCGATGTCCCGGGCGACGCCGGGGTAGGGGAGCAGCGCCTTGATCTCCGAGGCGAACACCAGCGTTCCGTTTTCCGTTTGGCTGTAGTACAGGGGCTTCTTGCCGAGCGGATCGCGCGCCAGCACCAGCCGCCGCCGGTGCCGGTCCCAGATGGCCAACGCGAACATGCCGCGCAGCCGGTGCACGAAAGCCAGTCCATGCTGTTCGTAGAGGTTGACGACGACCTCGGTGTCGCTGCGGGTGCGGAAGGCGACTCCGCGCGTTTCCAGCTCCCGGCGCAATTCGGGAAAATTGTAGACCTCGCCGTTGTAGGCGATGACGCAGGAGCCGCCGTGCGATGTCAGCGGCTGGTGACCGGAGGCGGCATCGATGATGCGGAGGCGGCGCGTGGCCAGGCCGATGGGCCCGGAACGCCACTCGCCGGCTTCATCGGGGCCCCGGTGCACGAGGCGGCTGCTCATCCGTTGCAGAATTTCGGCGTCGGCCGGAGGGCCGTTTTCCAGGAATCCGCAGATGCCGCACATTCCAGCTGGGTTCCGCCGTGCCGGCAGCCGCCAGGCCGTTGCGGCCCGCGGCCTGGCCGTGCCGGGCGACGGATACCGTCCGGGTTATTTGAAGCTTTTTACGGCGTCGTCTTCGTTTTCGTAGGTTTCAAACACGGTGATCAGCTTGGTCACCGAGAGCAGGTCCTTCACCTTGTGGGTCAGGTTGACGATCTTGACCGCGCCCCCCTTGGAGCGCATGGTGGAGTAGGAACGCACCACCTCGCCCAGGCCGGTGGAGTCGAGGTAAGGAACCTCGGCAAAGTTGAGCAGCAGGGATTTTTCGTCCGCCTTGATGGCGGTGTTGATCGCCTCGCGCAGCTCCTCGATGCCGTCGCCGAAGAGTATCTTGCCCTTGAGATCCAGGATGGTCACGGCGCCTTTCTTTCTCTTTTCAATCTTCATTTCTTCACCTCGCGGGAATGAGCAATTCTTTATAACACAGGGAAACCGATTTTTCAATCGTCAAGGGGCCGGTCATGGCGCCCATTCTCGGAGCTCGTAGGCGCCGTCGCCGAAGCCGATGGCCCGGGCATGGTCGAATTGCGCCTTCCAGGGGATGTCGAACGTCAGCCCGGCCAGCGGCTTGCCGGTGGCCGCTTGCAGCAGGTCCACGGCGGCGGCGTCGATGGCCACGGCGTCACGGCCGAACAGCACGCCGATGTCGGCCGCAATCGGTTCGTGCCGGCCCATGCAGTCGCAGTCGCGGGTGATGCGGGTGAGGAAGGTGACGGCCAGGAGGCGATCGGCCAGCAGGTGGCAGAGCGCCCAGGCGTGCTCGACGATCTTCCGCTGCAGCTGCTCGTAGGTCTCCGACCAGTTGTATCCGATGGCGTCGAAGCGGCAGACCGCCAGGCACTCGCCGCAGCCGATGCAGCGGGCCGTGTCGATGCGCGCCGCCTCACCGTCCATGCGGATCGCGTTCTGCGGGCACCAGGCCAGGCAGGTCCCGCAGGCGGTACACTTCTTGCGTTTCACGGACGGCTTGGAGGTGGAATGCTGGGCGAGCTTGCCGCGACGCGAGGCACATCCCATGCCCAGGTTCTTCAGGGCGGCGCCGAAGCCGGTGGCCAGATGGCCGGTGAAGTGCGACACCAGCAGCAGGCCCTGGATGCGGGCAAACAGGGCGGCGATGTTGACCCGCTGGTAGAGCTGGCCGCCGGGAACCGGCAGTTGCCGCTCGTCGTCTCCCTGCAGCCCGTCGGCCATCACCAGGGGCAGGCCGGTGGCCTCCCAGCCGAAGCCGTGCTCCTGGGCCAGTTCGAAGTGGGCCAGGGCGTCGCTGCGCCGGCCCTTGTAGAGGGTGGAGGTTTCGGTGAGAAACGGGCGTCCGCCGCGGGAGCGAACCCGCTCGCCCAGCATGCGCAGGTATTGCGGGCGCACCCAACCGTCCCCGCCCTCCTCGCCGAAGTGGGACTTCAGGGCGACCATGTCGCCGTCGCGGACGAAGTCCAGGCTGCCCGACTCGTGGAGGGCCCGGCCGAGGCGGGCGCTCAGCTCTTCATCGCTTTCGCCCGGGTGCGACCGGACCAGGTTGACCATTGCGCTCATTCATGCATTCTGGCACGCCGGGGCCGGCCAAGTCAAGTTGGGCGCGGGGATTGCGGGGAAGCCGCTCTCCTGCTACCATGACGGCTACCCCCGGGTCGAATCCTGCCGGGGGCGGACGCTGCGGAGGAAAAAAGATGGGATCCCGCAAGTGGCCACTCCGGGTCGCCGGGGGGGTCGCGTTTCTGGCTGCAATCGTGGTCACCGCCGTGGTCGCCTACCTGGCCGGCCAGGTTTCCGTCTATGGCCGGCGCGACACCGGGCCGTTGCTGAATCGCGGCCGGCGCAGCCGGCCGCTGGCCGTGCCCTCCTTCACCGCGCGGGAGAAGCAGCGGCGGCGCTACTGTTTCAGCTACGACACGCCGCAGACCCTGGCGGCCTTGCGCCGCGAGGAGAAGCTGGATGCGCAGATCGCCGGCTGCCGGGACGATTTCGACGCCGCCTGCCGGCTGCTGGCGTGGACGCGCCGGCAGTGGGAACCGGGGCGTCCCGATCCCTATCCGCCCATCGACGCCCGCGAGATCCTGAAGCGGATCCGCGCCGGGCGCACGGGGGGGTTCTGCGCGCAGTACTGCTACGTGTTCGTGCAGGCCATGCAAAGCCTCGGCTTCCGGGCGCGCTACATGACCCTCGTCGACCACGAGGTCTGCGAGGTCTACCTGCCGTCGCGCCGGCGCTGGGCCTGCTTCGACCCGCTCTACGAAGCCACCTACGCCGACGCTAGCGGCTTTCCGCTGTCGGTCGGCCGCATCTCCGGGCTCGTCCGCACCGGGGGGCGGGTGGAGATGAAGACCGCCCGGCTGCCGGCCGACGTGACCGCCCACCTGAAAAAATTCGAGTATTTCGCCGTCTGGATCAAGAACGATCACGTCGCCGGCCCGATCAACTTCGACTCCCTCGAGCGCTACAAGGTCTACCTGGTGAATTCGCCCGAGGACATCCGCCGGGTGCCGAGCACGGCCAACTATTCGTCGTTCCACGAGGATTTCTACGAGAACTGCTGGTTCCCCGGAGAGGGCGGCGAGGTAGACCCGTGAGCAACCGCCGGGGTCCAACATGAGCGGCTACGGCGGCGAGCTGGCCGCCCTGCTGACCGCCCTCTGCTGGTCCGGGAGCTCGGTCTTATTCAGCCTGGCGGGGCGGCGGGCCGGGGCGCGGGTGGTCAATCACGTCCGCCTGTGGGTGGCCTGGCTGGCGCTGCTGGGCTTGCATGCGCTCCTGGCCGGAGCGCTTTTCCCGTTCTCCGCCGGCGGGAAACGCCTGGCCTGGCTCGGCCTGTCGGGAGTCGTCGGCTTCGTCCTTGGAGATGCCATGCTCTTCGAGGCGCTGGTGCGGCTCGGCGCCCGGCTCTCCATGCTGCTGATGACCCTGACGCCGATCTTCAGCGCCCTGCTGGGTTGGGTATTCCTGGGGGAGGTCCTCGGCGCCCTGCGCCTGGGGGCGGTCACCCTGACCGTGGCCGGGATCTTCTGGGTCATCGCCGCCGGCTCCGGCACGGGAGAGGCGAAGCGTCCCCACCCGCTGCCGGGGGTCCTGCTCGGCGTGGGCGGAGCGCTCGGCCAGGCGGCGGGGCTGCTCTTCTCCAAGATCGGCATGGCCGGGGGATTTTCACCCGTTTCCGCCAACCTCATACGGCTGACGGCGGCGACGGGACTGATGGGCCTGCTGGCGCTGCTGCAGGGTCGGCTGGGCGCCGATTTCGCCTCCCTGCGCGACCGTATCCTGTTGCGGCAGGTCCTCGGCGGCTCTTTCCTGGGGCCGGTGCTGGGGGTGGCCCTCTCGCTCTATGCCGTCGCCCACGCCGCCCTCGGCGTGGCGGCTACACTGATGGCCCTGTCGCCGGTCATCCTGCTGCCGGTCGCCCACTTTTTTCTGTCCGAGCCGGTCACCCGGAGGGCCATCGCCGGCACCCTGATCGCGGTCGCCGGAGCCGCGTTGCTATTCGTTTTTCGCTGAGACTGCCTGGCGAAAAGCCCGCTGGAAGGTGATTTCGTCGAAAAAAAACTCCGAAAGCTACAACAGTATTGACTTTTTTTTTTCACTGTGTTAATTCCAGCTTGCCAAGGAGGCCGCCATGAACAAGAAGCAGCTGGCCGAGGAAGTCGCCCGCAAGATGTCGCTCAAGAAATACGAGGCGTACAATTTCATCGAGATGTTCATAGAGGTCGTCAGCGAACGGCTGGGAAAGAACCAGAAGGTCGTCTTGTCGCGCTTCGGGACGCTGCTGGTCAAGAGCAAGCAGAAAAAGCGGGTCATCAACCCGGTCACGCGCCAGCCCATGGTCATCCCGCCCACGCGGGTCATCAAGTTCATCCCCTCCGAAAACCTGAAGAAGAAACTGGAAGGCAATGGCTGATGCCGGTGGCGACCGGCTGCAGCGCATCGCCTTTCACCTGCTGACCTTTCACAATCCCGGTGCCCGGCGCCGCCTCTTCGCCGCCGGCGTTTCCCCCGCCGGGTTTTTCTCGCTGCCCGGCGCCCGGCTGGAGCGATTCGGGTTCTCCTCCTCCGAGGTGCAGCGGGTGCGGAAGATGGGGCCGGGAGCCGGCGAGGCGGAGTCGGAGGAGGCCCGGCGCCACGGCTTCTCTCTCCTCTTCCGCGGCGACCCGGGCTATCCCCCGAGGCTGGCGGAGATCTACGATCCGCCCGACGTCCTCTACGTCGCCGGCCGAGCCGAGCTGATGGCCGGGGACAAGCTGGCGGTGGTCGGATCGCGGCGCTGCAGCGCCTACGGCCGCATGGCCGCCGAACGGCTGCTGCCGGATGTGAGCCGGGCCGGGCTCACGATCGTCTCGGGCATGGCCTACGGCATCGACGCGCTGGCGCACGAGATCGCCCTGCGCGAGGGAGGGCCGACGGTGGGCGTCAACGCCGGCGGCCTCCTGCACCTCTACCCGCCGGGCAACCGCAGCCTGACCGGGCGGTTGGCCGAGCGCGGGGCGGTGGTGACGGAGTTCCCGCTTCAGGTCGTGCCACGGCCGCACCTGTTCCCGGTGCGCAACCGCATCATCGCCGGGCTGGCGCGTGCGGTGCTGGTTGTCGAGGCGGCCCGGGCCAGCGGCTCGCTCATCACCGCCCGGCTGGCCGTCGAGTGCGACCGCGACGTGCTGGCGGTGCCGGGGCGGATCGATTCTCCGCTCTCCGAGGGCACCCACACCCTGCTGCAGCAGGGGGCCAAGCCGGTGATTCGCGCCGCCGACATTCTGGAGGAGTTCGGCCTTCAGCCGGCGCCGTCCCCGGCGCCGGCGGCAACCGGGCTGGAGCCGGCCGAGCGGCATGTGCTTGACTTGCTGGGGGAAAATGGAGTAAAGAGTGTGGATTATTTCGTGGAGGCGCTGGAGCGCTCCACCCCCGAAGTGATCACCCTGCTGATGGGCATGGTGTTGAAGAACGTTCTGCAGGAGGAAGGCGGCGGTTACCGCCGCGCCGGACCATGAGCCGAAAAACGCTGATCATCGTCGAGTCGCCGGCCAAGTCGCAGACCATCTCCAAGTATCTGGGCGGCGAGTACGTGGTCAGCTCGTCCATGGGGCACGTGCGGGACCTTCCGCCGCGGGTGCTGGGCATCGACCTCAAGAACAACTACAAGCCGTTCTACGAGGTGCTGGCGGAGAAGCGCAAGGTCATCCAGGACCTCAAGAAGCTGGCCCGCCGCTGCGCCTGCATCCTGCTGGCCTCCGACCCCGACCGCGAGGGAGAGGCCATCGCCTTCCACCTGCAGGAGATTCTGCGAGAGGACAACGACGACATCCGCCGCATCCTGTTCAACGAGATCACGCGCGGCTCCATCCTGGAGGCCGTCGAGCACCCGCTGCCGATCGACATGAACAAGGTCGATTCGCAGCAGCTGCGGCGGCTCCTGGACCGGCTGGCCGGCTACAAGATCAGCCCGATCCTGCAGCGCAAGATCGGCGGCCCCTTGTCGGCGGGCCGCGTGCAGTCGATCGCCCTGAAGCTGATCGTCGAGCGCGAGAAGGAGATCCTCGCCTTCACCGCCGAAGAGTACTGGAGCGTGACCATCCGCGTCGCCGGCTCGCAGCCGCCGGTTTTCCCGGCCCGGCTGGAGAAGTTCCGCGACAAGGCGCTGACCATCCCCGACGAGGCGCACTGCCAGAAGGTGCTGGCCGACCTGCAGGCCCACCCCTACCTGCTGGCCCGCGTGCAGAAGAAGCATCGGAAGCGCAAGGCGCCGCCGCCGCTGATCACCTCGTCGCTGCAGCAGGAGGCGTTCCGGCGCTTCAAGTTCCCGGTGCGAAAGACGATGAAGCTGGCCCAGGAGCTCTACGAGGGGCTCAGCCTCGGCGGCGAAGAGGCGACCGGCCTCATCACCTACATGCGCACCGACTCCTACCGCGTCTCCTCCCAGGCCGCAGACGCGGCCCGCGATTTCATCCGCCAGCACCACGGCGACTCCTTCCTGCCGGCCAAGCCCAACGTCTTCCGGGCCAAGGCCAAGATCCAGGACGCCCACGAGTGCATTCGCCCCTCCGTCCCCTTCCATCCGCCCGAGAGCGTGCGCAAGGACCTCAACCCGGCCCAGTTCCGGATTTATCAGCTGGTATGGGACCGCTTCTTCGCCTCCCAGATGGCCGAGGCCCAGGTCGAGGAGACGCAGTTCGACGTCCGCAACGGCGACTACCTGTTCCTGACCAAGGGCGAGGTGGTCGTGTTCGAGGGCTTCCTGCGCGTGCTCAAGCCGGTGGCCGACAAGGGGGACGTCGAGGGCGAGGCGACCGAGGAGTCCTCGTCGCTGCTGCCGGCGCTGACCCAGGGCGAGACGCTGCGCCTGCAGCAGATCGATCCCAAGCAGAATTTCACCCGACCGCCGCCTCGCTACACCGAGGCGTCGCTGGTGAAGGTGTTGGAGGAGAAGGGCATCGGCCGCCCCTCGACCTACGCCAAAATCATCGAGACGCTCAACAAGCGGGAGTACGTGCTGCTGGAGGAGAAGAAGTTCCAGCCCACCGGCCTGGGCATCCGCGTGGTCGAGTACCTGGAGGAGCACTTCGCCGACATCATGAACTACGGCTTCACCGCCGAGCTGGAGAAGAAGCTGGACCAGGTGTCGGCGGGAGAGCTCGACTGGGTGAGCGGCATCGATCCGTTCTGGCGCAAGCTGGAAAAGGACCTGGAGCGCGTCAAGGGGCTCAAGAAGGTCGACCTGACGGTCGGACGCGAGTGCCCGACGTGCGGGCAGCCGCTGCTGCGCAAGTACTCCCACAAGACGCGAGGCTGGTTCATCGGCTGCGGCGGTTATCCCGGCTGCACCTACACGGAGCGCGCCGACGACCGTCTGGAGCCGGTCAAGAGCGAGATCCTGGAGAAGGCCTGCCCCAAGTGCGGGCAGCCGCTGGTCCGCCGGTACTCGCGAAAGACCCGCAACTATTTCATCGGCTGCTCCGGATACCCGGCCTGCACGCACATCGAGAACGAGCCGGCCGCCGACCTGGGGCCCTGCCCGCAGTGCGGCCAGCCTCTGACCCGGCGGTTTTCGCGCAAGACGAGGCGCTATTTTGTGGGCTGCTCGGCCTATCCCGCCTGCACCTACATCCAGAGGGGGAAATGACCCCGGCGGTGACCGTCGTAGGCGGTGGCCTGGCCGGAGTCGAAGCGGCGGTTCAGCTGGCCCGCCGCGGCATCGCGGTCGAGCTCGTCGAGATGCGCCCGCTGGTGGCGACCGAGGCCCACAGCAGCGGCTTTCTGGCCGAGATGGTCTGTTCCAACTCGCTCGGCGCCCGCGAGCTGACATCGGCTTCCGGCCTGCTGAAAGAGGAGCTGCGGCGGCTCGGGTCCTTCTTCCTGCAGGTGGCCGAGCGCTTCGCCGTGCCGGCAGGAAACAGCCTGTCGGTCGACCGCCTGCGCCTGGCCGAGTACATCGACGCCGAGCTGGGAGGCATGGCCGGGGTGAGCGTCAGCCGCCGGGAGCTGTGCGAGATCCCGGTTGGCGACCGCCCGCTGGTCATCGCCACCGGCCCGCTCACCTCCTCCCGCTTCGCCGCTGCCCTGACCAGCGTGACCATGCGCCGAAATCTCTTCTTCTTCGACGCCACCTGCCCGCTCATCCGGGCCGAGAGCATCGATTTCACGAAACTGTTCGCCGCCTCGCGCTACGAGAAGGGGGGCGCCGACTTCTGGAACATCCCGCTCGACGAAGGGCTCTACGCGGAGTTTGTCGCCCAACTGGTGGCGGCGGCCACCGCCGAAGTGCACGAGTTCGACCGCCACCGCCTCTTCGACGCCTGCCAGCCGGTGGAGGAGATCGCCCGCTCCGGCGAGAAATCGCTGGCCTTCGGCCCGCTCAAGCCGGTCGGCCTGACCGATCCGCGCAGCGGCCGCCTCCCCGCCGCCGTCGCCCAGTTGAGGCAGGACGACCTGCACCGCCACTTCTTCCAGCTGGTCGGCTTCCAGACGCGGCTCACCTGGGGAGAGCAGAAGCGGGTCTTCCGCATGCTGCCGGGCCTGGAGCGCGCCGAGTTCGAACGCTACGGGCGCATGCACCGCAACACCTACGTCAACGCCCCCCTGATCCTCAACGAGCGTGGCCAGTCGCGCACACGGCCGCACATCTGGTTCGCCGGCCAGATCTCCGGGGTCGAGGGCTACGTGGAGTCGGTCTGCTCCGGGTTGCTGGCGGGACGGTTCGTCGCCGCCCGGCTGGGCGGCCGCGAGCTGCCGCCGCCGCCTCCGGCCAGCGCCTGCGGCGCCCTGCTGCACACCATCAGTCATGCCGGATGGAAGGATTTCCGGCCCACCAAGTTTTCCTTCGGGCTGCTGCCCGACGACGGCCTGGAGCGGATGCACCACAAGAAGCGCAAGAAGGAGCTGAAGGCCGAGAGGGCCCTCGACTCCCTGGAAAAATGGATGAAGAACTCCGGCTGCTAGAGCGCTATGCCGGGTATCTGGCCGATATCCGCCGCTACTCGCCGCACACCGTGCGCGCCTACCGCCAGGACATCGGCCAGTTTCTCGCCTACTTCCGGGAACGCCGCCTGCCCGTCGAGCGCAGCCACGTGCGCGACTTCCTTGCCCATGTCTTCCTGCGCAGCCGCAAGAAGGCCACCGTGGCGCGCAAGGTGTACGCCGTGCGTTCCTTCTACGCCTGGCTCGTGGCCAGCGGCCTGCGCGCCGACAACCCCCTGGAGGGCATTGCCACGCCCAAGCTGGAAAAGCGGGTGCCCCAGGCCCTGAGCGAGCCGGAGATGGCCGCCTTCCTGGACGCGCTGCCGGAGGAGCCTTTCCTGGCCCTGCGCAACAAGGCCGCCTTCGAGCTGCTCTACGCCACCGGGCTGCGCGTGTCGGAGCTGGCCGGGCTGAACCGGGACGACCTGCGACCGGGCGAACGCCTGCTGCGGGTCATGGGCAAGGGCCGCAAAGAGCGCATCGTCCCCTTCCATGCCGCCGCCGGCGCGCTGCTCGGGCGGTACCTGGCCGAGCGGCAGAGGCGATTTCCGGCAGCCGGCGACGCCGTGCTGGTCAACGCCCGCGGCGGCCGGCTCAGCGCCCGCTCGCTGGAGCGGATCCTGGCGCAGACGTTCCGCCAGCTGTCGTCCTCCGCCACCCGTGTCCACCCGCACCTGTTCCGCCACTCCTTCGCCTCGCACCTGCTGCAGCGCGGCGCCAACCTGCGGGTCATCCAGGAACTCCTCGGCCACGCCAACCTGGCCACCACCGAGAAGTACACCGCCCTCGACTATTCCGACCTGCTGCGCACCTACCGGCGTTTCCACCCGCGCCAGGGGTCGTGAGCCGATGAACCGCCGCATGCGATGGCTGCTGGCCGGGCTGCTGCTGGCCGCTGCCGGCCGGGGCGCCGACGACGAGCAGCTGCGGGTCATCAACCAGCGTATCCAGGAGCTGACCGCGAAGCTGGAGACGATCAAGTCGGAGAAGTCGACCATCCTCAACGAAGTGTACCGGATCGAGCTGGAGAGCGAGACGGTGATCGTCGAACTGCGCAAGCTGGCCGCCCTGGTTCAGGACAAGCAGGCCCAGGTGAACCGCAGGCGCGCCGAGGAGAAGCTGCTGGAGGCCCACATCGGCCGCTCCCGCGAGAACCTGCGGCGCATCGTGCGCATCCTGTACAAGATGGGCGACGTCGGCTACGTGCGGCTCTTCTTCCACATCGATTCCTTCGACCAGCTGTTCCGCAACTACCGGCTGCTGGCCTCGCTGGTTTCCTACAAGGCCGAAGAGATCCGGGTGGTGAAGGCCGACATGGCCCAGCTGGCGCGGGTGCGCGGCGAGATCGAGTCGCAGCTGAAGCGGCTGCTGGGATTGAAAAGCGAGCAGGACGCCAAGCTGCGGCGCATGGTGCGGCTGAAGGAGGAAAAGCTGGCTTTCCTGCGTGGCGTCAACCGCGAGCGCGACTCGCACCTGAGGCTGGTGGAGGAGCTGCGCCAGGAGGCCGAGAACCTCAACCAGCTGGTCGAGGAGAAGGCGCAGGCGGCCGTCGAAAGCATCGCCGACATCCCCCGCCTGAAAGGCCGGCTCGACTGGCCGTTGAAGGGGGTGGTCACCTCGCGCTTCGGTCGCCAGAAAAGCGCCCGCTTCGACACCTATACCATCAATACCGGCATCGAGATCCGCCCGTTGCAGTCGGACATCGTCCACGCCGTTCTGCCGGGCGAGATCGTCTTCGCCGACTACTTCCGCGGCTACGGCAACCTGATCATCGTCCAGCACTCCCGTTCCTTCCACACCCTGTACGGCCACTGCGACCGCTTCCTGAAGAACCGGCAGGACACGGTGCGCGCCGGCGAGGCCATCGCCATGGCCGGCTCATCCGGACCGCTCGGCGGCAAGAGCCTTTTCTTCGGGGTGCACAACGAGCTGAAGCCCGAGGATCCCTTGAAGTGGCTGGGCAAACGATGATACAATCCGCATCTGCCGCAAGGAGACCGCCGGCCATGCCGCACCCGACTCCCCGACACCTCACCGCCATAACGCGTCCCGCCCGGGGTGGGCGGTGAGCGCACCGCGCCGGGGCGGGGCCCGCCGCAACGGCCGCCTGCCGCCGGCCTTCTTCTACGGCCTGTTCATCGCCGTGGCGCTGCTGACGGTGATGCTGCTGGAATACCTCGACTTCCGCCAGGGCAAGTACTCCTTCATCTTCCAGCGCGTGTTCGGGCTGCAGCACAAGGCGGAACCGGCCGCGGAGCTGAACCGGGCGCTGCTCCGCCTGCTGGACCGGCAGGGGGTGGAGTACGACTATTTCCGCGATCGCCAGGGGGTCTACCACGTCAAGGCCGACGTGGCCGAATCCCGCTTCGCCGCCTTTCGCGAGCGCCTGGGAGACGGGGTGCGAGCGGCCGGCGGCCGGCTGACCCTGACCGAAGCGGAGCGGCTGAGCGACCGGGAGCTGTATCTCTACCGGGTGTTTCTCGGCCGGCGCCAGACCCACGCCCTGCTGGTCAGCCGCGCGCTGGAGCCGCGCCGGCCGGCGCCGCAGCGGCCCGAGCCGGTCCGCCCCGTTTCGCCGCCAGCGGCGCGGACGGGGGGACGGCCGGCAGTGGCCATCATCATCGATGACGTCGGCTACGCGGCCGGGGTGGCCGACCAGCTGGCGGCCCTCGACCTTTCGTTGACCGGCGCCGTCATCCCCTCGGCCCCCCACGCCGAAGCCGAGGCGCGCCGCCTGCACGATGCCGGCCTGCCGGTCATCATCCACCTGCCCATGGAATCCAAGAGCAACGGCAACGCCCACCCCCGCGACGAGTTCGTGCTGGCCGACTCCAGCGAAGAAGAGATCGCCGGCCTGGTACGCATCGGCCGCCTGGTCGTTCCCTGGGCGCGCGGCGTCAACAATCACATGGGCTCGCTCATCACCTCGCGACGCGAGCCCATGGAGCGGGTGCTGCGGGTGCTGGCCCGTGAGCACCTCTTCTTCATCGACTCCAAGACCGCCGCCGACACCCTGGGCTACTCCTTGGCGCGCCAGGCCGGGGTGAAAACGCTGCTTCGCGACGTCTTCCTCGACGACGTCCAGAACCACGCGCACGCCACCGCTCAGCTGCGCCGCCTGGTCGGGTTCGCCCGGCAGAACGGCAAAGCGCTGGCCATCGGCCACCCCTTCCCCAGCACCTTGCAGGCGCTTCGTGACGCCCGTCCCTGGCTGGAGAGCCAGAACGTGCGAATCGCCTTCGCCGAGTCGCTGCTGGAATAGCCACGCCGGGTGAGGCCTCCGCGCCGGCCCGGCGCCGGGGGCGGAGGTCAGCCGGTTGCGGGGGGCTCGCTTTCCGGTTCTGCCGTCAGCAGGACGTGGTTTCCGGCCAGGCGGCGCGGCAGGGCGGACTCGGCCAGGCGGTAGCGCAGCGTGCGCAGGCTGCGGGCGGCCCGCCAGCGGCCGGCCGAGACACGGTATTGCCCCATGCGGTCGTTGAACTCTTCCCCGCCCAGCACCCGAAAACCGGCGGCCCGGCACACCTCGGCCAGGTCCGCCAGGTCGTAGAGGCGGACGTGGGGCCGCCAGTCGCTGGCGTTGAAGAGGTGGCTCTCGCGCACCGGGCCCCAGGGGTGGCGGCGGCCGCGCAGCGACTGCCAGGCGAAGCCGTACCAGTAGGGGTTGTCGGTGGTCAGCAGCAGCACGCCGCCCGGTTGCAGCGCGCGGCGCAACGCCCGCAGTGCGGGCAGAGGGTCATACAGATGCTCGACCGTCTCCAGAAAGGTGATCGCCCGGTAGGCGGCGGCGGGAATCGGGAAGGGGAGGTCGCGGGTCCCGGCCACCGGGTTGCGCGGGTCGATGTCGAAAGGGATGACGCGGACGCCGGCGGCGGCGAAGCGCGCGGCCAGTTCGGGGGGGTGGCTCAGACCCAGCGAGTGCAGCTGCAGGCGCCCCCCATAGTATTCGTGCAGCAAACAGAGCCAGCCGCCGGGAAAGGAGCCCACATCCAGCAGGGCGTCTCCGGGCTGCAGGTCCAGTGCCGCCTCCAGGCGGGCCAGGGTGTGGAGATACCGGTAGGCGCTGATCTCGGTGAAGGAGCGGCCGGCGACCTCGGGCAGGTGGCGGATGATCTCCTGCGGAATCGGCTGGTAACCCTGGATCCACGCCGCGAACCTTTCGGGGTGCCTGACCATGTGCGTCCTTCGAGGCCCGATTATAGGACCTGGCCGCCGGGGTGTCAACCGCCCCGCCGGCGGTTGACAAGCAGGGCCGGGCATTATAGAATCTGACCTTTCAAGGAGGACGACAATGGCCCTTAAGATCATCGACACCTGCATCAGCTGTGGCGCCTGCGAAGCCGTCTGCCCCGTCCAGGCCATCTCTCAGGGCGCAGAGTACTACGAGATCGATGCCAGCAAGTGCGTGGAGTGCAAAGGACATTTCGATGAGCCGCAGTGCGCGTCGGTCTGCCCCACCAACTCCTGCATCAAATAGCGTTTCCCCCGCCTCGCCCCTGAAATCTTGAATTTTCCGCGAACGGAAGGGCAGCGCCTGTTCCTGAGCGGGGCCCTCTTCCTGCTGACCCTGCTGACCGCCGTTTTCCTGGGCGCCGGCTACCAGCTCTCTTTCGCCGCCCACGGCGGCCCCGTGGAGCCGCCGCCGCCCTGGAGCGAGCCGCGCTTGCTTCTGCAGGGCCTGCCCTACGCCCTATCGCTGCTGGGGATCCTCCTGCTGCACGAGCTCGGACACTACTTCGCCTGCCGCCGACACGGCGTGGCGGCGACTCCTCCCTTCTTCGTCCCGGCCCCGACGCTGATCGGCACGTTCGGGGCGTTCATCAAGATCCGGTCGCCCTTTCCATCCAAACGGGTGCTCTTCGATGTCGGCGTGGCCGGGCCGCTGGCCGGGTTCCTGGCCGCCCTGCCGGTGATCGCCGTCGGCATCCACCTGTCGAGGCTGGTGCCGCGCGCCGCGGAACCGGCCGGGTTGACGCTGGGCGAGCCGTTGCTCTTCGGCCTGATGGCCCGGCTGATCAAGGGGGCGCCGGCGGCGCATCTCGACCTGCTGGTGCACCCGGTCGCTTTCGCCGGCTGGTTCGGTCTGCTGGCCACCGCCTTCAACCTGATCCCGGTCGGCCAGCTGGACGGCGGCCACATCCTCTACGCCGTGCTGGGCCGGCGCGCCTACCCGGTCGGGGTGGCGGCGGTGCTGGCGCTGCTCCTGCTGGGGGTCTTCTTCTGGAACGGCTGGCTCCTCTGGGCCCTGCTGGTGACCCTGATCGGCGTGCGCCACCCGCCGGTCTTCGAGCACGAGCCCCTCGACCGTCGCCGGCGCTGGCTGGCCCTGGCGGCGCTGGCCGTTTTCGCGCTTTCCTTCACCCCGGCTCCGGTTTCCCTGGCCGGCTGAACCCGCGCGCCCCTCCGCCGGGCGCGGGTTTACACGGGCCCCGATCTGTGGTATCTTCTGGACGACGGGCCGCCCGTATCGCACCGATGGACGTATTCCTGAAAAAGCTCGAACTGCACGGTTTCAAATCCTTTCCGGACAAGACCGTCGTCCAGTTTCACCCCGGCATCACCGCCGTCATCGGCCCCAACGGCTGCGGCAAGAGCAACGTGGTCGATGCCGTGCTGTGGGTGCTCGGCGAACAACGCATCAAAAACCTGCGCGGCGAAAACAACGAGGACCTGATCTTCAACGGCAGCGCCAACAAGAAGCCGCTGGGCATGACCGAAGTGGGCGTCACCTTCGCCAACCGGGACAGCGACCTCTACATCGCCCGCCGCTACTTCCGCGCCGGAGAGAGCAAGTACATCCTCAACGAGAAGTTCTGCCGCAACAAGGACATCCAGGACCAGCTGTTCGAGCTCGGCGTGGGCGAGCGCAACTACTTCATCTTCGAGCAGGGCAGCGTCGAGAAGATGGTCTCGCTCAAACCGACCGAGCGGCGCATCCTGATCGAGGAGGCAGCCGGCATCGCCCAGTACCTGGAGCGCAAGAAGGAGACGGCCTCCAAGCTGGTCATCGCCCAACAGAACCTCGACACCCTGGATCTGGTGCTGACCGACAAGTCCGCGCGGCTGAAGGAACTGAAGAACCAGGTCGCCTATGCGCGCCGCTACCGCGCCATGAAGAACCAGAAGAACGACCTGCTCAAGACGATGCTGCGGCGCCGCTACGACCAGTATCACCGCGAATTCGAGGCCAGCGGCGAGAGCATCAACAAGCAGATGGAGGCGGAGACGCTGCTGGTGCGAGACATCGCCGACCAGGAGAAGGACGTGCTGGCGCTGGAGCAGCAGCGCTGGAACCTGGACCGTGGCTTGAAGGAAGAGCAGCAGCGGCTGTTCGAGATCGCCAACCGGATCCTGACCGCCGAGAAGGAGGGCGAGAAGGGACAGCAGCGGCAGGAGTTCCTGCGCCAGCGCATGGTGGAGCTGGAGAAGTTGATCCGCGGCGGCAGCGAAGAGATCGCCGAGCTGGACAAGCGGACCGCCGCCCTGCAGGAGGAGATCGACGGCCTGAACCGGCAGATCGGCGATGAGCGCCGCCGCCTGGCGGAAGTGGACGAGGCCGCAACGGCGCTCGCCGAAAAGCGCCGCGGGCTGGACGAGCGCGAAGCCGCCCTCAAGAAGGCGCTCTTCGCCCTGCAGTCGGAGGAGTCGGCCGCGGCCAACGCGCTGGGGCAGCGCGAGAAGGCCCGTCAGCGCCTCGACCAGGAGATCCGCGCCAAGGAGCACCTGCTGACGGAGCTCGACCAGCAGGTACAGCAGCAGGAAACCGCAACCTTGGCCGCCGAGATCGAGACGCTAACTTCCGGCCAGGCCGGCAGCGACGCGGCCCTGGCCGCCGGCCGCCAGGAGCTGGACAAGCTGACCGCCGACCTGGATGGCGCCGTCGCCGAGGCGCGCCGCCTGCGCGGCGAGATGGACAACCTGCGGCGCATGCAGGAGCGCCTCGAGAAACTCCGCGGCAAACTCTCCGGCGAGGCCGGCGCCGCCCCGGCCGGAGGCCGCGGAAGACGGCTGCAGGAGATGATCCGGGCCGACAAGCGCCACCTGCGGCTGCTGGAGAACTTCTATTTCGACGAGATCGACGCCCCGCTGGCCGAGGACGCCGCCGCGGCCGCCGGCCTGGGCGCCCCCAAGGTGCTGCTCAAGCGGCCGCTGCCGTTTGTTCTTCCCGACGCCGTGCGCACCGAGCCCGGCTTCCTGGGCACGGTCAAGGAGCTGTTCACCCTCGAGGCCGGCGACTGGCGGGAGGTGCTGGCCGACGGAGTGGTGGCCGACACGCTGGCCAACGGCCTGCGCATCTTCTTCCGCCACGGCGTCGATGTCGTGACTCGCGACGCCGAGGTGATCAGCCGCCGCGGCCTGCTGTTCCGCTCGCGCGAGCGGGGCATCCTCGAGGTGGTGGAGGAGATCAAGGAGACCGAGCGCAAGCTGGAGGCGGCCGCGGTTGAGCTGACCGCCGTCGAGGCCCGGCGCGGCCGGGCAGAATCCGATCGCGCCACGCGGCGCGCCGCCCTGGACGCCCTGGACCGCGAAACCGCCCAACGCAACGAGCAGCTCATCGCCCTGCGCACCCGGCTGGAGACCCAGCAAAAGAACCAGGAAATCAGCCGCCACCGCAGCCAGCTGACGCGCCAGGAGCTCGACGGCTTGCGTGCGGAGCGGGAGGGGAGCGACGCCGAGCTGCAGCGGCTGACCGCGCAGCGCCAGGAGCTGGCCGGCCGCAGCGCCGCCCAGGCCGGAGCGCGCGAGGCGTTGCAGCAGGAGGGCGAAGCGCTGCGGCAGCAGGTGAACGAGAACGAGCGGGACCGGCTGAGCATGAACAACGGCATCGACCTGCTGTCCGAGAAGCTCGATTCACGCCTGCGCGCCCAGAAGGACCTGGCCCACCAGCGCAGCAAGCGGGTCAACCAGGGCGATTTCGCCGCCTCCGAGATCGCCGCCCATCGCCAGGAGATCGCCGCCATCGAGGAGCGACTGCACCAGGGCAAGGCCGAGGTCGCCGTCTCCGCGAAAGAGAAATCGTCGCTGCAGGCCGTCGTCCAGACCCAGGAGAGCGACCTGACGGCGGTGAGCGCCCGCCTCAAGGAACTGGGCACTTCGCTCGCCGACCGCCGCCAGAGGCTCGAGGCGTTGCGGGAGAGGCGGAAAGAGGACGAGATCCGCCTGGCCTCGGTCAAGAAGGACCTGTTCCAGCTGGAAGAGATCTCCAACCGCGAACTGAACATGGAGTTGAAGGAGATCGAGGCCGTCCCCGAGCAGGCGGCCGCCGACCCCGCGGAGATGGAGCGCGAGCTGAACGACCTGAGCGCCCGGCTCGACCGCATGCGCGAGAGCGACCACCTCAATTTCTCGGCCGAGTCGGAGTACGAGATTCTCGACAAGGATTTCCAGAACCTCATCGCCCAGAAAGAGGACATCGTGCGCTCCATCCAGGACATGAACGCGGCCATCGACAAGATCGACTCCGAATCGAAGGAGAGCTTCCACAAGGCGTTCGCGGTGGTGCGCGAGAACTTCCTCTCCAACTTCAAGATCCTCTTCGAGGGCGGTGACGCGGCCCTGACGCTGACCGACAGCGACAACGTGCTCGAGGCCGGCCTGGAGATCCACGCCCAGCCCCCGGGCAAGCGGCTGCAGAGCCTGCGCCTGCTGTCGGGAGGCGAGAAGACGCTCACCTCGCTGGCCTTCCTGTTCGCCCTGTTCCAGTACAAGCCCTCGCCGTTCTGCGTCTTCGACGAGGTCGACGCCTCGCTCGACGAGGCCAACATCCAGCGCTTCCTCAAGTTCCTGCACAAGCTGAAGCAGAACACCCAGTTCCTGATCATCACCCACAACTTCAAGACCATGGAGGAGGCCGACTTCATCTACGGCATCTCCATGGACGAGCCCGGCATCTCCAAGATGTATTCCATGAAGATGACCTGAGGCGGCCATGGCCGAAGCGGGCTTCATCCACGTCTACACCGGCAACGGCAAGGGCAAGACCACCGCCGCCTTCGGCCTGGCCCTGCGCGCCGCCGGCCGCGGCCTGCGCACCTACGTGGCCCAGTTCATGAAGAAAGGCGATTACGGCGAGCTGCGGGCGGTGCGCGCCCATCTGGCGGAATGGATCACCGTGGAGCAGTTCGGCCTGCCCGAGTTCCACCACCGGGAGCAGGGCGTCTCCCCCGCGGAGCGGGCGGCGGCCCGGTCCGGGTTGGCAGCGGCGGCCGGGGCCATCGCCGGCGGGCGCTTCGCCATCGTCGTCCTCGACGAGATCAACACCCTGCTGCACTTCGGCATCGTGTCGCCCGGCGAGGTGCTGCCCCTGCTGGAGCGGCGCCCGGGCATGCCGGAGCTGGTGCTGACGGGGCGTTACGCGCCGGACGAGATTCTCGTGCGCGCCGACCTGGTCACCGAGATGGCCGAGGTCCGGCACTACTACCAACGCGGCGTGCCGGCCCGCCCGGGCATCGAGAAATAAAAAAAAAGGGGGCGCTGGCGCGCCCCCTTGCCGGCCCGGCCTCCAGACCCGCCGCGGCCGTTACTCCAGCCAGATCTTGACCAGGTCGTCGCCGTCATTGATCTCGATCAAGGCGGCCGGCCCGGCCTTCTTCAACTCGGCCAGCATCTTCTTCAGGTCGACACCGTAGTGCTTTTTCCCTTCCGCCAGCGCCGCCTTCACCTCGCCGGCCGCATGGCCGGCCAGGCCGACCACGTCCTTTTCGCATTCGCTGATCAACTCGACGATCGAGAAGGGAATGCGAATGTTGACCACCGGCTTGCCGTTCTCGTTGACCTGCAGCCGGAACCAGGTCACCTGGCCGGCCGAGCGCTCCGCCTGGCGCGCCCCCTGGATGACCTTGTAGTCGTCGCCGCGATCGGCGAAGGCCGGCGAGGCCCCCAGCGCGACCAGCAGCATCAGCACCATCAACATTGCCTTTTTCATGTCGTTCCTCCCGGAGCGGAAACCGGTATGCCGTTTCCCGTCACACTCCGGTAACGATCGGCGGCGCCAAGGGTTGACGGCCCGGTTTCCGCCCGGGGGCATCCCTTTTCCGGCAACCGGTCGGGGAAGCGGGCCGAGGCGGGCTCGCCGCCGATGCCCCAGGGGGCCATGGGCCCCTCGTGGACGATCACCTCCACCGCCCCGGGCGCGGGATGCCGAGGGCCGCCAATACGTCGGTGATGCCGGCGATGATGTGCCGGGCCTTGGCCTCGCCGAAGCCTTCCCGCACATACATGTGAACGACGGGCACGATCGCCTCCCCGGCCAGCGCGTCTCAGCGCACGCTGGCGGAGGACCCCTCCACCGGCTTCCACGGCTCGCTGCGGCCACCGAGGTGCCTGGCCAGGAACTCGTCCACCCGGCCGTAGAAATCGAGACGGTTGTTGGGCCGGGCAAAGCCGTGGCCCTCGTCGGTGTAGACCACGTACGTCACCGCCAGGCCCTTGGCGCGCATCGCCTCGACCATCTGGTCGGCTTCGCGGATGTTGACGCGCGGGTCGTTGGCGCCCTGGGCGATGATCAGCGGCACGCGGACGCTGCCGGCGTGAAACAGGGGTGAGATCTTCTGGTTGAGAGCCTCGTCGGTTTCCACATCGCCCACCTGGAGAACGAACTGCTTCTTGAACGGGGCCCAGTAGGGGGGGATCGATTGGAACAGGGTACGGATGTTGGAGGGGCCGACGATGTCCACGCCGCAGGCGTACAGCTCGGGGGTGAAGACCAGCCCGGCCAGCGTGGCATAGCCGCCGTACGATCCGCCGTAGATGCAGATGCGCTTCGGGTCGGCGATGCCCTTGGCGATGGCCCACTTGACCGCGTCGCTCAGGTCGTGTTGCATGGCGCCCACTCCCCATTGCCGGTTGCCGGCGTGCAGGAACTTCTTGCCGAAGCCTGTCGAGCCGCGGAAATTGACCTGCAGGCAGGCATAGCCGCGGTTGGCCAGCCACTGCGCCTCGGCGTCGTAGCCCCAGGCGTCGCGGGCCCAGGGCCCGCCGTGGACGTTGAGCACCAGCGGCAGGTTCTGTGCCTTCACGCCGGCCGGCAGGGTGAGGTAGGAGACCAGCGGGAAGCCGTCGCGGGCCTTGATGATCATCGGCTCCATCTGGGCCAGCTTGTACTTGGACAGTTCCGGCTGGGTGACGAACAACAGCTCCGACTTTCGGGTGGTGCGGTCGTAGGCGAAGTAGGCGACCGGACCGTCGTCGACCACATACGTGATCAGCCAGGTCTTGTCGGCGTGGTCACGGCCGCCGATGTAGAACTCGCCGCGGCCGAGTTCGGCCAGGGCGGAGAAGTCGGCCTGGATGCCGGGGTCCAGCACCCGCCACTGGTTGCGTAGGTAGTTGAAGGCCACCGCCTGGACGAGATGCGTGTCGGGATGGATCAGCGCGCCGCCGATATCCACGCGCGGATCCATGGCGATGGTCGCCAGCTCCTTGCCGCTGGCGATGTCGACTTTCACCAGGCGCGAGGTGTCGGCGCCCGTGGAGGTTTCAACGAAGAGGCACTTGCCGTCGGCGCTGAAATCGATGGCGTTGCCGCTCTCACCGAACGGCCAGGTGAGCAGGTCTCGCCACGGGGCATCGCGGGAGTCGCGCACGCGCAGGATGGTCGAGGCGTCCGCCGGGTTCTGGGCGCTGGCGGCGCGGATCTGGAAGTTGGCGTCGGTGAGCCAGCCCAGCACGTCACCCGGGTTTTGGGTGTCCAGGGTGACGGCGCCGCTGCGCAGGTCGATGCGATACATGTCGAACACGCGGCGGTCGCGCAGGTTGAGGCCGACCAGCATCTGGTCGGGGTGCTTCTTGTCGAGCATGATGTTGCTGGCGCGGATGCCCTGGAACGGGGTCAGGTCGCGCACCACCCGCGTGGCCAGGTCGACCGCGTAGACGTGGAAGTTCTCGTCGCCGTTGAGGTCCTGCATGTAGAAGAGGCGCTTGCCGTCTTCGCCCCAGAAATGGATACGGATGCCCCGGTGGGTGTCGTCGGTCACCTGGGTGTCGTCGTCCTTGCCGATGGTGCGCAGCCAGACGTTGAGGACGCCCTTGGCGGAAGGGGCCAGGTAGGTCAGGCGGGTGCCATCGGGAGAGATTCGCGGCGCAGCCTTGACCGGATTGCCGACCAGCACCTCGCGCGGGATGAGCGGCGGAAGCTCGGCCAGGGCCGGCAAGACCAAAACGGCCAGCAGCAGCGTGGCCAGGGCCAGGTGGATACGGGGACGCTTGATTTCTGCCATAAGAATCCTCCTTTTTCGGCCGGGGAAGCGGTCCGGCGGGCTATGAACTGAGCCAGGCCAGCGCTTCCTCTTCGTCCGCATATACGCGCAGGTCGGGACTGCGGTTCTCCTCGCGCGCCATTTCGGCGAAGCGGCCATGGCCGGCGATTTCCGCCGGCACGAGCAGAACCACCCGCAGGCGGTAGGTGCGGAACTTCTGCAGCACCATGCCGGCCAAGCCGCTGGAGAGGTCGAAGAAAGCGGGATCGAGGTTGTCGGTGCGCAGCAGCAGGCGGTCGATGTCGTTGCCCAGGCAAAAGCCGATCAGCTCCAGGGCGTCCTGCTCGCTGCCGACGAGGCGGACGCCCGGCTCGCCCAGCAGCAGGAGGAGGCCGCCGCGCTCCAGGGTCTTCGTTCCGGTCATGGGGGGGGCGGCCCGGTGCCCGGGCCCCCGCCGCGGGGGGGCCGGGCGCCGGGTTCATCCGCGGTGTGCTACTGCTTGGTCCACTGGTCCAGCCAGGCCAGCACCGTCTCGTGCCAGAGTATGGAGTTGGCCGGCTTCAGCACCCAGTGGTTCTCGTCGGGGAAGTAGAGAAAGCGGCTGGGGATGCCGCGCCGCTGCAGGGCGGTGAAGGTGGACATGCCCTGGGTGTCGACCACGCGGAAGTCCTGGCCGCCGTGGATCACCAGCGTCGGGGTGCGCCAGTTCTTCACGAAATTGACCGGGTTGTGCTTCTGGTAGGCGTCCGGGTTCTCCCAGGGGGTGGAGCCGCCATGCTCCCACTCCGGGAACCACAGTTCCTCGGTGTCGAAGTAGGCCATCTGCTCGTCGAGGTTCCCGTCGTGGACCACCAGGCAGCGGAAGCGGTCGGGCCAGTTTCCGGCGATCCAGTTGATCATGTAGCCGCCGTAGGAGGCGCCCAGAGCCGCCACCCGCTCGCCGTCCAGCCACGGGTACTTCTGCAGGGCGGCGGCCAGTCCCTTCTGCAGGTCCTCCAGCGGCTTCCCCCCCCAGTCGTTGGAGATGGAGTCGGTGAAGGCCTGTCCGTAGCCGGTGGAGCCGTGGAAATCGATCATCAGGGCGGCGTAGCCGGCCCCGGCATAGGCCTGCGGGTTCCAGCGGTAGTGGAAGTCGTTTCCGAACGAGCCCTGAGGCCCGCCGTGGATCAGGAAGGCGATCGGGTATTTCTTCTGGGGGTCGAAGCCGACCGGCCGGACCACGTAGCCGTAGACCGTCTCGCCGTTCCAGCCGGGGAAGGTGAACTGCTCCGGCTGGCCGAACTGGATGGCCTTGATCCGCTCGCCGTTGATGGCGGTGAGGGGCCGCGGGGCGCGGCCGAGGCGGTCGATGCTGAACAGCTCGGTGGGGCCGAGCAGGCTGTGACGGCCGTATACCAGGCGGGATCCGGCCAGGCCGACCGAGGTGACGGTGCCGTCGCCGACGATGGTCTTCACCGCCCCCCCTCTCACGTCGACGGCGAAGAGCGCGTTCTGGCCCAAGTGGCTGGCGGTGGTGTAAATGGTGCGGTCGTCGGCGCTCCAGACGATGGTGTCGGCGGAGCGATCCCAGCTCTCGGCCAGCACCCGGGAGGCGCCGGAGGGCCATGGGCGCAGCATGATGCGCAGCCGGTCGGCCTCGAAACCGGGGCGCTTCATGGCCAGCCACCCCAGGGTGCGCCCGTCGTGGGAGAAGACGGGGTTGCCCTCGCGGGCCGGGTTGTCTGCGGTCAGGTTGCGCGGCGCCGCGGAACCGTCGCAGGGAGCCAGGAACAGGTCCTGGTTGGTGGTCCAGGCCTCCTCGCGCCCGTTGTCGGCGGCCGTGAAAACCAGCCCCCGGCCGTCGGGAGTGAAGGTGAAGTCGGTCGAGCCGCCGAACGGCTTGACCGGGCAGTCGGCGTCCATCTTCTTCATGACGTCAACGGCCTCGCCGCCGGCCACCGGAACCACGAAGAGGTGGGCGCGCCGGCCGTCCTTCCAGGTGTCCCAGTGGCGGAAGAAGAGGCGGTCGTAGATGCGACCCGTGGCCGGGCGCCGGGCGGTCTCCTCCAGCCGGCGGGCCGTCCCGGCCGGGCACAAACCGGGAAACACCTCCATGGAGAGAGCCAGCCGCGTGCCGTCGGGGGACACGATGAAGCTGCCCACGTCGAGCGGGAGCTTCGTCACCGTCCGCGCGTCGCCGCCGCCGACGGGCACCGCCCAGACCTGGGACGAGCCGGAGCGGGAGGAGAGGAAGTAGACGGTCATGGAGTCGGGCGCCCAGGCCGGGTCGGAGTCGGATGCCGGATCACTGGTCAGCTGCCGCAACCCGCGGCCGTCGGTGCCCACCAGCCAGATGTCGGTGCGCCCCCGGTTGGCCTGCAGGTCGGTCGTGCGCAGGGCGAAGGCCACCCACTTGCCGTCGGGGGAGACCTTCTCGCCCGAAATGCGCTGCATGGCCAGCATGTCGTGCACGCTGAGGGGGTGCGGTGCCTCCTGGGCGGTGGCGGCAACCCCTATGAGGAGCAGAAGAGCCAAGCCGTTGCGGATGAAGCACATGGGATCCTCCTGTGTGGGTTGGATTTTCCAGACATCCATTATACGACGAAACCGGGCCCCGGCGACACGCGGACCCGGAAATGGGGGGGAAAAAACCGGGGGGCGGTCACCCGCCCCCCGGCACGGAGAGTTCGCTTAGAACAGCAGGCGGAAGCCCAGCAGCAACTCGTGGGCATCCTTGATCTCGACGCCCGACTGCACCGGCAGGCGGGCCTCGCCGAACAGGGAGCCGACCATGTTGAACTTGCGGAACATCTCGTAACCGATGTTGCCGACCACGTCCAGACCGGCCTTCCAGTCGTCGCGCACCCGGCCGTGGTAGCCGAGGCCGGCGCCGGCGAAGAATTTCTTCTGGTGGGCGATGAGCAGGAGGTTGCCCAGGAAGTGGCTCTGGTGCCGCTGCGAGTCGCCCAGCTTGAACGCGTACCCGCCGGTCAGCAGGACGTCCAGCTTCTCGGGCACGATCAGGTAGGCCAGGCCGAGACGGCCGAAAAGATAGCCGATGTAGGTGCCCTTGGCGATCATCGGGCCGGCTTCGGCCACGAAATAGAGGCGCTTCTGCACGTCGACCGGCGACACCTGGCAGGAGTTGGTCGAAACCAGGCCGTCGTCATCGGTGACCTTGGCGGTGAAGGAGTAGTGGCCGGTCTTGCGGATCTTGGTCTCCCAGACGAAGGGCGGCTCGGTGACGGTCTGGGTCTCGCCGTTCACGCTGAACTCGGCCTTGACCACCTTGCCGTCGGGATCACTGGAGCCGCCGGCATCGAGCTTGAACACCTGGCCGACATAGCCCTTGTCCGGCTGCACGCTGAGGTTGCAGGAGGGCGGCAGCTTGGGGTCGATGGTCAGTTTCTGCTGGCACTCGTTGGCCGAGCAGACGCCGTCCGCGTTGAGGGCCTTGGCGGAGACGATGTACTCGCCGGCGTCCAGGCGCAGCTCGGTGCGGGTGATGTCGCCGGCCAGCGTCTGGGTGCTGACGGTCTGGCCGTCGCGGGTGACGGTGACCTCCACCTTGTCTGCGCAGGTGCTGCCGCTGACGTCCACGGAGACGGGCTCGCCGGCCTTGGTCTTGGTCGGGCTGACCGCCAGGGCGCAGACGGGCACCGCCGCCTTTTTCTCCAGCAGCGAGACGTTGCCGCACACCTTGGGGATGACGAAGCGGATGTCCTGGCATTGGCCGGGGACGACGACGGTGAAGGCGTCGAATGCCTTGCGGCCGTCCCACTCCACGCCCTCGAGCACCTTGCTCTTGCCGTTGGAATAGAAGAGCATCCAGGGCAACTGCTGCCCCTTGGCCACCTGCATCTCGGTGATGGGGGCGTTCCGGACCGCTTCCAGGAAGGCCGGGAACAGGTCGGCGGCGCCGGCCTGGGCGAACCCCGCCTGGATGCGCGCCTGGTATTTCTCCACGACCTTCTTGAGGCCGGCCACGTCCTTGACCCCGCCGGGGATGAGCGGCGAGACGTTGAGCCGGACGATTTTCTTGGCCATGGCGGCGGTCGGCAGGAGGATCATCAGGGCGACAAAAAGAGCAAGCACCTTCACTTTATTCATGGTCGCAACCTCCAAAGTTTTTGCTTAGCAAATTATACGGACAAATAAATTTCATTGTCAACAAGAAAATGCAAATCGGGCGCCGCCGGTGTGCCGCCTGAACTTGACTTTTTCCGAATCCCTTCTCTATAATCAGGCCAAAGCGCGCGGGAGGCGACATGAAAAAATCCGTCCTATTGGTCGTGTTTTTGCTGCTGGCGGTCGCCCTGGGCTTCGCCCAGGAAACGGCAGAGCAGAAGCCTGCCGCCGAGCAGCCCGCCGCCCAGGAGAAGGCGGAGCCGGCTCTTCCGCCAGCCAATGACATCGCCCTGGGCAAGATCCGCTTTCCGCGGAACTTCCTGCAGGCGGGCAAGGAGTACGCCCGCGGCGTGTATCCGGTGGTGCTGGCGCAGCGGGAGGGGGTCTACTTCTTCGACGTCGCCAATCCGAAGGGCGAGGCCCTGTTCTCCGAGATGGCCGTGATCAAGGAATACCGGACCGGCGGCCGATTCAAGTACCGCTTGCGCCGGGACCTGACGTCGCAGGGGAGCTACTTCCGCATCAAGGTGATCATGCCCGACAAGCTGGTCATGGCCTATTTCCAGGTTGCCGGAGCGACGCCCGCCCCGGCGCCCGCGGCGCAGGAGCCCCCACCCGCCGAGCCGAAATAGCCGGCGCCCTACTCGCGCTCCTCTTCTTCCTCGTCGACCGCTTCGGTCTTGAAATAATTGTATATTTTGTGGTGCTCGTCTTCGCTGCAGGTCTCGAGCGGCTCGGTTCCCGGCAGGAACGCCTCGCTGAACGGATAGAGGCACTCCGGGGTCAGCAGCTTGCCGGTGTACTTGTCGATGTTGACCATGAGCACGCCGGGCGGGGGGCGGAACTTCCCCGTTTCCGGGTATTTCTTCAGGTACTTTTCCATGAAGGAGACGAAAACCGGTGCCGCCGCCATGGAGCCGGTCTCCTCGAAGCCGAGGCTCTTCTTCTGGTCGAAGCCGATCCAGACCCCGACCGTCAGGGTCGGGGTGAAGCCGATGAACCAGGCGTCGGTGTAGTCGTTGGTGGTGCCGGTCTTGCCGCCGATGGGCGCCAGGGCCGCCAGCGGCCGGGCGCGCCAGCCGGTGCCCGAGCGGACCACGCCCTGCAGCAGGTAGTTCATGATGAAGGCGGTCTCTTTCTCGATGGCCTGCCGGGGCTCCGGGAAATTCTCCTCGACCAGGTTGCCGTTGCTGTCGCGCACCGAGCGGACGAAGTAGGCGGAAACGCGGGTGCCGTAGTTGGGAAAGACGGTGTAGGACTCGACCATCTCCTTCAAGGTGACCTCGAAGGCGCCCAGGGCGAGGGACATGTAGGGGTCGAGCCGTGACGTGATGCCGAACTTGCGCGCGTAGTCTACGCCCACGGCCGGCGTGAGGGCCGACAGGATGCGGGCGGTGATGACGTTGCGGGACTGCTCCAGGCCGCGGCGCAGGGTCATGGGGCCGCGGTAGTCTTCCTGGTGGTTTTTCGGCTCCCAGAGCTCGCCGGTCCACTCGTCCACGTGGGTGAAGGGCTGGTCCTCGAGCTGCGATGCGGCGCTGAAGCCGTTTTCCAGGGCGGCGGTGTAGATGATCGGCTTGAAGGTGGAGCCGGTCTGGCGCAGCGCCTGGATGGCGCGGTTGAATTTGCTTTTCTCGAACGAATAACCCCCGACCATGGCCTTGATCTCGCCGGTGCGGTTGTCCACCACCAGGATCGCACCCTCCACTTCCGGCTCCTGCTCCAGGCCCAGGCGCAGCGTGCGGTGGGCGGCGTCGGCATCCAGGACGCGGAACAGGGCGACGTCGCCGGTTTTGAGGGCGCGCGGCAGGCTGCGCTTGATCCAGGCGGCGTCCTTGGCCAGCAGCTCGCCGCTCCAGTCGCCCACGCGCACCGAGGCCCTGCGCGCGTCGACCGCCAGCACGACGCCCTCGACGATGGCGTTGACGTCGGCGCGCAGGTTGCTCCACGATTTCAGGCGATGGGCCCGCGGGTCGAGCCGGTTCTCCGGCAGGTTGTAGAGCTTGTCCCGGCTGCGCCAGCCGCGGCGCTTGTCGAGGGCGCGCAACCCCTCCTGCAGGGCGTCGCGGGCCCAGTTCTGCAGCTCCCAGTGCAGGGTGGAGTAGACCTTGAGCCCGCCCTTGTAGAGGAGGTTGTCGCCGTACTTGTTCTCCAGGTACTTGCGCACGTCCTCGGCGAAGTAGTCGGCCAGCGATTCGCGGTTGATGTCGAAGGGGCGTACCGGCAGCGGCTCGCGGCGCGCCTGCAGGCGCTGCTTTTCGTCGATGAAGCCCATCTTCTGCATGCGCAGCAGAACCTGGTCGCGGCGGCGAAGGCAGTTGGCCGGCCGCTTGAAGACATTGTAGATTCCGTTGGCGCTGGGGATGATCGAGGCCAGCAGGGCGGCCTCGGCCAGGTTGACGGAGCGCACCGGTTTGCCGAAATAGTAGCGCGCCGCCGCCTCCACGCCGTATATGCTGCCTCCCAGGAAGATCTTGTTGCAGTAGAAGGTGAGGATCTGGTCTTTGGTGTACTTCTTCTCGATCTGGATGGCCATCAGCATCTCCTGCAGCTTGCGCGAGACGCTGAACTCCGGGGTCAGGAAGAAACCGCGGGCCAGCTGCTGGGTGATCGAGGAGCCGCCGCCGCGGCGCTGGCCCAGCAGCACCCCGCTCACGGCGCGCAGGAAGCCCTTGAAGTTGATGCCCCAGTGGGAGTAGAACTGGTTGTCCTCGGCGGCGACGATGGCCTTCTTG
Organism: uncultured Clostridia bacterium; assembly: GCA_964479735.1. GTDB lineage: Bacteria > Acidobacteriota > Aminicenantia > UBA2199 > UBA2199 > CAYZNT01. The sequence goes on from CAYZNT010000003.1 coordinate 107,781, forward strand.
AGAATGTCCGGGATGTCCGAGCTCCTGACGATGATGCGCTTCTCGATGGCGAACTCCTTGATGGGCGCCATGCTGTCGTCGTAGACCGTGCTCATCACCACCGGTTTCATGTCCTCGAGGTTCTTGATCTGCGGGAATCCTTTCTGGTAGACCAGCAGCACCCCGAACAGGGAGCCGAGGAGAATCGTGACCACCACGCTCAGGACGAAAAACAGGGTTTTCAGGTGCTTGAGAAAGAAGGTCTTCATGGTGTACGGGAGCCAGTATACCATAACGGCCGGGCCGGGCATAGGCGGCCGGGTTTGGCCGCGGGGCGCGATCTGCTATAATGGCAACGGAAGGTGGCCATGGTAAAGGGAATCGGGGTCGACGTCATCGAGGTGGGGCGGGTGCGGCGGATCATCTCGCGCGACACGCGCTTCGCCGAGCGCGTCTTCTCTCCCGCTGAGATCGCCTATTGCGAGGGCAAGCACGCCCGCGAGCAGCACTACGCCGCCCGCTTCACCGCCAAGGAGGCCTTCTTCAAGGCGCTGGGCACCGGCTGGCGGGACGGCATGGGCTGGACGGACGTGGCGGTCCAAAACGACTCCCTGGGCAAACCGGAGATCGTCCTCTCCGGCCGCGCCGCCGAGGTGTTTTCGGCCCGGGGCCTGACCGCCGTCCACCTCAGCATCTCGCATACGCGAGAGCATGCCGTCTCGGTGGTGGTGCTGGAGTAGAGGGGCGTTCAGCGCAGCCGGATCAGCCCGGAGGTGATCAGGCCGAAGATGATGCGGGCGGTGTCGTAGATGTTGATGGCGCTGTCGCGCGAGATGTCACTGATGCTCTTCCTGCCGTCGATCTTGGAGATGATCAGCCATTCCAGGGTGGAGAGGGAGATCTTGCGCCGCTCCTGGCGGTCGATCTCGATGAACTCGGGAATGGCGTCGATCGATCCGATCTTCTTGCGCAGCAGCTTCCACTCGTCGATGCGCCGGGCGGCTTCCATCAGCAGCGAGGTGATCGGCCGTTGCACGGTGGCCGGCTTGTCGAAGGGGCCCTCCTCGAACTGGAACTCGCCCTCGTTCCAGGCGATGAGGGTGAAGATGGCGTCCTCGCCGCGGAACTCCTCCACCTCGGCGTGCTGGACCTCGCCTGCGTTGAGGTAGATGAATCCGTTCTGCCCGCCCGGGCGGGACAGGACGAAGCGGCCGGTCTGGCGCGAATTGGAGACCAACTGGATGATGTCGGCCAGATTGATCGAACTCAGAGATCCCCGTAAACTCATGGCAGCAATCCTCGAAAAGCCGATGGTATATGATATTTTGGCGTTTGTCAAGGCAGAGGGGGCGTCTTGCCGGCGTTGCCAGGCGGGGCCTCATCCCGTATAATCCCGGGCATGGACCCGCGGGCACGCATGACCGAGCTGGTGGAACAGCTGCTGCACCACCAGCGCCTCTATTACGTGGGCCATGCGCCGCGCATCTCCGACCTGGAGTACGACCGGCTGTTCGACGAGTTGCGCCGCCTGGAAGAGCGCTATCCGCAGTTCGTGTTGCCCGATTCGCCCGCCCGCCGGGTCGGCTCCGATCTCGACGGAGGCTTCCCCGAGCGGGCCCACGCCGCGCCGGTGCTGAGTCTGGAGAAGGTCTACGACACGGCCGCCCTGGAAGGGTGGGCCGCCAAGCTGGCCGCCGCCCTCGGACAGCCCCCCGACTTCACCGTCGAGGAGAAGCTCGACGGCGTTTCCATCGTCCTCTACTACCGGGACGGTCTGCTCGACGCGGCCCTGACGCGGGGCAACGGCCTCGTCGGCAACGACGTGACCGCCAGCGTGCGCACCTTGCGCCAGGTGCCGCTGCGCATCGCCGCGCCGGGAGAGGTGGCGGTGCGCGGCGAGATCTATCTCGAGCGGGGCGATTTCGATCGCTTCAACGCGGAATTCGAGAATCGCTACGCCAACCCGCGCAACCTGGCCTCCGGCTCCCTGCGCAGCGTATCGCCGGCCCAGGTGGCGCGGGTGCCGCTGCACCTCTTCGTCTACGAGGGCCACTTCGCCGCCGAAACGGCCCCCGACCACCTGGAAGCGCTGCGACGTCTGCGGGACCTTGGATTCCCCGTCAACCCGGCGCTGGGATTCTTCTCCGCTTCCGCGTCGCAGCGCCGCCGCGCCGGCGAGTTGTTTGCCGGCTGCCGCAGCGGCGACTCCGCCGAGATGGACGCCTACATCGCCGAGCAGGTGCAGACGCGCCGCCAGCGGCCGTACGACATCGACGGCCTGGTCGTCAAGGTCAACGACCTGGCCGCCCGCTCCGGGCTCGGCGCCACGTCCCACCACCCGCGCTGGGCGATGGCCTTCAAATTTGACGCGCCCCTGGCGCGAACCCGGCTGCGCGAGGTCGTCGTCCAGGTCGGTCGCAACGGCCGGGTGACTCCGGTGGCCATCCTCGATCCGGTGCCGCTGTCGGGGAGCGTGGTCGCCCGAGCCACCCTGCACAACCAGGACACCATCGACGCGCTGGAACTGGGGGTGGGAGACGAAGTCAGCATATCCAAGCGCGGCGACGTCATCCCGGCGGTGGAGGAGGTGCTGGAGAAGGATCCCGTCCGTCCGTCCGTCTTCCGCCTGCCGGCCGACTGCCCGTTCTGTCGGAGGGCGCTGGTGCGCCAGGGCGGGCACCATTTCTGTCCCAACGAGCAGTGTCCGGAGCGGGTGCGCCGGGCCATCGTCCACTTCGTCGCCCGTGACGGCATGGACATCGAATCGCTGGGCGAGCAGACCGTGGCCGCGCTGCTCGCGCGCGGCTGGCTTCGCGATGTCGCCGACCTCTACGAGTTCGACTGGGACCGCCTGCGCGAGCTGGACGGATTCAGGGACAAGAAGATCGGCCGCATCCGCGAGAGCGTGGAGCGCAGCAAGCGCCAGCCCTTCCCGCGCGTGCTGGTCGCCCTCGGACTGGAGGGAGTCGGCCAGGCGGCGGCCGCCGCCCTGGTGGAGCACGGATTCGACACGATGGACAAGATCGTGGCGGCCGCGGCGCGGGGAGACCGCGAGGCGTTCGCCCAGGTCGAGGGGGTCGGCGACGTGCTGGCGGGGCTGCTGGTCGCCCATTTCGCCGGCCCGCGGCTGCAGGGAGTGATCGGACGATTGCGCCGGGCCGGCCTGCAGATGGCCGCCCCCGCGGAGCCGAAGCGGCGGGCGGGCGGGCCTTTCGCCGGGCAGGTGTGGGTTATCAGCGGGAGGTTCGAGCACTTCCAGCCCCGCTCGCGGGCGGCCGCCGAGATCATCCGCCGCGGGGGGCGGGTGGCGTCCGCCGTCTCGGCGCACACCACCCGGCTGCTGGCCGGCCAGGCGGCCGGAGCCAAGCTGAAGCAGGCGCAGCGGCTGGGGGTGCCGGTGGTGAGCGAAGAGGAGTTCCTGAAGCTGCTGGCGCCGGGGTGAGCGCGGCCCGGCCGCCGCAGCGCCGGGTCAGTGCAGGAACGGCAGCAGGCTCTTCCAGCCGTGGGGCAGCGCCTTGGCGATGTCGTTGAGCACCACGAAAAGCATCAGCATCAGCAGCAGGGAGAACCCGATGTAGACCAGCCCGTTCTTCAGGCGGGGGTTCAGGTCTCGGCGGATCAGCGACTCGATGAGCAGGACCAGCAACTGCCCGCCGTCCAGGCCGGGGATCGGGAAGAGGTTGACCAGGCCAAGCTGCAGCGAGATGAAGGCCAGCAGCAGGATGAAGTCGCCGAAACCGCTCTGCATCGCCTGTTTCGAGAACTTGGCGATTTCGATGGGCCCGGAGAGCTGGCGCGGCGAGAGCTTTCCGCGGATCATCTTCTTGAAGGCGTCGAGGGTGAGCATGGCCAGCCGCCCCGCCTCGCGCCAGCCTTCGCGCAGCGCCGCCCCCAGGCCGTAGCGCACGGTGACGGCCGGGATGCGCACGCGGATGCCGATCACCCCGGAGTTGTCGAGGCGCTTCGGGGTCACCGTGGCGGTTCGCGCGGCGCCGCCGCTCTCCAGCTGCAGGCGCAGGGGGCGGTCGGGCGCGCCGCGGATGATCTCTTCGACCTCGAAGAAGTTGTCCGTCGCCTGGCCGTCGATGGCCACGATGCGGTCGCCGGGGCGCAGCCCGGCGGTTTCGGCCGGCAAGCCGGGTTCGACGCTGCCGATCTCCGCCGGCAGGCCGTAGAGGAAGCCGGACAGCCCGATCTCGAAGCTCCCGCCGCTTCGGCTCACCTCCAGCGTGGTGGTCTGACGCCGGCCGTCGCGCTCGAACTGCACCGACAGACGCTCGCCGGGGTTGATGCCCACCAGCGTCTCCACGTCCTTCCAGGTGGCCACGGCGCGGTGGCCGATAGCCAGCAGCCGGTCGCCCTTGCGGATGCCGGCGGCGGCGGCGGGAGAGCCCTTTTCCACGTACCCGACGCGGGGCGCTTCCAGCTTGTAGGCCGGGGTCGGCACCCCCTTCATCTGCAGGATCGTGAGCAGCGCCAGTGCCAGCAGCAGGTTCATGGCCGGGCCCATGATGTAGGTGAGGATCTTCTGGGCGCGGTTCTTGGCGCGCATCTCGTCCCTCTGCACCGGCTCCTCCCCGTCCTCTTCGCCGGCCAGGCGCACGTAGCCGCCGAGCGGGAAGAGGGAGACCCGGAAATCGGTGGCGCCGATGCGGCGGCCGAACAGGCGCTTGCCGAAGCCGAAGGAGAAGACGTCGACGCGGATGCCGACGAGACGGGCGGCCAGGTAGTGGCCGAACTCGTGCACCAGGACGATGATGCCCAGCACCAGCAGGAAGGAGAACAGGGTTCCCAGGAAATGGATCATCGCGGCACCTCGCGTTCGATCAGGGATGCGGCGCGCCGCTCGGCGGCGCGGGTGGTTTCCAGCACGTCGTCCAGGGTTTGCATCGGGCGGAGCGGCTCGGCGTCCAGCACCCGGCTGACCAGCTCGACGATGGCCGTGAAGGGGATGCGGCCTTTCAGGAACGCCTCCACCGCCACCTCGTTGGCGGCGTTCAGGACGGCCCCGGAGTTGCCGCCGCTGGCCATGACCTGGCGGGCCAGGGCCAGCGCCCGGTGGCGGCGCTCGTCGACGGCCTGGAACTCCAGGCGGGCGGTGGCGGCCAGGTCCAGCGCCGGCGCCGGCCCCGGCAGGCGGTCGGGGTAGCCCAGCGCATAGAGGATGGGGATGCGCATGTCGGGCACGCTGAGCTGGGCGATGAGCGAGTGGTCGGCGAACTCCACCAGCGAGTGGACGATGCTCTGCGGATGGATCAGGACCCCGATCTGCTCCGGCCGGAGGCGAAAGAGGTGCCGGGTCTCGATCATCTCCAGCGCCTTGTTCATCAGGGTGGCCGAGTCGATGGAGATCTTGCGGCCCATCGCCCAGTTGGGGTGGGCCAGCGCCTCGGCGATGGTGATGGTGGCGAGGCGGGCGGCGTCGTGGTCGCGGAACGGTCCGCCGGAGGCGGTCAGGATGACCTGGCGCAGGTGGCGGCGGTCGGAGCCGGCCAGGCACTGGAAGATGGCGCTCAGCTCGGAGTCCACCGGCAGCAGTTCCGCCCCTCCGTCGTCCAGCTCCCGGTTGATCAGCTCGCCGGCGGCCACCAGCGTCTCCTTGTTGGCGAGGCAGACGCGCATTCCGCGGCGCAGGGCCTCCACCGTGGCCGGCAGGGCGACCGTGCCGTTGGAGGCGGCCACCAGGCAGGCTCCGGCGTGGCGCTCGACCAGCTCGCTCAGCCCGTCGGCGCCGTGCAGGACGGTCAGGCCGCAGAAGCGCTCACGGAGCTGGCGGGCCGTTTCGGGGCTGCGCACGCAGACCGACTGGGGGGCGAATTCCGTGATCTGGGCGCTCAGCCGCTCGAGGCTGTCGCCGGCGGCCAGGGCGCATACGCGGAACCGGTCGCGGTGCCGGCGGACGGCGTCGAGGGTGCTGCAGCCGATGGAGCCGGTCGAGCCGAAGAGGATGAGCGGCCGGGTCAACGCCGGTCCTCCACGGGGAACGTCACCGGCTGCATCACCAGCAGAAGCGCGCCAGGGCGGTCAGCAGGGGTGCGCAGAAGATGTACGAGTCCACCCGGTCGAGGACGCCGCCGTGGCCGGGCAGCATCGTGCCCGAGTCCTTGGCGCCGGCGGCGCGCTTGAACAGCGACTCCACCGGGTCGGAGAGCTGGGACACCAGGCCGATGAGGGCGGCGCTGGCCGCGGCCCCGAGGGGCGTAACCGGGACCGGGAAGAGCCACAGGGAGAGCAGGCCGGCCGGGGCGGCGGTGAGCACGGCGGCGGCCACTCCCTCGAGCGACTTCTTCGGAGAGGCGACGGGGTATATCTTGTGGCGGCCGACGGCCACGCCGACGAAGTACGCGCCCGAGTCGCCGATGGCGATGACCAGGAGGAGGAAGAAGAGGAGGTTGGGGCTGATCTGCTGCAGGTCGTACAGGAAGAAAAGGGGCATGTAGACGTAGAAGACCGCGCCCAGGTGCACACCGAAGTCGCGCACGAAATCGGGCAACTGCTGGGGACGGCGCACCTGGAACAGGAAGAAGAGGCCGTTGGCGGCCACCGTCGCCGCCAGGAGCTCCTTCAGCGGCAGCTTGGGAAAGGTGAAGGCCGCGGCCACGGCCAGGCCGTTGGCCAGCACCAGCGGCAGGGAACGGATGGCCGGCCGGGTCAGCCGCAGGAATTCGATCGCCGCCAGGGTGGCGATGGCGTACACCAGCAGCGCGAACGGCAGGCGCGGCAGGAAACGGATGGCGGCGAAGGCGAAAAGGACCAGGGCGGTCGTGGTGGGCAGGCGGGTGAGCAGGTCTTTCATAGGGCGCCGAACCTCCGGTGGCGGTTCTGATATTCGACGAGGGCGCGGAGGTACTCGGCCGCGCGGAAATCGGGCCACAAGGTGGGGGTGAAATAGAGTTCCGAGTAGGCGGCCTGGAAGAGCAGGAAATTGGAGAGGCGGGTCTCGCCGGATGTGCGCACGATCAGGTCGGGATCCGGGCAGCCGGCCGTGTCGAGCCTAACGGCCAGCGTCTCTTCGGTGACCTCTTCCGGCGGCACGCCGTCGGAAACCAGTCGCCGCGCGGCGCGGACGATCTCGCCGCGGGCACCGTAGTTGAGGGCCAGGTTGAGCTGCAGGCGACTGTGCTGCCGCGAGGCGGCGCACGTCTCCTCCAGCTTGAGGCGCAACGGCTCGGGCAACGCCGCCGTGTCGCCCAGTACGTGCAGGCGCACGCCGTTGTCGTCCAGCATCCGCCTGCGCTTGACCAGGTTGCGGTGCAGCATCTCCATCAGGAGCTTGACCTCCGCCGCCGGGCGCTTCCAGTTTTCGCTCGAGAAGGCGAACAGGGTCAGGAAGGGAATGCCCAGGCGGACGGTGCATTCGGTGATCTCGCGCGCGCTCTCGGCGCCGGCCCGGTGGCCGGCGGCCCGGGGCTGCCGGCGGGCCTTGGCCCAGCGGCCGTTGCCGTCCATGACCAGCGCCACGTGGGCGGGCATGCGCTGGGGGTCGAGCCGGGCGAGCCAAGCCCGCTCGTTCCTGCCCCAGGAGGGGTCGCTGTCCCAAGGTGCGCGCATTGGCGAATTATAGGGAGCCAGGCCGCGGAAAGTCAAACCGCGGTGCCGGCCCGGTCGTTGGCTTACTCCTCGCGCTTGGGCGGTTCAACCGGCTGGCGGCTGAAGAAGCCCTTGATCCGCTTCCAGAAGATGCGGATGGCCAGCGAGGCGCCGGCGATGCCGGCCAGCAGGAACTGGATGAGGTACGATCCGGTGCCGGGGTCGATGTAGCCGAAACTGGCCGAGGTTACGAACAGGAAGGTCGCGAGGGCAACGACGGTTTTTCTTTTCATTTTTCCCTTTTTGAAACGGAAATCGAGGTGCCAGTGTACCATATCCGGCCTCGGGATGCAATTTTTCCCACCGGCGCCGCCCCGGAGTTCAACGACCGGCCGTGGCCGGTCGCCAGGAGGCGGCCAGCCAGGAGTGGCCCGTGACCAGGTAATCGGTCAAGGGGGGCAGGAACGCCTTGCCGGAGTCACCGGGGGCCCAGACGAAGTGCGAGAAACGCCGGGTCCGGGGGGAGGTTTCGGCGATGGCGAACATCGATTCACCGGGGGCGGGAAGCGCGAGCGCGTGCAGCAGCGTGGCCGGCACGTCGCCCAGCGAAACCGGGGCGTCGCTGGTGCGCAGGGGGCCGCTCGCCCCGGGGAGTTTGGCCAGCACCAGCGGCATTCCGGAGGCCCGCACCGTTTCGGGCACTTCGCCGCCGGTCTGCGCCCACCCCGGCGGCAGCCGCATGCCGAATTGGCCCAGCGAGGCGCCGTGGTCGCCGACGATGAAAACGACCGCCTCACGGAGGATGCCGAGGCGTTGCAGGCGGTCGAGGCAGGCCCCGAGGATGACCAGGTTGCCGCGCCCCACCCGCTTCCAGTCGCGGCGGCTGTTGCGCAGGGAGGCGAAGGCCAGGCGCTCGTTCATGCGCAGCGGCGGGTGCACGCCATCGAGGTGGTAGAATTTGAACACCGGAACCGGTTCGGAGGCGCTGGCCCCAGTCTCCAGATCGGCCAGGAAGCGGACGTCGTACAGCTCCTCCAGCTCGCGGGCGGAGAAGGGCCGGCCATCCAGCGGGTTGCGCGCCGCCATCAGCCGGGCGCTCCCGGCGGGACGGCGGTCGCGCAGATATCGGGCGAAGCGCCAGCGTTGGCCGGCGTAGACGACGCGCTTGAGGAAATGCGGCGCGTGGCGGAACAGGCCGAGGTCGAAGAGAAATCCGGCCTGGCGGTTTGTCAGCGGCACCTGTCCCCGCCGCAGGTTGGAGATCAGGGCCGGATCCAGGTCGAAACTGCTGCCGGCTTCCATCATGACGTCGGTGCGCCAGCCGTTTCGGCGCAGCGCCTGCAGGAGCGACACCGGGGCGCGGTAGGCGCGGCGCAGGAAGTCGGCGAAGGGGAGCGAATTGTCGTAGCGTTCGCCGGTCAGCAGGAACGGCACCGAGGGCATGGTCAGCGGAAATCCGGCCACGGCGTTGCGAAAGTAGGTGAAACCGGCCAGCGGCCTGGCCAGGGACGGGTCTTCGTCGATGAGCTCCTGGAACAAATCGCTCTGGAAACCGTCGGTGATGAGCACGATGGCGTTCCGTTCGGCCGAGAAGCGGAAGCGGCCGCTCTCGTCGAAGAGCATGAAGTTTTTTGCCTGCAGGGCCTCGGGGTGCTGCGCCAGCAGCACCGCCAGGGAGAGCGCGGGCAGCAGCAGCAGCGCCAGGACGATGGCCCGAAGGCGCCGCGCCAGCGCGTCGGCCAGCCGCCAGGCCCCCAGCAGCGCGGCCAGCCAGACGGCGGCGTCGATCCAGCCGCGCCAGGCCAGCCCGGACCACGGAATGTCGCGGCCGTCCAGCACGCCGTATTGCCAGTTGATGACATGCGCCTGCAGCCACAGCAGTGCCGCCGCCGCCAGGGTCAGCGCCGCCAGCTGCCGGCGCAACCGGCCGCGCCCCGGCAGCATGGCCAGGCAGACGGCGGCGAGCAGCCAGGCCGCCGCTCCCGGCAGGGCGAACTTGGCGACCACACGCGGCAGCATGTAGGAGAACATGCGCGAGTTGGGCAGGTAGATCAGCAGCGGGCCGAAGAGGAAGAGCATGGCCGTCACCGGCAATGCCGACCACAGCCCGAACGCGATCCGTTTCGACCAGCGGTTGGAGTCAGGTTCGGTCATCGGTTCTCCTGCGGCGGCCCCGGCAGGCCGAAGCATTCGATGAACTCCTCGGCCACCCGTCGGGTATAGAGGAGCGCGCCGCGCGGGGTCAGGTGCGATTGGTCGACGAAATGCTCCGCCGGCAGCGTCTTGATCTGCCAGCCGTTGCGGGCCATGCGCACGTTGTCGTAGCGGGAGAGCAGCATGGCGTGCTGCCGGGGCATGGCGGCATAGGGGCGGTACTGGCCGGGTCGCTGCGGCGCTTCGATCAGCAGGATGCGGGATCCGCGGCTTCGGGCCAGCCGGAAGAAGCGTTCCGTGAAGGGATCGGCGAACGGATCGAATTCCATGGCCTGGCCGCCCTCCTCCATCTCGGCGGCGCCTCCGGCGGGAGTGTTGATGAAATAGTAGCCCCGCGCGTCCAGCATGCGTTGCAGGGTGTCCCGGTTGTTCTGCTCAAGCCGCAGGCGGCGTCGGGGCCGGGTCACCCGCTCGTGCAGGTACTCGCCGACCATGTACTTGTACATGCGGAACGGGAACAGGGCATTGGGCAGGACGCCGCGCGAGCGCCGGTCCGGCAGCAGCTCGGGCAGGTCGCGCCACCGGTCCACGCCCTGCGCCATGTAGTAGTCGAACAGGCCGCAGCGGACACAACGGTTGGTGTACAACTGCATGACGATGAACCGGGGCGGCGGGTGGCGCGCCAGGTAGTCGCGCAGCTCGAGGTAGTGGGCGGCGATCGGCAGTCCCGGCAGGGCCAGGTTGACGGAGTGCACGTGGGGGCCGGTCAGCTTGTCGAAGCGGCCCGGGACGATTCCGGCCAGGATGCGGCTGGTGCCGAAAAAGAGCACCGCGGCCCGCCCGGGCGGCGGGGCGAAGAAGCCGGCGCGGAGCGCCCGGCGCTTGCCCTCGCACACCAGGGCGGCCCCGTCCTTGTAGACGCTGCCGGCCCGCTCGCCCAGCCAGTTCAGACCCAGCGTGGAAAGGAACAGCAGCGCCGCCAGAAGCAGCAGGCGGCCGGCCAGCCATCTCATGGCTCTCTCCGTGGCCAGGTGCCGCCGACTGCCGGCGCTCTCGTCTGCGGGTTGGGGGACCGTTCCATCGTGGCCTCAGAAACGGAAGTAGATGAACGACTCGCTGGCCGTCTCGGCGAAGGTGAGCACGGCCAGCAGCAGCAGCAGGTAGATGCCCCAGCGCAGCGGCGGGCGGCGGGCGGCTGTCCACGCCTCCAGCGGTGCCTGGCCGCGGAGCCCGTCGGCCAGCAGCAGCAGCAGGGCGGCGGCCAGCCCGACCGCCAGCTCCCGCTTGAGCAGCCCGACGCTGAGCAGGGCGGGCAGGTCGGCGGGGCGAAGCAGCGCGTCCCAGCCGCGTCCCAGGCCGGCCAGCACGGCCAGGGCGTCGTTCAAACTGGCGGCGCGGAAGAAGATCCAGGCCAGGGAGACCAGGGCGAAGGTCCAGGTCGCGGCCAGAACGGCATGCAGCCGCGGCCGGCGCCGCAGCCCGCTCCAGCCCAGCAGGCGGCGCCTCAGACGCCGGCTGGCGAACGAGGCCCCCAGCAGCAGGCCGTGCAGGCCGCCCCAGACCACGAAGGTCCAGCTCGCCCCGTGCCACAGTCCGCACAGCCCCATGGTCAGCCCGATGGCGACCAGGTAGGACCAGCTCTCGGCGCGCACCCCGAGCAGCCGCGGGGCGCGCAGGCGGCGCGACACGGCGTAGGCGACGGGCAGGAAGACGTAGTCCATCAGCCAGCGGCTGAGCGTCATGTGCCAGCGCCGCCAGAACTCGGCGATGGAGGTGGCGAAGTAGGGGCGGCGGAAATTCTCCGCCAACTCGATCCCCAGCACCCGGGCCGAGCCTCGGGCGATGTCGGTGTAACCGGAGAAGTCGCAGTAGATCTGGATCGAGAAGTAGAGGGTGGCGGCGGCCAGGGCGGGGCCGGAAGCCTCTCCGGGCTGGTCGTACACGCGGGCCACGTACGGCGCCAGCCGGTCGGCGATGACCAGCTTCTTGAAGAGGCCCCAGGCCATCAGCTGCAGCCCGGAGGCGACGGCTGGACCGGTCAGAACGGCCGGCCGCCCCAGCTGCGGCAGCAGCGAGCCGGCCCGGTCGATGGGGCCGGCCATGAGGGATGGGAAAAAGGCAACATGGAGGGCGAAGGAGAGAAAGCTGCCTTCCGCCGGCGCCCCGCGCTGGACGTCGATCAGGTAGCTGATCTTCTTGAAGGTGAAGTAGGAGACTCCGACCGGGGCGATGAAAGCCAGGGCTTCGGGCGCGGGGAGCAGCTGCAGCGGCGCCAGGATGGCGGCCAGGAAGCCCAGGTACTTGCACCCGGCCAGCAGCAGGATGTTGTGCGCGAGTCCGGCCAGCAGCCAGCGCCGCCTGCCGGTTGCCGCGGCGGCGGCCAGCCGCCGGGCCAGAGCGAAGTCGACGGCGGTGGAGGCGGCGAGCAGCAGGGCGTGCAGCGGGACGAAGGAGAGATAGAACAGATAGCTGAAGGCCAGCAGCAGCGGACGGCGCAGCGGTCGCGGGGCCAGCCCGTGCAGGAGAGCGGCCAGGGGGAAGAAGAGGAAGAACGCGGCCGACGTGAAGTCCATGCGCTAATCGGACGCAGAACGGCCCCGGGGGTCGGAAAAAACCGGAAAATCTTTTGTCATCGAGCCATTGTAGCGGAATCGGGAGGGCCCTGTCAATGCGTGTTCTGCCCGGCTGGGGCGGGGTCCTCAGTTCAGGATGGCCTTCTCCTTCTCCAGCAGGACGGCCAGAACTTCCTCCGGGTCGCGGGCGGAGTGAACGGCCTCGACGACATCGGTTTGGTTCACCAGGCGGGCGATGTGGGCCAGGGCCTTGAGGTGCAGGCCGACGTCGCGATCGTCGCTCATGATCAGAAAGACCAGCCGAACCGGCTGTCCGTCCGGCGCCTTGAAGTCGAGGCCCTGGCGGATGAGCGCCGCGGTCAGCACGAACTCGGAGAATTCGGACGAAAAGATGTGCGGCGCGGCGGCGCCGCGGCTGATGCCGGTCGACTGGATGGTCTCGCGCTTGACGAACAGGCGCTTGACCGTGCGCGGGTCCTGGATCAGGCCGCAGGCGCGCAGATGCAGGGAGAAGTCGTGGTAGAAGGTTCCGGTGTCGCGGCAGCTATCGGTCAGGTAGACGAGGTCCTTGCGCAGGTAGTGGCTCAGTCTCATGGGCTGCTCCTTGCGATGTCGTCGCCACTGCCGAAGTGGCGATCCGGTCCAGCCGAGACCAGAGTGTAGCCGGCCGCCTCGCCGCCGCGAAACTGCAGCGGGGTGCCCCAGGGGTCGACCATCTCGCTTTCACGGGTCAGGTATTGCGGGACCAGGTCGCTCAGGCTGGCGGGCAGGCCGTTGTTCTCGCTGCTGTACATGTCCAGGGCGGCGGCGACGTTGCGGAACACGTCCTCCAGCAGCAGTGTCTTGGCCCGATCGAAGGCCGCCAGGGCCTTGGCCGGCGGGCTCTCCTTGGCGTTCTTGCCGGTCTGGATCAGCAGCACCACGGCGAGCGCGGCCAGGGCCAGCAGCATCAGGAAACGGACGGTCCGCATGGCTCCATTCTACGGAGTGGATTTTTTTTTTGCAAGCGCCCGGAAAAAACTCGCCGGTGACCTTCAGCAGCGGAGAAATCGTCCGTTTCGCGAATCTGCCCGCTGCACCAGCCAGCCCGTCGATCCGGTCACCGCGGCGACGAATCCCTCCATCCCGGGATCGCCCCGGTCGATCAGCAGCCGCAGGCGGGTGGAAGGGAAATCGTGCAGCATGGGAACGTCGCCTCGGCTGTCTCCGGCCACGAACAGCGGCTCGCCGTGGAGCCGCCGGCGCAGGTTGCAGGTCTTGCCGGTTCCCCAGTTGGCGGGCGCTCCGCTTTCCATTCCGACCAGCAGGTCGAGGGGAAAGCGGCAGAGGGCGGCCATGGCGGAAACCACCTGCGGATGGCTGGCCGTGGAGACCACCACCGCCATGCCGGCCCTGCGCATGGCCCGTTGCAGCCGGCGCATCTCCGGGTAGATCCGGAGGCCCTCGCTCCAGCGGGCGCTGAACCGGCCGTCCCGGGTCCGGCCGCTGCGCCGGCACAGCCGCCCCGCCAATTGGGTGGCCGCCACGCGGCGGGCCAGGGCGCGCACCTCGGCCGGGGTGAATCCCCCCAGGCAGGCGGCGATGGCGGAGTAGGCCAGCGGGCAGCCGGAGCCCGGCTGCGTCTCCAGCGCCCCCATCAGGGCCAGCAGGGGGATGGCGAACTCCGCTGCGGCCGCGGTGGCCGAGCGAAGGACCTTCGCGTAGGCTTCGAGGATGCGGTCCTTCAGGTCGGCGAGGCGGACGTCCCGTCCGCAGACCGGGAGATGCCGCCGGCCGTCCAGTTCCTCGGGCAGCAGTTCCGCCAACTCCGGCGGTCGCAGCCGCAGCCGGCGGTGCAGAACCTGCTCGCGAAACACCGCGTCGCCGATGTCGCCGGCGATGCAGCTGTTGTCCCAATCGAAGACCGCCGCCGCTCCGGCCGGGACGGGGAGAGCCAGGAAGGCGGAGAGGCGGCGGTGGTTCTCCTCGTTCCAATTGTGCCGCGGCAACCCGTTCATGGGCCCATGGTAGCCGATCCGCCGACGGCCGGCAATGGCCGGCCGCCGTTGACCCCACCGGGCCGTCTGCGTTATAATCTCTTCCTCCGAACCATGGCTGACCTGAAAACGTCTATCCTGCTGGTGCGCCACGGCACGACCGCCTGGAACGAGGAAGACCGCCTGCAGGGGCGCATCGACAACCCCCTGGGAGACCGCGGCCGGGACCAGGCCGCCCGGCTGGCCGCGCGCCTGCTCCGCGAGCCGCCCGGGGCCGCCTTCGTGTCGCCGCTGCGGCGCGCCCGGGAGACCGCCGAGATCCTGCTGGCCGGGCGTGACCTGCCGCTGACCGTGGTTCCCGAGTTCGCCGAGATCGACCTGGGCGAGTGGGAGGGCCAACTCTACCCGGAGATGATCGCCGCCCAGCCCGACCTGCACCGCCGCTGGCTGGAGGACCCCGCCGTCGCTTTGCCCGGGGGCGAAAGCTTCCAGAGCGTGTACGACCGCGTCGGCCCGGGCCTGGCGCGCGTTCTGGCCGGCCCGACGACCCGAATCCTGGTGGTCGGCCATGCTGCCGTGAACCGCGCCATCCTGGGCCATCTGCTGGGCTTGTCGGCCCGCCAGTGCCGGCACTTCCGCACTGCCAACGCCTCGCTCTCCCGGCTGCTGGCCTACGATCGCGACGGGCGGCGCTGGGCGGTCGCCGACCTGTGGAACTGCACCGCCCACCTGGAGGCACCGGCATGATCCACCTGCAGCAGGAGTTGCGCCGCCGCCTGCACGAGGCCTGGGGCGAGGCCTTCGCCGTGGCCGCCGACGAGATCGCCTTCACCGTGCCCCAGGACCGCCGCTTCGGCGACCTGGCCACCACCCTGGCCTTCTCCCTGGCCAAGCAGCGTGGCGAGAAACCGTTCGTCCTGGCCAACCGGCTGCTGGCGGCGCTCCCCGATTTGACCGACCTGTGCAGTGCCGCGGCGGTGGCCGGGGGCGGCTTCGTCAACTTCCGCCTGCATCGCGACGCCTACTTTCACCGGCTGCTGCAGCGTCTCGATGCGCCGCCGCCGGTGCGCGGCCGGAAGGTGATCGTCGAGCACACCAGCATCAACCCCAACAAGGCGGCGCACATCGGCCACGTGCGCAACGCCTGCCTGGGCGACACGCTGGCGCGGGGCCTGCGCTTTCTCGGCTACCGGGTCGAGGTGCAGAACTACATCGACGACACCGGCATCCAGGTGGCCGACGTGATCTGGGGGCTGCTCTGCCTGGAGAAGAAGAGCCCCGACCAGGTGGCCGCCCTTCCCGATCTGGCCTCCTACCTGTGGACCCGCTACCCCGAGTACAGCCGCGCCCTGGAGGGCGACGCCGCCCGCGACCAGGAGCGCCGACGCGTCCACCAGCGCATCGAGGAGAAAGCGGAGCCGGAGAGCTCGGTGGCCCGGCACGTGTCGCGCCAGGTGCTGCTGGACCACATCCGCACCATGGAGCAGCTGGGCGTCCGCTACGACCTGCTGGCCCACGAGAGCGACGTCATCGCCCTCGACTTCTTCACCGAGGCGGCCGCCAAGCTGAAGGCGGCCGGCATCATGGTGCCGGCCCGAGACGAGGAGAAGCGGGGGTGCTGGGTCATCCCCCACCGCCGCGAGAACACCGACAAGATCATCATCCGCTCCAACGGCACCCTGACCTACATGGCCAAGGACATCGCCTACCACCTCTGGAAGTTCGGCCTGCTGGAGCGCGATTTCCGCTACCTGGAGTTCTTTGCCTATGCGGACGGCCAGCCGATCGCCGCCACCTGCAGCGAAGGCGGCCGCGTCGGCGGCGGGTACGGCCGCGCCGACCGCGTCTTCAACGTCATCGACGTGCGCCAGTCCTATCTGCAGAGCCTCATCGGCCAGGTGCTGGCCGACCTCGGGCACGGCGAGCAGAGCCGCGGCTTCACCCATTACGCCTACGAGATGGTGGCCCTGACGCCGGCCTGCGTGCGCGAACTGGGCTTTCCGGTCTCCGACGAAGATGCCCGGCGGCCCTACCTCGAGGTGTCGGGGCGCAAGGGCATCGCCGTCAAGGCCGAGGAGCTGCTGGCCGCGATGAGAGAGAAGGCCCGCCAGGAGGTGGCCCAGCGCCACACCGACCTGGACCCGGCCCGGTTAGACGAGATCGCCGGCCAGATCGCCGTGGCCGCCCTGCGCTACTTCATGATCAAGTTCACCCTCAACGCGGTCATCGCCTTCGATTTCCGCGAGGCGCTTTCGTTCGAGGGCGACACCGGCCCCTACCTGCAGTATACCCTGGTGCGGCTGAACAGCATCCTTCACAAGCTGCCGCCGGACCTCCAGGCCCCGCCGCCGGCCGCGGCCCTGCCGCCGCTGGAACGGTTGGAGCCGTGCGAGGCCGACCTGCTCTGGGAGCTGGTGCTCGGCCTGGGCCGGCTGGAAGCGCAGGTGGAATTCGCCCTGGACAACCGGGAGCCGGCGGCCCTGGCCGAGTATGCCCACGGGCTGTGCCAGCAGTTCAACCACTATTACCACCTCTTCCCGGTGCTGGCCGAGAAGGACGGGCAGCGGCAGGCCCTGCGCCTGGCTCTGGTCCGGCTGTTCAAGAGACGGATGGAGACGCTTTTTTCGATTATGGGCATCACGGTTCCCGAACGCATGTGAGCGAGGAGGATCGATGATCGAAGTGGACAACCTGACCAAGAAGTTCGGCCCGGTGGAGGCGGTAAGCCAGGTCTCTTTCCGGGTGGAGAAGGGGGCCGTCTGGGGCTTCCTCGGCCCCAACGGCGCCGGCAAGACGACCACCATGCGCATCCTGACCGGCTACCTGCCGCCGACCGAGGGCCTGGCGCGCATCAACGGCGTCGACGTCTCCCACGATCCGCTGGCCGTGCGCCGCCGGGTCGGCTACCTGCCCGAGGTGGTGCCCGTCTATCCCGAGCTGACCGTCCGCGAGTCGCTGCGCTTCGCTGCCGAGCTGTTCGGCATCGAGCGCCGCAAGGTCCGTTCCGCCGTCGACCGGGCGGTGGAAAAGGCCAACCTCGGTGCGGTCTACGGCCGGCTGGTGCGCAACATCTCGCGCGGCTACCGGCAGCGGCTCGGCATCGCCCAGGCGATCATCCACGAGCCCGAGGTGCTCATCCTGGACGAGCCCACCATCGGCCTCGATCCGGCCCAGATCGTCGAGATCCGGGAAATGATCCGATCCTTCAAGGGGAGCGCCACGGTCATCCTCTCTTCGCACATCCTGGCCGAGATCACCCAGGTGTGCGACGGGGCGGTCATCATCAAGGACGGCCGGCTGATGGCCACCCTGACTCGCGACGAGTGGGGCAAAAACCTGGAGATCGTCACCGCCGACGAAGCGCCGGCGGTTTCCGCCGCAGAGCTGAAGGATGCCCTGCCGGACGTGCTGGAGGCGCGCATCGAGCCCTTCTCGCTGAAGCTCGACTTCCGGGCCCCGGCGGCCGACGTGAACGCGCTGCTGCGCCTGCTGCTCGACCGCGGCGTGCGCGTGCGCGAGGTGCGCTCGGGGTTGGAGGCGCTCTACATGAAGATCATCTCCGGTGAAGAGGGGAGGGCCGCATGAGCGCCTGGACGATCTGCAAGAAGGAGCTGAAGTCCTATCTCTACTCGCCGGTGGCGTACATCATGGCCGCCTTTTTTCTGCTCGTCTCGGGTTTCTTCTTCTACAACATCCTGGTCTACATCAACAACCAGGCCCAGTACATGGCCATGCAGTACGGCCAGGCGCAGCGCATCAACCTGAACCAGATGCTGTACGGCCCCCTGTTCAACAACCTCAGCGTGGTGCTGATGTTCCTGCTGCCGATGCTGACCATGCGCCTGTTCGCCGACGAGAAGCGGATGCGCACCGAGGAACTGCTGTTCACCGCCCCGCTGCGCACCGGCGCGGTCATCCTCGGCAAGTTCATGGCGGCGCTCATCGTCTACGCCGCCATCCTGGCCCTCACCGGCACGTTCTCGCTGTTCGTCTTCGCCTGGGGCACGCCGCAGCTGGCGCCGGTGCTGATCGCCTACCTCGGGCTCTTCCTGATGGGCGCGACCTTCATCGCCATCGGCCTGCTGGCCTCGTCGCTGACCGAGAACCAGGCCATCGCCGCGGTCATCGCCTTCTCCTCGATCCTGCTGGTCTGGGTCATCGCCTGGGTGGGGGAGAGCGCGGGCGCCTCCTGGCGCGGGGTCCTCACCTATCTCTCCTTCTTCGAGCACTTCCAGAACATGATCCGGGGCGTGATCGACACCCAGGACGTCGTCTACTACGTCTCCTTCACGTTCATGTGCCTCTATCTCACCTATTCCATCTTCGAGTTCCGGAAGTGGAGGTGACCGTGAACAAACTGCTGCGCAAACTCAACTACGTCGCCATCGTGCTGATCGTCATCGGGTTCGCCCTGGTGCAGAGCTTCGGCTGGACCAACCTGCCCGGTGCCGCCGCCCTGCTCCTCGGCCTGGCCGCGCTCGCCGCCTACGTGATCGTCCACCGCGACCAGCTGAAGAGCAAGAACTCGCGCTTCAATTTCATCTTTGCCTCGAACCTGGTGGTCATCATCCTGCTGGTCGCGGCCATCGTGGCCGCGGTCAACTACCTGGGCACCAAGGTGCACCGGCGCTTCGACTTCTCCGCCGGCCGCATCCACTCGCTGTCGGAGCAGTCCATCCAGGTGGTGAAGAACCTGCGCCAGCCGCTGCGCATCACCGCGTTCACCGTGGAGGGCAGCGCCGCCGCCGCCCAGTTCAAGGAACTGATCGCCCTCTACCGGTACCATTCCGACCGGATCGAGGCCGAGACCATCGATCCCTACAAGAACCCGGCCCTGGTGCAGAAATTCGACGTCAAGTACATGAACACCGTGGTCTTCGACTTCGGCAAGAAGAACACCCGCATCGAGCAGATTTCCGAGGAGGCGGTCACCAACGCCATCATCAAGCTCACCCGCGAACGGGAAAAGGCCCTCTACTTCACCCAGGGCCACGGCGAGGCCGAACTCGAGCGCAGCGATGAATTCGGTTTGTCGGAGGCCAAGTCGGCCCTGGAAAAGCTCTCGTTCAAGGTCAAGCCGCTCTCCCTCTACCAGGAGAAGGGGGTGCCCGCCGACGCCGCCCTGCTGGTGGTGGTGGGCCCGCAACAGCCGTTCTTCGAGGGCGAGCTGAAGGCCATCGAGGAGTGGCTGTTCCAGAAGAAGGGGCGGCTGTTGCTGCTGCTCGGTCCGACCCAGGGCGAGGAGTTCAACCGCCTGCTGAACCGCGCCGGCGTGCAGCTGGACAAGACGGTCGTGGTGCAGCCCAAGGACGAGCTGACCATGGCGCTCACCGGCGTGGACCACTTCACCGTCTACACCGTGAAGGGGGGCGCCCACGACATCACCAAGAACTTCTCCGTGGCCGCCATCTTCCCCTTCGCCCGCTCCCTGTCCCGGGTGTCGCCGGCTCCCAAGGAGGCGGCCATCGATGCCATCTTCACCTCCGGCGGCAACGCCTGGGCGGCCACCAACTACGACGAGATGATGGCCAAGCGCCAGCTGGAGCGCAAGCCCGACGACCGGGTCGGGCCGGTCGACCTGATGGTCGCGGTACGCCTCGGCGACGGTGCGGGGCGGCTGGTGGTGGCCGGCAACGACCGCTTCCCCGGCAACTCCTATCTCAACGCCCAGGGCGGCGCCAATGGCCTTCTGTTCAACAACGCGGTCTCCTGGCTCACCGAGGAGGCCGACCTGATCGCCATCCCGCCCAAGGCGCCGGACTCCCAGCAGTTGGTGCTCAGCCCGGGATCGGCCAAGCTGGTCTTCTTCTGGTGCCTGGTCATCCTGCCGCTGCTGACCTTGCTGGCCGGCATCGCCGTCTGGCTCTACCGGAGGAAGCTGTGAGCTGGAAAAAAATCGTTGCCCTGTTTGTCGTGCTCGCCGCCCTGCTGGCGGCCATCCTGCTGGTCAATCGCCGCGAGAGCCGCCGGCAGGAGGCGGAAGGGCGCCTGGCCACGCTGGACGCCGCCCGGGTGGCGCGAATCGAAATCGTCCGCGGCGACAGCCGCTTCGTCTTCGAGCGCAGCGCCGACCGCTGGCAGATGAAGGAGCCGCTGGTTGCGCCGGCCGACAGGGTGGCCGTGAACAACATCCTGGACGAGTACTGCCCGCTCAAGTACGACCGGCAGGTGGAGGCGGCGCCTCGCGACCTCTCCGCCTACGGGCTGGACAGGCCCCAGCTCGAACTGCGGCTCTTCACGTCCGGCCAGCAGAAGCCCACGGCCATCGTCCAGCTGGGGATCCGCAACCCGCTCGACGACTCCTCCTACGCCCGCCTCGGCACCGGCGGCGCGGTGGTGATGGTGCCCGCCCACCGGCGCACGGCGCTGGAGAAGGAGCCGTTCGACTTCCGCGAAAAGAAGTTCTTCGAGCTCGACACCCCCCGGGTGGACGCTCTGGCCGTGCGCTACGAGGGCAGCGATTTCGCCTTCGCGAAGCGAGAAGGCCGCTGGTTCATGGACAAGCCGCTGCCCTCGCTGGCCCACCCCCCGCGCCTCGACGACATCCTGTCCCGGGCCTCGGCGCTGGAGGCCAAGGCCTTCCTGCCCGCCGACCGGCGGAAGGAGCTGGGGCTCGAAACGCCCGTTCTGGACATCGCCTTCACCGTAGCCGGTGCAACCCGCACGCTGCAGGTGGGGCGGAAAGGGGAGGCGCTGTACGCCCAGGCGGGCGGCGGCGCCGAGATCGCCGAAGTCGACAAGTCGTTCCTCGACTCCTTTTTTCGCGAGGCCGGCGAATACCGCCAGCGCAAGGCCATGCCCTTCTACGCTTTCGACGTCAAGGCGGTCGATTTCAAGTCGCCGCCGCTCTCCTTCCGGCTGGCGCGCGGCGCCGACAACGCCTGGCGGATCGACCGCCCGGCGGGGGCCAAGAAACCGGACGAAGGCCGGGTGAACGACCTGCTCGCCGCCCTCGAGGGATGCGAGGCCCAAGAGTTCGTCGACGTCCCCGGCAGCCTGCCGCCCTTCCCGACGACCATCGTCGTCACGGCCGACGACCTCGACCGGCCGGGAAAGCAGCGGACGTTGACGCTTCAGTTCAGCGCCCCGCAGGGGGATTCGCTGCTGGTGCGCGACACCTCGCTCTCCTACCTGTTGAAGGTGGACAAGGCCATCGCCGACAAGCTGCCCCGGAAACTGGAGGATTTGCAAGCCGGACCGGTTGTTCCCGCCGGCAAACCGGCTGGTTGACAGGGCCTGGCGGTTAGACTATATCTTATGTATCTCTCTCTCAATACCTATCTCTCCGTCAGGAGGAGGGATGGAAAGGGTGGCGGATCACCTTCCCGGCCGGAAGGCGGATCTTCGCCTGCCTGCTCGCCGATCCGTTTGCAGCTCCCCGGCTTCGCCGGTTCCGGCCCCTTCCGTGCAACTTTTCGGCCCTCGCCGGCGTCCCAAAAGGGCAGTGCATGAGTGAGCTGATCGAGAAGCTGAAGCGCCGCGACGAGGAGGCCTTGAAAGAGGTGATGCATATGTACCGCAAGCCGATCTACAACTACCTGCACCTGCTGGTCGGCAACCGGGAATTGGCCGAGGAAATAGCGCAGGACACCTTCGTCAAGGTTTACTTCAAGGCCCACACCCTGAAGGGCGAAAACCTGAAAGCCTGGATGTATACCATCGCCACCAACCTGGCGCGCTCCCACTTCCGCCGCCAGAAGCTGAAGCAGCTGCTGTCGCTCGACGACGTCAGCCCGGCGCAGGCGTCGGTCACCCCGAATCCCGACGGCGCCCTCATCCTCGACCAGGTACTGTCCGCCCTGCCCGAGAAGTACCGCGTTCCCCTGCTGATGAAGGAGATCGACAATTTTTCGTTCGAAGAGATCTCCCAGATCCTCGACAAACCAGTCGGCACGGTCAAATCGCTCGTGTTCCGCGGCCGGGAATTCGCCCAGTCCATCTGCGACGGCCGGCGCCGCGGCGTGACCCCGGCCGCGGCCGGACTGCAAGGAGAAGCCCATGTCTGAGACCCCGAGCCCGCTGCGGCACCTGCACTGCCCGGAAGAGGTCGGCGACGAGTTCGAAGCGCGAGTCTTCGCCAAGATCGGCCGCGCCAAGCGCCGCCGCCGCAACGGCGTGCGTGCGGCCGTCATCGCGCCCCTGGCGCTCATCGCCCTGGTGGCCGGCCTGCAGGTGCTGCGGTCACCCGCCCCGGCGCCGCAGGTGCTGACCGCCGGCCGGGGACCGGAGCGGGATAAGGAAGTGGTGCCGGTTTCGGCCGAGGTCTGCTTCGCCGCCTTTGACGGCCGCACCCGGTACCCCGTCGAGCGCGTCTCCTATGCGCCGGGAGACGCGGCGGCCTCGGTGCCGGTTCGCCAGGAGTTGTAGGAGCCCGTCATGAAGAAAGCCCTGCTGTTGATATTTCTGCTGCTGATCTCCGGCCTGGAGTCGCTGAAGGCGGCCGAGACGGTCGCCGGGTTCGAGCGCGAAGTGAAGGATCTGCTGGCGCGGGTGTCGCCCTCGCTGCTCCGGGTGGTCGCCGAGAATTCCAAGCGCTACGTGGCCACGGGCATCGCCGTCGAGGCCGACCTGGTCGTCTCCACCACCCAGCTGCTGCAGCACCCGGACATGAGCTTCCAGGTCGAGACCGTCCGCGGCGACGCCTACCCCGCCCGCCTGGTGGGCCACGACCGGCCGAGCGGCGTCATCCTGCTGCGCCTGGAGCGCCGGGCCCTGCCGCCGATGCCGGTGGCGTCGGGGTGCGAGACCGGCCACTGGGCGGCCCTGGTGGGCGCCTTCTACGACCGCTTCCCGGCCATCACCCAGGGCCTGGTTTCCTCGGTCGGCGACGGCGACCTGCTGCTCAACGCCCCGGTGATTCCCGGTTCGCCCGGCGGCGCCGTGGTCAACCGCCAGGGCCAGATGGTCGGCATCATCCGCGGCGCCTTCGGCGTGGCCCGCCTGCCGGACTACTCCTACACCGACCAGACCGCGGAGATCGTGCTCCGCGGCCGCCGGGACCGCGACCAGAACCTCTGCTACGCCCTCACGGCGGCCAAGGTGCTGGACCTGGTCGCCGATCTGAAAAAGTACGGCCGGGTCCGCCGCGCCTGGATGGGGGTGTCGTTCGACACCACCGCCAGCCGTCGCATCGCCGAGGTGAACCGCAGCTCACCGGCGGCTGCAGCGGGGCTGCGCCCCGGCGACGAGATCGTCGCGGTCAACGGTCGAAAGCTGTCCGACATCACCGTCCTGGGCCGAATGGTGCAAGAAGGCGAGCCCCACCAGGAGCTGCGCCTGGAGATCCTGCGCGACCGCCAGCCCAGGCTGGTGAGCGTGCGCCTGGCCGAGCAGCCGGCGTCGGCGGAGCCGGCGGCAGTCGCCTTGCCGGGCGCGCCGCCTCCATTCGAGGGCGGGGGCTTCCCGATGGCGCCCGGCTCGCTGCCGGAGATCGAAAACTTCGTCTTCAATTTTTCCGGTTCGCGGCAGCTGGGAATCGAAACCCTGGACCTGACCGCCGAACTGGCCCGCAAGCTGCAGGTGCCGGCGGACGGCGGCCTGCTGATTGCCCGGGTCGCCGCCGCCGGCGTTTCCCGCCGCGCCGGCCTGGAGGCGGGGGACGTGATCGTGCGCGTAGCCGGCTCCCCGGTGCGGCGGCTGGCCGATCTGCGCCAGGCCCTGGCCGGACTGAACCGCGGCGCCCCGGCGCTGCTCGAGCTGTACCGGGACGGCCGGCAGCGAAAGTTCAGCATCGTTCCCGAAAGCCTGCCCGAGCCGGGGCCGGACCAGTCCTGGGAGGTCCTGTTCGGCGACCGCATGCGGGCGGTCTCCGAGTTCATGAAGCGCTCCTGGTTGGAAGCCAACCCCGACGGATCGCCCATGAGGCCCGACCCGGAGCGTCCGGGTCCGCCGCCGGGGACGAACCGGCACCTGGAGGAGATCCGCTCCCTGCAGGGAGGTGCGGCGGGGACGAAAGCGGACGTCGATTCGCAGCGCCGGCTGGAGAGGGACGTGAAGAAGGCGCAGCTGGAGCTGCGCCGGATCGACATGGCCAAGGAGCGGCTGGGCGAGGACCGCCGGCGCCAGGTGACGGAGAGGCTGTGCCGCCTGCAGGAGGAACTGCGCCTGATCCAGGAGATGCTGCAGCAGGGACCGCCGTCGGCGGATGATCCCGGCCCGTCCTGATCCGCCGCGTTGCGCCCCGGCCGGGGCTGTGCTATCATGGCGGTGAGGCAGCGTCGCGCATGCTGAAACGGATCGCCATCGTGGGGGCGTCGTCCGACCCCGCCAAGTTCGGCCATATCATCCTGAAGGACCTCCAGGGCAAGGGCTTTGAACTGTTCCCGGTCAATCCCCGCCAAACCGAGATACTCGGCCGGCGCGTGGCCCCGCGGGTGAGCGACCTGCCCGCGGACATCGACCTGCTGGTGTTCGTGCTGCCCCCGGCGGCGGGGCTGGCGGTGGCGCGGGAGGCCCTGGCAGCCGGCTTCCGCCGCTTCTGGTTCCAACCCGGGGCCGGTTCACCCGAGATCGGCCAGTTCCTCGAATGCCAGCCGGGGGTGCTGCTGGTGATGGACCGCTGCATCATGGTCGAGACCGCCGCCGGCCGGCCGCTGCCGCTGTAGGCGGCAACTTTTGCGCCGCGGCGGACGTACGATAAGGACAATTGCCTTTTCAAGCGAGGTGAACATGGGTCGTGGCCGGTACTGTTCCATGGGCGAGAGCCGTCCGCTGCGGCGGCGCGACTTTCTGGGCCTTTCCGGCGCGTCGGCCATCGGCGCCGGCCTGCTGCTGAAGCGCTCCCTGCTCGGCCAGGAGAGCCGGCAGGCCTCCCCGCCGCCCCGGCCGGCCACCAACATCGACGATGCGCTGCGCGTGCCGCGCGTCGCCCACTCCCTGCCGGGGCCCTTTCCGGGGCGGGTGGTGGAGGTCCAGGATCCGGCGGCGATGTCCGGCGACAGGCCGGCGGCGGCGGTCGTCGAGCGGATGGTCCGCCGCGGCATCGAGACGCTGACCGGCAAGAGCATGAAGAAGAGTTTTCCGCTTTTCTTCCGCCGCGACGACGTGGTCGGCATCAAGGTCAACCCGGTCGGCGCCGGGCTGATCAGCACCCGCCTCGAAGTGGTCGACGCGCTGATCGGCTGGCTGCGCGCCGGCGGCATTCCGGCCGCGAACATCGTCATCTGGGATCGCTTCGACTACATGCTGGCAGACGCCGGCTTCACCCCGAAGCGCTTCCCGGGCGTCGCCATCGAGGGGCTGCAGACCATGGACGAGGCCGCCGCCGAGGGCAAGAGCCAGGACGATTCGCGCTGGCTGCGCGCCGACGGACGCCACGTCTCGGAAGCCAACTTCGACCTCGATGTCTTCTATTACGCCGACGTCGACGCGCCCCAGGACAAGGCCTACCTCAACCAGCACGTGTTCAACGGCAAGCACTCCTATTTCGGCAAGCTGCTCACCCAGCGGCTGACCAAGATCATCAACGTGCCGGTCTTCAAGAACACCGGCAACGGCGTTTCCATGGCCACCAAGAACCTCGGCTACGGTGCCGTCTGCAACACCAACCGGCTGCACCGGCCGCTGTTCTTCGACGTCTGCACCGAGGTGCTCGCCTTCCCGGTCATTCGCGACAAGCTGGTGCTCAACGTCACCGACGCCCTGCGGGCCCAGTACGACGGCGGCCCCATGCCGCTGGCCCAGGCGACCTACCTCCACAACTCGCTCTATTTCGCCACCGATCCCTTTGCCCTCGACATGGTCTGCCACCGGCTGATGGTCGAGAAGCGCAAGGCCATGGGGGTCAAGGTCAACGAGCACCCGATGTACTCGGAGTACCTGCGGTATGGCGAACGTCTCGGCCTCGGCGTGGCCGACCCCGAAAAGATCCGCTTCCTGAAAGGGTAGCGTGACTCCCCGGTTGCCGATCCGGCTGCTGGCGCTGCTGATGCTGGCGCTGCGCGCGGCCGCCGCCGACGCCCCCCTGCGCCTGCCGGCGGCCGATGCCGCCCGCGGCTGGGAGCCGGTCGGCGCCGAGCAGCGCTTCGACCCGGCCGGCCTCTTCAACCACATCGACGGCGGCGCCGAGCTGTTCCTGGAGCTCGGCTTCCGCCAGCTGCAGCTGCAGAAATACCGCTGCGGCGAAGCCGAGCTCGCGGTCGAGGCCTACCGCATGGGCGAGCCCGACGCCGCCCTCGCCGTCTTCCTGCTGAAGTGCAGCCCGGAGACGCCGTGGCCCGGCTTCCCCTTCCGCAGCAGCGGCGACCGCTACCAGCTCAGCGCCCTGCGCGGAGACCTCTTCCTGCAGGTCAACAACTTCGACGGAGGCGCCTCCGCCATGCCGGCCATGGCCGCCCTGGCCGAGGCGGTCCTGCAGCAACGGAAGGACGCCCCGCCGCCGCGCCTCTTCGAGCTGCTGCCGGAGGCCGACCGGCTGGCGGGAACGATGACCCTGATCCGCGGCCCCTTCTCGCTCCAGGCCGTCTATACGTTCGGCGACGGCGACGTGCTCGAGCTGGGCGGGCGGCATTTCGCCGCGGCCGCCGACTACCGCGACGCCGCCGGGCGCACCCTGACCCGGCTGGTCGCGCTCTACCCCGACGAGGAGACGGCGGCGGCGGTGCTGGAGCGCCTGCCGTCCCGCTTCGACCGCTACATCGTTCTGCTGGACCCCGGCCCGGAGCTCCGTTTCCGCGATTTCCAGGGGCGTTTCGGCCGGGTGCGCCGCTCGGGTACGCGCCTGGAATTCGATTTGAAAATGGCGGAAAACCCCACATAATAGTTCTTCCAGGAGGAACACATGAGAGTGATCGTCTGGTCTTCTTTGTTGGTGTTGCTGGCGGGGGTGCTGGTCTCCCAAACCCCCCAGGGCATCGCCGAGGAGTATTCGATTCTCAAGTCCCAATACAGCCAGCGGATGATGAGCGTCCAGAGCCGGGAAGAGTTCCAGAAGCTCATGGCCGACCGCCAGCGCGACTTGCAGGCGCTGCTCGACAAGCATCAGGGCGCGCCGGCCTCGGATGGGGTCGAGCTGGCCCGCGGCCGCATTCTCGCTGATCTGGAGCGGATCCCCGAGGCCGAGGCCCGCTTCGCGGCCCTCCTGGCGCGCGGCGGCGACACCGCGGTCGCGGCCCGCTTCGAGCAGGTGAAGCTGCGGCTGCAGCAGCGGAAGACCGACGAGGCGCTTTCCCTGTTCCGGGCCATCGAGGCCAAGCTGAAGCCCGGCGAGGACCTGTACAACGTCTGGCTGCGGATCGCCTACGGCTCCGACGACTCCGCCGTGAGCGAGGAGTTCTCGCGCAAGTTCCTGGCCGTCACCGGGCTGCCGGCGGAGTACGAGAATTACCGGCCGGAAGTGATGGGGAACCTGGCCGACCTCATGGCCGGGCGGGGCGACCGCGCCGGCGCCCGCCAGCTGCTGGAGCAGGCCATCGCCGCCGCCAAACAGCCGGCCCAGGCGCAGCGCCTGCAGCGGTCCCTGCGCCAGCTGCAGCTAGTCGGCCAGACCGCCTCTGCGATCGCTGCCGAAGCCTGGCTCAACTCCGAGCCTCTGGCCCTGGAAAAACTGAAGGGCAAGGTGGTGGTCATCGATTTCTGGGCCCCCTGGTGCGGCCCCTGCCGCCAGGTCATCCCCCACCTCTCCCGCTTCCACAACGAGCTTCAGTCCCAGGGACTGGTGGTCATCGGCTTCACCAAGCTCTACGGGCGCTACAGCGACGACACGGGCAACAAGGGCGCAGTCAAGCCCGAAGAGGAGCGTCCCCTCATCCGCGGCTTCGTGGAGCGGCACAAGATCCCCTACCCCATCGCCATCGCCGACGAGGACAAGGCGTTCGAGGCCTATTCCGTCTCCGGCATTCCCACCCTGGTGGTGATCGGCCGGGACGGCAAGGTGGCCCAGGTCAAGGTCGGCTCGGGCGGCGAGGAAAAGCTCCTGCAGACCATCAAGAAACTGCTGGCCGAAAAGTAACCGGACGATCCCGGGTCCTCCGCCCTTCGGCGGAGGGCCCGTTCCGCCCTCCGCCCGGCAATTGACTTCCTCCGGTCGTTCTTGTAGTCTCTCCCTGTATTCGGGTGGAGAACCGTGTCAGGGCAGGAGAGCCATCAGCGGATCATCCCCAGCGGCGGCAGCATGCCCCGAGTGTCCGCCTTCAGCCGTCAAGCGGGCTTGTAACCCCCAGGATGTTCTTGGTAACCACGTGGTCAGCAAACCTGGGGTCAAAACCTGTGGTCAGGTCTTGCATTATAACCTATGCGTTCAGGAAGGATTCCAGATTTCAGAAGTGTGTGAATGCAAGACCTGACCCCAATGGTCATGTGACCTGAAACGCGTGAATGCAAGACCTGACCCCACAGGGTGTTTTACAGCGAGGGTGAAGCCGTGACGGCGACCGAGATTCGCCCAGTGAGCGTCTGGATCGGGGCCGGCGAAAGCCGGGCCGCGTTCGACACCATGCTGGAGTACCACATCGCGGACGGAGGCCTTGGTGAGTTTCAGCCATGCGCGTTCTGCAGGGCTTTCGGCATCATGTCGTACGATCCAGACGACTTCGGGGGCAGGTTCTTCTCGAGGCCTCCGGGGGCCAGGCTCTTGCTCCACGAGACGTCTTTCGGAGTTCAGGTAGCTGAGCGGCACCCGCACGCGGCTGGAGCGAACTGCTATGTATTGCTGTACAACCACCGCTACGATGGGGCGGTGCGGGAGGCGACCATTTCCGGATTCAGGTTCGAGTTCGTCGGAGTCTACGATGAGAACGGGGAGCGCCGAACAACGGCTTGCACCTGACGGTCGGCGCGCCGGTCACGAGTCGCCACGCGCCGCCCGCAGGCGAAGCCGAGCGTTAGATGGCAATTACAAGAACCTGGGGTCATGCAAGAACCTGAGAACCTGGGGTCAGGTCTTGCATTATGACATGTGCGTTCAGGCAGGATTCCTGCTTTCAGAAATGTGTGAATGCAAGACCTGACCCCAATTGTCCAATAGTTACATGAACGCAACATGTGAAGTCCTGAAAGAACGTGTGGAGGTGTAGACGTGCGGATCAAAGGCAAAGGCATCTTGTTCAGCGTTGCCGTCCTGGCTTGCTGGCAATCGATTTTTTGTGGGCTGGAAAATGACTCGACTCTGAAAACGCGCGGTGAGATTACAGCGTTCTTGATCAGGTTCCAGGAGGGATATGACAAACGAGACCAGTCTAAGGTAAGGGAATGGACCCGAGAACTAATGGCCGAGGATGTTTGCGTCATAGGCACCAACGGTGTTTTTCCTAATTCGGGCGAGTGGCAGTCGGGAATTGACAAAGCGGAGGAATTGTTCGCCAATGACTGGAAGAGGTGGGGGGTGGTGAAAACAAACGTGGACAATTCTGACATCATGATCGTTACCCCGGATGTAGCGATCGTGTCCATGACGGCAACGGTGACTAAAAGTCCGGAGAACGGCTTCGGCAGAAGCAATGATGAGAACATGGAGCGCTGCATGAGTCGATTGGTCGAACTGGAAAAAGATGCAATGAAACCAGCCCGGCAGAAACTCATCACGGCAATCTGGGATGCCGGCGTGGTGCTGAAGAACGCGGAATTGGGCGATACTTTTGTTTGGCCGATACGGATTTCAATGGTACTCGTCAAGAGAGACGGAAGCTGGAAAATGGCGCAAACGCATTATTCCTATCCCATGGCCGGCTATCCACCGGTCAGACTCGTTGACGGCAAAGTGACATCCCAGTGAGGGGCTCGATTTGCCTTTGGACGCATTGGACACTTGGTCCCCGGTTTAATATTGTGACCTTGGGCCTGCCGGAATGAGCTCAGGGGGAAAATCCGAGGTCAGAAATCCGAAATCAGGTCTTGCATTATGACATGTGCGGTCAGGTAAGATTCATACTTTCAGAAATGTGTGAATGCAAGACCTGACCCCAATGGTCAGGAGGACCAACATGAAGACAGGAACACGCTGTCTCTTGGCAATGGCCATCGCGAGCGTGTTGGTGGTGCTGACGGCCTCGTTGCTCCTCAGCGGGCACGTCAGCGTGGCCATTTGGATGGAAGGTCCGTACTATCCGCTCACACGGCTACTTCCTGGGAGTGTTGACACGCTGTCGACCATGGTGGTGGTAGTGGCAGCTTATTACTTCATTGCATCGCTGGTGGCACTCAAGCATTTCTCCCGGCGGGCTGTGGTCATCGTAGTGTTGCTTGTCATTGCCCTGAATACGGTAGGGGCATTTGTGTGGCATCATCAGGCCCACCGGTCCGTAAGTGCCGAAGTAAGAAAGAAACAATAACAAAAGGTGTTTTCGCAAGGGCGGGTGCTTGAGGATCAAAACTTGAGGATAGGAGAGCACACGCTGTAATTTTCAAGCATTGTTAATCAGAGCTAGGAAAAGAAGACTACTTTCATGCTGAGGTAAAAACCTGGGGTCTGAGGTAAAAACCTGGGGTCAGGTCTTGCATTATGACATGTGCATTCAGGTAAGTTTCATACTTTCAGAAATGTGTGAATGCAAGACCTGAACCCAATGGCCATGTGAGATGAGCCGAATCGAGGGAACCATCGTGGTGCCGGCGCCGCTGGCCAGAGTTTTCGAGTACGCGTCGGATTGGCGCCGCTGGCCGGAGTGGTTCGAAGGCGTGTCGCGCTTCGAACCGGTGACCAGCGTGATCCGAGGTAACGGGGCCCGGTTCACCTACCAGGCGCGAATCCTCGGCATATCCATCGGGGTCGAAACCGAAATCCGCGATTTCGTCGAGGGCCGGGGATGGCGTGGAGTCGGGCCTCAGGGCACGACCGAATGGAAATTCGAAGCGATCGACGAGCAGACGCGGTTCAGTTATTCCCTGGAATACAGGCTCCCAGTACCGATTGTCGGGCCATTGATCGACGCTTGGCTACTGCGGCGCCAGTGGCGCGGCCTTGTCCAACGGTCACTGGCCAACCTGCGCCGACATTTCGAGAAGCTGCGCGAGGGAGGCGCCCGAGTGGACAGTCCGGGGCAAATGTGAACCCGGCCCTCTCGCCCGCCGAATCCCGAAAATCAATGCCCACGGGCACCGCCGATTGTCAATCCGTCCTGATGCGGCTATAATGCCGCCATGGGCCTGAAGGGCCTCTTCTACTCTTCCCTGGGCGCGAAGCTGGGACGCCTTTTGGCCGCCGGGGGGGACCGCCGGGCCGTTCTCGATGAACTCGAGGAGATCCTCGTCGGGGCCGACGTGCCGCTGGCGGTGGCCGCGCGGCTGCGGGCGGACCTGGAAAAAAGCGGCCGTTCCGGGGACGGGCGCGGAGAACTGACCGCCCGGCTTCACGCCGGGCTGCTGGGTCTGCTGGCCCCGTCCCAGGAGAAGCCGCTCCAGCTGCCGGAGAAGGCGGTCTGGCTCCTGGTGGGGGTGAACGGTTCGGGAAAGACCACCTCCGCCGCCAAGCTGGCCGCCCACTTCCAAGCCCGAGGCCGGCGGGTGATGCTGGCCGCGGCCGACACCTTCCGCGCCGCCGGCTCGGCCCAACTCTCCCTGTGGGGCGAGCGCCTCGGAATCCCGGTGATCGGGGGCGAGCGCGGGGCCGATCCCGGCTCGGTCGTCTTCAACGCCCTGCAGTCGTTTTCCGCCCGCGAGTACGACCTGCTGCTGGTGGACACCGCCGGGCGCATGCAGAGCCGAGAGGGGCTGATGAAGGAGCTGGAGAAGATCACCCGCGTCGTCGCCCGCTTCGGCGCCGGCTGGCCGAACGAGACGCTGCTGGTGCTGGACGGCGGCAACGGCCAGAACGCCCTGCAGCAGGCCGGGGCCTTCCGCTCCTGGGCCGGAGTATCCGGCCTGCTGCTGGCCAAGATGGACGGCACCGCCCGCGGCGGAACGGTGGTCGGCATCGCCGCCGGGCTGGGCATCCCGGTGCGGTTCATCGGCTGCGGGGAGGGCGCCTCCGACCTGGTCGAGTTTTCCGCCGTCGATTTCGTCGACGCGCTGCTGGGATAGGGAATGGGAAGCGTCCGGCACGATGAGGATCGCTGGAGCCCGGTTGACCGGCGCTGCATGGAGTTCGCCCTGCGTTTGGCCCGGCGCGGCGCGGGGCTGACCGAGCCCAACCCGCTGGTGGGAGCGGTGGTGGCCCGCCGCGGGCGCATCGTCGCCGCCGGCTGGCACCGGGCCTTCGGGGCCGCCCATGCCGAGGCCATGGCCCTGGCCGGCGTGGAGGCGCGGGGCGCCACCCTCTACACCACCCTCGAGCCGTGCGACCACCACGGCAAGACGCCGCCCTGCAGCGAACTGGTCATCGCCCGCGGGCTGCGGCGGGTGGTGGTGGCCATGGGCGACCCGAACCCGCTGGTCGCCGGACGCGGCCTGCATCGCCTTCAGCAGGCCGGCATCGGGGTGGAGGTCGGCCTGCTGGGCGACCGGGCGGCCGCTCTCAACCGCCATTACCTGACCGCCCTGGCCCGGCGCCGCCCCTATGTCGCGGTCCATGCCGGCATGTCGCTGGACGGCAAGCTGAGCGATGGAGCCGGGCGCTCGCGCTGGGTGACTTCGGCCGCCCTGCGGCGGTTGGCCCACGGCCTGCGCGGTGAGTTCTCGGCCATCCTGGCCGGCCGCGGCACGGTCCAGGCGGACGACCCGCTGCTGACGCTGCGCGAGCCGGGCTGGCCGGGCAAGCGGCTGGCGCGGGTCGTGCTCGACAGCGGAAACGTGCTGGATGGCGGCCTGCAGCTTTTCCGGCAGCTGGAGGGCGCCCCGCTGTTCCTCTTCTCTTCCGACCGGGCGGCGAGGCGACAGCCGCGCGGCGAGCGCCACTTCTTCGTCTCCGGGGACGAGCGCGGCCTGTCGTTGCCCGCCGTCCTCGGCATCCTGTTCGAGCAGGGCATCCACTCCCTGCTGGTGGAGGGCGGCGGCCGGGTGATCGACTCGTTCCTGCAACAGCGCCTGGTGGACGAGATGGCGCTGTTCATCGCCCCGCGGCTGGTCGGCGGCCGTCAGGCCGCCGACCTGTTCGCCTCCGGCGTCTCGCTGGCCGAG
This sequence comes from uncultured Clostridia bacterium, assembly GCA_964479735.1. Lineage (GTDB taxonomy): Bacteria > Acidobacteriota > Aminicenantia > UBA2199 > UBA2199 > CAYZNT01. The sequence continues at coordinate 140,980 of CAYZNT010000003.1, forward strand.
GCGCTCGACCTGGATCCGGTCGAGTGGCACGACACCGGCGCCGGGTACGTTTTGCGAGGAGTCCGAACATGTTCACCGGCATTGTCCTGACGACCGCCCGGCTGGCGGCCCTGGAGCGGCGGCGTGATCCGCTGCTGGTGGTAGAGCCGCTGCGGGCGCTGGCGGTGGCGGCGGGGGACTCGGTGGCCGTCAACGGCGTCTGCCTGACCGCGCTCGAAAGCGCCACCAGCCCCCTGCGCTTCAACCTGGCCGCGGCCACGCTGGCGCGCTCCAATCTCGGCGATCTGCCGCCCGGGGCGCTGCTCAACCTCGAGCTGGCGCTGCGCGCCGACGGCCTGCTGGGCGGCCACCTCGTTTCCGGGCACGTCGACGGCACCGCGCGCCTGAAGGCGCTCTCCCGGGCCAGCGGCCGCACCAGCCTGGTCTTCACCTTCCAGGAGCCGGAGTGGCGGAACTTCCTGATCCACCAGGGATCGGTGGCCATCAACGGCGTGTCGCTGACCCTGACCGAGGTGCAGCCCAGCTGGTTCGCGGTGGAGGTCGTCCCCCACACCTGGGAGGAGACCAACCTGCGCCTGCTGCGCATCGGGGAGCGGGCGAACATCGAGCTTGATTTGATCGGAAAATACCTTTATAATTTCAGCCGCAACCGCCAAGGACCCTCATGATTTCTGTTCCCCAGGCATTGGAGTTCATCCGCCAGGGCCGGATGATCATCATCGTCGACGACGAGAACCGCGAGAACGAAGGCGACCTGATGATCGCCGCCGCCAAGGTCACGCCCGAGAGCATCAACTTCATGGCCAAGCACGCGCGCGGCCTGATCTGCGTCTCCCTGACCGAGGAGCGCAGCTCGGCGTTGAACCTGCCGCTGATGGTCAACGACAACACCTCGCATTTCCAGACTCCGTTCACCGTGTCGGTCGACGCCCGCCGCAACACCACCACCGGCATTTCGGCGTTCGACCGGGCCGAAACCGTCCTCTGCCTCATTCGTCCCGAGACCCAACCCGACGACCTGTCGCGCCCCGGCCACATCTTCCCGCTGCGCGCCCGCGACGGCGGGGTGCTGGTGCGCGCCGGCCAGACCGAGGCCTCGGTCGACCTGGCGCGCATGGCCGGCCTGCCGCCCGCCGGGGTCATCTGCGAGATCATGAAGGAAGACGGCACCATGGCCCGCATGCCCGACCTGATCGCCTTCGCGGAGCAGTTCGACGTCCCCATCATCACCATCGAGGAGATCATCAAGCACCGCATCGCCAACGAAATGCTGGTCGAACCGGTCTCCGAGGCGTCGCTGCCCAGCCGCTGGGGTGAGTTCACCATCCAGGCCTTCGTCGACCGCATCCATCAGGAGACGCACATCGCCCTGACCTGCGGACGGTGGGAGGAAGACGAGGCGGTGCTGGTGCGCGTGCACTCGCAGTGCCTGACCGGGGACACCTTCGGCTCGCTGCGCTGCGACTGCGGCCCGCAGCTGCAGCAGGCCATGCAGATGATCAGCCGCGAGGGGCGCGGGGTCATCCTCTACCTGATCAACCAGGAGGGGCGCGGCATCGGCCTGGTGAACAAGATCAAGGCCTACAAGCTTCAGCAGGAGGGGCTGGACACGATCGAGGCCAACGTCGAGCTCGGCTTCGCCGCCGACCAGCGCGACTACGGCATCGGCGCCCAGATCCTGCGGCGGCTGGGCTTGAAGAAGCTCCGGCTGGTCACCAACAACCCGGCCAAGTACATCGCCATGGCCGGTTACGGCCTGGAGATCGTCGAGCGTGTGCCGCTGGAGGTGCCGGCCAACCCCGCCAATGTTCACTACCTGAAAACGAAGAAGGAGAAGATGGGCCACATCCTGGACGAGGTGTGATCCGATGGACGTTCGCGAGTTCGTCCTCTGGAAGCCCGGCGAGCAGGTGCGCTACCTGAAGAGCGAGGCGTTCACCGTCCTGGAGACGGCCCGCCGCGTCGAGTTCCTCAAGGAGATCCTGCTGCGCGAAAAGGTCTCCACCAAGACCATGGCGGCCGCCCTGAAGCTGCTGCGCGAGCTGCGTTTCCGGGACAACCTGTTCTACCGCAAGTTCCTCTACCATCCCGACTCGTCGATCACCATGGCCGCCAAGAAGGCCATGCAGAACGGATCCGTGGCCGAGGACAGCGGCTTCCACCGGCTGCGTGACCTGGTCCACGGCGAGAACCGCGAGAAGCGCCTGGACGCCATCCACAAGCTGATCGCCTCCGGCGAGCCCGGGGTGGCCGACCTGCTGGTCTCCTTTCTGAGCGAGACCAACCTGGCGGTGCGCGACCTGCTGGTGCGCGAGCTGTCGCGCTGGCCCGACCTGGACGAGAAGCGGCTGCTGGCCATGTTGCCCCGCTCCATCTGGCACGTGCGGGCGGCCATCATCGAGATCCTCGGCAACCGCCGCAGCGAGGCGCTGTGCGACCACCTGGACGAGCTCGCCGCGGACGGCAATGTCGAGGTCAAGCTCAAGCTGATCGGCGCCCTGGCCCAGCTCGGCCGCGACCGGGTGCGTCCCTGCCTGCTGAAGCTGGCGGCCGACCCGCACATCCGCATCAAGCGGGAGGCGCAGCGACTGTTGGACACGGTCTAGCGTGCCTCGGCGGCGGAGCGTGCCGGTCTCCGGCGCCGGGAGCCTGAACGCCGGCCCGTCGGTTGCTTCGCGCACCCACCGCGGCTACGCCACGGCCCTGGCCGCCGCCGCCATCCTTTCGACGACCGCCATCTTCATCCGTCACCTCACCCTGGCCTATCGCCTGCCCGCCCTGGTGCTTGCCTTCTGGCGCGACCTCTTCGCGGTGCTCGTCCTGCTCCCCCTGCTGGCCGTGGGCAGCCCGTGGCGCCTGAGACTGCCCCGCGGCCAGTTTCGCTTCTTCGCCGGCTTCGGACTGGTGCTGGCCCTGTTCAACGCCCTGTGGACCCTGTCCGTGGCCTGGAACGGGGCGGCCGCGGCCACCGTGCTGGTCTACTCCTCGACGGCCTTCACCGTCGTGCTGGCCCGTTGGCTGCTCGACGAGCCCCTGACCGGGGCCAAGCTGCTGGCCGTCGCCGTCTGCCTGGGTGGCTGTGCGCTGGTGGCCGGGGCCTGGCAGGCAACGGCCTGGCGGCTGAGCGGGCCGGGGATCGCGGCCGGTGTGCTGTCGGGTCTGCTCTACGCCGCCTACGGCCTGCAGGGGCGCGCGGCGGCGCAGCGCGGCATCGACCCCTGGACCACCCTGTTCTATGCGTTCGCCTTCGCCACCCTCTTCCTGCTGGCCGTCAACCTGCTGCCGGGCCGCGCCGGGATTCCGGGGACGGCCGGCCGGCCGACCGACCTCTTTTGGCTGGGCGGCACCATCGCCGGTTGGGGAGCCCTCTTCCTGCTGGCCGCCGGGCCCACCCTGGCCGGGTTCGGCCTCTACGTCGTCTCCCTGGGCAGCCTGCCCTCCGGAGTGGTCAACCTGATCGTCACCAGCGAGACCGTGTTCACCGCGGTGATCGCCTGGCTTCTGCTCGGCGAGCGGCTGGGCCCGGCGCAGATCGGCGGCGGCCTGCTGATCCTGGCCGGGGTGGCGGCGCTGCGCCTGGGCGAGGGGCTCGCGCCGGCCAGGATTTCCGGCGGGCCGCGGAGAGAGGAGGAGGGCTGAGCGGAAACCGGCCGCTTCCCAGGCCGGGCGCCGCGGGGATGGCGGCGGTTCAGTCCGGGGAGCTCCCGGGCGGGCACGGGCTGCAGTCGGACAGCGCCTCGCGCACCTTGGCGGCCAGTTCGTTGACCGAGAACGGCTTCTGCAGGAAGTGCATGCCCGGCTCCAGAACTCCGTGGGGCGAGATGACCGAGGCGGTGTAGCCGGACACGAACAGGCATGCCAGCCGCGGTTGGACGGCGAGCAGCTGCCGGGCCAGCTCGCGGCCGTTCATTTCGGGCATCACCACGTCGGTGACCAGCAGGTGGATGCGTTCGCCGTGGCTCTGGGCCAGGCGCAGCGCCTCGGCCGGCGAGCGGGCCGGGAGCACCCGGTAGCCGAGCATCTGCAGCATCGACTGGTTCAGCTCCAGCACCATCGGCTCGTCTTCGACCAGCAGCACCGTCGCGTCACCGCGGCGGGGGGTGGGCGGCTCGGTCTCCGTCCGGGGCTCGGCCGGGTCGGTGGGGTCCGATTGCCGGGGCAGGTAGATGGTGAAGGTGGTGCCCTGGCCGGGAGCGCTGCGCACGTCGATGAAACCCCCGTTCTGCTTCACGATGCCGTGAACCATGGCCAGCCCCAGGCCGGTGCCGCGGCCGACCGCCTTGGTGGTGTAGAAGGGTTCGAACAGGTGTGCGCGGGTCTCCTCGTCCATGCCGCAGCCGTCGTCGCCAACTTTCAGCATCGAGTAGGCGCCGGGCAGGAAATCCACCCGCCCCGCGCACTCCGCGGCCCCGATTTCGGCGCGGCCGGTCTCGATGGTCAGCCGTCCCACGCCGGAGATGGCGTCTCGGGCGTTGACGGCCAGGTTGGCCAGCACCTGGTCGAGCTGGGCGGGGTCGATCTTCACCGCGCCGGCGTCCCGGCCCGGCTTCCAGACCAGCTCGATGTTCTCGCCGATGAGCCGGTGCAGCATCTTGAGCATGGTCTCGATGGCGTCATTCAAGCCGACCAGGCGGGGGGCGATGGTCTGCTTGCGGGCGAAGGTCAGCAGCTGGCGGGTGAGGTCGCCCGAGCGCTGCGCGGCCTTGAGGATCTCCTGCAGGCCGTCACGGAGCGGCGTGCCCGCCGGCGCCTGCTCCAGGGCCATCTCCGCCCGGCCGTGGATCACCGACAGCATGTTGTTGAAGTCGTGGGCGATGCCTCCGGCCAGGCGCCCGATCGACTCCACCCGGTGGGCCTGGGTCAGCTCGGCCTGCAGCTTTTCGTTGGCCAGGGTGGCCAGGCGGCGCGAGCGGATGTCGCGGCAGAGCCCAAGAATACGCGGTAGGCCTCCGAGCTCGACCACCGTGGCATTGATTTCGATGGGCGTGTCGACGCCGGCGGGGTCGCGATGGTCGATCTCCAGGTTGCGGATGGATCCCTCGGCCATGCAGCGGGCGAAGGCCTGACGGTTTCTCTCCTGCTCGTGGGGCGCGAGCCACTCGGCGACGTTGCGGCCGATGATCTCGTCGAGTGTGCGGTGGCCGCTGAGGCGCACGTACTCGGCGTTGGCGTCGACCACCCGCCCCTGGGGGTCCAGGATGACGAAGCCGGTGTGGGTCGTCTCGATCAGTGTCCGGTACTTGCGCTCGCTCTCCTGCAGGGCGTTCAGGATCGACTCGCGCTCCCGCTGGCCGCGGATGATGGCCCGGGAGCGGACGACCAGCGCGGTGGTCAGCACCCCCGCGCCGAGCAAGGCGATGGCCAGCAGCGTCAGCCGGGTGCGGAGGCCGGAAAGCGGCGCCAGGGCCTCGTCCTCGGGCGTGGCCACCACCACCGACCAGAAGGTGTTGCCGATGGGGATGGGCATGTAGACGGCGTGCTTGAGGGTCCGGCGGACCGTCTTGCCGGCGATCTTGTCGAAATGGTAGACGGCGGTTCCCGACCGCCCCCTGAGCATGTCGTCGGTCATGGCCAGGATGTCCGGGAAATCCCGGCAGGTCTCGCTGACGTGGCGGCCGGTGTGGCCCGGGACGGGGCAGCTGAGTTCGTACCCGTTGGCGCTGATGACCCAGGCGTAGCCGCCGCTGCCGATGCGGATGTTCTCGATGTAGCGCTGGGCGATCCGGTCGAACGAGAGCAGGAAGGCCAGGGTCCCGTCGAAGGCGCCGTCGCGGTAGACGGGCGCGTGGATGGCGATGGTGCGGAACCCCTGCACCGCCAGGAAGATGTCGGAGACGACGGTCCGCCGGGTGTCCAGGGCCTCGCGGACGTGCTTCTGGCCGGAGATGTCCCGGCCGCTGGACCCCGTGTCGGGAACGGTGTGGATGATGGTCCCGCGCTTGTCGACGCGGGTGATGCCACGGATCTCGTCGGCATGCAGCCGCTGGAAGTCGGCCATGGCCCGGCGGCCGTCGTCATCCGGGGCGGCGATCTCCGGGAGCCGGGCCAGGTTCTCCAGCGAGTGGGTCATCTGCTGGATGAAGTCGCGGATGCCCTGGACCGCCTGGCGCGCGTGGACCGCCTGGCGCTTGTTCAGGTCGGCGATGGCCTGCTGCTTGACGTCGCCGTAAATGGAGGAAATGGCGGTAACGAAGAGGAGGAGGAGGGCCAGCGCCAGCAACGGGTACTTCGCGCTACGGGACACGGAGGCCAGAAAGGGACGCCACCCGGTTTTGTGCGCGGCCTTGGGCATGGCCGCAGTGTACCAGAAAGCGCGACGATTTCCCACTCTTTCCCGGCCGGGAATGGATTGCCTGCCGGCGCGTTTTCACATAGGATGGACACGGTCATGACCCTTGCCCACGACGCTCTGCCCGAAGCCCCGGCCGCTGCGGCCCGGGCTCCGGCCGACCTGCTGGCCGGGCTGCTGGCGCACCGCAGCGCCGTGTTCCGCGTCTGCCTGGGCTTCGCCGCCCGGACCGCCGACGCCGAAGACCTGACCCACGACGTCTACGAACGCGCCCTGCGCTGCAACGGTCGGTGGCAGAATCCGGAGCATGCCCGGCGCTGGCTGTTCCTGGTGGCCCGCAATGCCGGCCTCGACTACCGCCGGCGCCAGGCCGTGCGTCGCCTGTGCGCACCGCTGCTGGCGGAAGACGGGGCGGAGACGGACGATCCGTCCGAGCGCGAGGAGCAGGAGGAGCAGATCCGGCGCTTGAAGAGGGCGCTGCTGCGCCTGCCGCGCCGCCTGCACGAGGTGCTGGCCCTGCGCGAGTACGGGGGCATGGCCTGTTTGGAGATCGCCGCCCTGCTGCGCCTGCCTCCGGGGACGGTCCTCTCCCGCTTGCACCGGGCGCGGGAGCAATTGCGGCGACAATTGGAGGAGCCATGAATCCCCCCAGCCTGGAACCAAACGATCGCCTGGACGCCCTGATCGCCGCCGATGTGCGGGAGGGGCTGCGGCGCTTTCCGGATGACGCGTTTGCCGCCGAGGCGCGGCGCCGGCTGGCTGGCCGCCAACCGCGGCAAGGTTTTCCGGGCTGGCGTCCGCGTGTCCTGGCGGCGGCAACCGTGCTGCTGGTGGCCGGGTCGCTCCTGCTTTTCCTGTCGCGGCGGGACTCCTTCCGGTCCGCCGCGCCGCAGACGCTGGTCCGGGCCCTGCACTCCCTGGAGCCCTCGCGGGCCGCGCCGGTGGCCGGAGGGGGCGGTTCCTGGGGGCTGGTCCTCGACAGGTTGGTGGAGGACGCGCGCGGCACCGCGGCGGCGGCCGCCGACTCGCCGCGGGGCGAACCGGTTGGGCCGGGAGTGGCCGGCATGCTGAAACGGCATGCCGTCTACCACTTTTTGCAGCGACATGCATCGACCATCCAGGAGGGATAGATGAAAAGATCAGTGTGGTGTCTGGTTCTGTCGGTCCTGCTCGCCGGCGGGGTGGCCTTGGCTTCCGAGAGGGCGGCTGCGCTGGCCGTGGACACGGGAGCGGAGGCCGGCGCCGCCTCCTTGCCGGACCCGGCCAAGGGCTCCGGCTACGAGCTGCTCGACCAGCTGGGCAACCTGTTCATGGTGCCCTACGGCAGCGCCGCGGAGATGACGGGGCGGCTCAATGAGCTGATGCGCAAGGCGCGCACGGCCTACGAGCAGAAAGCGATCCCGCTGCCCTTCCTGACCCGTTTTCAGCGCATATTGTCACTCTTCCGCCTCATCACGCTGGAGGACCCGGAAGGCCTGATGAAGGCGACGATGCAGGCGCAGGTGGACGAGTTCGTGCGTGAAACGATCGGCGCCGAGCCGGGGTCCGGCGGCAAGCTGCCCCACGTGGCCCGGGCCGTCGAGGAAGAGGTGGTCAACCTGAAGTTCTACCTCGACACCCTGCCGCAGCGGCAGCAGCTGCTGGACAAGCTGCGCGAAAAACTCCCCCCGCCGAAACCGGCAGCGAAGTAGCGGCCGGGGCCGGCGACGCGCCAGGCGGCGCCGGCCCCGCTGGAACGGGGTGGAGCCTATCGTTCCGACTTCTTCTTGCGTTTCTCCTCGCGCTTCTCCTTCAGGGTCTTGGTCGGCTTCTTCTTCGCTTCCTTCTTCGTGTCCCGTTCTTTTCCCATGGCATCACTCCTTTTCCCGGATTATACACCATCCCGGGAACGAGAATTCGCCGCCGGCCCTCCCGGGGTCGTTTCCGGCGTGCCCCGTTTACTTTCCTTCCCGGCGCCGGTACACTCCGATCATGGGCAACTGCACCAGCTGCGGCGCGTCGCTGCCTCCCGATTCCCCGGTGTGCGCCTACTGCCGGACCCGCAACGATGTCGACCTGAAGGGGGTGCACGAGTACACCGTGACCACGCCGGCTTCGGTGCGCATCTGCCCGCGCTGTCACCAACCGCTGCAAACGGTCGACCTGGGACTGAAAGGGAGGTTCCTGGTCGAGCGATGCCGGCTATGCTTCGGCCTCTTCCTGGACCCCAACGAGCTGGAGGCCCTGCTCGACATCTCTCTGACCCACGCGGACACGATCGATCTGGCCCGCCTCGATGCCCTGCAGGATCTGAAGGGCCGCGATGAGTATGCGGTGGCCTACATCGCCTGCCCGGTCTGCGCCGGGATGATGAACCGGGTCAACTGGGGCATGCGCTCCGGAGTCGTCGTCGACCGGTGCCGCCGCCACGGGGTCTGGCTCGATGGCGGTGAATTGCGGCGGCTGCTGCAGTGGGCCAAGGCCGGCGGCCCCATCCATGACGAGCGCTTGCGCGCCGAACAGGAGCGCCACGAGGCCCGGGCGGAACGGGACAGGCTGCGCGCCGCCGCCCTGGCGCGGAGCGGAGACCCCTCGTCCCTCGCCTCCGGGGGAGAGCTGGACGGAGGGGAGAGGGATTCGATCCTGCGGCTCCTTTTCCGCTTCTTCGATCCTTTTTTCTGAGCGGCTTCGCGATAGGCCGAAAGCCGGGTCCTTTCCGCCGGCAGTGGCCCCGCCGGGCGTTTGGGCGATGGCGACGCTTGCATTCTCCTCCGGCCTCGTTGAAAATGTGGGCGACAGCGTGCGACCGGGAGGCGACCGGAATGGAACGGCAGAGGAAGATCGGCGAGGCCCTGAAGCGGGTCCTGGAGGACAGGGAGCGGGAGGAGCTGGAGCGGCGGATCACCGAGGCGGAGAGGCGATGCGACGTCGAGATCGTGCTGGCGGTGACGTTGCGCAGCGACTCCTACGCCGAGATTCCCTGGAAGGCGTTCGCCCTGGGGGCCGCGGTCGGAGGGGCCAAGGCGGCAGCGGTGGCCCTCTGGAACCCGGTCTGGCTGCCCAACCACGCCGCGGTGCTGGCGGCGGCGGCTCCCCTGGCCGGCGGGTTGCTGGGCCTGCTGGCGGCCCTGCTGGTGCGCCCCTTCGCCCGGTTGCTGCTCGACCCACACCGCGCCGAGGCCGAGACGCGGCAGTACGCCCAGTCGCTCTTCCTGGAGCGCGAGTTGTTCGCCACCCGGAGGCGTTGCGCGGTGCTGCTGCTGGCCTCGCTCTTCGAGCGCCGGGTGGTGCTCCTCCCGGACAAGGGGCTGGCGGCTCGGCTGGACCATGCGGGAATGAAGCGGGTGGTGAACCGCGTCACCGCCCGGCTCAGGAGGGGCCGGGTGGGGGAGGCTTTGGAGGAGGGGATCCTCTCCCTGGAGGAGGCGCTGGCCGCTTCCCCGGGCGGTGGACCGGCGGCCAACGAGCTGTCCGACCGGATCATCACGGAGGCGGGCGCATGAAGCCGGCACGCCGTCTACTGTCTGCCGGCCTGCTCCTGCTGGCCGCCGCCGCGGCAGCACCCGCCACCGACGTGCCCTACCTGACCGGCCGGGTGACGGACAACGCCGAGATTCTCGGGGCGGAGACTCGCCAGGCGCTGGGAGCTCGCCTCAAGGCTCACGAGGAGCGGACCGGCGAGCAGGTGGCCGTGCTCACCGTGCCCACCCTCGGCTCCGACTCGGTCGAGGAGTATGCCGCGGCGGTCTTCTCCGCCTGGAAACTGGGACAGGCGGGGAAAGACAACGGCGTTCTGGTGCTGGTGGCGCCGCGGGAGCGGCGCATGCGCATCGAGGTGGGGTACGGCCTGGAGGGAAAACTCAGCGACATCCTGGCCGGCCGCATCATCCGCGACCGAATGGCGCCGCGCTTCGCCGCCGGCGATTACGACGGCGGGGTGAAGGCCGGGGTGGAGGCGGTTCTCGGCGTGCTCGAAAGCGGCGAGTTGCCGGCCGCGGCGGAGGGAGGGGCGGCGGCGGGCGGAGCGCCCGCTCCCCGGAAGACCTTCTTCGAGGGGCCCGACCTGGGGTGGGTGGAGCGCATCCTGATCGGCTCCTTCATCTTCGGCATCATCGGGCTCTTCACGGTGATCGGCGTCCTCACCCCCGGCATGGGCTGGTTCCTCTACGTCTTCCTGATCCCCTTCTGGGCCATGTTCCCGATCATCGTGGTGGGCGTGAAAGGGGCGCTGGCCCTGCTGGTGACCTACCTGGTCGGCTTCCCGGCGGCCAAGCTGATCGTCGGCTCCCGGGGCTGGTACAAGAAGGCCAGCCGGGACCTGCGCGCCAGCGGCCGGGCGCAGATCGGCGGCTTCACCCTCACCTCTTCCGGCGGGGGCATGACCTGGAGCTCGGGCGGGTCCGGGAGTTCGGGCGACTCGGGCTTTTCCGGTGGCGGAGGCTCTTCGGGCGGAGGCGGGGCGTCGGGAAGCTGGTGAAGGCGATAACCGGGAGACGGCGATCATGAGCGGCGGTATGCTGTTTCTTCTGTTCGAGGCGCTGGCCGTCTACGGGCTGGTGCTGGGCGTCCACTCGCTGCGCCGCCGCATCGGCCTGCCCTTCTTCTACGCCCTCCTGGGCGGACTCACGGCCATCATGTCGTGGGTGACGGACGCCGGGGTGAAGGTGCAGGCCTTCGGCCTGACCTTCATGATCGGCTCCACCGTTTTCTACACGGCGCTGCTGCTGGGGGTGTTCGCGGTTTACGTGTTCGACGGACCGCGCGCCACCCGGGTGGTCATCGTCATGGTCGCCGCCGTGTCGCTGCTCACTCCGCTGGTGGCGCTGCTGCTGCACCTGCAGGCGGGCCTGGCCGGAGAGCCGGCGCCCCCGGTGCCGCTGCCGAACCTCCGCGTCAACGCTGCCTCGGTCGTGACCACCATCGCCGACCTGCTGTTCCTGGCCATCGCCTGGGAGTTCCTGGGCAGGGCGAAGCGGGGAATCGGCCTGCGCACCCGCCTGTTTCTCACCCTGCTGGGGGTGATGGTGCTGGACGTCGTCCTGTTCAGCAGCGGGGCCTTCGCCGGCCACCCCGAGTACCTGACCATCATGAAAGGCACACTGTTGAGCCGCCTTCTGGTTTCCCTCCTGGCCTGGCCCCTGCTCACCATCTACGTGAACGCGCAGAGACGGCGTCCGGGCGGCGCGATCGAGAACCGACCGGTATTGGCCATTCTGAGGCAGGTGGCGGAGATGCGCCGGGAGCTGACCCAGGCCCAGTTGGAGATCGAGCGGCGGCGTGAGGCGGAACGGCGCAGCGAGGAGCTTATCCGCGAGCTCAACCGGGCCCTGGCCGAGGTGAACACCCTGCGCGGCATCCTGCCCATCTGCGCCGAATGCAAGAAAATTCGCGACGAGGATGGCGCCTGGCATCCGGTGGAGAGCTACATGAGCAGTCACACCCGGGCCGAGTTCTCCCACGGTCTTTGCCCGGAGTGCGCCAAAAAACTCTATCCCGACTTGGATCCCGGAGCCTGATCGGGAGGCGCCGCCGGATCGCGAAAAAGCGATTCCTGCGCTCGGTGGGATTCCGAATGCCGGCGAACGAAGGGGATGTAACCGGGATGGCTTCACCAACGCGGGCGCCGGGGAGCAAGATTTTCCCGGTTCGGGTGTATAATACTCCAACCCCGTTTCAAGGAGGAGTACCGATGTCTGTTCTGCGCAACCTTTTCACCCGCCTCTCCCTGGTTCTGCTCACGGCCCTCCCGCTTCTGGCCGAGAGCGCCGAAAAGGTGGCCGGCCACGCCAACGAGGCCCGGCCCACCCTCTGGAGCATACTCACCCGGCCCGCCTTCATCACCAAGTACGTGGCCATGATCCTGATCGGCCTGCTGGTGCTCTTCCTGCTCAAGCGCGGGAAAATGGGCCGCGGCCTGAAAGTCGCCCTCCTGTTTCTCTCCTTCGTCCTCTTCGGCCTGGTGGGGAACATCGCCATCGCGCCCTTCTCCTGGTTCGCCATGCACCCCTCGCCGATGTGCGTCACCAAGGCGCTGCTCTACGGTTTCCGGGTCCCCTTCGGGGTGATGCTGGCCACCATCCTGTTGCTGACCCTGATCGGCCCGCGCCTCTTCTGCGGTTGGGTCTGCCCGGTCGGGGCGCTGCAGGAGCTGGTCGAGATGGTGCGCGCCAAGCTGGGCTGGAGGCGCGGCCGCTTCTCCTTCACCCTGGCCCACGCCGTCCGCCTGCTCCTCTTCGTGGCCTTCATCTTCCTCTCGGCCACCGCGGTGATCCACGTGGTGGTCAGGGGGAACATGTTCGCCGCCTCCCTGTACGACTACCTCAACGCCTTCCACGGCCTGGAGTTCTCGATTCCCGAGACCCTGCTGGCCGGGTTGCTCCAGTACCTGCCCCTGGTGCTGGTGGTGCTGCTCTCCTTCCGCTACTACCGCCCCTTCTGCCACTTTGTCTGCCCGATCGGGCTCTTCACCCATTGGGCCGAGCAGGTCTCCCTGCTCCGCATCCGCTTCCACAAGTCGAAGTGCACGAACTGCAACGTCTGCGTGCAAGCGGCCCCCTGCACGGCCATGCCGGACATCCTGCAGTCGGCCACGCTCCGCCCCGACTGCTTCTCCTGCAACGAATGCGTCCGGGTCTGCCCGGAGAAGGCGCTCGACGTGGGGATCAAGCGCACGGTCTCCTGATCGGTTCTTATCCAGGGACGGATTCTAAAAAGATAAAAAGTCGAGCCGAGCGAAGTCGCCGCCTGAATTCTGAGCAAAGGCTGAAGGCGTTGGGACGGATTATTTCTTTCTTTGTTCTCAATCCTGGGGCGACGGGCTGGCTACCTGAATTCACCGATTATCGGTCCGTACTCCGATTCTTCCGGTGAGCCGTCGCTGTCTCATGCCGCCATTATGTGAAGCAGGAAATGGAGATTCCGTCCCTCAACCCTTGCGCTTCAGCTGGCGGATGCGCAGGCCGATTCGCAGGACGGCGTAGCCCAGGAACAGCGTGATGGCCGCCATGAGGAACGAGATGAGCGCCGGACGCTGGAGTCGCCGGATGAACGTCATCTGGCTGACCAGGAGCGGCGGGAAGAGCAGCAGCACCGCCAGCAGGCGTCGGTACTTGGCGGCGCGCGACTCGTCATCGGAGAAGATGTCGGGGTCGGCGCCCGTGCCGGCCGGGGTGCGGAAATAGTGCCAGTTGGAGACGCTGCCCAGGTATTCCCAGCCGGAATCCCGGAAGAGGCCCAGGTACTCCGCCTGCTCCCGGGGATTCACGATCCGGTAGTCGAATCGGTAGACAACGTCGGTTGGCGCTCCGGCGACGAAGGTCTGCCGGAAAATTCCCGGCCGCTCCAGGTGCCACCCTTTTTTGGCCATCTCCCGCAGCCAGGCCTCTTCCCTGTCGTCCTGCCAGGCGAAGAAGGTCCGGAACACCCGGCGCCTCGTTTTTTCAGCCATGGATTTCTCCTTTCATCCCCGTCAATTTCCGCCCAACCCGGATCAGCTCTTCGAGCCGCGCTCCTTCCATTCTCACCGCCATCCGCCCCCGTTCGGTCAGAGCGTACAGTTTGCGCCGCTCGCCCGCCGGGTCGCGCTCCCCGATGCGGGCGATCAGGCCCTGCCGCTGCAGGTTGGTCAGGGCTCCATACAGGGTGCCGGGGCCGAGCCGGATGCGCCCGGAGGTGGCTTCGCCGACCCGCTGCATGACGGCGTAGCCGTGGCCGGGAGAGGCCAGGCCGGCCAGGATGCAGTAGGTCGTTTCCGTCAACGGCAGGTGCTTGACGGCCGTCTCTTCCAGTTCGTCCATTCGCCACCTCATCGCACGCTCGCCTCACGTTGCATCGTAATACGATATAACGATATACGATATGCTGGGCAAAGTGTTCCGCTCTCCGGCCTCGTCCCCACATCGGTCGCCCCCCCCTTCCGGTTCGGGACTCGGAATGGAGGACCTCTGCCGGTTCCGGCGGCCCTTCACCATCCCGTGATGCGGGTGACGAATGGATAGCGGGAGGCCCGGCAGCGGAAGGCGGTTTCGGCTATAATTCGGTGCGAGCAACCAAGGAGGGTTCCCATGAAGACGATCGGCCTGCTGGGCGGCATGACCTGCGAATCGTCCCTGGTCTACTACAAGCTGGTCAACGAGATGGCCCGGGAGAAACTGGGGGGCAACCATTCGGCCAGAAGCGTCATGGTCTCCGTGGACTTCGGCGAGGTCAGCCCCTGGATGGAGCGGGGGGAATGGGAGAAGGTGAAGGCGGCGATGGTGGCCGCCTCGCAGCAAATCGCCCGGGGCGGCGCCGATTTCCTCGTCCTCTGCACCAACACCATGCACAAGTTCGCCGCCGAGCTCGCCCGCGCGGCGGGCATTCCTCTGCTGCACATCGTGGACGCCACGGCCCGCGAAATCGGGCGGCGCGGCCTGAAGCGAATCGGGCTGCTGGGAACCCGCTTCACCATGGAGGAGCCGTTCTACGCCGGCCGCCTGCGGGAATCGCACCGGCTCGACCCGCTGGTTCCGGACCCGGCGGACCGTCTCCTGGTGCACCGGGTCATCATGGATGAACTGAGCCGGGGAATCGTCTCCCCCGCATCGCGCGAAGAGTACTGGCGAATCATCCGCCACCTGGCCGGTCGCGGCGCCGAGGGCGTCATCCTGGGCTGCACCGAGATCCCCCTGCTGGTCGCCGAGGAGCCGGGCGGCGTGCCCCTTCTCGACACCACCCGCATCCACGCCCAGGCGTCGGTCGACTACGCCCTGGGGGCGGGCGACGTGGCCCTGCTGGCCCCCGGGTGAGCGGGGGAGCCTGGCGTTTCGGAAGTCAGCGCAGCATCTTCCAGAGGTAGGCGTACTCCAGGGCGGTCACCCGGGCGGTCTGGCGGTTGGTGGTGCCGGAGCCGTGGCCGCCTTCCGTGTTCTCGAAGTAGTAGACGGGGTGTCCCATTTCCAGCATGCGCGCCACCATCTTGCGGGCGTGGGCGGGATGGACCCGGTCGTCGCGGGTGTTGGTCCAGTAGAAGACCGTGGGGTACTTCGCCTCCCGGCGCAGCAGGTGGTAGGGCGACCAGGTCCGGATGAAGGCCCACTCGTCGGCCTTGTCGGGGTTGCCGTATTCGGCCATCCAGGAGGCGCCGGCCAGGAGCTTGTGGAAACGCTTCATGTCGGCCAGCGGGACTTGGGCCACCACCGCGTGGAAGAGGTCGGGGCGGAGGGTGAAGCAACCGCCCACCAGCAGTCCGCCCTGCGAGCCGCCCATGATGCCGAGGTGCCGGGTGGAGGTGATTTTGCGGGCGACCAGGTCTTCGGCCACGGCGATGAAGTCCTCGAAGGATTTGATGCGGTTGCTCTTGAGCGCCTGCTGGTGCCAGGAGGGGCCGAATTCGCCACCGCCGCGGATGTTGGCCAGCACGTAGACTCCGCCCCGCTCCAGCCAGGCCGTGCCGTTCACTCCGCTGTAGTAGGGCAGCTCGGAGTTCTCGAAGCCGCCGTATCCGTAAAGCAGGGTGGGGGCGCTGCCGTCGGCGACGAACCCCCGGGGGGTGACCACGAAGTAGGGGATCCGGGTGCCGTCCCTGGAGGTGGCCTCCTGCTGCACGACGGCCATGCCGGAGGCGTCGAAGTAGGCCGGCTGCGCCTTGATCCTTTCGCTGCGGCCGGCCTCGCTGAGAAAGAGGGAGGTGGGGGTGAGAAAATCGGTGTACAGGTAGAAAAAGATCTCCTTCTCCCGGTCGACCGAGATGATGCTGGCATTGCCCAGGCCGGGCAGGGGGATCTCCGTGCGGGTCCAGCCCTCCGGGCCCGGCTGCAGGGCGTGGATGCGGGTGTGCACGTTGTCCAGGGTGAAGAGATAGAGCCGCGAGCAGGTGGTGGTGACGCCGGCGTAGGAGACGCGCGGACCGGGCGCGAAGAGCGTCTCGAAGCGGCGCGCGCCGCGCAGGAAGTCGTCCACGCCGATGGCCAGCAGTGCCCCGGCGGGATAGCTCTGGTCGGCGATCTGCCAGGGGCTGCGCAGCGAGACCAGCAGGCGATCCTGGAAGAGCCCGTCGATGTTGGCGTCCTCCGGGATGCCGATCTTGACCAGCCGGTCCTCGAGCATCAGGAAGGTCTCCTGCCGATAGAAGGCCGGCATGCGGGTGACGACGTGGGCGCGGCGCTTGCTGCAGGGGTCGACCAGGGTGGAACCGGAGGCGGTCACGTCGCCGGGCTGCCCCTCGTAGACCGTGCGCGCAGCGGTCAGCGGGGTGCCGCGCGTCCAGAGCTTCACCAGGCGCGGGTACCCCGACTCGGTGAGCGAGCCGGGACCGAAGTCGGTGCCCACCCACAGGGTGTTCGCGTCGTACCAGTCGGCGTTCGACTTGGCCTCGGCCAGCTCGAAGCCGCCGGGCACGAAGGCCTTCCGCTCCACGTCGAACTCGCGCACCACCTGGGCGTCGCTTCCGCCCCGGGAGAGGTAGACCAGGCAGCGGCGGTAGTCGGGCTCGAGGAAAGAGGAGCCTCCCCAGGTCCAGGAGGCCTTCTCGTCGCGGGCCAGGGCGTCGATATCGAGCACCGTTTCCCATTCCGGGGAAGCGCTTCGGTAGGAGGCCAGGGTGGTGCGGCGCCAGATGCCGCGCTCGTGGGCGGCGTCCTTCCAGAAGTTGTAGAGGAAGTCGCCCCGCAGGCTCGGGTAGGGGATGCGCTCGCGGGAGTCCAGGATCTGCAGCGTCCTCTCGAATATCGCCGGGTACTCAGGCACCGCGGTCAGCGCCTTCAACGAGCGGGCGTTCTGGGCGTTCACCCAGGCGAGGGCCTTCTTCCCGCCGATCTCCTCCAGCCAGGCGAAGGGGTCTTTTTCCTCCGCTGCCAGGGCGAGCGACAGCAGTGCGGCGGCGAGAGCCAGGGTCTTTTTCATGCGCATCCTCCTTTGATAGACTGGTGCCAGATCATTCTACCCTGCCGGAGGGAAAATAGTTTCTGCCGGAATCCCGTCGCCAGGCGCGGGGCCCGGAGCGGCCGTGTCAGCGACCGCGATTCCGGTTCCAGGAGAATTCCCGACCGGATTTCCTGGCCGCCGGCTTTTCGCCTGGCCGAGGGGAGTGGCCCTGTCGGGATCCGGACGGGGGGAATCGTTTGGGGGTGGTCCGGGCGTCGGCTCCCTGGGCGTGGCGGGCGTTCTCGGAGTGGAAGGGGTGGTGCGGATCGACCGGGACGTCCCGCCGGATCAGTTTCTCTATGTTTCGAAGGGCGGCTCGCTCCGGGGCGCTGCAGAAGGTGACGGCGTCCCCGCCGGCCCCGGCGCGTGCCGTGCGGCCGATCCGGTGGATGTACGTCTCGGGTTCGACCGGCATGTCGTAGTTGATGACGTGGGAGATGTCGTTGATGTCCAGGCCGCGGGCGGCGATGTCGGTGGCCACCAGCACCCGCACCTGCCCCTGACGGAAACGGGCCAGGGCTTCGGTTCGGGCGCTCTGGCTCTTGTTCCCGTGGATTACGGTGGCCCCGATCCCGGCGTCATCGAGTTTCCGGGTCACCTTGTTGGCCACGTGCTTCATCTGGGTGAAGACGAGCACCCGCTGCCAGCTGGAGTCGCCCAGTAGGGACACCAGCAGCGCGTCCTTGTCCGCGCGGTCCACGAAGAGAACGCGCTGGGCGATGCGCTCGACTGCCGGGGCCTCGTGCGGCACGGTGACGTGGACGGCATCCCGCACCAGGGTGTGGGCCAGTTGCACCACCTCGTGGCCCATGGTGGCCGAGAAGAAGAGCGACTGCCGCTCTCTCGGAAGTCGGGCGACGATGCGCCGGATGTCGGGCAGGAACCCCATGTCCAGCATGCGGTCGGCCTCGTCGAGTACGAACAGTTCGACGGCGTCCAGGGCGGCATGGCCCTGCTGCATCAGGTCGAGCAGCCGCCCCGGGGTGGCCACCAGGATGTCGAGGCCTCGGTTCAGGGCGGCGACCTGGGGGTTCTGGCCGACCCCGCCGGTGATGACCGCGTGGGTCACGTGCAGGTTGCGGCCGTAGGCGGCCAGGGAGGCTCCGATCTGGGCCGCCAGCTCTCTTGTCGGCGCCACCACCAGCGCGCGCGGGCGGCGGGATGCCGGGCGCCCGCCCCGGCGGGCCAGGTGCTGCAGGATGGGCAGGCTGAAGGCGGCGGTCTTGCCGGTGCCGGTCTGGGCGCAGCCGATCAGGTCGCGCCCGGCCAGCAGCGGGGGGATGGCCAGGGTCTGGATGGGGGTGGGTGAAGTGTAGCCCTGCGCGGCCACCGCGCGGCGCAATTCCGGGATGAGGGTGCCGAAGACGCTGGCGTCGTCGCCCGGCAGGGGCGCGCGTTGACGCGGCGCGACCGCCGGCTGGGGGGGGCGGTTGTCGGGTCTCCCGGTCGGGGCGGGGGAAAACGGGGGGCGCGTGGCAGGTGCTGCGTGTCTTTCGTTCAAAATATTTCCTTGTGGGTTCGATTTCCAGCCCGGTCGGGCGCTTTTTGGGGCGGACCGGCGACAACTCGAATCCGCACCGGGGACATTCCGGAAATCGAAGCGGGGTTCGCTTGGCTCGGCCGCGGCGCCTGAAAAGAAGCCGGCGGGGTCAGATATGGGCATTATACCCCGCGGCGCATCGGCTGTCAAGTGACCGTTACCGGGAGAACCAGCGCCTGAGCGCCTTTGCCGCCGGTATCCGGTCGTCCCTCACAGCCGCAGGCTCACTCCTGCGCGCAGCTGCAGCTCGTCCGAGTCGAGGCGGAAAGCCGGCAGCGAGTCGTCGCCGATCAGCGGGTAGGAGCCCTGGAAGGTCCCGTAGCCGCCGCTGGAACGGACGGTCTTCAGGCGCCAACGGCCGGTGATTTCCCAGGCTCCCTCCAGGTCCGGCCCGGAGGCATCCCCGTCCTGGTAGCGGATGCGGTAGGAGGCGGTGCCGTGGAGGCGGCCGATGCGTTGCAGCGCCCAGGCCGCTTCGGCGAAGAGATTCCAGCGTTTCGCGAGGCGCCACTGGCCGCGCAGGCCCGCCTCGAGGCGCGGGCCGACGCCGTGGCCGGAGAGTTCCGCCTCATTGAGCAGGTCGAAGCGGTAGAGGGAGCGGGTGGCGCGCTGGCTCCGCGCCACGTGGAGTTGAACCCAGGCCGGGCCGGCGTGCAGGAAAGCCTGGGCGCCCAGGCGCCGGCCCTGCCAGAAGGTCCAGCGCACGCCGACCTCGGCGGCGTTTTCCCGCATCCGGACCCGCTCCGGGTCGTAGCGGTAGCCGTAGCCGTCGCGGAGAACGAAATCGACCCCGTCCGGGTCGACGGCCGTGAAGGAGTAGTTGCGCTCCGCCGCGGAGGCCGCCGTGCGCTGCAGGCGGCGGTAGCCCAGCGTCAGGCTGAGGCGCGAGGACAGGCTGCGCGTGAGCCGCAGCGTCCCGCTCCAGCCCGACTCCAGCCGCGTGAATTCGCCCCGCTTCTCCACGGTGTAGTTGAATCCGGAACCGAAGAGCAGCCGGTTGTAGGCCAAGCCGCCCTCGCGCACCTGCTCCTGCCAGGTGCGGTCGTAGTCGGAGTAGGCGTTGAGGCTGGCCGAGTTCACCTGGGTCCAGCCGCCGCTGATCTCGATCTCCCATTTCCTCGGCTCGCCTCCTGCCAGCGGCAGCGCCAGGAGAAGCAGCAGGGGAAGCACCGCGGGGCGATTCATCGGGCCCTCCTCAAAATGGAGCGCAGGCCAACGGGGGGGGACAGGTCGGGGCGCTTGCGGGCCGCCTGCAGGCTCCCGGCGATCGTTTCCGGCTGGCCGTTGTAGAGCCAGAGGCGAAATTGCTCCTCCAGGTCGAGACCGGTGCGCTCCCGCAGGCAGTGGAGGAAATCCATGGTGGTGAGCGGCAGGAAGAGGCGCTCGCGGTGCAGGCTCGAGAGGAAGGCGGCCATGGCCGGGCGTCCCCCCAACCGGTCGGCGATGGCTTGCATGATGCGCGCGCCGTCGGTGTAGGCCAGGTTGCTGAAGCCGACCGAGACCGGGGCCCGCGATCCCACCCAGTTGCCCAGGTATTGGTCGCTCAGGGCGGTGTAGGCGACGCCCTGCCCCGTGTCGTCGAACCACTGGGTCAGCGCCTCGTCCAGCCACGAGTCGCGGTAGGTCCGCTCGACGAGGCTGCAGCCGAAGTATCCGTGCAGCACCTCGTGGCGCAATGCCCAAAGGGCGGTGATGGTGCCGCCATAGTACTCCATCCCGCCGCCGCGGCTGACCAGGAAGACGTTCAATCCGCGCGGCGCCGGGTAGGGCCCGATGTCCCGCTGCAGCTCCGGCAGCCATGTCTCCAGGACACGGAACGCGTCGGGGATGGGGGCGCCCCCGCGCCAGGCCATGATGCGCACCGGCACGCCGTCGATGACTCTCTCCTCGAGCAGGGTGTCCTCCACCGGCATCAGCACGAAGAGCAGGGTGTAGGAGGCGATCTCCCGCTCCGAGTCGAGGGTCCACTCCTGAGCCGCCGTCTCCGCCGTTCGCTCCAGCAGCCCCGAGCCCAGGCAGCGGTAGGGGCGCGCGCCGTGCACGCGCAGGGTGAGCCGGTGCCGGGACAGCTCCCCGGGGGAGTTCAGGGTGGGGAAGAGGGCCTCGTTGCCCGTCCCGGCCAAGTCGTTCACCTCGGTGGAGAAGCGCGGGTAGTCGGGCGGCAGCTCCAGGCGGTACTCCATCTCCAGCACATGCTCCGCTTCCGGCTCCAGGGTGCGCGCCAGTTCCACGATGGACTGGCTCGATCCCGGCACCGCCACCACCCGGGCGTCGCGGGGAAAATCGAGCGCTTCACCGTCCAGGCGCAGCGCCTGCACGACCGCCGGGTTTTCCTGGGCCGGGGTGAAGTGGAAGCGGGGCCGGCTCTGTCCCGGCCGCATGGTGAACGTCAGCCTCGCCTCCGCGGTCGCGTAGTGCGAGTCGGGGTGATAGTCGAAGACCACGAAAATGGAGTGGATGTCGATGCGGAACGCCTCGTCCAGCCCGGCGGTTTCCGAGCCCAGGCTCAGCGCCGGCTCCCGGTCCGACTTCGTCGCGGGTGCAGCGTCCCTGCACCCCCAAACCAGCAGCAGCGTCGCCAGCAGCCATGCCATCCTGTGCCATGCCATCTGTTCCCTCCCCTGAGTCTCCTTCATCATTGCCTGTCCCCGTTCCTCCGCTACCGCCCGGGGGCTCCCTCCCGGAGGGTCGCCGGTCATCCGGTGTTCGCCGGAGGTGGGGCGTCATCGTTTTCCAATCCTGCGCCGAACGCCCGTTTCACCTCCGGGTCCGTCTGCAGCTCGAAAACGAGGTATCCCCAGAATACCAGGCCGACCATGTCTTTGACCCGGTCGAACCGGAGCAGGCGCTGCCAGTCGAAACCCGGCAGGAAGCGCTCCAGCCAGCCCGACAGCCCGGGTGCGGAGACGGTGAACAGCAGGCTCGTTACCCCGTCGATGACGACCAGCCAGCCTACGACCAGCAAAACGGTCCGCGCCCAGCACTTCTTCTGAAGCAGGTGGTGGAAGAGCCATAGTCCGGTGGCGAAGAGGATGCCGGCCGCGAGCAACCCGAGAGTCACGAGCGCCCCGGGGGTCAGGGCGGGATGCGCCGTCCCTGGCTCCATCCATACCACCGCCCGGCTTCCGAACCAGATGTTGATGGCGGTCCAGACGGCGAAGTAGGCGATGAAAAGGCCGCGCAGCCGTTGAAGCTTCGCGTTGGCATGGGCCATGGCGCCCCCTCGGAAGACGATAGCCTTTATACGGAATTTATGCGAGCCGGGTCTGGAAAACCGGCCCGGCGGGAAGCGAAGCCGCCCGCCTTCCTTTTCCGCCGCCGGCTGCATATAATCGTCCCATGACCAGGGAAGAGTCCATCCGAGGGCTTTGCGTCATCCCCGGCGTCGGCCCGTCGATCGCCGGCAACCTGTGGGACATCGGTGTGCGCCGAGTGGCCGACCTGAAGGGGAGGGACCCGCAGCGCCTCTACGAGCAGTCCAACCGCCGCACCGGGGCCGTCCAGGACCGATGCCTGCTTTACGTCTTCCGCTGCGCGGTCTACTTTGCCGACACGGAAGGGAAAAGGCGCAATCCCGAAAAGCTGAAGTGGTGGAACTGGAAGCAGTAGGGACGACCTGCGGCATCGGCCGGCGTGCGGTGAGATTTCCGGCGCCGCACCGTATCTATTGTGCGGTTCATCCCGAATGGCGCCTCAGGAGGCGAACATGAAGAAGATCGGCTTGCGAATGGCCGGATTCGTGTTGTTGGCGGCGACCGCTGCTGCCCAGAGCCTGACCGTCACGGCGCCCAACGGCGGGGAGTCGTGGCCGCTCGGGACCCCGCGGAGCATCACCTGGAATTCGAGCGGGGCCAGCGGCGCGGTGCGCATCGTGCTGTTCAAGGGGAGCGTCAAGATCGGGAACATCGCCGAGGGCATTCCCGCCGCCAGCGGCTCCTATTCCTGGACGGTCGGCCAGTGGGAGAGCGGCACGGTGCAACCGGGGGCCGATTACAAGGTGCGGGTCCGCAACAGCGAGGGAACCCTCGACGATTTCTCCGACAACGCCTTCACCATCGCCGCCGCACTGCCCCCGCCGCCCCCGCCGCTCTCGCTGCGCGTGACGGCTCCCAACGGAGGCGGGACGTGGAAGCTGGGCTCGACCCTGGCCATCTCCTGGAGCTCGACCAACCTCTACGGCAACGTGAACCTGGAACTGGTCCGGGTCCCGGACCAGTTCGTCGGCTGGATCGGCAAGGAGCTCCATCTCAGCGGTTCCCTCGACTGGAAGGTGGGCGAGCTCCAGGATGGAACCCGGGTCGACCCCGGCAAGTACCTGGTTCGGGTGCGCTGGGCCCAGCAGCCGAAACGGTTCGACGACTGCGACGAGCCGATCCAGCTGATTTCGCCGCTCATGGAAAAAGTGAAGGACCTCGGCGCCCTGCGGGGCCTCACCCTGACGGTGCCGGCCAAGGTGGACAGCTACTACGCCAACAAGATCCCCAACGGGTATTCCGGAGGGCAATTCCAGCCCAGCAGCGTCTGGACGTCGCGGCCCTCCTGCGACGGAGACCAGGGCCGGCGGGTCCGGGTCGGCTGCGACTGGTTCTTCTGGCCGGGCCTGAACCAGGTGTTGTTCGGCAGGCTCCTCCGCGGCAAGCTGACCTTCGACCTCGGTGAGTACCAGGGGCGGGGCGGCGATCTGAAGTCGGCCAAACTGCACCTGCAGCAGCTCGACTCGCTCGTCAGCAACACCACGTGGAAGTCCTGCGCCATCGGCTTGAGCGCCCTGCTGGCCCCCATGACCGCGTTCGAGGGGATCCAGGTGGAAAACATCGGCGGCTGCCTCTACACGAACGGGGACTACAGGCTGGACGTGACCGGGGTGGTGCGCCGCTGGCTGGACGGCTCCCTGGCCAACCACGGGCTCCTGCTGGTCGGCCGGGAGATGGCCACCGGCGGCAAGGAGTGGATCTGTTTCTCCTGTTTCAAGGCCACCCTCGAGCTCGATTTCTAGAAGGCGAACGGCGTTCCGGAAGCGGCGATTCGCGCGCAGCGGCGCGGATCAAGAAGCGGGATTCCGGCCGCGGGCGTCGAAGCGGGGCAGCGGCGTGGTCGGGGCGTTCGCGGCCAGGTCCAGCACGGTCACCCGGTCTCGGCCCTCCTGCTTCGAGCGGTAGAGGGCTTCGTCGGCCCGGGCGAACAGGTCCTCGGCGCGCAGGTCTTCCGGCACCGTGGTCGCCGTGACCCGGCAAGCTCCGAAGCTGCAGGTCACCCGGAAGGAAGCGGGAGCGCCGGTAAAGTCCAGTCCGCGGATGCTCTCCTGCAGCCGTTGCAGCACCGCCTGCACCGCCGCGGGGGAGGCCAGGTTGCCGAGGATGACGGCGAACTCGTCGCCGCCGTAGCGGGCCAGCACGTCGCTGGGGCGCAGGTGCTGCTGCATGGCGGCGGCCACGCCGCGCAGCACCCCGTCGCCGCTCAGGTGGCCGCGGCGGTCGTTGACGAGCTTGAAATTGTCGATGTCGCAGATGGCCAGGCAGAACGGGGTCTCGCGGCGACGCAGACCCTCCAGGGCGCTCTGCAGCTGGATGTCGGCGTAGCCCCGCGAGTAGGCGCCGGTCAGGTGGTCGCGGATCAGCTCCTTGTAGAATCGGTTGCGCTCGGAGTAGAGGGTGTGGATGTGGGCGATGAGGATCCAGGAGATGGCGAGCACCACCAGCAGCGAGCCGATCCAGGTGAGCGGGGGCATGTCGACCAGGCGAATGCCGGTCAGGGCGTCGATGATGCCGGTCACCATCCAGGCCATGTTGGTCCCCAGCAGGGCCACCAGCGCCCTGCGCTCGGGCAGCCGGTCGCGGGTGATCCGCTGGTAGGTGCGGGCCAGCACGGCCAGGGCGTAGATCGACAGAACCAGGATGTAGCCGCCCCAGAGGCGGAATCCCCAGCCGAAGGCGAGGCCGCTGTAATAGGCCGAGGTGGGGAAATGCTGCTTGAGAAGGAACGCCGGGTGGCTGGGCACGCACGCCAGCGCGAACAGCGCGCTCAGGCCGTAGAACAGCCGCAGCAGCCGGCGCCCCGGCTGAATGAAATAGATCTTATAGAAATGGACCGCGATCGGCACCAGGAACGAGGCCGAGGCGATGGTGAGGCGGTTGACCACGTTGCGCAGCTCGAGGTCGGCGCCGGCGCGCAGCAGGGCCGCGAAGGAGAAGAGAAAAACGGCGTTGAGCGCTGCCAGAACCGCGAAGACCGCGTAATGGCCGAGGTGGCCCTCCGCTTCCAGGGAGCGGATCGTCGCGTAGAGCGTGAGGAAGAGGATGGCGATGAACAGGCTCAGCGATCCGCTGATCAGCATGGCGACAACGAGGGCGTCGGTCATCATCCGGCCTTCGGCTTTCGGGGGCGCGGGAGTGGAATCGGTCCGTCCATCCCGGCCAAGGTACCAAGAATGGAGAGCGAAATCAACCGGGATGAACCGCCGCGGGGGCGTCCTGCGTATCAATGAACGGGTCTCCGGTGCGAACGGGGAACCGCTAGGGGAGGAATTCATGAAAAGAACGCTCTGCGCCGTGACCGCCTTGGCGCTGCTGGGTCCATGGCTGGCCACCGCCCTCGCGGCCCAGGCCCCGGCCATCAAGAAGGCCTACCTGGGTCAGGCCATGTCCGATTTCGAGCTGCCCACCCTGGACGGAAAAACGGTGCGGCTCTCCGGGTTGAAGGGCCGGAACGTGCTGCTCGTATTTCCCCGGGTCTTCTATGCGCCCGACGGCGACTGCTCCATCTGCGGCTACCAGTACGCGGAGCTGTGTGACTTCTATCTCCGCGAGAAGTGGGAGAAAGAGTTCAACCTGACGGTGCTCTACGTCTTTCCATTCACCGCCGATGTGACCCGGGCCTGGCTGGGGAGGATGCCAAAGATGATGGAGGCGGTAGAGGAGTGGAAGAACCCGAAGGCCGAAGACCTGAAGAACGAGCAGGTCAGGCGCTGGATGGAGATGGCCCGGGCGGCGTTCGCCAAACCGTACGCCTTCGCCCCCGATTCCGTGCCGATGCCCTTTTTCATCCTGCTTGACGCAGAACGCAAGCTCTCGGCCGGCCTGGACCTCTTCCGCGAGGAGTGGAGCGGCGCCAAGGCGGAGCAGAACATCCCCGCCGTGTTCCTGCTCGACGGCGAGGGCGTCGTCCGTTTCAAGCTCGTCGGCCAGCACACCATGGACCGCCCGCCGGCCGCCTACCTCGAGAAGATCATGCGGGCCGTGCTGGGAAAACAGGGGGCGGTGTGAGGCAGAACCTTCTGTCTGGAGGTGAGTCGTGAAACGCAGAGACTTCGTGAACCAAACGGGCTCCTGCCTGGGAGCCTGCCTGGCAGCGGGCGCCATCCCGGTCATCGCGGCGGAGGGGACCAAATCGCAGAAACCGGCGGCGCTGCCGCCGCAAAAATTCTACAAGATCGATCTCGAGATCTTCGAGGCACGTCCCGATTCCTGGTGCCACCAGAAGGGCGATGTGCTCCACTACCCGCAGGATTGGGGCAGGGTCTGCCCCTGGCTGCGGGGCAGCCTGAACGATTTCGTGCGCAGCCTGGAAGGGGGAGTGACGCTGCCCTGGCGCTATGAGGGGACGCCCTACGAGAAGGTCATCGACCCCGACGGGGTGACCACCGAGTACGTCCGCTGCCCCGACCCGACTGCCAACCTGGTGGTTAAGATCATCCGGACCCGGATCGAGCGCCCGGCGAGATGACGCGCGCCGCCGTAGTCTCGCACCGTCCGCTCCGGTTTGGGAACCCATGGCCCCTCCGGAGAAGCGGAACCGGTACCCGCGTACGTCATGCGCGGTCATGGGCGCCTCGCCCGGGGGATGGCGGAGGGGTGAGACGACTCGTCGCCGGCGGCTTTTTTCTCGTCATCCTGGCCGTCCGGGCAGCGGGCCTGCCGGCCCCGGATGAAAAGCTGCGGAGCGTGACCGCCGTTCGACTGGCCGGACCCGTCGTCATCGACGGCCGACTGCTGGAGGCGGTCTGGCAGGGTCCGGCCGCAAGCGGGTTTCGGCAGCGGGCCCCGCACGACGGCTCCGAGCCGACCGAACCGACCCGGGTGTGGGTGGCCTACGACGACCGGGCGCTCTACGTCGCCGCCCGCCTGGCCGACTCCAACCCGAGAGGCATTATCGGCCTGCTGGGCCGACGCGACGACCTCAGCGATTCCGACTGGTTCCACGTCGCCCTCGACCCGCGCTTCGACCAACGCAGCGGTTTCCGCTTCTCGGTCAATCCCGCCGGCTCGCTCGCCGACGGCGTTCTCCACAACGATACCTGGGAGGACTCCTCCTGGGACGGGATCTGGGAGGCCCGGGCCGTGGTCGACGAGCATGGCTGGAGCGTGGAGCTGCGCATTCCCTTCGACCAGCTGCGCTTTCCGGAGCGAACCGGGCACCGCTGGGGGGTGAACTTCGAGCGCACCGTCGCCCGCAAGCACGAGACGACGGTCTTCGCCTGGAGGCCCCGCGAAGAGAACCCGGGGGTCTCCGCCTTCGCCGAGCTCACCGGTTTGCGCGGCATCCGGGGCGGCAGGCGGCTGGAGTTGCTGCCCTACGCCACCGGGCAGATCGAGGTTGGCCCGGCCCCGCCGGCAGACCCTTTCGCCGCCGGTCGCCGGGCCCGCCTCCTTGCCGGGGCGGACGCCAAGCTCGGGTTCCGAAGCGACCTGACCCTGGACCTGACCGTCAATCCCGATTTCGGCCAGGTGGAGGTCGATCCGGCAGAAGTCAACCTGACCGCCTTCGAGACCTACTATCCGGAAAAGCGGCCTTTCTTCGTCGAAGGGGCCCAGACCTTCGCCTTCGGCAAGGGTGGTGCCACCAAGTACATGGGGTTCGACTGGGAGGACCCGGCGTTCTTCTACAGCCGGCGCATCGGCCGGGCCCCCGAGGGGCCGCTGCCCCCGGTTGATTTCGCCGCCGTGCCCGGGGCCACCTCCATCCTGGCCGCGGCCAAGCTCACCGGCCACGACGCGGGTTGGAACCTGGGCGCGCTGACCGCCGTTACCGCCCGGGAGTACGCCGACCTGGCCCTCGGAGGGGAGCGCTGGCGGGAAGAAATCGAGCCGGCAGCCTGGCACGGGGCGCTTCGCCTGCAGCGTGAGTTCAACCAGGGTCGCCGCGGGGTCGGGGTGATCGTCGCTTCGCTGCTTCGCAGTTTGGACGGGACGAGGCCGCGCGAGGGTTTCGCGTCCGGGGCGCTGGCCTTCGGGGCGGACGGCTGGACCATTCTCGGCCGCAACCGAACCTGGGCCTTGAGCGGCTGGTTCGGCGGCACGCGGGTCGCCGGTTCGGCTGCAGTGATCGACGTCCTGCAGCGCTCCTCCCTCCATTACTTCCAGCGCCCGGGCGAGAACCACCTCGACTACGACCCGGCGGCCACCTCCCTGAGCGGTTGGGGCGGCCGCCTGCAGTTGAGCAAGGAGAAGGGGCGCTTCAGCTTCCACACCGCCGTCGGCGCCATTTCTCCCGGCTTCGACTGCAGCGAGACGGGCTTCCAGTTCACCCGCTCCGACCGCATCAACGCCCACGTCGCCCTCGGCTATGACCAGCCCCACCCGCGCGGCGCCCTGCAGAACTGGTCCGTTCTCGGCGCCTGGGCGCGATCCTACGATTTCGGCGGCACCCTGGTCAACGAGGAGATCTTCGCCTACGCCGCCCTGCAGCTCCGCAACTACTGGCAGTTCGCCTCCATGACCGACTTCTACCCCGGCGGATTCTACAACGACACCCTGACCCGGGGCGGCCCCCTGGTCTGGATGCCGAGGCGCACCTATGCCGACCTCAGCGTCGAGAGCGACACGAGGCGCAAGCTGGTGCTGACCCTGTTCGCCTCGGGCGCCCCCGACGCCCTGGGCAACGACGCCGCCAAGGTGTCGGCCGGCCTGCGCTGGAAGCCGGCCGCATCCCTCAGCCTCGGCGTGGCCCCCGCTTACTCCTGGAGCGACCACGATGCGCAGTGGGTGGGGGAGTTCGACGCTTCAGCGGAGGCGGGCCCCGCCGCACGGCGCCATGTTTTCGCTTCCCTGGAGCGCCGCACCGCCTCCGCCGAGATCCGCCTGCACTGGATCTTCTCCCCGCGCATGAGCCTGCAGGTCTACGTGCAGCCCTACATCTCGGCGGGTTGCTACCGCGGTTTCAAGGAGCTGGCCAGGCCGCGCAGCCGGGACTTCTTCCCTTACGGCAGCGGCGCCTCGACCATCGCCGCCGGTGGCGGCGAGTACCGGGTCGACCCCGACGGCCCCGGCCCACAGCCTGCATTCTCCTTCTCCGATCCCGACTTCAACGTCAAGTCGCTGCGCGGCACGGCGGTTTTTCGCTGGGAGTACCGCCCCGGTTCGGTCTTCTATCTGGTCTGGACCCAGGAGCGCCTGGATGTCGCCAACCCCGGCGATTTCCACCTGGGTCGCGGCCTGGCCGACCTCTTTGCGGCCCCCGGCAGCCACGTGGTCATGGCCAAGTTCAGCCACCGGCTGCGCCTCTGATCCCCTCCGGCCCGAGCGGGGGAACCGTTCAACTTTCGTAGACTTGCCTCATCGTTTGAACACGACGCCGTTGTCCCACTGGATGCGGGTGGCGCGGCCGGAGGGGTCCTTGGCGGTGATCTTCCCCTTGGCCGAGCCGCTGCCCAGGGGGTTGGTCCAGGAGACCGAGAGGTTATCACCGTCGATGGTGCCCTGGGCCTTCTCGCCGGTGGTCTTGACGGACCAGGAGAACTGGCTGCCGTTCTGGGTGAAGGTGAAGGTCAGGCCGAGGAAGCCTTTCCAGTCGCCGGCCAGGCTGGGCACGGCGGGGAGCGAAGGGCGGAAGATGGCCACGCCGTTTTCCCACTCGATGCGCAGGGGGATCCCGGTGGGGCCGGTTTCGGTGATCTGGCCGTTGACGGAGCCGCTGCCGCCGGGGCCGCTCCAGTGGGTGGTGATGGCGGGGCCGTTTACGGTGATGGTTCCCTGCTGGCCGAGGGAGGGGGCGGTCCAGGAGTAGCCGGAGGGGGTGGCGGTGAAGAGGTACTCGGCGCCGATGTTGCTCTGCCAGGTTCCGGCCAGGGAGGGGGGCGGGGCGGCCGGCCCGGGCACGGGTTGCAGCACCTGGGCCTGCACGGGGGGCGCTGCCGGCGCCCGGTGGCTCTCGGGCTCGCTGTAGGCGGCCTCATGTACCGGCCCCAGGTAGCGGAGCTTCATCCGGGAGATTTCTCCCATGACTCCCAGAGCGCGCAGGTCGAAGCGGGCGGTGTCGGCGTTCTTCTCGGGGAATTCCACCGTTTGGTAGGGAGTTTCGATGGTGACCCGCAGGTTGTTCGGGTTCGGCGGGGATTGGCTGGGGAACAGCGACATCTGG
The DNA here is from genome assembly GCA_964479735.1 of uncultured Clostridia bacterium. Taxonomy (GTDB): domain Bacteria; phylum Acidobacteriota; class Aminicenantia; order UBA2199; family UBA2199; genus CAYZNT01. Next base: position 171,045 of record CAYZNT010000003.1, read on the forward strand.
CCGGATCCGCCGGCGATGACCGTCAACAGGAAGGGGCCCGGGGTGGGGATGGCGTTGTAGACGATGGCCGCCTGGGCGGCCCGGTCGGCGAGGGGGAAGAATTTCTTGAAGGGCGAGGCCGGGTTGACCGACTCCAGAAAGACGCCGAGGATGTCGTCCAGGTCTCGCCGGTGGATGACGATGGAGCATTCCGCCTGCGGGGCGACCCACATGGTCTTGACTTGACCGCCGATGCCGCCCACCAGCTTCTGGCCGTCTCCCCCCGGGAACATCTGCGCCGCAGAATTCCGGAAGCGGAAGTAGGGGACCAGGTAGGCGTCCATTTCGGTCGGTTTCTGGCTCTGCGGGTCCCACGCCGTCTGGGTGGAGGAGAAATCACGGCCGGGAAAAATCAGCACCCCGGTCTTTTCGCCCACCAGGAGGGAGCGGGGAACGGGGCGGACATCGGGCAGCCGGGCCAGGCGCTGGCCGGGGGCCAGCTTCCAGGTGCCGATGGGCACCCGGTAGTCCGCTTCCCGGAAGAGGGTCACGCTGAAAGGATCCATCTCTCCCGGAGCGGTTCCGGTCCGTTGCGGCTCCTGGGGGAGGGAGATGAGAGTGAGGGCAAGCCCCAGCCAGGCGCACATGCCGGGGATCGAAACGTTGCCGGTTTTCATGCCGATCTCCTGATTTCGGATGGGTTTCCCGCCCGGGGACGTTTCATTGGCGGTAGAGCTGGATGCCGTTGTTCCAGACGATCGATGTGGCCCGGTTCTGAGAGTCGACGGCGGTGACGGTCCCCTCGGCGTGGAGCTGCTGCTGCCCCTCCCGCCAGGTGGTGGTCAGCTTTTGACCCTGGATGGTGCCGCTGCCGGTCTGGTAGGGGGCGGCCACGGTCCAGGTGAAGCTGCTTCCCTGCTGCTGGATCTGGTAGACGAGGCCGATGTTGCTGTTCCAGGTGCCGGTGATGGATGGGGGGAGGGAGGAGGCGGGTGGCGGGTTCGCTTGGTGCATCTGCATCATCACGGGTCTGATTCCCGGGGAGGAGGACGTCCATGGCAGCGAATAGAAGCCCAGGATGCGGTAGGCTTCGAAAGGAGATTGTTTCCCCGGGGGCAGGGTCTCGGAAAGAAAATAGGGTGAAGGATTCGTCTCCACCAGCGGTTGGTTGGGGGAGTAGGCCACGCCGCTGATCTCGCCGGAACGGATCAGGGAGGCGAGCTGGGTGAGGTGATGATAGGCGAAGCGCTTCTCCTCGACCGGGAGAGAAGCGGTGGTGAAGGTCAGAATCCCTTTCCCCTCCACCGGAGGGTCGGTGTAGATGTTCATGATCCAGGTGACCGGTTTCGGGTTGACGGGGGTCCAGTCTCCCGGCTCCCAGGCGTAGACCAGGATCTGGCGGATGTTCCCGGCCTTGAAAAAGTATGTTTTGTAGCCCATGGCTTGGGCGCTGGCCGGAGCCGGGAAAAAGGCCAGGGAAGCCACAATCCCGGCGGTGACGACAAGGCCGAGTCGATTCATGTTCATCCCTCCCGGTCTCCCCCGCCGTCTCTCACAGGCGGATCATCACGCCGATTCGAACGGTCACTCCGGAGAGGTCGACTCGGGCGCTACGGAGGTTGCGTTTGTTGCCGGGGCTCGGCGTTTCGGCGTACATGTCCATGGTGGGGTACCATGCTTCGGTGTCGCTGTCGTACCATTCCCAGAAGTACATGGTTCCGGTGCCGGAAATGTCGCTCTTCCAGGATCCGGAAAACCCGTCAATGGCGGCGATGCGCCCCAGCGCCTCGACGACCAGGGCCAGCCTGGACGACAGGTCGATCTCCCAGCCCAAACCACCATGCAGGCCGATGCCGGTGGCGGTCGCCGTGTAGTCGACGTGGTTGATGACGACTCCGCCCACGTTCGATGACACCCGGGAGTCATAGGGCATCGTCCACCGGCAGGGATAGTACCCCGCTCCGGCCTGCAGCGAGAGCCGCTGCCGGTCCGAGATGGGGATGTCGTAGCGCCCGGTGAGCGTCACCGGGATCGCCCGTACCGTGCTGCCGACGGTGTAGATCCATTCCTTCTCCAGGTCGGCCCTGGAGAGGTGGATGGCGACATCCTCTCCCGAGCGGCGGGTGGCGTGGAGGTAGCCGGCGCCCAGGGCGATGCTGAGGCGGTCGTTGAGCCGGAGGCCGATCTCGATGGTTCCCTCGGCGGCCGAGCGGAACGGGTAGCCCGTCTTTCCCGAGTACTCGTAGGGGCTGCCGGGAAGCTCGGCCAGCGCCTTCCAGTAGCTGCCCAGGTTGGCCAGCCGGGTGTGGAGGTCTCCCCCGTCGATCCGCCCCAGGCCGCCGACGACCCGCAGCTCGAAACGCAGAGGCTCCGCGCACAGGGGCTGGGCGAGAAACGCCATCAGGAGGAAGATGGGCAGGGCTGCAGACCAGGTCCTTTTTATCATCTGAATTCTCCTGTTCGGGATGCTGCCGTGTTCGCCACGGCTCCCGTCAACATGGTGTGATCCCCGGAACGCCGGAGCGTCCGGATTTATAATTTCATGCCCGTTTTTCTCCTTTCGGCCATCCAATTCACCCGCGGTGTTGCCGTTCGGGAACTTTTCGCTTCCCGGGCCGTTACTTGGGCAGGGAGGACGCATGAAAAAAGCGTTGGTATTCCTGTTTCTGGTCCTGGTTGGCCAGTGGCTCTGGGGCGAAGAGGCGGTGGTGCGGAAGTCGTTCCGTGCCGAGCCGGGAAAGCCCCTGGCACTGGTCTTCCGTGATGTGGACGGCGACGTGCGCGTGGAGGGCCACGAGGGCGCGGAGGTGGAGGTGGAGGTCGTGAAGCGCCTCACCGGCCGGCCGTCCGCCTCCAGGCGGGACTATTTCGCCGGCATCGATCCGCAGATCCGTTTCGACGCGAACCGCCTGGAGATCGAGGTGAAGTATCCACCGAGGTCGTTCGGGGGGGCGCTGTTCGGCGGGGGCGGGGTCGCCGTGCGCACCGTGCTGAAGCTGCCGCGCCGGCTGGATGCTGACGTGACCCTGGTCGACGGGGACTGCGAGGTCCGGGCCGCGGAGGGCACCCTGCGGCTGAAGACGGTGGACGGCGACATCCGTCTGGGCGACTGCCGGGGGGAGTTCGAGTTGCATACCGTGGACGGGGACATCGAGTGCCTTCGCGGCGATGGCCGGCTGGCCTGCCACACCGTGGATGGCGACGTTCAGGCCGAGGGGCGGTTCGAGGCGTTCCGGGCGGAATCGGTCGACGGGAACCTCGACGTCCGGGTCGCCCCGGGGAGCCGGCTCGCCTCCGATTGTTCGCTGCGCAGCGTCGACGGGGACGTGTCGCTGCGCGTGCCCTCCGGCCTGGCTCTGCGACTCGCCGCCCGCACCGGCGACGGAGACATCCGTTGCGGTTTGCGTTTCGATCGGGTGGCGCGGCAGGATGCACACCGCTTCGAGGCCGATCGCGGCGCCTCCGCGCCGCTCGTTTCTGTCATCACCTCAGACGGGAGCATCGTTGTCGGCGAGTAGCCGGCTGGTTCCGGCGGCCGTCCCATTCCCCAGAGCCTGACCAAGACGCCTGCCTGACCCTTGCCGTCGCCGGCGACCGCCGTGCCAGCCGCGGAGAGTGCAGGCTGCTCGCGGACGATCACATCCCGCGCCCGGTAGGTGTCGCCGCTCCCTCCGGAGAGCGAAGTGCCGCAGTCGCCGCAGCGCCGGCCGGAGAGGAATTGGTTGGAAAGAGACGGAAACAGGATCGGTCCGCAATATCATGTCTTTTTCCCTTCCCGTTTCCCGTTGCGCTCGCGGAAGCGGGAAGGCGTCGTGCCGGTGATTTTCTTGAAGGCCTGGTTGAAGGTCGCCTTGGAGCGGAAGCCTGCCTCGTAGGCGACAGTCAGCAGCTTGTATTCGCGGCAGCGCGGGTCGGCCAGCAGGCGCTTGGCCTCTTCGATGCGCAGGCCGTTGATGAACTCGCTGAAGTTCACCCCGAAGCCCTCGTTGACGACCTGGGAGAGCTGGTGCGCGGTGAGTCCCAGCTTGGCGGCCAGATCGGGCAGCCGCAGCGTGGGATCGAGGTGCGGTTTCTCCTCCTCCATGAAGGCATGAAGGCGCGAGCTCCATGAGTCCACTTCGTCCTGGGCCAGGGGGGGGCGGCGCAGCAGGCGTTGCCGCCGTCGTCTCCAGGCCAGCGCGGCGGCGAGCGTTGCGGCGCAGAGGGCCAGGGCGGAGAAAAACCAGGGGCGCTGGTAATATGCCGGAGGCACCAACAGCGCCATCTGCGCTTCGCGGGGACCGGCCCGTCCGCTGTCGTTGAAAGCGATCAGGCGAAAGAGGTGCCGGCCGGCGGGGAGCCCCTCGTACACCACCTCGCGTGCCCGGTCCACCGTCTTCTCTTCGCGCCACGCCTCGTCCACGCCCACGAGCCGGAAGCGGAAGCGGACCCGCTCCGGATAGCGCAGGCTGGGGACCGTGAACCGGATGGCCACGCGCCCCGGGCGATTTCGGAGAGTGATGACCGGGGCGGGCGCACGTCTGACCCGGCCGATTTCCACCTCCTCGAACAGCGGCGCCGGGCAGACCGGGTTCTCCAGTAATCTGTCGGGGCGCACGACGGCGACTCCCTCGTGGGTGGCGAACCAGATCTCGCCGTTGGCGCTCAGGCAGGCGGCGGGGCGGCCGATGCCGTTGCAGGTGGAACTGCGCAATCCGTCCTGGACGCCGAAGCGGCGTAAGCTGGCGGATGGACGCCCGCTTCGAGCCGCCGTCCGCAGGGCCGCCGCCGAATCCAGCAGGACGCCCCTCGGCGTCGCCAGCCAGAGCCCGCCCCGGTTGTCGCTCACGATGGCGAAAACCGGCTCGGAGGAGATGCCGGGCACCTGGAGCGGCGGGCCGCCTGGGGCCGGGAGGAATTGCAGATCCAAGTCGGTGCCGGCCCACATTCCCCCTTCGGCATCCTCGTGGAGCGAAAGCACCCGCCCGTCCCCACAGACCCGGGTGGCTTCGGATGGCTCCCCGGTCCGGCCTTCCGCGCGCCAAAGTCCCGAGTCGGTTCCCAGCCAGTATCGCCCCCGGCGGTCCTGGAGCATGGCGTTGACTCCCAATGCCGCCAGTCCGGGGGGCAGGGCCAACGGCGTCATGCCGGCATCGCTGCCCAGCCGGTGAACCCCGCCTTGCGCGGCGGCTCCCCAGACGCCCCCCCCGTGATCCAGGTAGACGAGGCGTGCATAGTTGTCGCTGCCTCGAAACGGCTCCCGTCGCTCTCCGAGGACTCGGCCCCCGGCATAGAGAACGATGCCGCCCCCGGCGGCAATCCAGAGGCGGCCGGTGGCGTCCTCGGCCAGCGAGAGCACTCCCTCGGCGATTCGACCGGCGTCCACGGGGCGGTGATGGAATTCGCCTTCGTGAAACTCGTACAGGCCGGCACCGTCCACCCCCAGCCAAACCCGGCCATCGCGCCCCGGAGCCACGGCCTGGACGATTTCCCCGCCCAGGCCCTCGCGCCGGCCATACGTCCGGAAGGGAGCGTCCCGGAACCGGCTCAGGCCCCGGAACGTGCCGACCCAGAGGTTCTTTTCCCGGTCCTCGAAAAGACAGCGGACGGTGTCGGCGGCCAGTCCGTCCCGTTCGCGAAACGAGGCGCCCGCCGGATCACCGAGACGGCGCATGCCGTTCCACGAGCCGATCCAGGTGTTGCCGTCGCCGTCCCGGAGCAGGGTGCGCACGATCTCGCCCGCTGAACTCCGGAGGCGGAACCGCCCGTCGCCCCGCCGATGGAACAGCCCATGCCGGGTGGCGGCGAACAGGCCGCCCTCCGGGTCCTCGTGGAGCGACCAGACCACGTCGCTCTTCAGCCCTTCCCCGGCTCCGAAACGGGTCACCCGCCCGCCCTTCAACCGCGACAGCCCGCCTCCCCAGTGGCCGATCCAGAGAGAGCCGTCCCGCGCGCGCAGCAGCGCGTAGACGACGTTGGCGGCCAGCCCCCGTTCCCGGGTGAAGGTTTCCGTCACCCGGTCGCTCTGCAGGTGCAGCAGCCCGTTTCCCCAGGTGCCGACCCAGAGGCCGCCGGAGCCGTCGCGGCAGATCGAGGTGACGCCGAAGTGGTCGATGCCGCTGGAAACCGGCAGCCTGCCGAAGCGGCCGTTGCGGTAGTAGGCCAGGCCCCCGCCGCGGATCATGCCGATCCAGAGCCGCCCGCTCTCGTCGCGTTCCAGGGCGGCCACCAGGTTGTCCCGCAGGGCCGGGGTGTTGGCGCGGTCGTAGCGGGCGAATCGGGCGCCGTCGAAGCGGAAGAGGCCGTCTTCGGTGCCAACGAAGAGGAACCCCTCCGGCGACTGGGCGATGCAGTTGACCGAGTCGACGGTCAGCCCCTCTCTCTGTTTCCACGCTTCGTGCACGTACTGGAACAGGGAGCGGGCAGGGTCGAGGGCGGACAGTTGCAGACAGCCGATCGCCTGGAGAATGAGGGCCGCGCGGGCTATGTGCACCGGGACATTCTATTGGAATCGGATGCGGGAGTCAAAGCGCCTCTCCGGTACAGGTTCGATCTGCGGCGCGGGCCTCAGTCGAAAAACTCGGAAGCGAACCGCAGCGCGATCTGGCACTCCCAGGCGCCGGGGTCGACCTGATTCGCGATGGTGATGAAGTAGTCGCCCGGCTGAATGGGGAGGGAGAGAGCGTGGGCGATCAACCTCTCCTGGCCGCTCGAGATCAGGAAATCGGCGGGGGAGAGCAGCCCGTGGTAGAGGGTGGTGCGGACGGTGCCGCTGCGGCGGTGCTCGATGGTCAGGCGCATGTTGCCGTACGAGTTCTGGCCGCTGCAGTTGCGCACCGGCACCTCGAGGAGCACCTCCGCGGTCTGTCCCCCCGGCCCGTAGTCGTTGGCGATGTCGCGGCGGAAGATGGTGTTGTTCTCGCTGTAGACGTAGATTCCGCAGGGAGGGTACTTGGCGCCGTGAGAGAACCGCAGGCGCACGGGTGACGTACCCAACCGGAACGATCCGGGGCCGACGTAGCGGTAGACGATCCGGTCGAACACGTTGTTGCCCGGGGGGTCGTCCGCGCGGCCCGGCACCAGGATGACGCGGAAGCGGTGGCAGCAGGGATCGGGAAAGAAGTCGCAGGAGAATCCCCGGCGGGGGAGCTTCTGGCCGGGCTCCAGCCGCGGCACGTCGATGGTCAGCGTCTGGTCGTGGCAGCCGCCTCCCTCCACCTCCATGCGCACCTGGAGGGTGCCGCTGTAGGCGGCCAGGCCGCGGTTGGCGACGTCGAAATTCAGCTGGTTGTCGATGTAGTAGTAGCGGACGTCCTCGAGGGCCAGGTCGGGCAGTCCGCTCAACCGGGCGCCATCGACGGCCGGGTTCTGGCCCGGCCGCAGACCGGGGTGGCCCGGCTCGCTCGCCGTGAACTGGAAGATCTCGAAGGCGGCGTCGGACTGGTCGCCGTACTGGTTGTCGGCGCTGCGCACCCGCACGCTGTACCCGCCTCCCGGGGCGGCCTGTCCCTCCTGCAGCCGCCCCACGATCCAGTCGAATCCGCCCTGGGCGGCCGGCAGGTTGGCGGCGATGACGCCCACCCGGGCGCCGGCGCGCCTCAGGATCAGCTCGACTGTGCCGCCAAGGCCGGTGGCCTGCCAGGTAACGTGGCGAACCGCCCCGGCCGGCCATTTCTCCCCCCCGTTGGGGCTGGTCAGGTGCAGGGTCTGGGCGGGGGCGGCGGCGGCCAAAGCCCAAAGCAGGATGATCGACCCGATGGCTTTTGTCATGGTTTTTCCCCCACCTTATATACGTCGAGGCGGAGAAAGTCTCGTGCCGGCACCCCCCTCGGCCGCCGTCAATCCCCGGTCCTGAATGGCCGCTTCGGCCCCTTCGGGCGTTCCGCCTGCTGCGAGAGCCCCCCGGCGCCGGCGATGTCCCGCGTCCCGGGGGGTCAGAACTTGATCACGTCGGCCAGCAGGGAGACCGACACCACGTACTCCAGGTTGACGTAGGCCGACTTGCGGTTGGCCTTGATGCCGGTGGCCCGGGAGTCGTGGATGTAGATCTCTTTGGGGGTGGTGGTGGCGCCCGCTTCGTGGACGTCGACCTCGGTGAGCAGCAGGGCGTCGTCGTGGACCTCGGTCAGGGTGCCCAGGTAGGTCCAGGCCGAGCGCGTGTCGACGACCACCTTCTGGCCGAGCAGGTTGCGCAGGGTTTCCTTCATGGCGATCGTACCGCCTCCCGCCGGAGAGGGATCAGGAGACGCGGTAGTACTTGCGCTTGCCGACGCGCAGAATGTATGTCTTGCCCTTCTCCAGGCGCATTTGGGGGTCGGCCACTTTCTCGCCGTCCAGGGCGACGCCGCCCTGGGAGGCCAGGCGCTTCACCTCGCCGCGGGAGGCGACCGCTCCGCAGCGCACCAGCAGGTCGACGAGCGGTTCGTCGGCCTGCAGCGCGACCTCGGTCATCTCCCCGGGGATCTGCTTCTGGCTGAAGACGCGGATGAACTCCGCGCGCGCCTCGCGGGCGGCGGCCGGGGAGTGGAAGTCGGCGACGATCATCTCCGCCAGCTGCAGCTTGACGTCGCGCGGGTTGGGGTGCTCCTCCCGGAACGCCTCCAGTTTCGCCTTCGGCCAGTCGGTCAGCAGTTCGAAATAGCGGTCCATCAGGCCGTCGCCGATGGACATGATCTTGCCGAAGACCTCGCCGGGCGCCTCGGCGATGCCCACGTAGTTGTTCAGGCTCTTGCTCATCTTCTGGACGCCGTCCAGCCCCTCCAGCAGCGGCATGGTCAGGATCACCTGCGGCTCCTGCCCCCAGCCGCGCTGCAGCTCCCGGCCGACCAGCAGGTTGAACTTCTGGTCGGTGCCGCCCAGCTCCACGTCCGCCTGCAGGGCCACCGAGTCGTAGCCCTGGGCCAGCGGGTAGAGGAGCTCGTGCACCGAGATGGGCTCGCCGGCCTTGTAGCGCTTGGCGAAATCGTCGCGCTCCAGGATGCGCGCCACGGTGTAGGCGGAGGCCAGGCGGATGACGTCGGCGAAGGACATCGCCCCCAGCCAGCGCGAGTTGAAGTCGATGACCGTCCGCTGCTCGTCGAGCAGCTTGAAGATCTGCCGCTTGTAGGTGGCGGCGTTGGCGTCGATCTCCGCGCGGTTCAGCGGAGGGCGCGTCTTGTTGCGCCCGGTCGGGTCGCCGATCAGGCCGGTGAAGTCGCCGATCAGGAAGACCACCCGGTGGCCGAGCGCCTGGAAGTGGTGCAGCTTGCGGATCAGCACCGTGTGGCCGAGGTGCAGGTCGGGTGCGGTGGGATCGAAGCCGGCCTTGACCAGCAGCGGCCGGTTCTCGCGGCGGGACCGCTCGAGCTTGCGCGCCAGCTCCTCCTCGGCGATGATCTCGACCGCGCCCTTGCGGATCAGGTCGAGCTGCTCGGCGACCGGGGCGAAGGCCATCAGACCAGGCTGTAGCCGACTTCGATGGCCTTGAGGTTCATCTCCAGGGCGTGCTTGGGCGCCCAGTGGCGGACGAACTCGACCATGTTCTCGTGGGCCACGATGCCGGTCAGCTTCTGGGTGATGGCCAGGGTGACGACCGAGGTGAGCACCACGTTGCCCACCTGCTTCTTGGTCTCGTTGATGATCGGCGCCTGGTAGACCCTCCACTGGCGCGTGTCGCCCAGCTCGCGCACCAGGTGCGAGTCGACGACCACGATGGCGTCGTCCTTCAGGCGCTCCTTGTAGATGTCGAAGGGGCGCTGGTCGGTGCACAGGAAGAAGTCGATGGCCGTGGCGTGCGGGAAGATGATGCGCTCGTCGGAGATGATGATGTCGACCTTGGTGGGGCCGCCGCGGACGGCGGCGGTGTAGGTCGGGCTCTCCAGGGCGAAACGGCCCTCCTTCTCGACGGCGATGTCCACCAGCAGGGCGCCGGCGGTGATGATGCCCTGGCCGCCCACGGCCCCGTAGCGGATCTCGAAGGTTTTCATTTGTCCCCCCTGGCGCCGGACTGCTGGGCGGCGGGAACGACCTGGTTGTAGTAGAGGTCGGTGTATTCCGGGCGGCTGGTGTTCTCGACGAATACGCCCAGGGGGTACTTGGACTCCTGCTCCTGCGGCGTGAGCTTCTCGAACTCGGCCATGGTCATGGTGATGTCGCGGATGTACTTGGTCATCATCAGGGGGCTCTTCATCTTGTTGCGCCGGCCCAGGTTGACGTGGCAGTTGCTCATCACCTCGACCAGCGAGAAGCCCTTGTGCAGGAACGACTTCTTGATCACCTGCATCAGGGGGACCAGGCGGTTGACCGTCTCGCGCGCCACGAACGAGGCCTCGGCCGCGGTCATCAGCTTGCGCACGTTGAAGTGGGGCTCGATGTTGCCGTAGGGGGTGGTCTCGGTGAAGAACTTGGGCGGTGTCAGCGGCGACACCTGTCCGCCGGTCATGCCGTAGATGCCGTTGTTGATGAGGATCATCTTGATGCCGATGTTGCGCCGCGCGGCGTGGATCAGGTGGTTGCCGCCGATGGCCGTGGCATCGCCGTCACCGGAGATGACCACCACCAGCTTCTCGGGGTGGGCCAGCTTGATGCCGGTGGCGAAGGTCAGCGCCCGGCCGTGGGTGGTGTGCAGGGTGTTGGTGTTGAAGTAGGTCGGCATGCGGCCGGAGCAGCCGATTCCGGCGACCACCACCACGTCGTTGGGGTCGACCTTGAGCTCGGCGAAGGCCATGGCGATCGACTTCAGCACCACGCCGTCGCCGCAGCCGGGGCACCACGGGGTGGGAAAGGTGCGGTAGCGGATGTAGCGTTCGTAGTCTCTCATTGGCAGAGCTCCTTGACGACGTCCAGCACCTCGGCGGGGGTGAACGGCATGCCGTTGGCGCGCAGCAGCGTGTGCGTCTGCACGTCGCAGGGCGCCACGCGCTCGACTTCGTACTTGGCCTGGCCCATGTTCATTTCCACGGTCAGCACCTTCTTGATGCGTTTCATGCGCTCCTGCAGGGCGGCGCGCGGGAACGGCCAGACGGTCAGCGCCTGGAACAGGCCGACCTTCAGGCCCTGGGCGCGGGCCTGCTTGACCGCCGCCAGGGAGGAGCGCGCCGACACGCCGAACGAGTAGATCATCACCTCGGCGTCGTCCAGCTGGTATTCCTTGAACCGGATGATGTCGTCCATGTGCATGAAGATCTTCTCCATGCGCAGCCGCTGCATCTTGTCGACGGTCTTGGCGTCGAAGGAGGGCCAGCCGTGGGCGTCGTGCTCCAGGGAGTCGATGTGGATGGGATAGCCGTGGAAGAAGTCGACCCGCGGCGGGTTGTCGCCGATCTTGCGGTCGTAGATGTTCAGGTCCACGATCTGGTGGGGCGCCTCCCAGTAGACCTCGTAGGCGCCGGGGTCGGGGATGACGACGTCCTCGTGGGCCTTGGCGATCACCTCGTCCATCAGGATGACCACCGGCGTCCAGTACTTCTCGGCCAGGTTGAAGGCGCGCACCGTCTCGAAGAACATCTCGTCGGAGAAGGCCGGGTAGACGGCGATGGCCGGGTGGTCGCCGTGGGTGCCCCAGCGCGCCTGCATGATGTCGGCCTGCGACGGCTTGGTGGGCATGCCGGTGGAGGGGCCGCCGCGCATCACGTTGACGATGACCAGCGGCACCTCGGCCATGACGGCCATGCCCAGGTGCTCCTGCATCAGGGAGAATCCCGGCCCGGACGTGGCGGTCAGCGGCTTCCGGCCGGCCAGCGACGCGCCGATGCAGGCGCCCAGCGAGGCGATCTCGTCCTCCATCTGGATGAAGGCGCGCCCCAGGCGCGGCATCTCGCGCGACATGTGCTGGGCGATCTCCGAAGAGGGAGTGATGGGGTAGCCGGCGAAGAAGTCGCAGCCGGCGGCCAGGGCGGCCTTGGCCACGATGATGTTGCCCTGCAGGACCTGGCGCTGGCTCATTTTCCACCCCCCTTCGGTTCCTCGTCGTAGTTGACGAATATGGCGAAGTCCGGGCACTGCCGCTCGCACATCTTGCAGCCGATGCAGTACCCCGGGGCATCGACGTGCACCGACACGCCCCACTTGTTCTTGGGATCATCGACCAGCTGCAGGGTGCCGGTCGGACAGACGTCCACGCACAGGCCGCAGCCTTTGCAGTAGAGGGGGACCAGCGTCAGCTTGTTGGCCTTGGCGGAGGGCTTCTTCTGCGCGCGCCGGGCGAGCGCGGCCTCATTGGCCTGAAGTTCTTCTTTCTCCATCGTCTTCACCTCGAATGCGGCGGCGGTTGGGCAGCGCCCGCGCCCGCCGGTCGGCAAATGGGAATTGTACCACGGTTGGGGCGGCCGTTCAAACCGGCCCGGGCTAGGTGCGCACGCCCAGGAAAAGGGCCAGAGAGGCGGCAGCGAAGATCAGCAGCGGCAGGAAGGCCGACAGGGCGGGTGCCAGCACGGCGGTGACTCCCAGCGAGTTGAACATGCCGAGCAGCCCCCAGTAGAGCATGGAGATGCCGACGGCCACGCCGATGCCGAAGAGGGTGCCCCGATGGCCCATGCGGAAGGCGAACGGGACGGCGATGAGCACCATGACCAGGGAGGACAGCGGGAAGGCGAAGTTGTACCAGAGCTGGGCCTCGAAGCGGGTCGCGTCGCTGTTGCGCTCCTTCAGGAAGCGGATGTAGCGGCGCAGCTGGGGGATGTTCATGGTCGCCGTGTAGCGCGTGTTTTCGGCGAAGTCGGCGGCGCTCATGCCGGTCTTCAGCCGCATGGCGGGGACGCGGCGGAACCCGGCCGGCCACGATCCGGGCAGGGCGGGATCGTAGCGATAGGACCGCACGAACCCGTTCTCGAGGCGCAAGGCCCCGTCCGCCGCCCAGCGGGCGCTCTGGAAGGAGAGGCGGCGGCGCGGGTAGCCGCGGGCGTCCAGCTGGATGACGTTGAAGTTGACGTAACGCTGGCGGGCGCGGTCGAAGAAGTTGAAGAAGTAGATGGCGCCGTCGCGGCCGATCAGCCAGTTGCGGCTCACCTCGGAGTCATCGGCCGGGCGCCGGTCGTGGATGATATCCCAGCACTCCATGGCGCGCCGGTTGCTCTCCGGCAGCAGCCGCTCCTGCACCAGGAAGCAGGCCAGCGACAGCAGCAGCCCGAACAGGAACGCCGGCACCGTCAGCCGGAAAAGGGAGATGCCGCTCACCTGCACCGCCGTCACCTCGTTGTTCTTGCTCATCAGCGAGAAGGTGAGCAAGACGGCGGTCAGGATGGCCACCGGCAGCACCATGGTGAGCATCTCCGGGGTGCGGAACAGGTTGTACTGCAGGTTGTAGACGAACGGCACGCGGTTGCGGATGATCTCGTCCATCAGCCCGATGAAGGAGCTGACGTAGAACACCAGCAGCAGCGAGGCGAACACCAGCAGGAAAAGCAGCAGCATGCGCCGCAGCACGTAGCCGTCCAGGATGGGCAGCAGCCGGAGGCGGCCGCGGGGCGGGCGGGCGGCGGCGGGGTTGGGGCGGCGCGACGGCCGGCGCTGCCGCCAGTTGTCGGCAAAGGCCAGCAGGCGGTCCCAGCTGATCTCCTTCTCGCGGGCGGTGAAGCGGTAGAGCAGGATACCCACCGCCAGCAGGAAAAAATTGGGCGCCCACAGCCCCCAGAAGGGCGAGACGACGCCGCGGATGATCAGGCTGCGGCCGGCGGTGATGGCCACGTAATAGAGGAAGATGACCCCCAGGGACAGGACGAAACCGGTGGTCTTGCCCCCTTTTCGGGTGGAGATGCCGAGAGACAGGCCGAGGAATCCCAGCGCCAGGCAGGCGAACGGCAGGGCGAACTTGTTATGCAGCTCCATGGCCAGGGTCACGTCGCCGCGGTTCCGGCTCCACTGCCGCCAGAGGCGGGGCAGGTTCATCTGGGTGCTGCGCCGGTCGCGCTTCACGTTCAGGAAGCTGGCCAGGGTCTCCGTCTTGCGGCTGAAACGCGTCAGGGTGGCGCTCTCCTCCGGCTTGGAGCGCTTGTAGCTGTAGATCAGGCCGTCGTCGAGCACGATGAAGCTCTCGCGGCGCTCGGCGTCGAGAATGAAGCGGCCGCGCTTGGCCAGCATCAGCACGTCGTCCTCCGGGTTGCGCTGCGAGTAGAGCAGCACGTCGTGCCACTGCCCGCCGGCGTCCACCTGGCGGAAGTAGAGGGTGTAGTAGGGCAGGTCGCGGCAGAAGGTGCCGGGCTTCACGCCGGAGATGCTCTGCGACAGCCCGACCTCGGTCAACAGCCGGCTGAGGCGGAAATTGGCTTCCGGCGCCAGGTACATGGTCAGCCAGGACGACAGCAGCCAGGTGGCGGCGCAGAAGAGGAGCACGGGCCGAAGGACGCGCCGGTTGGGTACGCCCATGGTGCGGAAGGCGACGATCTCCGAGTCGGTGCTCATGCGGCTCAGCCCGGCCAGGATGCCCATCAGCGTGGCCATGGGCACCGTGAAGGAGAGGAAGTCGGGCAGCAGGTAGGCCAGGATCTGCAGCACCGTGGCGGCGGTGGCTCCCTTGGCGATGAGCATCTTGGAGAGGATCAGCACCTGGTTGACCAGCAGGGTGAAGGTGTAGACGGCCAGTCCGATGCCGAACGGGGCGGAAATCTCCTTGAGGACGTAGCGGTCGAAGGCCTTCAGCATCGGTGCACCATGATAGCACAGGCCCCCGGCTTTGCCAAAACGGGTTGCCGCCACGCCGGGACGGGGGCGGCGGGAGGAGGTGGACCGGGCCCCCCGCCACGGGGGCCCGGTGGTTGCGGCCGGTTTCCGGCTACAGCAATCGCTGCGTCAACTGGCTGCCGACCAGCACGCCGTTCAGCATCTGTCCGTCCGGTCCGAGGACGCCGATTTCGAACTTGGCGCCGCCGCTCTTCAGCAGGCCGAAGTCCTCCTGTCCCAGCTTGCCTTTCAGCGAGGTGGGCAGGCGCTGGCCCTTGCCGAAGGAGCCCAGTTTCTGGACCAGCTGGCCGTTCTTGAACAGGGCGAGGGTGAGCGGCCCGGTCAGGTCGCCCAGCAGCTCGCGCAGCTCGCGGATGTCGAATTCGGGACGGGGGTCGGGCGGGTTGGGGTCGACCCACCAGGGGACCTTGCTGACCACCCGCCACTTTTCGTGGGGGATGCGCGGGATGGAGCCACACTCGCCGGCGGCCTTGATGGTGAAGGCGGCGTTGGACCAGTCGTCCAGGTCGCCCTCGCCGTTGCGGATGCGGATCTTGTATTCGGTGCCGGGCGTCGCCGTGCCGGATTCCCAGGAGCCGACCACCCAGCTGTAGGAGCCGGCGGTGGCCGGGATATCCACGGCGATGTTGCCGATCTTGGTGGAGCCATTGAACAGCACGATGCGCACCACCCCGGAAGCGCCGGAGTGCGTCCAGGTGATGGTGCGGGTGTCGTTGAGGCACCAGGTCTCGCCGCCGTTGGGGGCGGTGACGGTGACGCTGCCGGCCAGCAGCGGCGCGGCGGCGAGCAGGGCCAGGGTGAGCCATGTCCATTTCTTCATGTTTCCTCCTTGTCAGGTGTTCCTGGCAATAGATAGCGCGGGAAGAAAAAAATCTCAAGGAGCGGGACGGCGCGGGCTACTCCAGCTGTTCGCTGCTCTCCTTCAGCTCGGCCAGGACGTTCAGCGCCTCCAGCGGCGTCAGCCCGGAGATGTCCAGCTGCGCCAAGCGGCGGCGGATGCGGTCCCACGCCTGCCAGCCCTGGTCGGCGGCGAAAAGGGTGGGGGCGGCGGCGGGGACGCGCGGAATCTGGCCGGTGATGCGCTCGGTGACCAGGCGGTTGAGTTCCTTCTTCTCCAGGTTGAGCAGGATCTCCTTGGCCCGCTCGATCACCGGGCGGGGGATGCCGGCGATCTTGGCCACGTGGATGCCGAAGCTCTGGTCGGTCGGCCCGGGCTGCACCTTGTGCAGGAAGACCACCTGCTCCTGCCACTCGCGCACCGCGATGTGCAGGTTGCGCACCCGCTCCAGGATCCCGCCCAGCTCGGTCAGCTCGTGGTAGTGGGTGGCGAACAGGGTCTTGGGCCGCTCGCGGCGGCCGTGCAGGTACTCGACCACCGCCCAGGCGATGGAGAGGCCGTCGAAGGTCGAGGTGCCGCGGCCGATCTCGTCCAGCAGGATGAGGGAGCGCGGCGTGGCGTTGTTCAGGATCACCGCCGTCTCGATCATCTCCACCAGGAAGGTGGACTTGCCCTCCAGCAGCGAGTCGGAGGCGCCGATGCGGGTGAAGATGCGGTCGACCAGCCCGATGTGGGCGGCGCTGGCGGGCACGAAGTACCCGCTTTGGGCCAGCACCACGATCAGCGCGTTCTGG
Source organism: uncultured Clostridia bacterium (assembly GCA_964479735.1). Taxonomy (GTDB): domain Bacteria; phylum Acidobacteriota; class Aminicenantia; order UBA2199; family UBA2199; genus CAYZNT01. The sequence continues at coordinate 187,290 of CAYZNT010000003.1, forward strand.
CGCAGGAAGGTCGATTTGCCGCCCATGTTGGGGCCGGTGATCAGCAGCAGCTGCTCGTCGTTGCCGGCCATTTGCAGGTCGTTGGGGATGAAGCCGCGCCCCATGGCGGCCTCGACGACCGGGTGGCGGCCCTCCTGGACGCGCAGCTGGCCGCTGTCGTCGATCCGCGGGCGGCAGTAGGATCGCCGCTGCGCCAGCTCGCCCCCGGCGCCGAGCACGTCGAGGCGGGCGAGCTGCTCGGCGTTGCGGCTGAGGGCCGCCGCCTGCCGCTGCACGGCCGACAGCAGCTCTTCGTACAGGCGCTTCTCGAGCGAGCCGATCTGCTCCTCGGCGCGCAGGATCCTGTCCTCCAGCTCCTTCAGCTCGGGGGTCAGGAAGCGTTCGGCGTTGACCAGCGTCTGCTTGCGCTGGTAGTCCTCCGGCACCCGGTCGCGGTGGGCATGGGTCACCTCGATGAAATAGCCGAACACCCGGTTGTAGCGGACCTTCAGCGACGGGATGCCGGTGCGCTCTCGCTCCCGGCGTTCCAGCGCGGCGATCACCTCGCGGGCGCTGCGGCGGAGGGCGCGCAGCTCGTCCAGCTCGGGGGAGTACCCCGGGCGCACGACGCTGCCGTCCCCGGGGACGTTGCCCGGGTCGTCGGCGATGGCGCGGCGGACATGCTGGGATACGCCGGGGAGCGGGTCCAGGCCGGCGGCGATCTCCGCCAGTGCCCCGGCGCGCAGCGGCTGCAGGTGCCCCTGCAGGGCCGGGAGGAGCTCGAGGGTGGCGGCCAGCGCCTGAAGTTGCGGCGGCGTGGCGATGGCCAGCGCGATCCGGGCGTTGAGCCGGGCCAGGTCGGCGCAGCCCTTCAGCGACCGGCGCACCTCGCTGCGGACGATCAGGTCGGCCGACAGCTCCTCCACCGCGTCCAGGCGCCGCTCGATGGCGGCGGCGTCCAGCAGGGGCGCCGACAGCCACTCCTTGAGGAGCCGCCGGCCCGGCCCGGTGACGGTGAAGTCGACCGCCTCCAGCAGCGAGCCGGCCGCGGTGCCGGTGCGCAGGTTGGCGACGATCTCCAGGTTGCGGAAGGCGATGGGGTCGAGCAGCAGGTGCTCCGTGTTGGGCTCAAAGCGCAGGCTGGCGATATGGGCCGGGGAGCGGCGGCGCACCCCCCGCAGGTAGCCCAGCAGCGCCGCGGCGGCTCCGGTCGCCGCCGGGTAGCCGTCGAGGCCGAGGCCGGAGATCGTTTCCAGGCCGAAATGGCGCTTCAGCGTCTCGGCCCCGGCGAGCGGGTGGAACTCGTTGTCGTCGAGTACGCTGACCAGCATGCCGTCCAGCTCGGGGAACCGCTTTACCTGCTGCGCGAATTCGTCGGCCAGCGAGCGCGCCACCAGCGCCTCGCGCGGGAAGCGCCGGTACAGTTCGTGGGCGAAGGCGTCGCGGTCGGCGGCGGCGAAGGCCCGCACGGTGAATTCGCCGGCGCCGATGTCGGCGGAGGCCAGGGCGAGGTGGCGGTCGTCGGCGCTGGCGGCGACCACGAAACTGCCGGCGGGGCCGTCCAGCCCCTCGATTTCCAGCGCCGTGGAGGGGGTGAGGATGTGGGTGATCTCCCGTCGTACCACCCCCTTGGCCAGGGCCGGGTCCTCCACCTGTTCGCAGACGGCCACCTTGTGGCCCTTGCGCAGCAGCTTGGCGGCGTAGCTCTCCATGGCGTGGTAGGGCACGCCGCAGAGTGGAACGGCGTTCTCCTTGTTCTTGTCGCGCGAGGTGAGCACGACCTCCAGGATGGGGGCGGCGGTGCGGGCGTCGTCGAAGAACATCTCGTAGAAGTCGCCCATGCGGAAGAAGAGGATGGCGTCAGGAACCTGCTTCTTGAGTTCGAAGTATTGCCGCAGCATGGGGGTGACGGAACGTTCGTCCATTTCTGCGGCGATTATATCACAGGGCCGGCGGGCGCCCCGGAACCGGCGCGGGGGCGAACATCTCCTGCAGCCGTCTCGGCAGCATGGTGCGGCGCAGGCGCGGGCGGGCATTGGCGCAGGCGCGGGCGATGGTGTCGTCGTCCGACAGCAGGATCAGCTTGCGGCGGGCGCGGGTGATGGCGGTGTAGAACAGCTCGCGGCTCAGCATGCGCGCGTGGGCGGGCAGCAGGGCCAGCACCACGACATCGTATTCCGATCCCTGCGACTTGTGCACCGATACGGCGTAGGCCAGGGTCAGTTCGTCCAGCTCGTCGCCGCCGTAGGAGACGAAGCGGCCGTCGAAATCGACGAGCAGCTGCCGGCTGCCGTCGTCCCACTCCACCACCGTGCCCAGGTCGCCGTTGTACACGTCCTTGTCGTAGTTGTTGCGCAGCTGCATCACCTTGTCCAGGTGCCTGAACGAGTTCCGCTCGCGCCGCACCAGCACCTCTCCGGGGTTGAACAGCGCCTGGATGCGCTCGTTGATGCGGTCGATGCCGGCGTCCCCCCGGTACATCGGCGCCAGGATCTGCAGGTTGGCGGAGTTGAACGGGTAGGCGTCGAGGAGGTCGCGGACGATGGCTTCTATCTGCTGCAGCGCCTCCGTCTCGCGGCTCACCCGCCGCAGCAGGAAGTCGTCTTCGTTCCCGGCAGCCGTGGCCAGCAGCGGCAGGCCATGGTTGACGCGGTGGGCGTTCTCCACGATCAGCGAGTCGCCGCCCTGGCGGAAGTTGCGCTCCAGGAACAGGGTCGGGAAGAACCCGCAGCCGATCAGGTCGCGCAGCACGTTGCCCGGGCCGACCGAGGGCAGCTGGTCGCGATCGCCGATCAGCACCAGCCGGGTGCCGGAGGCCAGGGCCTGCAGCAGGGCGTGGAACAGGTAGGCGTCGACCATGGAGCACTCGTCGATGATGACCGACTCGGCCTTGAGCGGATTCTGGCGGTTGTGCTGGAAGGTGCCGCTTTCGGGTTGGAAGCGGAGCAGACGGTGGATGGTGGCCGCCGGGTAGAGGGAGCTCTCCTCGATCCGCTTGGCGGCGCGACCGGTGGGTGCGGCGATCAGCGCCTGCTGGCGGTTCGCCTTCAGCACTTCGATGATGGCCCGGATGATGGTCGTCTTGCCGGTGCCCGGCCCGCCGCTGATGATGGTCAGCGGGTGGGTCACGGCGGCCTGCACCGCCTCTTGCTGCTCGGCCGTCAGCGGCAGGGAGAGCCGGCTGAGGATCGCGGCGAAGTCCACCGCCAGCGGCGGTGGTACCGCCTGGCGCACGAGCTGGAAAAGGTTCATGGCCGCCCCCCACTCCGCCTCCCAGGCGGCGGGATGCATCAGCAGCCGCTCCGGCTCCTCCTCCAGGCGCAGCTGGCCCAGGGCCGCCATCCGCTCGACTTCGGCGGCCACGTGGCGTTGCGAAACGCCCAGCAGCCGCTCGGCCGCCTCGAGCAGCGGTTCCTCGGCCACGCACAGGTCGCCGTTGCCGTTTTCCGCCTGCTCCAGCAGGAAGCGCACTCCGGCGCGCAGCCGCAGCGGGTCGTCGTCGGGCAGGCCGGCGGCTCGGGCGATGCGGTCGGCGGTGCGGAAGCCGATGCCGTGAACGCGTCCGATCATGGCGTAGGGGGCCTGGGAGACCACCTGCTCGGACTCCGCGCCGAAGGCGTGCAGGATGCGCAGCGCGGTGTCGATGCCGATGCCCAGCGGCGCCAATCGGACCGAAAGCTCCCGCAGGCGGCGGTTCTCCTGCAGGCTCTGGCGCACGGTTTCGACCAGCGCGGCGCGCACGCCGCGCACCTCGGCCAGGCGCTGCGGCTCCTTCTCCAAAACCTCCAGGGTGGAGGCGCCGAAGTGGGCGACGATCTTGGCCGCCGTGCGCGGTCCGAGCCCCTTGATGCGCCCGGCCGCCAGGAAGCGGATGATGCCGTCGTTGTCGCGCGGCGGCAGCAGGCGGTAGTTCAGCACTTTCAGCTGGGGGCCGAAGCGGGGGTGCTCCGCCTCCTCGGCTTCGAATTCGATGGTGTCCCCTTCGTGCAGGCCGTCCAGCGGCCCGACCAGCACGCGCGCCTGGCGGGCGCCCTCGATGGCGGCCTTGAGCACGGCGAAACCCGAATCCGGCGAGCCGAAGATCTTCTTGCGGATTCGCGCGGTGAACGTCGGCACGGTGGCTCAGCCAACGGGGACGGGGACGGCGGCGGGCACGTCGACGGGACGCATCGCGGGCGCCTCCTCGGCCGCCCCGTGAATTGTACCTAAGCGGCCGGGAAAAAGGAAGTGTTCCGGCCGCTGGGGAGCGGGCCGGAAAAGGGAAGCGTTCCGGCCTCGGATTGACTTTCTGCGGCGCGACTGGTAAAGTGATGGCCGAAAACCGTTTTTGCCGGGCCATTCCGGAGGGATCCATGAAGGACGAACGAAAAGGCGACCGCGACCTGAAAATGGCGGTGCTGATCGATGGCGACAACGCCCAGGCGTCGTTGCTGCCCAAGATGCTGGCCGAGGTGGGCCGGCACGGCTCCATCACCCTGCGCCGCATCTACGGTGACTGGACCACGTCCAGCATGAACTCGTGGAAGGTGGCCCTCCACACCCAGGCCATCCAGCCGGTGCAGCAGTTCCGCTACACGGTGGGCAAGAACGCCACCGACAGCGCCCTGATCATCGACGCCATGGACATCCTGCACCGCAAGCTGGTGGACGGCTTCTGCATCGTCTCCAGCGACAGCGACTACACCCGCCTGGCCACCCGCATCCGCGAGGAGGGAACCTTCGTGATGGGCATCGGACAGAAGAAGACGCCCAAGGCGTTCGTCAATGCCTGCGACGTGTTCATCTACACCGAGAACATCGCCCCCCCCTCTCGCTCCCAGCAGCGGGCGCAGCAGCAGCAACAGCAGCAGCAGTCGAAGCGCAGCCGCGGCGGACGCCGGGGCAAGAGCGGGGATCGCGAGCGCGAGCACCCCGCGGAGCGGGCCGGGGCGCCGGTGCTGCCGCAGCCCGACGTGGCCGACGAGCTGGCGGAGCTGGCCGAAATGGCCGAGGCGTCCGGCGAGATGCCGGCGCCGGTGCTGCCGCAGCCCGACGTGGCCGACGAGCTGGCCGAGGCGTCCGGCGAGATGCAGCCGCCGCGCGAGGCCTCCTACAGCGCGGCGTACGCCGGCGGCGATCCGCTGCCGTTGCTGCGCGAGGCTTTCGAGATGGCCGTGGAGGAGAACAACTGGGCCAGCCTGGGCAACATCGGCAAGGCGCTGCTGCAACTCGATCCCGGGTTTGACCCGCGCTCCTACGGCCACAAGCAGCTGTCGCGGCTGCTCGAGTCCTATACCCAGGTGTTCGAACTGAAGCGGCTGGACGAGAACGCCCCCTCCAACGTCTACGTTCGGCTGCGCGAACCGCAGTAAGCCAACCGGCCCCTACTCGTAGCTGCGCTCCGGGGCGATGCCCTTCTCGTCGAAGAAGACCGTGATCAGGGTCAAGGGCACCTGCTTCTCTCCGATGAGGGCGTTGACGGAACTCTGGCTTACGTGGGTGACGGTCATGTTGGGCTTCAGCCAGTCGTTGATCTTCTTTTCCATCTCCTGACCCTGTCCGATGAAGATCTTGCACGGCATGCGCACCCCCTGTGGACGTCGCGCCCCGATTATACCATGCCCGGATTCGCCTATCGGACCACGCGCAGGGCGCCGGGCAGGAGGCCGAGGCGCACGTCGCGCAGGGCCAGCGGCGACTCGTTCCCGCCCAGCAGCTCGCCGTCGAGCTGCATGTGGAAGGGGGCTCCGCCGCGGACGTGAAAGGAGGGGGCCTGGGTGATGACGACGGCCGGGTCGCTGTCAGCCCGGCCCCGGGAACTCTTGCGGGCGATCATGGCCAGGCGGGCGAAGGAGCAGTCGCGCACCAGGATCAGGTCGAGGCGGCCGTCGTCGGTTCGCGCTCCGGGCAGGGCGCGCCGGCCGCAGGCGAAATAGCGGATGTTGGAGGCGGCCAGCAGCAGGAAATCGCCTTCGATGCGCTCGTCGCCCCCGTCGATGGTCAGGCGCTGCGGCAGTCGGTCCGACTTGAAGGCGCGGCGCACGGCGGGAGGGGATGCCAGCGGGATGCGCCACGGCTTGACCCCGGCCATCTCGCGGTTGACCAGCACGCCCAGGCCCAGCGAGGCCTGGCCGAGGAAGATGCCCAACCGCTTGCCCGCGCTCTCCACCACGCCGACGTCCATGGCGTGAAAGCGGCCGCGGGCCAGGGCCTGGCAGGCCCGGCGCAGGGTGTACACGTCCAGCTCGCGGGCGATGTCGTTGCACGAGCCCAAGCCGATGAAGGCGACGGTGACGTCCAGGCGGTGGGCCAGCACCTCGCTGGCCATGATGGTCAGCGAGGAGTCGCCGCCGGCGGCGGCCAGGATGCCGCCGCGCCGCCCCAGCTCGCGGGTCAGGGCGCGCAGGTGCGCCTCGCTGTCGGTGACGACCAGCTCGTAGTCCACGCCGGCGAGGCTCAGTTCCCGCTCCAGACGCCGCCGGCGATTCAGCGATCGGCCCATGCCCGCGCTCGGGTTGAGCAGCACCGTCACCTGCCGGTTTGCCTTGCCAGTCATGGTTCCTCCGTTGTTGCGCTCCGGATTATACGCGCTCGGTGGCCGGCCGGCAAGTCTCCGGGCCTGGCGCCGGCGGCCGCGCCGTGCGATAATGGCGGCCGTCATGGTCAGCGAACGGGCTTCCGCCGTCGAACAGGGGCGGCGTTTTCTGGAACGGGCGCTCGCCGCCCGGCCGGGGGCTCGCCTCCTCGTCGCCCTGCCCGGCGAAGCGTCGCAACGCTGCTTCTTCCGGGTTTTCGGCCCCGGTCCCACCCGGGTGGCCATGGTCTACCCGCAGCCGGCCGCCACCGAGATCGCCCGACTGGTCGATGTGGCGGGATTGCTGAAGCGCCACGGCCTGCGCGTGCCGGAGATCCACGAGGTGCTGGGCAACCAGGCCCTGCTGATGGAAGACGGCGGCGACCTGCTGCTGCAGCGGGCCTGGCGCCAGGGAACGGGGCGGGAGCGCGACCGCCTGCTCGCCGCCGCCGCCGATGTCCTGCTGCAGCTTCGGCTCATCCCGGCCGCGGCGACTCCGTCCCGCCTCGACCCGGCGCGCCAGCAGGCGGAGATGGACTTCTTCGTCGATCACTACGTTCGCGGCTGGCGATCGGTGCCGGCGGCGGAGGCGGCGGCGGTGCGCCGTGAGCTGCACGCCCTGGTGGCCCGGATCGAGCCGGAGTCGGTCTTCGCCCATCGCGACTTCCACTCGCGCAACCTGCTGGTGCGCGGGCGCCGGCTGCTGCTGGTCGATTTCCAGGACGCGCTGCAGGCCCCGCCGCTGTACGACCTGGTTTCGCTGGCCTGGGACGCCTACCTCGATCTCGGTTCGCGGCGCGAATGGCTGCTGGACCGGCTGCGCCGCGGCGGCCTGGCCGTGCAGGAGCGATCCTTGCGGCTGGCGGCGCTGCAGCGCAACGTCAAGGCGCTGGGAACGTTCGCTTTCCAGGTGACGCGGCGCGGCCACCGCGGCTACGCGCGCTACGTGCCGCGCACCTTGAACCACATCCGCGACCATTTCCGGGTCCTGGGCGATCCCGCCCTGGAGCGGCTGCGGTCCTTCTTCACCGGACCGGCGGTTGGATGACTCCCCGCCGCCGTCAACCGCGGGCCGGGATGTAGAGGTAGCGCTTGACCTTGTTGGTGGGGGTCTTTTCGAACGGCTCGGGGTGCTCGATGATGCGGCTGAGGGCCGAGAAGCCGGGCAGCTGCTGGTTGACCTCCTGGCGCACGCGCTCCAGGATCTCGCGGGTCAGGCTCTCGGCGGCGGCGCCGTCCAGTTTGCTGCGCTCGAATTCCTTGTCCAGGACGTCGAAGTCCAGGTAGGCCTTGGCCAGCAGCCGGCCGCCGTCCTCGTAGACCACCACCTCCTGCAGGTAGGGCGACTGCAGCAGCCGCGCCTCCACGGCCTCGGGATAGATGTTCTCGCCCGACGGGCCGATGATCACGTTCTTGGAGCGGCCCTTGATGAACAAGTACCCCTCGTCGTCGAAATACCCGAGGTCGCCGGTGCGCAGCCAGCCGTCGGGCAGGAACGTCTGGGCGGTGGCCTCCGGATTCTTGTAGTAGCCCTGCATGACGATCGGCCCGCGGGCGATGATCTCCCCCACGCCGGAGTGCGGGTCGGGCTGGTGGATGGCCAGCTCGATGCCGGGGATGGTCCGGCCGCAGGAACCGATCTTGACCCGCTCGATGGGGTTGATGGTCATGATCGGCGCCGTCTCGGTCATGCCGTAGCCGGTGGAGTAGTGGATGCCGGACTCCCCCAGGAATTGCTCCACGTCCTCGTTGAGGGGGGCGCCCCCGAACATGAAGAAGCGCAGCTTGCCACCGAACGCGGCCATCAGCTTGCGCCCGGCCACGCGATGCAGGCGGCGGCGCATGAACGGGACGCGGTAGAGGCGGCTGAGCAGGGGGCTGCCCTGGAACTGGGGCAGCACCCGCTTGCGGAAGATCTTGTCCATCACCAGCGGCACGGTCAGCACGGCCGTGGGGCGCACGGCGGCCATGGCCGCCATCAGCTTCTGCGGGGTGGGCAGGCCCTGCATGTAGGCGATCGAGGCGCCGACGGCCAGCGGGCAGAGCAGGCCCCCGGTGGCCTCGAAGGTGTGCGACAGGGGCAGGATGGACAGGAAGCGGTCGGCGCGACCGATGGGGAAGCGCTCGATGCTGTGCACGGTGTCGTAGACGATGTTGCGGTGGGTCAGCACCACGCCCTTGGAGTGGCCGGTCGTGCCGGACGTGTAGATGATCGCCGCCATGTCCTCTTCCCCGGGAGGCGCCGGCTCCTCGCCCTCGTCGCCGCGCCACTTGCGGAACAGGGCGATGGTCTTGGCCAGCAGGCCGGCGGCCGGCCGGTCGCGCTGGGCGACGGAAAAATCCTCCAGGCTGATGACCGCCTGCAGGGGCGTGTCGCCCTCCTCCCCCACCTTGGCGCGGCCCTTGGCGTCGGCGAAGACGGCGCGCGATTCGGAATTGCGGATGATGTGCCGGGTGTCGGTCTCCGGAAAGCCGGGCAGGATCGGCACGGCGACGAGCCCGCTGGCGGTCAGCGCCAGGTAGGCGATGACCCAGTTGGGGCTGTTCTCGCCGACCAGGGCCACGCGGTCGCCCTTGTGCAGGTCCAGCTTCACCAGGAGGGCCGCGACCTCCTCGATGCGATCCTGCAGGGCGGAATAGGACAGGGGAGGCTCACCGACGCTGCCGATGGCCGGCAGGGCGGGGAAGAGACCGAAGCTGCGGATCAGCAGCTCCCGGATGGTCAGGCGTTCCAGTTCGACGATCATGGCCAACCTCCGCGGCGATGGTAGCGGAAGGCCCGGGCGAAGTCAACAGCCGCGGCGTTCCTGCTCAGGGCAGGGGCTGCCAGTCGGGGCGAAAGGCGAGGATGTCGTGCAGCAGCCGCTCGCGCTCGTCGTCCGAGCTGCCGCGCTGCTCCTTGCGCGAGTTGGCGATCAGCCGCAGGATGGCCAGCGCCTTGAGGTAGGCCAGCATGTTGTCGGTGTAGAGGTCGCCCTGTCCGCGCACCAGCTTGCGATACTGGCTTTCCAGGTAGTTGCGGTTGCTGTCGTTGATCAGGAAGTCGCGCTGGGCCATGGTCGCCTTGGAGACCGACGAGGTGATGTAGAAGCCGGCCCCTCCCTCCTTCTGCAGCAGGTGATACTCCTGGTCGATGAACGTTTGCTGGGTGGTTTCCATCAACTCCTGCTTGGCGGGAGTGTCGCCCAGCACCTGCAGGAACTTGAGAAAGTCGACGATGAGCGACCGCTGCCGGTCGGGCGGAAGGGAGCGGTCGCGGCCCAGGCTGCCGTCCTCGCGCACGGCGATCACCCAGGTCAGGAACTCCAGCACCTCCATGCTGCGCTCGGCGGCGGTGGTGCGGGTGAAGAATTCGCGGATCAGGTAGGCCAGCAGGGCCGGCCGCTCGCCCCGCTCGCGATCGAGGAAGCGGATGAACGGGGTCTGGTTGCCCTTCAGCGCCTCCACCATCCGCGGCGCCAGCTGGCGGTAATCCTTGTGCAGGCGCTCCATGAACTGGCGCACGATGACCCGCACCCGTTCGACGGCGCTGTTGAACTCCGCGGTGCCGGGCTTGAAGCGCAGCTTCACGCCCCGGCCTCCCGTTCCCTGGGGGTCGGGCGCCGCGGCCGGCTCCGGCGGGGCGGCCGGGGCGGGGGCGTCGGCCTTCGGGTTCGGCTTCAGCACCACCTTGCCGTCCTTGTCCACCAGATACTTCTCGCCCCCGATGGTCACCATGAAAAAAGTGTCCGTCTTGGCCGCGTTGGCCAGCGGAATGACGTCTCCGACTCCGATCTTCTTGTCTTCTTCCATGGCGCGTGCCTGTCTTTCGGCCTCCGGCGGGTCCAATGCGGACTATGATAGTACGCCCTTCCCGCGCTGTCAATCGTGCGGCGGGCTCTCTCAGCCGGGTTGAAAACGGGCCAGGCCCCCGGTGCCGGTCTCGCGGTAGGCGTGGCCCAGGTCGCGTCCGGTCTGGGCCATGGTGCGCACCACGGTGTCGAAGGAGACGTGGTGGTGGCCGTCGGACAACAGGGCGAAGGCGGCGCATTCCAGCGCCCGCACGGCGGCCATGGCGTTGCGCTCGATGCACGGGATCTGCACCAGGCCGTCGACCGGGTCGCAGGTCAGGCCCAGGTGGTGCTCCAGCCCCATTTCGGCGGCGTATTCCATCTGCCCCGGCGTGCCCCCCAGAAGGCCGGCGGCAGCGGCTGCGGCCATGGCGCAGGCGGCGCCGATCTCCCCCTGGCAGCCGACCTCGGCGCCGGAGATGGAGGCGTTGGTCTGGATCAGCGTCCCGACCAGCCCGGCACCGGCCAGGGCGTGCAGCAGCCTGCTTTCCGGCAACCGGTAGGCCTGCTGGAGCTGCAGCAGGACCGCCGGCAGCACGCCCGCCGAACCGCAGGTCGGTGCGGTGACGATCTCGCCGCCGGCGGCGTTCTCCTCCGCCACCGCCAGCGCGTAGGCGAAGGTCGTGCCGATCCGCTGCATGAATCCGGAGGCGTTCCTGGCCTTGGCGCAGGTGGCGGCGGCGCGGCGCGGCAGGCGCAGCGAACCGGGCAGGACCCCCTCGTTCTCCAGGCCGCGGGCCACCGCGCGGCGCATCACTCGCCAGACCGCACGCAGGTGGGGCTCCAGTGCGGCATCCTCATGCTCGTAGACGTATTCCCAGAACTGGCGGCCGTTCGTCTTGCACCAGGCCAGGATGTCGTCCATGCGGGTCAGCGGGTAGGGAGACGCGGCTGCGGGAAGGACGTCGCCGTCGCCGGCGATGGTGCCGCCGCCCACGCTGTAGGCTCGCCATTCGCCGATGGTGCGCCCGTCCGCGGCCAGGGCGGCGAACGCCATGCCATTGGGGTGGCGGGGGAGGAGGAGGTCCGGCATCCAGACCACGTCCAGCGCCGCCGGGGCGAAGGCCGCGCGCAGCGCCTGGTCGGTCAGATGGCCGCGCCCGGTGGCCGCCAGGGAGCCGTAGAGGGTGACGCGGTAGGCGGCCGCCTCCGGCCAGCGCGCCAGGAACTCCGCGGCGGCGCGGCGCGGCCCCATGGTGTGGCTGCTGGATGGGCCGACGCCGGTTTTGAAGAGTTCGCGGATGGAATTCATGCCCCGCAATTCTATCATGAAGCGGCCGGGGCCGCTTCAGAAAAACAGCAGGGTGAGCAGGGCGAAGGCGGGGATGAGAATGGGCAGCGAGTAGCGGAAGATGTAGCCGAAGAAGGAGGGCATGGCGATGCCGTTCTCCTCCGCGATGGCCTTGACCATGAAGTTGGGGGCATTGCCGATGTAGGTGTTGGCGCCCATGAAGACGGCGCCGGCGGAGATGGCTTTCAGGTAGACCGCCTTGGCGGTCATCAGCCCGGCCACCGCCGCCGCTTCGCCCATTCCGGGGAAGAATTGGCCGATCTCGGTGTTGAAGAACGTGAGGTAGGTGGGGGCGTTGTCGAGGAACGAGGAGAGCGCCCCCGAGGCCCAGAAATAGTGGGCCGGGGTGCGCACGGCACGGATGAGGAAGCCGAGGCTGCCGGAGACCCCGGCGCGCAGGATGGCCAGCGCCGGGATGATGGTCATGAAGATGCCGGCGAAGAGGATGGCCACCTCCTGGATGGGGCCCCAGGAGAAGCGGTTCTCGCTGCGGATTGCGGCGCGGGTGGTGCGCAGGGAGAGGTAGCCCATCAGCAGCAGCCAGGCGTCGCGCAGCAGGTTTTGCACGGCCAGGTGGATGCCGCCCGGAAGGGCGATCTCGCCGAGGTGGACGGTGCCGGAGAAGAGCACGCCGGCCACGACCCCGGCCAGGAAGAGCAGGTTGTGCAGCCCGTGGAGGCGCAGCGGTTGGCGTTCGCCGGACGGCGGCCGGGCGCCCTCGCGTTTCATGTGCCAGGTGTCGATGAGGAAGAAGAGGGCCAGCAACCCGGCGGCGAGGGTGGCGGTGGCGGGCAGCAGGCGGAACGTCCAGAAGAAGGAGACCCCGTGCAGGAACCCCAGGAACAGCGGGGGATCGCCCAGCGGCGTCAACGAGCCGCCGATGTTGGCCACCAGGAAAATGAAAAAGACGATGACGTGCGCCTTGTGGCGCCGATCCTGGTTGGAGCGGATGAGCGGGCGCACCAGCAGCATGGCGGCGCCGGTGGTTCCGACCCACGAGGCCAGCAGGGTGCCGATGGCCAGCAGCAGGGTGTTGACCGCCGGCGTGCCGCGCAGCGAGCCGGTCAGCAGGATGCCGCCGGAGATGGTGTAGAGGGCCCACAGCAGGATAATGAAGGGCAAGTAGTCGAGGAGGTAGATGTGGGCGATCTCGATCGCTCCCGTGGTGCGGTAGGCCAGCAGGAAGGGGACGGCGAAGAGCAGCGCCCAGCCGGCCGTCACCTTGCCGAAGTGGTGGTGCCAGAGGCGGGAAGCCAGCAGCGGCAGCAGGGCGATCGACAGCAGGATGCCGGCGAAGGGCAGGGCTGACCAGAGGGGCAGCTCGCGGCCCAGGTCGACGGGGCTGGCGGCCGGGGCCGGCAGGTTTGTCAGCAGCAGCAGCAGGGCCAGTGGCAGCAGGCGGCGGAGGGCGGCGGGGCGTTTTTTCATGGTGCCGGTATTACACGGGATTTTTTTGCCGCTGTCAATCGTCCCGGTGTCGGAAAACGGAGTAGAGTTGTTCGCCGGTCAACTCCTCGGCCCGGCGGGCCGGAGCCACTCCCGCCCCTTCCAGGGCGGCATGCGCGGCGGCGGCGGGCCGGAGGGTCTGCAGGTTGTTGGCGAGTGTCTTGCGTCGGGCGGCGAAGGCGCACTTCAGGAAACGGTAATAGGCCGCGTCGTCGCCGGCGGCCCGGTGGCGCGACTCGAAGGCGATCACCTCCGACATCACCCGGGGCACCGGCCGGAACGAGCCGGGGGAGACGGCGAGCAGCTTGCGCGCCGTGAACAGGTGCTGGAACAGCACGCCCTGCGCGTGGTAGGCGCGGCCGCCGGGCGGCGCCAGCAGCTTGGCGGCGAACTCCCGCTGCAGCAGCAGCTGGCCCCGGGCGATGCGACGGCGATGGGCCAGCAGCCAGTCGACGATGTCCCGGGAAATGAAATAGGGGACGTTGCCGATCACGGCGATTTCGTCCGCCGCGAACAGCTCCGCCGGGTCCACGTCGCGGATGTCGGCGGTCACGATCGTGACTCCCGGAGCCAGCCGCTCGCGCAGCGCCGCCGCCAGCAGCGCGTCGATCTCCACGGCGACCAGCCGCTGGCCGGCTGCGCGGACGACCTCCGCCAACGGTTCGGTCAGCACGCCCCGGCCCGGGCCGATCTCCAGCACCGGCGTGGTGACCGGCTGGAAGGCGGCGATCAGGCGGCGGATGATGTCGCGGTTGACCAGGAAATTCTGGCCCAGCTTGGCGGGCATGGCGCCATTATACCGGAATCGGGAAGCAGAGGGCATCCGAAGCCGCCCGGGGCGGGAAATTGTTGCCGGCGGCGGAAAATAATTCCGGCCGCGGCGTTCGGGCGGTCATCGGGGGAACCAAAAAAATCCTCGTTTATCGGGGATATGAGAAAACCGGTTGGGTTGGCAGGGCGCTTGCTTTTCCTGGAAGCGGAGGTCGTCATGGTCGACTCGATAGACAACTCGCTGTCCTCGCTGCTCAGCTCGGTGACGGGCAGCCGCTCCGGTTCCGCCAGCAACGAACTGGGCAAGGATGCCTTTCTGGAGCTGATGGTGGCCCAGATGTCCAACCAGAACCCGCTCGAGCCGATGGACAGCACCCAGTTCCTGTCGCAGCTCGCGCAGTTCTCGGCGCTGGAGCAGATGCAGAACGTCGCCACCGGCATGAACCTGCTGGCGTTGACCCAGACCGCGGCCACCAACTCGCAGATGGTCAACCTGATCGGCAAGCGGGTGATCGTCTCCGGCGACTCGGTCACCTGGGACGGCAGTCACCCGGCCGAAATCCGCTTCGAGCTGGCCTCCGCTACCTCGGTCCGGGTGGAGGTCATGGACGCCGACGGCACGGTGGTGCGGCACATCGCCGCCGAGGAGATGCAGGCCGGGGTCAACGGCGTCACCTTCGACGGCCTGGACGACAGCGGCAACCGACTGGCCGCCGGCAACTACACCTACAAGCTCGTGGGCGGCGACGGCCAGGAGCTCGCCGATGCCACCCGGTTCGCCAACTACCTGGTCGACGCCGTGGCCTTCGACGGCTCGGATGTGCTGCTGAAGTCGCGCGGCCTGACCATCAGCCTGGCCGACGTGAGCGAAGTGATCCTGAACGGATAAGGAGGAGTCCCATGCTGACATCGTTCTATTCCGGCCTGTCCGGGCTGGCCGCCTACGCCAGCGCCCTGAACTCGGTGGGCAACAACCTGGCCAACATCAACACCAGCGGCTTCAAGTCCTCGGCCATGTCCTTTCAGGACCTGGTGACCAACACCTTCGGCGGCCTGGCCACGAACGGCGCCGGCAACCCGATGCAGGTCGGCCTGGGCGTGCTGGTGAGTTCGGTCGACGGCATCTTCAGCCAGGGCTCGATCCAGAAATCGGGAGAGGCCACCAACGTGGCCCTCGAGGGCAACGGCTTCTTCGTGGTCGGGCCCACCGCCGACGACCACATGTACACCCGCGCCGGCAACTTCTCCTTCGACCGTTCCGGCTACCTGATCAATCCCAGCGGCCTCTACGTGCTCGGCTACACCCAGCGCGACGCCAACGGCGAGATCATTTCGTCCGGCCAGCTGGACCGCATCTGGCTGCCGGCCAACACCGTGTCCGCGCCGAACCAGACCTCCTACATCCAGATCTTCGCCAACCTGAACGTCAACGACCCCGACGGCTCGACCTACACCGCCTCGGTCACCATCTACGACTCCAAGGGCGCGCCCCACGTGATGAACATCACCTTCACCCACAACGTGCCCGGCGCCACCGCCAACGACGACTGGGACTACGCCATCACCCTGCCCGGCGAGGACGTGGTGGGCGGCACCGCCGGCACCCCCTACACCGTCGCCAACGGAGCGATCCAGTTTGACGGCACCGGCACCCTGATCGTGCCGGCCGGGGACGTCACCTTCAACACGCCGGGCTTCACCAACGGCGCCAATCCCATCACCGGCCTCAACTGGGACCTCTTCGACGTCAACGGGGTGGGCTCGCTCACCGGCTACCCGATCGCCTCGACGACCAACTCCACCAACACCGACGGCTACGGGCCGGGCAACCTGACCTCGATCATCATCGGCAACGACGGCGTCATCCAGGGCGTCTTCTCCAACGGCCAGGTGGAGGAGCTGGCCCAGCTGGCGGTGGCCACCTTCAACAACAACCGCGGCCTGCTCCGCCTCGGCGACAACCTCTTCCTGGAGACCAACGCCTCGGGCGCCTCGGCCATCGGCGCCCCGGGCACCGGCGGCCGCGGCAAGATCACCGGCTCGGCGCTGGAGTCTTCCAACGTCGACATCGCCACCGAGTTCACCAACATGCTGGTCTACCAGCGCGGCTACCAGGCCAACTCTCGCATCATCACTACCTCCGACGAGGTGATCCAGGAAGCGCTGGCCATCAAGCGGTAATTCCCGCCGCCGGGGTTTCCGGCTCCCGTTTGTAGGGACAGGTTTGAAACCTGTCCCTACCCTGTTTTTCGCAACTTTGACCCCTGTCCCT
>CAYZNT010000004.1:0-59927 GCA_964479735.1 uncultured Clostridia bacterium
GGTGCAGAACATCGCCGGGGGGAGCATGGCCTCCGCCACCTCGAAGAAGATGGAGCTGAAGCTGACCGGGGTGGCCCGGGCCAGTCTCGAAGAGCTCCTGCTGGACTATGAGGGTTTTCTGAGGCAGCGCGGATTACGGCAATGGACCAGAGATTCGCCCGAAGCGCTTAAAGTCAGGAGAAGCTATTTGTCAGACCAGTCTGACGAGTCGGACAAGTCCGGCCAGTCGAAATCTTGCGAGATTCTCGGAGCCGAGGAATCCGCCAACACCCTCATCTGCCTGATCCACCAGGCCAGTTTTCTTCTGCGCAGGCGATTGAAGAATCTGGAGGAGCGTTTCCTTGCCGAGGGCGGGTTCAGCGAGCGGTTGTTCAGGAAGCGCAGCGAAAACCGCAATCGATGAACCGAGCACGCCCATCTTGACTTTGTCCTTTTGGGCGCCGAAAATGGAGAGCGGGGAGGATTCGGAGCAACCACAGCCATCGTGACGAAGAGCCGCGGAAATCATGCCGCCGCTTTTCGTGGAGGAGGGGATACATGGCATTCACGGAGAAGAGCCGCACCTTCGAGCGGCTGGACGACCATTGCCGCCGGGCGCACCGGGTCGGCGGGCCGGCGGGGAACGGGCGCTACGTGGTTCTGAGCGACGCCCACAAGTGGGACGGCGGGCCGACCGACTTTTTCAAGCGGGTCGAACCGGTCTACCTCGGGGCGCTCGACCACTACCACGCGCAGGATTTCACCCTGGTGCTGCTGGGCGACATCGAGGAGGGCGCCGGCGACCGCCTGGCCGACGTCGTCGACCGGAACCCGGCCACCTTCGCAGGCGAGAGGAAATTCTTTCCCGGCCGCTACCTCCGCGTCTACGGCAACCACGACCACGACTGGAAGCGGGACGAGGTGAGGCGCAAGCTGGACGCGGTGATGGGCGCGCCGGTGCCGGTCTACCCGGCCCTGCAGCTGGGGGAGAAGATCCTGGTCGTGCACGGCCACGAGGGGGACCTCTTCTCCGACGAGCTGCACGGGTTCACCCAGGTGCTGCTGCGCTTCTTCAAGCGAAGCTGGGAGCAGCTGCTGGGCAAGAGCCCGAGCGCCGCCGAAAACAGCAAACTGCGCAGCCGGCGCGCCCAGCTCCTCTACGAATGGGGAGAGAGCCGGCGCACGCTGGTGATCGCCGGTCACACCCACCTGGCCTACTTCGAGTCGGTGTCGCTCACCCGCATCATGACCCGGCGCATCCGGGACCTCGAGCAGATGCGCCTGCGACGGGTCCAGGCGGGCGAGGCGGACATCCACTCCGAGGAGCTGGCCAGGGCCCAGCGCCACCGGGCCGCGCACGACCGCTTTTTCGAACTGGACGAGAGCCTGGCCGACGACGCCCTGCCGCTCTACTTCAACTCCGGCTGCTGCAAGTACAGCGACGGCCTGACCGCCATCGAGATTTCCGACGGCCGCATCGCCCTGGCCAAGTGGACGCTGGACGGCGGGACCGTCCCGGCGCGAACCGAGCTGGGCAGCCGCCGGCTGACCGACGTGCTGCAGCGCATCCCGCCCCCCTGACGCGGGGCGGGCGGTTCACTCGCCGGCCGCGGTGACGGTCAGCGGGGCGCGCAGTCGGATGTCCTCGGAGGACGCGCCGACCATGACCTCGTAGCGTCCGGGCATCACCGCCAGGGCGTCGCGGAGCGGATCGTAGCGCTCCAGGTCGGCGATGCGAAGGCGCATCTCCACCCGCCGCTCCTCGCTGGCCCGCAGGGCCACCCGGGCGAACCCCTTCAGGGCCGCGGCGCCGTCGGCGGTGGCCGATGGCAGCGGCCGGACGTAGAGCTGGACCACCTCCTCGCCGTCGCGCGGGCCGTCGTTGCGCAGCCGCAGCCGGACCGTTACCGAGCCGCCGGCCTCCGCCTGGGGCCGGTCGAGGACGAGGTCGCGGTAGCCGAAGCGGGTGTAGCTCAGGCCGAAACCGAAGGGGAAGAGCGGGCGGCCCCGGAAGTAGCGGTAGGTTCGGCCCTCCAGGCGGTAGTCCTCGAACGCGGGCAGGTCGCGGGTGGAGCGGTAGAAGGTGACCGGCAGCCGCCCGGAGGGATTGACGTCGCCGAAGAGGACGCCGGCCAGCGCCGCCCCGCCCTCCTGGCCGGGGTACCACGCCTCGACGATGGCATCGAGGCGCTCCCGTTCCCAGGGAAGGGCCAGCGCGCCGCCGTTGAACAGCACCAGCACGACCGGCTTGCCCGTGGCCTTCAGCCTGCGCAGGAAGCGCCGCTGCACCTCCGGCAGTTCCAGCCGGGTGCGGTCGCCGCCGCGGAAGCCGTTGATGTCGACCCCCATTTCCTCCCCCTCCAGCTGCGGGGTGATGCCGGCGCAGGCGACGATCACGTCGGCCCGGCGCGCGGCGGCGAGGGCCCTCGCCCCCGACGTCTCTCCGGGCGGAATCCAGGCCAGCCGCAGCCGCGCCCCCCACTCGTGCTGGCGGTACTCCAGGCGGAGGCGGCAGCGCTGGCCTCGCTCCAGGCGGCGCGTCGCCTGCAGCCAGCCGGCGGTCGGCTTCTCCCAGGCGTCGGCCAGAAGGTCGTCGTCGGCCCACAGGCGCACCCCGTCATCGGCCCGGACCCGGAACCGGTAGGTGCCCCCCGCCGGCGCGGTCAGCTCTGCCTGGAAGCGGGCGGAGAAGGAGGTGGCGCGCCCCAGCGGGCCGAAGCCGCCGCCCTCCGTCTCCCAGTCGATCCCGCTCTCGTGGCTGGTCGCCAGCGGCTCGCCCCGGAGCTCCTCGTTGTCGAACCACTCCGCCCGCCAGCCCGGGCGGCCTCCGGCGGCGACGCAGGCGGCTGGAACCGGCTCCGGCGTCTCCTCCTCCGTCCAGTCGCATCCCCGTTCGTAGAGCACCCTCCACGACGCCGGGGCGCGCGAGCGGATGCCGTCCAGGGGGGTGACGGTGGCGGCCGGGGTGCCGTTGTAGTTTCCCCACAATACCGGCGCCTGGTCGGCGTTCGGGCCGCACACCAGGATCGTCCGCCGCTCCTCCGCCGCGAAGGGCAGCAGCCCGCCCCGGTTCTTCAGCAGCACCATCGACTTGGCGGCGAGTTCGCCGGCGAGGCGCCGGTGGCTGTCGCAGCCGACCACGGCAATCGGGATGGCGGCATGGGGCACCCGCTCCGGCGGGTCGAACATGCCCAGCCGGAAGCGGACGGCCAGCGACCGCTTCAGGGCCGTGTCGAGGGCGGCCTCCGTGAGCCGCCCGTTCCGCACCGCCGCGGCCAGGGCGGGGTAGGAGTTCCCGCATTCCAGGTCGGTGCCGGCCAGCACGGCACGCGCCACCGCCTCCTCGCGGCCGGCGTTCACCCGGTGCCGCTCCCAGAAGTCGTCGACCGCCCAGCAGTCGGAGACGACGAAGCCGTCGAACCCCCACTGCCGGCGAAGAAGCTCGGTGTTGAGATAGGGGCTGCCGCAGCAGGGGTCGCCATAGAGGCGGTTGTAGGCGCACATGACCGCGGCCACGCGGCCCTCCTTCACCAGGGCGGCGAAGGCCGGCAGGTAGCTCTCCAGCAGGTCGCGGCGCGGCGGGTGCACGTCGATGCGATGGCGCTCGCTCTCGGGGCCGCTGTGCACCGCGAAGTGCTTGGCGGTGGCGGCCGCCATCAGCCGGGAGGGGTCGTCGCCCTGCAGGCCGCGGACGAAGGCCACCCCCAGGCGCGAGCTCAGGTGGGGGTCCTCGCCGAAGGTCTCCATGCCGCGCCCCCAGCGCGGATCGCGGAAGAGGTTGACGTTGGGGGAGAAGAAGGTCAGCCCCTGGTAGATGCCGTGCTCGCCCCGGCGCAGCGCCTGGTGGTGCTTGGCGCGGGCCTCGGCCGCGATCGCCCCGGCCATGCGCCGCACCGCCTCCTCGTCGAAGGCGGCGCCGAGCCCGATCGGCTGGGGAAAGACCGTGGCCAGCCCGGCCCGGGCCACGCCGTGCAGGCACTCGCTCCACCAGTTGTAGGCGGGGATGCCGAGGCGGGGCAGCGCCGGCGCCTGGTGGGCCATCTGGGCCGCCTTCTCCTCCAGGGTGAGCCGCGACACCAGGTCGTCGACACGCACCTCCAGCGGCAGGTCCGGGTCCATGAAGGGGAAGGAAACCGGCGCTTCGCCGGACTGCAGGCCCGACGGGGCGCCGGGGGCCAGGGCGATGGCCAGAAGGAGGAGACGAAACGCAGCACGGGAACCGCTCATGTGCACCTCGGCCCCATTGTAGCATGGCGCCGCTTCGGCGTCGCCCCGCCGGGGCGGCGCGGGCCACCGGAACGGAAGGATTGCAGATTCTTCCGTTTGCCGGTAGAATGACTCCCGAACATGGCCTACCGGAGAAGGACACCATGAGCCAGGCCCAGCTGTGGCCATTGGTGCTCTATGCCGCCCTGGCGGTCGGCGTGGCCGCGGCTATGCTGGGCATCTCCTGGCTGCTGGGCGAGCGACACGCGGAGCGCTTCACCGGCGAGCCCTACGAGTCGGGCGTCGTCCCCGGCGGGCCGGCGCAGCAGCGCTTCGACGTGCGCTATTACCGCGTGGCCATCGCCTTCGTCGTCTTCGACCTGGAGACGGCCTTCATCATGGCCTGGGCCGTGTCCTTGCGGCGCACCGGCTGGAGCGGCTTCGCGGCCATGGCCCTGTTCATCGCCGTGCTGCTGGCCGCGCTGGCCTACCTCTGGCGCCGAGGGGCGCTTGACTGGAACCGCCCCGGGGCCCGGCGACGGGAGGAGTGAGATGGATTCCACGCCCTTCCCGCCGGGAAGCGCCGAGGCCGCCGTGCGCCGCGGCCTGCTCTTCTCGCGCCTCCAGGACCTGCTGGCCTGGGGGCGCAAGAACTCCATCTGGCCGTTCAACTTCGGCCTGTCCTGCTGCTACGTGGAGATGGCCACCTCGCTGACCTCGCGCTTCGACATCGCCCGCTTCGGCGCCGAGGTGATTCGCGGCACGCCGCGCGAGGCCGACCTGATGGTGGTGGCCGGCACCGTCTTCGTCAAGGTGGCCCCGGTCATCAAGCGGCTCTACGAGCAGATGATGGAGCCGCGCTGGGTCATCGCCATGGGGGCCTGCGCCTGCTCCGGCGGCATGTACGACTCCTACAGCGTGGTCCAGGGGGTGGACAAGTTCCTGCCCGTGGACGTCTACATCCCGGGCTGCCCGCCCAACCCCTTCTCGTTCCAGGAGGGGCTGCTGCTGTTGCGCGACCGGGTCGGCAGCGAGAAGCGCCCGCTCTCCTGGGTCGTGGGCCCCCAGGGCGTGGCCCGGCCGGTTTCGCCCGCGCGCCGCGATGCCCTGGCCGCCGCGCGCGCCGGCCTGACCCGGCTGCGTCCTCCCGAGGAGTCGGAATGACGGGAGCCGACGCGGTCATCGCCGACCTGGACCGCGCGTTCGGCGACGGCGCCGTCTCCCGCCAGGAGACCGCCGACTCCATCCCGACCGTCTGGGTGGAGGCGGCCGAGGCCCCGCGCGTGCTGCGTTTTCTCAAGGAGGGCGTCGAGCGGCCCTACGCCACCCTCTACGATCTCAGCGCCGTCGACGAGCGGGCGCGAGGCCGCCCGGTTGACGGCCCGGCGCGCGACTTCTCCGTCTACTACCACCTGCGCTCCTACGACCGCAACGCCGACCTGCGCGTCAAGGTGGCCCTACGGGGCGACGCCCCGGAGCTGGCCTCGGCGGTGCCGGTCTGGCCGGCCGCCGACTGGTACGAGCGAGAGGCCTGGGACATGTTCGGCATCTCCTTCCGCGGCCATCCCGGCCTGCGCCGCATCCTCATGCCGCCCACCTGGAGCGGCCACCCGCTGCGCAAAGACCACCCGGCGCGGGCCACCGAGATGGAGCCGTTCGCGCTGCCGGACGAGCGCGTGGCCGCCGAGCAAGAGGCGCTGCGCTTCCGGGCCGGGGAGTGGGGCCTGCCCGAGACGGAAGACGCCGAGCTGATGACCCTGAACCTCGGCCCGCAGCATCCCGGCACCCACGGCCTGCTGCGCGTGGTGCTGCAGCTGCGCGGCGAGGAGATCCGCCACGCGGCCATGGACATCGGCTACCATCACCGCGGGGCCGAGAAGATCGGGGAGCGGCAGACCTGGCACACCTTCATTCCCTACACCGACCGGGTCGACTACCTCTCGGGGGTGATGAACAACCTGCCGTACGTGCTGGCTGCGGAGACGCTGGCCGGCATCCGCGTCCCGGCCCGGGCGCAGGTCATCCGCGTCATGCTGGCCGAGCTCTTCCGGATCTCCAGCCACCTGGTGTGGTTCGGCACGTTCCTGCAGGACCTCGGCGCCCTGTCGCCGGTCTTCTACATGTTCAACGACCGCGAGCGGATCCTGCGCATCGTCGAGGCGGTATGCGGGGCCCGCATGCACCCGGGGTGGTTCCGCATCGGCGGGGTGGCCCAGGACCTGCCGAACGGGTGGCAGCGGCTGGTCGGTGAGTTCGTCGACTATTTTCCGGCCCGCCTCGCGGAGTATGACGCCATGATGATGGAAAACTCGATCGTCAAGGCGCGCACCGTCGGCGTCGGCGCCTACACCCTGGCCGAGGCCCGGGAGTGGGGCGTGACCGGGCCCGGCCTGCGGGCCTGCGGCCTGAACTGGGACCTGCGCAAGATGCGTCCCTACTCGGGCTATGAGCAGTTCGAGTTCGACGTGCCCACCGCCGTGCACGGCGACTGCTACGACCGCGCCCGGGTGCGGGTGGCCGAGATGCGCCAGAGCCTGCGCATCGTCGCCCAGTGCCTGGCCGGGATGCCGCCCGGCCCGGTCAAGGCCGACCACCCCCTGGCCGTGCCGCCCCCCCGGGAGCGCATGCTGCGCGACATCGAGACGCTGATCCACCACTTCGTCGGCGTCTCCTGGGGCCCGGTAATGCCCGCCGGCGAGGCGTTCGCCGGGGTCGAGGCCACCAAGGGGGGCAACGGCTACTACCTGATCAGCGACGGCGGGATATCTCCCTACCGGGTGCGCATCCGCACCCCCTCGTTCCCGCACCTCCAGATGGTGCCGCGGCTGGCGCGCGGCGTCCTGATTCCCGACCTGCTGGCCATCCTGGGCTCCATCGACTTCGTGCTGGCCGACGTGGACCGCTGACATGGACGAAGCGACGCTGACCGCCGACGAGGAAGGCGAGATCGCCGCCCTGCTGGCCCACGCCCCCGCGCCGCGCGCGGTCTGCGGCGATGCGCTGCGGGCCGTGCAGAAGCGGCGCGGCTGGATCAGCGACGCCTCGCTGGCCGCCGTGGCCGGCCGCCTCGGCATGACCGTCGCCGAACTCGACGCGCTGGCCACCTTCTACAATTTCATTTTCCGCAGGCCGGTCGGGCGCCACGTCGTCCTGGTCTGCGACTCGATCAGCTGCTGGGTGGGGGGCGCCGGGCGATTGGCCCGCTCCCTGGGCGATCTGCTGGGCATCGCCCCCGGGGAGACCACCGCCGACGGCGAATTCACGCTGCTGCCGGCCGCCTGCCTGGGCGCCTGCGACCACGCGCCGGTGATGATGGTCGACGAGGAGCTTTTCCTCGACGTGAGCCCGGAGCAGCTGCCGGAAATCATCAACCGCTTTCGCGGGGGGCCTCGATGAGCGCGGACCGCCCGCTGACCGGCTGGATGCGCGCGGACGGCGGCGCCCTCGGCCTGGGGGAGTACCGGCGCCTGGGGGGCTACGGGGCCCTGACCGACACGCTGCGCGGGGGGCGCACGCCAGCCGGGCTGGTCCAGCTGGTCGCCGATTCGGGGCTGCGGGGGCGCGGCGGGGCCGGCTTCAATACCGGCCAGAAATGGAGCTTCGTGCCCCGGGGCGCCGACGCGCCGCAGCCGAAGTACCTGCTGGTCAACGCCGACGAACTGGAACCGGGGACCTTCAAGGACCGGCGCCTGCTGGAAGGCAATCCCCACCAGCTGCTCGAGGGCATGCTGCTGGCCGGCTACGCCATCGGCGCCCGCCACGGATTCATCTTCCTCCGCGCCAATTACCACCAGGCCGAACGGCGGCTCGCCGCGGCCCTGGCGGAAGCAAGCGACGCCGGCCTGCTGGGCGGGAGCGTGCTGGGCTCGGATTTCGCCTTCGACATCCAGCTGCACGTGTCGGCCGGCCGGTACATCTGCGGCGAGGAGACGGCGCTGATCAATGCCCTGCAGGGCGAGCGGCCGGTGCCGCGCGCCAAGCCCCCCTTTCCGCAGGTGAGCGGCCTGTTCGGAAAACCGACCATCGTCAACAACGTGGAGACCCTCTGCAACGTGCCGCCGATCGTGGCCCGAGGCGCCGCCTGGTACCGCTCCCTGGGCCGCGGCGCCGACGCCGGCACCAAGCTCTTCGGGGTGAGCGGCCGGGTGCGGCGGCCGGGCCTGTGGGAGCTTCCGATGGGCACGCCGGTCCGCGAGGTGATCGAGGAGTGCGCCGGCGGCATGCGCGACGGCTTTCGCCTGCGCGGCTTCCTGCCCGGCGGGGCGTCGACCGATTTCCTGCTGCCCGGGCACCTCGACCTGCCCCTCGACTTCGATGCGGTGCAGAAGGCGGGATCGCGCCTGGGCACCGGCACCATGGTGGTGCTGGACGACCGCACCTGCCCGGTCGGCTTCGTGCACAACCTGATCGCCTTCTTCGCCCGTGAATCGTGCGGGTGGTGCACCCCCTGCCGCGAGGGGCTGCCCTGGATCGAATCGCTGCTGGCGGACCTGGAATCGGGCCATGGCCGCCCCGGCGACCTGGACCTGCTGGACCAGCTGGCCGCCAGGCTGGCTCCCGGCCTCACCTTCTGCCCGCTGGCCCCCGGGGCCATGGAACCTTTGCAGAGTGCGCTGCGCCATTTCCGCGCCGATTTCGAGGGCCACCTCGACCAGGGGCGCTGCCCGGGGTACTGACCATGGCCACCATCTACGTGGACGGCAAGCCGCACGTCGTGGCCGAGGGGCAGAACCTGCTGGCCGCCTGCCTGGGGCTCGGCTACCGGCTGCCGTTCTTCTGCTGGCATCCGGCGCTGCACGCCGTCGGCGCCTGCCGGCAGTGCGCCGTCAAGCAGTTCCGCGACGAACGTGACCGCCGCGGCAGGCTGGTGATGGCCTGCATGACGCCCGTCGCCGACGGCCTGCGCATCTCCGTGGACGACCCCGAAGCGCGCGCCTTCCGCGCCGGCATCATCGAGATGCTGATGGCCAACCACCCCCACGACTGCCCGGTGTGCGACGAGGGCGGCGAGTGCCACCTGCAGGACATGACCGTGATGAGCGGGCACGAGACGCGCCGGTACCGCTTTCCCAAGCGCACCCACCGCAACCAGGACCTGGGCCCGTTCGTCCACCACGAGATGAACCGCTGCATCCAGTGCGCCCGCTGCCTGCGATTCTACCGCGACCTGGCCGGCGGCCGCGACCTGGGCGTTTTCTCCGCCCACCACCACGTCTATTTCGGGCGCGCCGCGGACGGGCCGCTGGAAAGCGAGTTCAGCGGCAACCTGGTCGAGGTCTGTCCGACCGGCGTCTTCACCGACAAGATCTTCCGCCGGCAGGCGGTGCGCAAGTGGGACCTGCAGACGGCCCCCTCCGTCTGCATCCTGTGCGGGCTCGGCTGCAACACGCTCCCGGCGGAGCAAAACGGGCGGCTGCGGCGCGTGTCGGCGCGACTCAACCCGCAGGTCAACGGCCATTTCCTGTGCGACCGCGGCCGCTTCGGCCACGGCTTCAACCGCCCCGAAGAGCGCCTGCTGCGCCCGGCGTCCCGCGGCCGCGAGCTGACGGCGGCGGAATGGCCGGAGCTCCTGCGCGAGCTGCTGGCCTCGGCGCGCGGGCTGGCCGCCGTCGGTTCGCCCCGCGCCGGGCTGGAGGCCAATTACTTGCTGCGCGAGCTCGTCGGGCGGCACCGCTTTTTCGCCGGCGCCTCCGCCGGCGAGCACGAGCTGGCGGTGAGGGCCCTGGAAACGGCCGGCAACGGCTCGGCCGCGACCGCCTCGATCGCCGATGCGGCCGCCGCCGACGCCGTCCTGCTGATGGGGGAGGACGTGACCCGGACGGCGCCGCTGCTGGCCCTGGCCCTTCGCCGGGCGGCGCGCAACGGGCCGGAGCTGTCGGCCGCCGTCCGCCTGGGCATTCCCGCCTGGAACACCGCCGCCCTGCGCACCGCCACTCTCGGCGACCCGGGCCGGCTGACCGTATGCACGCCGCTGCCGACCCGTCTCGACGACGCCGCGGCCCGCTCCTGGAGATACGCGCCCGCCGACCTGGTGCGCTTCGCCTGCGCCGTGGCCCATGCCGTCGACGATGCGCTGCCTCCCGTCGCCGGTCTCGACGAGGGCTCCGCCGCCCGCGCCGCGGAGGTCGCCGCCGAGTTGTCGGCCGCCGAGCGGCCGCTGCTGGTCACCGGCTGCGGCTGCGGATCGGCCGACCTGATGCAGGCCGCTGCCGCCGTCGCCGACGCGCTCTGCCGGCGCGGCCGTGCGGCCCGCCTGCACCTGGTTCTGCCGGCCGCCGACTCCATGGGCCTGGCCATGCTGGGCGCGCACCCCCTGGGGAGGTGCCTGGAGGAGGTCGACGCCGGACGGGTCGACACCCTGGTGGTGCTGGAGACGGAGCTGGACCGGCTGCTGCCCGCCGCCGACCTGGCACGGCTGGTGCCGGACCACCTCCGGCTGGTGGTGACCGGGCACGAGCCGGGATGGACGGGCGCGCGCGCCGACCTGGTCCTGCCGGCGGCCACGGTGTTCGAGGCGACCGGCACGCTGGTGTCGAGCGAGGGCCGCGCCCAGCGATTCTTCCAGGTGATGCCGGCGCCGGAGGGCGTCCGCGACCCGGTCGCCTGGCTGCGCGAGGCGTGGCGCCTGGCCGGCCGCCCGCCCCGGCCGGCGTGGGACGACGGCGACTCGCTGCGCCGCGAGATGGCCGCCGCCGAGCCCCGGCTCGCCGGGGTGGTCCAAGCGGCCCCCCCGGCGTCGTTCCGCGCAACCGGAATGAAAGTGCCGCGGCAGTCCCCCCGCTCCAGCGGCCGTGCCTGCCGGCACGCCCACCGGTCGGTGCACGAACCGCGCCCGACCGACGACCCCGAGTCGCCGTTCGCCTTCAGCATGGAGGGATATCCCGGCACGCCGCCGCCGGCCCTGCGCGCCCGCGCCTGGGCCCCGGGCTGGAACTCGGTGCAGGCGGAGGAGACGAGGCCCCCGGACGGCGGCGAAGGCTGGGGAAGCCGGCTGCTGCAGCCGGGGAGTGGGAAGACGCCGCCGCCGCTCCCGCCCCCGCCGGATGCCCCGCCAGACGGCCGGCTGCTGGTGGTGGCCGCCCCCAGGCTGTTCGGCTCCGAGCCGCTTTCCATGCGCAGCCGGGACGTGGAGCCGCTCGTGCCAGCCGCCACCGTGGCCGTCTCGGCCGATGACGCCCTCCGATTGGGGCTCGTCGACGGCGGCGCAGCGGAGTTGGAGCTGGCGGGAGTGACGTACCGGGTCGTCGTGCGCCTGCTGGACCCGGGGGCCGTCGCCGGCCTGGCCGGTCTCTTCGTGCCCGCCCATCAGCCGGGGGCGCCCTCTCTGCCAGGCTGGGGCCGGCTGACGCCCGGGGGAACGGCATGAACGGGGAGATCCGCCTGCTGGCGGTCGTGATCGGGGTGCTGGCCGGGGCGCTGACCATCGCCGCCGGGCTCATCTGGGTCGAGAGGCGCCTGCTGGCCCTGTGGCAGGACCGGCTCGGCCCCAACCGGGTCGGCCCGTTCGGACTGCTGCAGGTGGTGGCCGACATGGTCAAGATCTTTGCCAAGGAAGACTGGCTGCCCCCTTTCGCCGACCGGCCGGTGTTCGTGCTGGCCCCGACGATCATCATCGTCACCGTGCTGCTGGCCTTCGCCGTCATCCCCTTCGCCCCCGGCATCCAGGTGGTCCAACTCAACATCGGGCTGCTCTTCTTCCTGGCCATGTCCGCGCTCGGCGCCTACAGCGTGGCGTTGGCGGGGTGGTCGTCGAACAGCAAGTACGCCCAGCTGGGCGGACTGCGCACCATGGCCCAGATGCTGAGCTACGACGTTTTCATGGGGCTGTCGCTCCTGGGCGTGGTGCTGCAGGCCGGTTCCTTCGACCTGGCGCGAATCGTCGACGCCCAGGCCGGGCTCTGGTTCTGCGTGCCCCAGTTTCTCGGGCTGGCCGTCTTCCTCATCGCCGGCCTGGCCGAGACCCACCGCCTGCCGTTCGACCTGCCGGAGGCGGAGAGCGAGCTGATCGCCGGCTTCCACGCGGAGTATTCCGGCATCAAGTTCGGCATGTTCTTCGTCGGCGAGTACCTCGGCGTCACCCTGATCTCGGCGATGATCGCCACCCTTTTCTTCGGCGGCTGGCGCGGTCCGTGGCTGCCGCCGCTGGCTTGGTTTCTGCTCAAGACCGGCTTCTTCATCGGCCTGTTCGTGCTGCTGCGCGCCGCCCTGCCGCGGCCCCGCTACGACCAGCTGATGGCCTTCGGCTGGAAGGTGGCCCTGCCGCTGGCCCTGCTCAACCTGCTGGTCACCGGCGCGCTGGTGCTGCGGGCCGTCCCCGGAGCGGGATAGGAGGTCCGATGCGAAGCGTGCTGCGGTCGATCTGGCTGGTCTTCCGGCACGCGTTCCGGCCGCGGGTGACCGTCCGCTATCCCGAGCAGCGGCCGCTCCTGGCGCCGCGCTGGCGCGGCCGCATCGTGCTGACCCGCGACCCGGACGGGCGCGAGCGCTGCGTGGCCTGCTACCTCTGCTCGGCCGCCTGCCCGGTCGGCTGCATCTGCCTGGAATCGGGCGAGGGGCCTGACGGCCGCCGCTTCCCGGTGAGCTTCCGCATCAACTTCTCGCGCTGCATCTTCTGCGGCTTCTGCGAGGAGGCCTGCCCGACGTGCGCCATCCAGCTCACGCCGGAATTCGAAATGGGGGAATACGAGCGCCCGCATCTGGTCTACGAGAAGGAGCACCTGCTGATTGCCGGGACCGGCAAGGTGCCGGACTATTCCTACTGGAGATGGTCCGGAGTGGCCATCGCCGGCAAGGGAAAGGGCGATGGGGAAGGCGAGGCGGCGCCGGTGGACGTGCGCGGCCTGCTGCCGTGAGCGGAGGAGCGATCATGACGGTGATGTTCTACCTGGCGGCGGCGGTGGCGGTGATGGCCACGGCCCTGGCGATCACCCGGCGCGCCCCGGTGCACGCCCTGCTCTACCTGATCGTCGCCCTGCTGGCGCTGGCGGTCGTCTTCTTCCTGCTCGGCGCGCCGCTGCTGGCCGCGCTGGAGGTGATCGTCTACGCCGGCGCCATCATGGTGCTCTTCCTCTTCGTCATCATGCTGCTGCCGCTGGGC
This sequence comes from uncultured Clostridia bacterium, assembly GCA_964479735.1. GTDB lineage: Bacteria > Acidobacteriota > Aminicenantia > UBA2199 > UBA2199 > CAYZNT01. The sequence goes on from CAYZNT010000004.1 coordinate 13,283, forward strand.
CCGCGGCGCCCGGCCGGCAGCCGCCTGCCGCCGGGACGGCAGTGGCTGGGCCCGGCCGCGCTGTGCGCCGTGCTGCTGGTCGAATGGCTGCTGTTGCTGAAGCATGGCGCGGGCGCCCGAGCCGGAGGCTCGGTTTCGCCGGCGGGCGTCGGTGCGGCGCTGTTCGGCCCCTATCTGCTGGGGGTGGAACTGGCTTCCATGCTGCTGCTGGCCGGCCTGGTCGGCGCCCTGCGCATCAGCCAGCCGGCGGCCGGCGGGGAGGAGCCGTGAGCGCCGTGCCGCTGGCCCACGTGCTGGTCCTGGCCGCGCTGCTCTTCGCCCTGGGGCTCTTCGGCGTGCTGGTGCGGAGGCGGAACATCCTGATGGTGCTGCTGTCGCTGGAGGTGATGCTCAACGCGGCCGCGCTGGCCTTCGTCGCCGCAGGCAGCCGCTGGCGCCAGGCCGACGGCCAGGTGATGGCCCTGTTCATCCTGGCCGTGGCCGCCGCCGAGGTGGCCGTGGCGCTGGCCCTGGTGCTGCGGATGCACCGTCACCTGAAATCGCTCGACGCCGACCAGGCGTCGCGCCTGCGGGGGTGAACGTGGCCCTGGCCGTGACCCTGCTGCCGCTGCTTCCGCTGGCCGCGTTCGTCGTGATCGGTTTCGCCGGCCGCCGCCTGCCGCGCCGGCTGGTGGCCTGGTCGGGCTGCGTCGCCTGCGGCGCCGCGGCGCTGGTGGCGGGCGGACTGCTGCTCCGCTTCCTGGATCGGCCGCCGGATGGCGGCGCGCTGCGTGTCCGGCTGTGGACCTGGGTGGAGGGAACCGGTTTCGCCCCGCAGGTCCACCTGCATCTGGACGCGCTGTCGCTTCTGATGGTGCTGGTGGTGACGGCGGTGGCCACGCTGATCCTGGTCTATTCCGCCGAGTACATGGCCGGCGACGAAAGCCATGCGCGCTTCTTCGCCCAGATGAACCTGTTCGTGGCCTCGATGGTCGTGCTGCTGCTGGCCGGCGATCTGCTGCTGCTCTACCTGGGCTGGGAGGGCGTCGGCCTGAGCAGCTACCTGCTGATCGGCTTCTGGCACCGGGAACCGGCCAACACGCGCGCCGCCAACAAGGCCTTCCTCATGACCCGGATCGGCGACACGGCCTTCGCCGTCGCCCTGTTCCTGATCTTCGACACGGTGGGCACGCTGCGCATCGACGAGGTGCTGGCGCGGGCGCCCCAGGCCTGGCCGCCCGGCACGACCGGGGCGGTGCTGCTGGCCGCGCTGCTGCTGGGCGGTGCCGTCGGCAAGTCGGCGCAGCTGCCGCTGCAGACGTGGCTGCCCGACGCCATGGCCGGCCCGACGCCGGTTTCCGCCCTGCTCCACTCCGCCACCATGGTCACCGCCGGCGTGTACCTGATCGTCCGCCTGCACCCGATCTTCACCCTGGCCCCCGCGGTCATGACCGCCGTCGGCGTCGTCGGCGCCGTCACCCTGCTGACGGCCGGGGCCTCCGCCCTGGTGCAGACGGACATCAAGCGCGTGCTGGCCTATTCCACCATCAGCCAGATCGGCTACATGTTCCTGGCGCTGGGGGCCGGAGCCTGGACGGCGGCCGTCTTCCATTTCTTCACCCACGCCTTCTTCAAGTCGCTGCTGTTCCTGGGCGCCGGCGCGGTCATCCTGGCCCTGCACCACGAGCAGGACATCCGCCGCATGGGCGGCCTGCGCCATCGCCTGAAGCCGGTTTTCTGGCCTTTCCTGGCCGGCGCCGCCTCCCTGGCGGCGCTGCCCCTGGTGACCGCCGGCTTCTATTCCAAGGATCTCATCCTGGCCGAGGTCTGGTCGAGGCCGGGCGGCGCCTGGCTGGGGGTGGCCGGCCTGGTCGGGGCCCTGCTGACGGCTCTCTACACCTTCCGGCTGGTTTTCCTCGTCTTCTTCGGCAACGACCCCGGTCCCCGGGCCGTCGCCCACCCGCCCGGGTTGCGAATCACCGCGCCGCTCGCGCTCCTGGCCCTCGGCGCGCTCGGCGCCGGGTCCCTCGAGACGCCGGCCAACCTGGGCCACGTCACCGCCTTCGGCCGTTTTCTGGCCCCGGTCCTGGGGCCCCCGGCCGCAGCGGCGGCGGAGGGCATCGGCCTGTGGTTTCTGCAACTGGCCGCCACCCTGGCGGCGGGCGCCGGGCTGGCGGTCGCCGCCTGGCTCTGGCTGAAGCGTCGCGAGCGCCCGCCCGCCTGGCTCTCCGGACGGGCGGCCAGGACTTTGGCCGGTTTCTGGCGCGAGGGCTGGGGCGTGGACAAGCTGTACGAGCGGGCGCTGGTGCGGCCGATGCTGCGCCTCGCTTCCTGGAACCGAGGCGATCTCCTCGACCGGGGCTATGACGGCCTGGCCGCGCTGGCGAGAGGCGGCCATCGCCTGCTGGCCCGCACGCAGTCGGGAAAACTCGCCGCCTACGTGGCCTGGCTGGCGATCGGGGCCGTCCTGTTGCTGGCCTTCATGGTGCTTCCATGATCGCGCTGGGGCTGATCCTCCTGCCGCTGTTCGGAGGTGCCGCCGCCTGGGCGGTCGGTGCCCGCCGCCCCGACGCCGCCCGCTGGGTCTCCCTGCTGGCCATCGGCGCCGACGGCCTGCTGCTGGCCGGGGCCGCGGCGGCGCCGGCGTCCGGCTCCGGCGTTCGCGTCGCGCTGGACCGGCCCTGGCTGGCCGACATCGGCGTCCGCCTGCACCTGGCCGCCGACGATCTCAGCCTGGTGCTGCTGGCGCTGACCCTGTCGCTCGGCGGGCTGGCCGTGCTCTGCTCTTGGAGCGAGGTGCGCACGCGGGTCGGTTTTTTCCACTTCAACCTGCTCTGGGTCCTGGCCGGCATCGCCGGCGTGTTCCTGGCCCGAGACCTGTTCCTGTTCTATTTCTGCTGGGAGCTGATGCTCGTGCCGATGACCTTCCTCATCTCCGGCTGGGGGCACGAACGGCGCGTGCAGGCGGCATTGAAGTTTTTCCTCTTCACCCAGGCCGGTGGACTGCTGATGCTGCTCTCCAGCCTGGCCCTCTATCTGCTGCATGGAAGCCGGACCGGGACCTACACCTTCGACGCCGCCGCCCTGGCGTCCACCCCCCTCTCCCCGGCCGCCGGCATGCTGATCATGCTCGGTTTCTTCGCCGGCTTCGGCGTCAAGCTGCCGGTCTTCATCCTCCATCCCTGGCTGCCCGACGCCCACACCGAGGCGCCCACCGGCGGCTCGCTCATCCTGGCCGGGCTGCTGCTGAAAACCGGGGCCTACGGCATGCTGCGCTTTCTGCTGCCGCTGTTTCCCGGCCCGGCGCGGGCATTCGCCCCGGTGGCGCTGGCACTGGCCGTGGCCGGGATCGCCTATGGCGCCCTGCTGGCCCTGGCCCAGACCGACCTCAAGCGCATGGTGGCCTACACCAGCGTCTCGCATATGGGCTTCGTCCTGCTCGGCCTCTTCTCCTTCCAGCCTCTGGCCGCCGAGGGCGTGGTGCTGCAGATGGTGTGTCACGGCCTGTCGACCGGCGGCCTGTTCGTGATCGCCGGGCTCCTGCAGGAGAGGCTGCACACCCGCGACCTGGCCGGCATGGGCGCTCTCTGGGCGCGTGCGCCGCGGCTGGCCGTGTTCACCCTGATCTTCGCCCTGGCCTCGCTCGGCCTGCCGGGGCTCGGAAACTTCGTGGCCGAGTTCATGATCCTGTTCGGCGCCTTCCACGCGTCGCCGGCGGCCGTCGCCCTGGCTGCCGTTGGACTGGTGCTAGCCATGGCCTATTCCCTGCGGCTCGCGCAACGCCTCCTGTTCGCCGCGGCTCCGGCGGGCTCCGCCCCGCTTCCGGACCTGCGCCCCCGCGAGTGCCTGGTCCTGGCGCTGCTGGCGGCCGGCCTCCTCTGGCTGGGCCTCTACCCGCGGCCGCTGGTGCGACCGCTGCGTCCGGTGGTGGCCGCGCTGATCGAGGCCCCGCCCCCGGCCGTGCGCGCCCCCGGAGGCCTCCCGTGACGCCATCCGCCTGGTTCCCCCTCCTGCCCGCGGCCATCCTGGCCGGGGCCATCGTCCTGCTGCTGCTGGCGGCCGCATTCTTCCGCCGCAGCTCCCTCTGCCGGGCCATCGCCCCGGCGGCCATGCTGCTGGCGGCTGCCGCCGCCGCGGCCGGGTGGCAATACCCGGGTTGGCGCGACGCCGGGGGTTTGCTGCAGATCGATCCGTTCACCCGGTTCTTCTTCCTGGTGACGCTGGCCGGGGCGGCAGCGGTCTGGGCGCTGGCCCGGGATTACTACCGGGAGCGGCGCGACGACCAGCCCGAGTTCGACCTGCTGCTGCTGCTGGCCACGCTGGCCGCGGCGCTGTTGCCTGGCTGCCTCCATTTTCTCTCCTTCTTCGTCTGCCTGGAGATCCTGAGCGTTTCGCTCTACGCCCTGCTGGCCTTCGACCGGGTGCGCCCGAGCGGAATCGAGGCCGGCCTCAAGTACCTGGTGCTGGCCTCGGTGGCCACGGCCTTCCTGCTGTTCGGCATGGCCCTTCTCTACGCCGATGGCGGTTCAATGGCCTGGACGGAGATCGGCAAACGGTTGGCGGGCGGCCCGGGCGGGCCCTGGTCCGTTGCCGGGCTGGCCTTGACGCTGGTGGGCATCGGCTTCAAGCTGGCGCTGGTGCCCTTCCACGTGTGGGCGGCGGACGTGTACCAGGGGGCGCCGGCCCCGGCCACCGCGCTGCTGGCCTCGGTGTCGAAAGGCGCGATGTTCGCCTTTCTGCTGCGGCTGCTCGCGCCGATGGCCGGGCCGGACCAGGTGTCCCTGCTGGCGGCCGTCGGCCTGCTCGCCGGATCCTCCATCCTGGTCGGCAACCTGCTGGCCCTGCTGCAGAACAGCCTGAAGCGACTGCTGGCCTATTCCTCCATCGCCCACATCGGCTACATGGCCGTGGCCCTGGTGGCGGGCGGGGAGTGGGGGGCGCTGGCCGCCGCCTATTACCTGCTGGCCTACCTCGCCATGGTCGTCGGCGCCTTCGCGGTGCTGGTGCGGCTCTCCGTTCCGGGAGCCGAGGCCGACGATCTCGACGCCTACGCCGGCCTGGCCTGGCGGCGCCCGTTGCAGGCCGCCGCCGCGGCCCTGTTCCTGTTCGCCCTGGCGGGCATCCCGCTCACCGCGGCGTTCCTCGGCAAGTTCTACATCCTGCGCGCCGCCGTCGGCGCCGGCCTCTGGTGGATGGCCGGGCTGCTCGCCCTCGGCTCGCTCATCGGAGTGTTTGTCTACCTGCGGGTGGTCTTGCTGCTCTTCGAGGCGCCTACCAGGCAACCCGCGCCGCAGGTTCCCGGGCGCGCCGCGGGAACCGTGCAGGCCGTTGCCGCGGCCCTGGTCGTCGCCGCCGGGGTGCTGCCCGAATGGCTGCTTCGCCCGCTGCGCGAGGCGTTGGCCGCCCTGCTGTCGGCGGGGCGCTGAGGAGGAGGGGTGGAGCAGATGCCCGACCGGCACTACGACATCATCGTGATCGGCTCCGGTCCCGCCGGCCAGCAGGGGGCCATCGAGGCGGCCCGGCAGGGGCGGCGCGTGGCCGTCGTGGAAAAGCAGGAGGTCATCGGCGGGGTCTGCCTGCTCACCGGCACCATGCCCAGCAAGTCGTTCCGCGAGGTGGTGCTGGAGGTCGCGGGCTGGAACCAGGGCGCCCTCCGCGAACGCCGCCGGATGCCGGTGCGGCGGGCGGAGTGCATGGGCTGGCTGAGCGGCCACATCAACGAGGTGATCGCCAAGGAGCTGCGCGTGCTGGAGGGGCAGTTCGCCAAGCATGGCATCGCCCTGCACTACGGCCAGGCCGAGTTCGTCGCCCGCGGAGTCATCGACGTCCACGGCCAGTCGGGAGTGCTGCGCCTGCGCGCGGACCAGGTGCTGGTGGCCAGCGGCACCCAGGCCCACCGGCCGGCGGACATTCCCTTCGATGGCCAGACCATTCTCGACTCCGACGAGATCTTTCATATCCAGAAGCTGCCGAAACGGCTGCTGATCCTGGGCGCCGGGGTCATCGGGCTGGAGTACGCCACGATGTTCCAGCTGCTCGGCGTGCGGGTAAGCGTGCTCAACCGGGAGCCCGGGCTGCTGCCTTACGTCGACCGCGGCCTCGTCGCCGCCCTGGAGAGCGATCTGCGCCGGCGCCGCATTGCCGTTTTCAACGGGGCCCGCGTCGCGTCGTTTGACCCGGGCCCGAAGGGGGTGCGGGTGGTCCTGGCGTCGGGGAAACAGGTGACCTGCGACATGGTGCTGGCCGCCGCCGGACGCAGCGGCACGGCCGCCGAACTGCGGCCGGAGCGGGTCGGCCTCTCCGTTTCGTCACGCGGGTTGCTGCAGGTGGACAACGCGTTCCGCACCTCCGTTCCGGGCATCTACGCCGCCGGCGACGTCACCGGCTTCCCGGCCACCGCCTCGGCGGCCATCGTGAAGGGGCGGATGGCGGCCCGGTCGATGACCGGGCTCGACACGCCGAGCGACATGTTCGCCCATCTGCCGACCGTCATCTACACCATCCCCGAGATTTCCTGGGCCGGGTCGACCGAACAGCAGCTGCAGGAGACGGGGACGCCCTACGTCGCCGGAGTGGCCCGCTTCGCGGAGGTCTCGAAGGGCCACATCATCGGCGACGAAACCGGGCTGCTCAAGCTTCTCTTTTCGGCGACCGACCGGCGCCTTCTCGGGGTGCACATCATCGGTTCGCGGGCGGCCGAGATCGTCCACACCGGCCAGGCGGCCATGGCCTGCAGCATGACGCTGGAGCAGCTGCTGGGGCGGGTTTACAATTATCCCACGCTGGCCGACGCCTACCGCATCGCCTCCCTCGACGCCGAGTTGCGTCTCGGCGGCAAACGCCCGCCCGCTCCGCCTCTCGCCGACCCACACCGGCGGCTCTCCTGAACCGGGAGGGGGTGTCCCGCCCGATGTCGAGGCGCGGCGGTTCAATCCACTGCGGTGGTTTGCGCCGGCGCCGCTCCCGCAGTACAATGAACCGGGGAAACGTTCGGCATTTGAGGGAAGAGGAATGTGATGGAAATTCGGTCAGCCCGTTCGCGCGGAACGCTCCGTGTCGCCCTTTTGTTCTCCCTGCTGTTCCTGCCGGTTTCGGAGGCCCGGGCGGAGGCAATGGACAAGGCCGGAGAAGGTGCACGGTTTTCCGGAACCATCCCGCACGCGCCGGCTGCCATGGCGGATGGCGAGGAAGTGTTCTTCTTCTACCCGCGGCTGCAGGTGTCCGTCGAGAGCGCCCATGGCCGCGGAGGCCAGACTCCGGTTGTGTTCCTTCTCGGTCTCTTCGACGTCCTCTTCTCCATGGATTCCAGCGGGCAGCTCAATCCGGCCGAGGCTCGGGCGGGGCGGCGCGGAGACCCCCGGCTGCGGCTCGACGTGAAAGCGTCCCGACTCTGCCTGGGCAGCCAGCGCCTGCCGATCCGGGAGATCTCCCGCACCGACAGCCGGACTCGTCTGGCAGTGGAAGAGACGGATCTCGTCGCCTGGCTGCGCTTGAATCGCGCCAGGCGGCGGGCCATGCTCCAGATCGGGGAGTGGCGCATGCCGCTGCTGCTCGTCGATCGGCCGGGGGCCGCAGCCGGCGCCGTTATTCTCGCCGGGCCGGCCCTGCTCGGGCAAGTGCCGGTGCCGCTGACGGGGGCAGGAGAGGGCCGGGCCCGGGATTCGGGTCCAAGAACCTTCGGCGCCCATTCGCTCTTCCGGTATCTCCCGCACCGCTCACAGGGCGCCGACCGGGGGCCACGATGAACCGGGCAGGCTTCCTCCTGCTGATCTCGCTGCTTTCCCTGGGGGCGCCTCTCTCCTCCGCCATCCCGGCGGGCGAGCGCACCGCCCTGGTCGCCTTCTACCGCGCCAACGCCGGCGACGGATGGTCCGACAACTCGGGCTGGAAGCGCCCGCCCCTGGCCGCCGACGGCTTCGCCCTGCCGGGAACCGAGAATACCTGGAGCGGCGTCACCTGCGACACCGCGAACACGACGGTTCAGCGGCTGCGCTACGACGTCGCGACCCTGCCCGAGGCGACGCCGCCCGACTACCACCGTTTGTTCCATCTGCCGTCGGAGCTCGGCGACCTGTCCGGTCTCGTTGAACTGAATCTCTGCGGAGACACGGTGAGCATCTGGGGCGATCCCGATGTGCCCTTCCCACCCCGGATCGCGGCCCTGCCCAGGCTGGAAGTCCTGGTGCTGCGGGGATGCCACCTGGTCGGCCAGGTGCCGCGGCCCGCCAACTGCGCCAACCTGACCGTGCTCGATCTCGGCTACAATCCGGGGCTCTTCCCCGAAGAGCTGCCGGACTGGCTTTTCGACTGCACCCGGCTGCGGGAGCTGGGGCTGGCCGTGAACTACATCCAGCAGATGCCGGAAGGAATCGGCCGGCTGCAGCAGCTGCGCAGGCTGGACTTGCATTCGTGCCGCTTCTACAGTGCGGCTCCCGCCAGCATGGCCAACCTGGTCAACCTGGAGAGCCTCGACCTGAATTCCACCTACAAGCTGATGGATTACCGCTTCCCCGGGTGGCTGACCGGGATGACCCGCCTGCGCGAGCTGGACATCGCCTACAACGCCCTGCGCGGACCGATCCCGGACGGGATGGCCAACCTGACGGCGCTGGAATGGCTCGACATGAGCGGCAACCACTACTCCTGGGCGGGGGCGAAGGTGGGCTTCCCGGCTTTCGTTCGATCGTTGCCCCAACTGAAACACCTCGATCTCAGCTATTGCGATCTGACTGGTTCCCTGCCATCCTGGCTGGGCGAACTCGACGCGCTGGAAAGCCTGGACCTCTCGGTCAATTCGTTCAGCGGGCCGATTCCGGCGGGGCTGGGAGGGGTGTCCAGCCTGCAAAGGCTGTACCTGGCCTTCAACGAACTGAGTGGAACCCTCCCGGCCGAACTCGGAAACCTGAGTCGTCTCGTCGAGCTGGATGTTTCGTCCAACCAGCTGTCGGGAGCGATCCCGGCGCAGTGGGGCGATCTGGCCGCGCTGGAGGTCATGAATTTCAACGGCAACCGGCTGAGCGGGGCGATCCCGTCCGAGCTGGGGCGACTCTCGTCGCTGCGCACCCTGATCCTGAGGTGGAATGCCCTGAGCGGGGAAGTGCCCGCCTCCCTGGCCAATCTCGAAAATCTGGAATTCTTCTCCCTGAGCTTCAATTCGGCCCTGCGCGGCGCGGTGCTGCCCCTGCTCACCGGCTTGTCGAAGCTCTGGTACCTGAGCCTCGCCTACAACCAGTTCAGCGGTGAACTTCCTGCCGCCCTGTGCCGACTGCCGCGGCTCTCCACTCTCTACCTGTGGGGAAACCGATTCTTCGGCGAGTTGCCGGCCAATCTCGGCGAACTTCCGGGGGAAATCGTCGACCTGTACGACAACCAGTTCAGCGGCGCCCTGCCGGAGCGGTTTCTGCCGGTCGGCGCCGGCTACTTCTACGCAGGCAGGAACCGCCTCTCCGGCAGGCTGCCGGCGGACTGGGGCGGACCGATGGGAAACTACCGCTACTGGGACTCGAATTACGACGAGCCCGTCCTGGACCTCTCCGCCAACGCGTTCCACGGCGAGGTGCCTCATGACATCATGCGGCTGACGACTCCCTCGCAGGGCGTCCCGGTCTTCAGCCTCGCCTACAACGCCCTTCAGGCCACGGACGCGGGGGTGGCGAACTTCGTCGCCCTCCATTCATACGACCATCCATGGACGGATTGGCAGACGGTTCCGCCCCAGTCGCTGGCCTGCGAACGGACCGGAACCACCTCCTGCCGCCTCGAATGGACGCCCATCTCCTACACCGGCGACGGCGGTGGCTACCGGGTCTACTCCAGCCTGTCGCCGGCAGGACCTTTCTCTCTATATGGTCAGACGGCGGGGAAGAGCGTTGCCTCGATGGACGTCACCGGGCTGCAGAGCGGTCTCCAGTATTACTTCTACGTGCAGACGAGAACCGACCCGAACAACCGGAACCCGAACCTGGTGGACAGCGAGGGGAGCGGGACGGTCGTGCTCCCCGGCGAGACCATCCGGTTGGCCATCACCCACCCGGTCGAAGGGCAGGAGGTGGGCGATGTGGCGGCGGTCCGGGCGACGGCTTCCTACGCCTCCGGCATCCAGCGGTTGGAGCTCTGCGTCGACGGCGCGTTCCGTCAACAGGACGCCGTGGCGCCTTACGAGTTCGCCTGGGACACACGGACGGAGCGGCAGGGGAGCCACGTACTGCTGGTGCGGGCGGTCGCCGCCAACGGGGTGACCGCCGAGGCGCAGGTGACGGTGACGGTGAGGAACCTGGAGGTGGCGATCGACGGTTTGGCCGAAGGGGCGGAGGTGATCGGGCTGGTGCCGTTCAGAGCGGCCGTGTCCTATTACGGAACCGTCCGTTGGGTGGAGTTCTACGTCGACGGGGCCCTGAGGTTCCAGGACCCGGAGGCTCCCTACGGGTTCAACTGGGACAGCCGCGGGCAGCGGCAGGGGAGCCTTGATCTGGTGGCCCGGGCGGTCGCCGCCAACGGGGTGACGGCCGAGGCGCGGGTGACGGTGACGGCCCGGAACCTGGTGCTGACGTTGAGCGGAGAACTGAAACAGCAGAGTTCCTGGCTGTCGAGGCGGAGCTACGCCGAGCTGACCGCCGCGGTGGAAAACCTCGGAGGGGTGGCCATCGCGGCCTACCGCATCGTCGTGATCCCGGATGGCGGCGGGGTGCAGCGGATCCTGGCGGTGCCGGCAGGCGAGGGAAGCTCCTGGAACCGGATCTGCTTGGACGCGGGGCGCGGAGACGGGATCGCCTGCTCCTACCGGCTGGAGGCGCTGACTCCGGGTGGAGCCGTGCTGGCCCAATCCGGGGTTCTTCGTCTCTGAACCTCGCGGCGCCCGGGCGATGCTTGAACGAATCCCCGCGGTTGCCGTATACTATCTTTCCGGAGCCGTTCCGGCCCGTCAAGGAGGGATTCCATGCGCAAGCCGTTGTGGATCGCCGCGTTGCTGCTCCTTTCCGTGTCGCTGGCCGCCCAGCAGGAGGCCCGCTTCATGCAGTTCCCCGACATCCACGGGGAGACGATCGTCTTCACCTACGAGGGCGACCTGTGGACGGTGCCTGCCGCCGGAGGGTTGGCGCAGCGGCTGACCACCCACCCGGGCGACGAGTACTCCGCGCGCTTCTCGCCGGACGGCACGCGCATCGCGTTCTGCGGAGGGTACGATGGCGCTCCGGCGGTATACCTGATGCCGGTGGAGGGAGGCTCGCCCGAGCGGCTGACCTACACGCCCGGCTTCATGGCCATGCCGGTCGCCTGGACGCCGGACGGCCAGCGGGTGGTGTTCCGCGCCAACTTCGAGCAGGCGGTGCAGCGCGACCCGGCCCTCTACGCGGTGGCCACCGACGGCACCGCCCCGGAGCGCCTGCCGATCGATCGCGGCACCCTGTGCAGCTTCTCGGCCGACGGCAAGAGGATGGCCTACAACCGCCGCGGCCGCGAGGAGTACCAGTGGAAGCGCTATCGCGGCGGCCAGTTCGTCGACCTCTGGCTTTACGATTTCGGTTCCCGGGGGTTCCGCCGTCTCGACGATACGGTCTGCAAGAGCGCCTACCCGATGTGGATCGGAGACAAGATCTATTTCGCCACCGACCGCTGGGGCGTCGCCAACCTGGCGGCCATCGGCACGGCCGGCGGCGAGGTGACCCGGCTGACCCGCCACGAGAAATTCGACGTCATGTGGCCGGAAACCGACGGCCAGCGCATCGTGTACGTCCAGGACGGCTACCTGCACCTGTACGACGTGGCCGCCGGAACCACCCGCAAGCTGACGGTCAGCCTGCCGAGCGACCGCTGGCGCATCCGCAACCGGGTGCTCAACCCCAAGTCGTACATCCACTCCATGGACATCTCCAACGACGGCCGAACGGCCGTTTTCGCCGCCCGCGGCGACGCCTTCACCGTTTCCACCGGCAAGGGAGGCCAGACCCGCAACCTGAGCGCCGATTCCGGCACGCGCGAGATGCATCCGCGCATCTCTCCGGACGGCCAGTGGCTGGCGTTCTTCTCCGACCGCAGCGGCGAGTACCAGCTCTACGTCCAGAAAACGGGCGGCGGCCCCTGGACGCAGCTGACCACCGCGCTGAACACCCTGCCGTACCGCCCCGCCTGGTCGCCCGACGGCCGGCGCATCCTGTTCGGCGACAAGACCCTCTCCCTCTTCGTGGTCGACGTCGGCTCCCGGGCCCTCACCAAGATCGACGAGTGCCCCCAGCTGAAGAACGACGAGTTCACCTGGGAGATCGACGACTATTCGTGGGCGCCGGACAGCAACTGGGTGGCCTACACCACGGTGGCCTACAACCGCAACAGCCGGGTGTTCCTCTACTCCGTGGCCGACAAGAGGAAAGTCGCCGTCAGCGACGACTTCTACAACAACCTCAACCCCTGCTTCGACGCCGGCGGCGAGTACCTCTATTTTCTGTCGAGCCGAAATTTCGACGTGGTGATGGACTTCTACGAGGACAACCACGTCATCGCCAACCCCTACCAGCTGATGGCCGTGCAGCTGCAGGCCGGCCGCAAGCCGCCCTTCGCGGAAGGGGAGGAGCCTCTCGCGGCTCCCGAGAAGCGGAAAGAAACCGAACCGCCCACCGTTCCCCTGCGCATCGACGCGGACGGCCTGGACGGGCGGATCTTCCCGCTGCCCCTGCCCGCCGGCAACTACTTCTTCCTGCGCGCCGGCAGGGGGAGGGTGCTCTGGTGCTCGCTGGCCCAGTTCACCGAGGACGAGTACGAAGAGATCTTCAAGCCGCGCGGCCAGACCAAGTGGGACCTGCACGTCTTCGACATGAAGGGGCGCAAGGACGTGACCCTGGAGCAGAAGATCGCCAACTTCTCCCTGTCGGTCAACGGGGAGAAGATCATCGTCGCCGCCAACCAGGAGTTCTTCGCCGGTTCCGTCGACGACCTGCGCCAGAGCCGCAAGCCCGGCGACAAGGTGCGCCTGGACGGCATGGTCTACGCGCTGGACACGCGGAAGGAGTGGAACCAGATATTCTCCGACACCTGGCGTTGGTACCGCGACTTCTTCTACGACGCCGGCATGCACGGCCAGGACTGGCAGGCCCTCGGCGACGCCTACCGGGCCATGATCCCGCAGCTGGCGTCGCGCGAGGGGCTCAACTGGCTCATGTCGCAGATGGTGGGCGAGTTGTGCGTGGGCCACGCCTATATCGGCGGCGGAGACATGAACGCGCCCGAGCGCCCCGATCCGGTGCTCTTCACCGGTTGCCTGGGGGCCGACCTGGCCTGGGACGCCTCCGCCGGCCGTTTCCGCTTCGCCCGCATCTTCGGGCCGACCCCCTACAACCTCGACCTGAAGGCGCCCCTGGTGCGGCCCGACATGCCGCTGCGGGAGGGCGACTTCCTGCTCGCCATCAACGGCACGCCGCTGGTCGAGCGCGCCGACTACTACCGGCTGCTGCAGGTGGGGCGCGGCCAGAAGGTGTCCCTCACCGTCAACTCCGCCCCGGGTCCCCAGGGAGCGCGCACCTACGAGGTGGAGCCCCTGGCCGGCGACCGCCAGCTGCGCTACCACCGCTGGCTGGCCGACAACATCGGCAAGGTGCTCAAGGCCAGCAACGGCCGCCTCGGCTACATGCACATCACCGACATGAGCTCGAACGCCATGGCCCAGTTCGACAAGTTCTGGCGCGCCTTCCGCTACAAGGAGGGCATCATCATCGACGTGCGCCGCAATTCCGGCGGCTGGACCGAGTATTTCCTGATCGACAAGCTAGAACGCCACCAGGTCGGCTACAACACCCTGCGGGGGATGGAGCCCTTCCGTTACCCCGGCTCGGTCAGCGACCGGCGCTACGTGGCCATATCGAACGAGGACAACGGCTCCGATGGGGAGGCGTTCATCCAGCACTTCAAGGACCGCGGGTTGGGCCCGGTGGTCGGCGTCCCGTCGTGGGGAGGCCTGGTGGGCATCATCAACGGCCAGGCCACCGTCGACAACGGAGGCGTCCAGCAGCCCAACAACGCCTTCCACGGGAAGTCGGGCCAGTGGTGGGTCGAGAACCACGGCGCCGACCCGGACGTGCTGGTGGACAACGACCCGGCCGCGGTGATGGCCGGCCGCGACCCGCAGCTGGAAAAAGCCATCGAGATCCTGATGGCGCAGATCGGGCCGGCCCGGCAGGACCCCTTCCCGCCGCGCCCCGCCTACCCGAAGCGCTGAGTCCGAACCCGCCCGGCCGGTTCGCCGGCCGGGCGGCCCGGTTTGACTTTTCCGGGGCCTCTCCCTATAATGGTTCCATTGCCATCCCATTCTAGATGACGCCCATGGAAGAAGTGACTTGCCCGGAAGGGCTGGACGAGAGTTTCTGCCAATTCCTGCAAAAAAACCTCCGCCTCATCGAAAACGCGTTCTCCCTGGAAATCGCCCTGCGCGGCCGCAAGATCATGTACAACGGCCCCCGCGAGGGCATGCGCCGCTTTCGCAGCTACCTGCGGCACATGATGACCGTGGCCCTGGAGAACGGCCGGGTGAGCGAACAGGACATCCGCCTCAGCCTCGACCTGGCCAGCGAGGGCAAGCTCGACCAGTTGGGCGAAGCCGTCGACCGCCGGCAGCAGATCCGGGTCAACGGCAAGGACGTGTATCCCCAGACGGTCAACCAGCGGGAGTACGTCAAGGCCATGCGCGGCCACGACCTGGTCTTCGGCATCGGCCCGGCCGGCACCGGCAAGACCTTCCTGGCGGTGGCCATGGCGCTCAGCGATTTCCTCTCCAAGCGGGTCGAACGCATCGTGCTGACCCGCCCGGTGGTCGAGGCGGGGGAGAAGCTGGGCTTCCTGCCCGGTGACATCCAGCAGAAGATCAATCCCTACCTGCGGCCGCTGTACGACGCCCTCTACTACTTCATCGGCTTCGAGAAGACCGGTGAACTGATCGAGAAGGGCTTCATCGAGATCGCCCCGCTGGCCTACATGCGCGGCCGCACCATCAACGACTCCTTCATCATCCTCGACGAGGGGCAGAACACCGTCAACTCGCAGATGAAGATGTTCCTGACCCGGTTCGGCCAGAATTCGCGCGTGGTCGTCACCGCCGACGTCACCCAGATCGACCTGGAGAACACCAGGAAATCCGGCATATTCCGCGCCCTGCGCATCCTGCGCAACGTGGAGGGCGTGGGGGTCGTCCAGCTGACGCAGAAGGACGTGGTGCGCCACCCGCTGGTGCAGCGCATCATCGACGCCTACGACAAGTCGGAAAAATGAAAGTGAAGATCGCCTTCCGCCATGCCCGTCCGCCCGTCCCCGGGCAGGGGTCCTCGTCCCGCATCGCCCGGCTGGTCATCGGCTCCCTGTTCGTGCTGGCCATCGCCTTCGCCGTCCACATTCCGCCGACCCCGACCCTCGAGGGCGGCGGTTTGCGCGTGGGCGACATCGCCGCCGCCGACGTCGTGGTCAACAAGGACGTCACGGTGGAGGACAGCGAGCTGAACGAGAAGAACCGCCGCCGGGCGCTCTCCCTGGTGGTGCCGGTGTACGAGGTGGACGAGAGCAGGGCGGGCGCGTCCCAGGCCCTGATCGAAGAGTGGCTGCGCTACATCGAGGACCTGCGCCGGCGCACCCCGCCGGGGACGGCGGACCGCGGGGCGCTGGCCGCCGAGATCGGCCAGGCGTTTTCGCCGCTGGAGCTCGACGAGGCGGAGGTCGGCCGGCTGCTCGACCGAAACCCCTTTGGACGTCTGGAGGCCACCACGCTGCTGGCCGAGATCCGCGGCTGGTACGAGCGAGGCATCCTGGAGTCGAAGAGCGCGGCCCCCCACGGCCCGGACGGAGGCGTACGGCTGGTCGGTGAGTTGCGGGGTACCTCGCGGGTCCGGCTGGAAGACCTGCTCGACCGGGGCGACGTGGAGCGCCTGCTGAACCGCCTGCTGGAGCACGCCGGGATCACCGACCGGCGCGACCGGCAGCTGGCCCAGGCCGTGCTGCTCGGTTTCATCCCGGTCAATGCCATCTATTCCAAGACCCGGACGGCCGCCGCCGAGAAGGTGGCCCTGGCCGGTCTGAACCCGGCCTATATCCACCTGAAGAAGGGAAAAGTCATCGTCCGCCGCGGCGACGAGCTGTCGCGCAGCCAGTGGCTGCTGATGCGGCAGATCGCCATGGAGGAAAACAGCGCCGACGGGCGGGTCAGCGATTTCTACCTCGTCCTGCTCATCCTGGCCCTGCTGTTCGCCTTCGTGTGGAAGTATTTCAGCGACGCCGAACTGGCCGGCATCAACGGCGGGAAAATCCTGCTGGTGATGGGGCTGACCCTGTTCACCCTGGCGCTCGTCTACCGGGCGTCGCTGTTCCTGTTCCCGCTGGTGACCCGCAGCCTCGGCCTTTCCGACCTGCTGGACGCCCGCGTCATCGCCTATGCCGTGCCCTTCAGCGTGGGCTCCCTGATCGTCGCCTTCCTGTTCAACCAGACCAGCGCGGTCATCTTCTCGCTCATCAACGCCATCGTCGGCGGCGTCGTCTGCGGCTGGAACTTCAAGGTCGCCCTGTTCGTCCTCGCCGGCAACATCGCCGTCGCCTTCGGCATCGAGCACTACCAGCGACTGAAGCGCTCGTCCATTCTCAAGGCCGGCTTCCTCTGGCTGCTGCCGGTGAACGTGCTGACGACGCTCACGCTCGCCGTGACCGAGAGCGGATTTGCCTGGCGGCAGGTCCTGCTCACCGTGACCATGGGCGTCCTCTCGGCCCTGTTCTCGGCGCTCATCGCCAACTTTTTGATCCCGCTCTGGGAGGTTCTCTTCAAGCTGGTCACCGACCTGAAGCTGGTCGAGCTGACCAACCTCAACCTGCCGATATTCCGGCAGATGCTGGAGAAGGCCCCGGGCACCTATCACCACTCGCAGATGGTGGCCTCCCTGGCCGAGTCGGCGGCCGAAGACCTGGGGCTCTCGGCCCTGCTGCTCCGTGCCATGGCCCTCTACCACGATGTCGGCAAGATCGACAACCCGCAGTTCTTCACCGAGAACCACTCGGTGTACGAGAACCCGCACCCGCGGCTGAGCCCCCAGGAAAGCGCCAAGATGATCATCCAGCACATCCACCAGGGGGTGGACCAGGCGGAGAAGCTGAAGCTACCCCACAAGGTCACCCAGGCCATCCTGCAGCACCACGGCACGAAAGTGGTGAAGTATTTCTGGGAGAAGGCGCGCCAGGCGGCCAACGGCCGGGTGGACGATCTCGACGAGAACCTGTTCCGCTATCCCGGCAGCCGGCCCCGGGAAATCGAGGAGGCCATCATCATGCTGGCCGACCAGGTGGAGGCGGCTTCCAAGAGCCTCTCCGCGCCGACCGACGAGGAGATCCGCAACGTCATCGAGCAGCTGATCAGCACCGACATCGCCGAGGGCCAGTTCGCGGAGTGCGAGGGGCTGACCTTCAAGGCGCTGAACATCATCGCCAGCAGCTTCTACAACAAGCTGGCCTCGATCTACCACCAGCGCATCTCCTATCCCGGTTTCAATTTCCAGAAAGAGCGGCCGGCCCATGATTGAGATCGTCGGCGGGGGGCGGGGCATCGGAAGGCCCGGCATCGTCCGCGCCCTGCGTCGCGTGGCGGCGGAGGTGGGCCTGGGCGGCGGCGTGGCCATCAAGCTGGCGGGAGCGGACGAGGCGCGCGCGCTGAACCGCCGCTTCCGCCGCCGCCGCTACCTTCCGGACGTGCTCAGTTTTCCCGCCGGCGAAGCCGTTCCGCCGAATCGCAGCTACGCCGGGGACGTCCTCATCTGCCTGCCCAAGGCGGAGGAGCAGGCGCGCGCCGCGGGTCACTCCCTGCGCCGGGAGATCTTCCTGCTGGCCGTCCACGGGCTGCTCCACCTGGCCGGGTACGACCACGAGCGGGATTCCGGCGTCATGCTCGAAATGCAGGCCCGCTTGGTGGCGCGCCTCGGATCGGAGATCCAATGATCGTCCTGTTGATCTTTCTTTTCCTGGCGACCGCGCTCTTTTTCCTGCTGGAAAGCGCCTTCGAGAGTTTCTCGCGCATTTCCCTGGCCAAGTTCCTGAAGGGCTACGAGGGGCCGAAGTTCGATTTCGACTACGTGGCCAAGTTCGACCTGGCCATCCATGCACTGTCCACATTCGTGTTCTTCCTGGAGATGCTGCTGCTGGCCGGCCTTTTCCTGAACTCCGGCCAGTGGGTCACGTCCCCCTGGATCCGGCTGCTGGGCATCGCCGCCCTGTTGCTGCTGGTGTTCCACGTCGTCCTGTACGTCGTCGCCTACCTCAACCGCGAGCGCGTTCTCAAGGCCCTGCTGTTCCTGTTTCCGCTGGCCTGGTACGCGTTCTACCCCGTGAACCGCCTGCTGGCCATCTTCCTGCGCGACGGCGCCGTCACCGAGGACCGCGAGAACGAGGGGGACGACATCGGCGAGGAGGAGCTGGAGGTCTTTTTCGAGGAAGGCGCCAAGGAGGGGGTGATCGCCGAGGAGGACCAGGAGATGCTGCAGAGCGTCCTGGAGTTCGGCGACACGCTGGTGCGCGAAATCATGACCCCGCGCGTGGACATGGTCTACGCGAAGATCGGGACCGGACTCGACGAGCTGGTCGCCCTGGTGCGCGAGAAGAAGCTGTCGCGCATCCCCGTCACCGGGGAACGAATCGATCACATCGAGGGCGTCGTGTTGAGCAAGGACCTCTTCGGCTACTGGAACCAGGAGCGCTTCTCCCTCCGCGAGATCCTGCGGCCGCCATTCTTCGTGCCCGAGACCATGCGCATCCTGGAACTGCTGAAGGAGATGCAGAAGTCGAAGCAGAAGTTCGCCATCGTCATCGACGAGTTCGGCGGGGTGTCCGGGGTCGTCACCATGGAGGACATCATGGAGGAAATCGTCGGCGACATCAAGGACGAATACGACGACGATGTCGAGGCGATCGTCCGAGAAAAAGACCATTTCATCGTCATGGGCGACACCGGCATCTACGAGCTCCAGGAACGGCTGGAAACCGAGTTCACGGAGGAGGACGAGTACCAGACGGTGGCCGGGCTGATTTCGTACAAGCTGGGCAAGATCCCGAGGGTCCACGACCAGGTGCGCATCGGCGACTACGTGTACGAGGTCCTGGAAGTGGACAAGAACCGCATCCGCAAGGTGCGCATCCACCATGCCCAGGGGTAAACGCCGCCGGCGCTCCGGCTACGTGGCCCTGGTCGGGCGCACCAACGTCGGCAAGTCGACCTTCCTCAACGCCATCATGGAGCGCAAGGTGGCGATCGTGTCGGACAAGCCCCAGACCACCCGCAAGCGCATCCTGGGCATCAAGACCACCGCCCGAGGGCAGATGATCTTTTTCGACTGCCCGGGAGTCCACAAGCCGCACTTCCGGCTCAACGAGCGGATGATGAAGGAGGTGAACCAGGCCCTGCTGGACGCCGACTTGATCCTCTACTTCATCGACATCGCCGACGAACGGCCGGACGATTTCGTCCTGGGGCTGGTCCGCCAGGCGGCGAAGCCCGCGTTCCTGGTGATCAACAAGATCGACCGCTTCAACAAGGCGCGCATCCTGGGCTGCATCGAGCGCAACAAGGACCTGTTCTCCTGGAAGGAGATCGTGCCCATCTCCGCGTTGGCCGGCGACAACCTGCCGCTGCTCGAATCGCTGATCCTCGACAACCTGCCCCCGGGTGAGGACTTCTACGGGGCCGACCAGGTGACGCTGCAGAGCGAGAGCGAGTACCTGGGCGAATTGATCCGGGAGAAGATTCTGCAGCGGGTTCGCGACGAGCTTCCGTATACGACCGCCGTCCGCATCGAGGAAGTCGCCGACCGCGGCGAAGTGGTCTATGTCCGGGCGGAGATCCTGGTGGAGACCCATTCCCAGAAAAAGATCATGGTGGGGCACCACGGAGACCAGATCAAGGCCATCGGCCAGAACTCCCGCGGCGAGCTCGAAGAATACCTGGGAAAGAAGGTCTATCTCGACCTGACTGTCCGCGTGGCCCCCGACTGGAGGGATTCCCCACGGCGGCTGAAGGAGATTTTCGGATAATCGGCCGGCGTGGGGGCTGAAGGAGGTTTTCGCCCAACTTTCTTCGCTGCTTCGCCGATTTCCAATTGAAACATCCCCCCAATTGGTATAAAATATCCATTTACGTAATCCATGGCACTATTGCGCACATTCCGAGCCAAGTCGCTGGCCGCCTTCACCGCGCTCTGCCTCGCCGGAATCGCGATATTCGCCGTGGTCGCCCACAAGATGATCCCCGCCGCCTGCGCCCGGATGGCGAGAGAAAACTACCTCCGCACCGCCCGCACCTTCGCGGCCGTAGCCGAGACCCGGTTGCGCCTGCGTGGTTTCCAGGGCCAGGCCGAACCGCTGGCGGTCCCGGCCGGCGAAAATGCGGAGGATTTCATCGTCATCGTCGACGAGCAGGGCCGGGAACTCGCTTTCAGCGGTCCGCAAGACGCGAAATCGGCGTTGCCGACGGTCGTCTCATGGCCGGGCGCCCAGTCCGGGCGCAACGAATCCGTCGGCGGCCGGCCCTACTTCCTGATTCGGCTGCCCATCCAGATCACCGGGGGCGACGGTCGCCGGGGCGACATCCTGTTCGGGTTTTCCTGCAAGGCGACGGACGAAGCGGGCCGGCGTATCGCCACCACCACCGTGCGGATTTCCCTGCTGGTGCTGGCGCTGGCCTGGCTGGGATTCGCCCTGATCCACCACCGCCTGACCCGGCCCATCAACCGCCTGAAGCTCGGGATGGAGGCGATCGCCCGCGGCGACACCGGCCTCCGGCTGCAGGTCGGCGGAGACGACGAATTCTCCCTTTGCAGCGGCCAGGTCAACGAGCTGCTCCAGCGCAGCGAGTCGCTGGTGCGCGAGCTGTCGTCGACCCGCAAGGACCTGGAGGACCAGGTGGCCGCGCGCGCCCGTGAGCTGCAGCTGTCCAACCAGAAGTTGCAACAGGCCATGCAGGAGCTGCGGGATTCGCATACCCAGGCCGTGCAGTCGGAGAAGCAAAAATCGCTGACCGCCATCGTTTCCGGGTTCGCCCACGAGATCAACAATCCGTTGACCGGCATCATGGGGTATATCGACCTGCTCGTCATCCGCGACGACGTCACTCCCTACATCCGCGAGAAACTGCTGGGCGTGCAGAAGCAGGCGCTGCGCATCAAGACCATCATCGAGCAGCTGAACCAACTCAGCCCGGACACCGAACAGACCAAGCTGAACATCAACCTGTCGAATCTGCTGGAGAAGCTGGTCAAGGTGGTCTTCTCCAAGCCGGAGAACCAGGACATCCTGGTGGAGAAGGTCAACTTCACCGAGAACGTGCCGGTCTTCGGCAACCATTTCGCCCTGTGGCAGGTTTTCGAGGGGGTGATCGAGAACTCCGTCGAGGCCATACACGAAAGCCACGGCTCCGGCGGCGGCCGGCTGATCGTCTCCCTGAAGCAATCCATGGACGGCCACTTCGCCGTGGTGGAGATCCACGACAACGGGGGCGGCTTCAAAAACCTGGAAAAGGCCTTCGATCCCTTCTACACGACCAAGAGCCGCACCAAGAAGAAGGGGATTGGCCTGTCCATCGCGTACAACATCATCCAGGAGCACCGCGGCAACATCACCATCGGCAACAACTCGGTGGGCGGGGCGACGGTTTCCATATACCTGAGAATGGAAGGAACAAGCGAGAAAAGATGAATAACGGCGTGGAGGACCCGCGATGCTAAAATCGATGCGCAACAACTTCAAATCCTATTCCTGGACCCTGTGGCTCGTCATCCTGGCGTTTGTCGGCGGGTTCATATTCTTTTCGGGCATAGGCGGCAACGAGCAGATGACCGAGGACGCCGTGGTCACGATCGGTTCACAGGAAGTGCCCGACGTGGAATTCCAGCAATACCTCGTGCGAACCCTCGACAGCTACCGGCGGCAATTCAAGGGAAATTTCAGCCGCTCCCTCATCCAGCAGATGCAGATCCCGGAACGCGCGCTGCAGGACCTGGTCAACTCCAGCGTCATCCGCCAGGAGTGCGACCGGCTGGGGCTGACCGTCAGTGACCGGGAGCTCGCGGAGGCCATCCGCGGCGACGCCCGCTTCCAGCAGGACGGCCGTTTCATCGGCACGGCGGAGTACGAGCGGCTGCTCGCCTTGAACCAGATCCAGACGAAGGATTTCGAGTCCGAGCTGCGCCAGAGCCTTCTGGCCGACAAGCTGCGCGACCTGGTCTCGGCCGGGGCGATGGTCGACTGGAAAGCCTTGCGCGAGGATTTCCGCAAGGAAAACGACAAGGCCGACGTGGAATACGTGGCCTTCCGCGTGGCCGACGTCAAGGAGGCGCCCGAGGTCAGCGATGCCGACCTGGCGGCGTACCACCAGGCGCACGCCGACCGCTTCCGCAGCGAGGAGACTCGCAGCGGACAAGCCCTTCTGTTCAAGCTGAACGATTTCCGCCCCCAGTTGAAAATCGGCGAGAAGGACCTGTACGATCAGTTCATGGCCAACAAGGACCAGTACCGCGTCCCGGGAAAAACCCGGGTGTCGCGGATCTCCCTCAAATACTCCGACGAAACCCGCGAGCAGGTTCTCCAGAAAGCCACTGAACTCGCGCGCACGCTCACCGCGGACAACTTCGCCCAGCGGGCGCAGGAGCTGTCGGAGGACGACAAGGCCAAGCAGGGCGGTGATTGGGGATACTTTGCGTGGCGGGATTTCACCGCCCCGGAGCAGACCATCATCGACAAGCTCGACCTGAATGCCGTCTCCTCGCCGGTCGATGCCGGTGGCGCATTTTCCCTGCTGCGGGTGACGGAGCGGGTGGCCGACCGGCAGGAGACTTTCGATGAGGTCAAGGCACGCATCCGCACCATGCTGGAGAACGACAAGCTGCGCCAGCTGGCCGGAGAGCGCATGGCCCGGACCCACGCCAAAGTGAAGGACGCCAAGGACCTGCGCGTCGCCGCAGCCGGGCAGAAGCTGCAGACGGTCGCCCTGACGTCGCTCAGCAACGGCCAGGGCGTGCCCAAGATCGACGACATGGGCTACCTGTCGCGCCGTCTCTTCGAGCTCCAGCCCGGGCAGGTGTCCGCGCCGGCAGAGATGCCCGACGCAGTCTTCATCGTCCAGCTGCAGAAGGTCACCGCCCCGCAGGGGCAGCCCCTGGCGGCGGTGCGCGACCGGGTGCGGGAAGAAGTGGTTCGCTCCCGCAAGCTGGACGCCCTGCAGGATCGCGCCCAGGCCATGGCCGCCACGCTCAACGCCCAGGCGGACGCCAAAGCGCTCGAGACCCTGTTGAGCAGGGAAAAGCTGAAACTGGAAACGACGGAGTACCGGCGCGGAGACCGCCTGGCCGAGTTCGCCATGGCCGGCCTGGACGACCGGATTTTCGCCATGGAACCCGGCCGATTCTCGGTGCCGATCCGCTTCACCGAGGCCGTCGCCCTCGTGCGCCTCAAAGCCAGGACGCTGAGCGGCGACGCCGAGTTCGCCGCCGCCAAGCAAAAGGCCTACCAGGACAAGCTGGAAAGCGAGCAGAATTCCCGCTTCTCCGCCTACATCATGGAGCAGCGCGACCGATACCAGATCCGCTTCAACAGCGAACGCTTCAACAAAGTGAAGGAATACGCCACGTCACGATTCCACTGAGGAGAGCCCGGATGGACAACCAGGAAATCAAAGGATTGCCGGAAGGCGCGTTCGAGGTGCTGCCGGCAGGCAAAGAGTACGTCCCCTACGTTCCCGCCGGCAAGGTGATCCCCGAGATGACCGCCCGCGCCGTCATCCTGGGGTTGATCATGGCGGTGCTTTTCTCGGCGGCGGCCGCGTTTCTCGGTTTGAAGATCGGCCAGGTGTTCGAGGCGGCCATCCCCATCGCCATCATCGCCGTCGGCGCCGGCCAGGTGTTCCGCCGCCGGAGCACCATCCTGGAGAATGTCATCGTGCAGTCGGTCGGCGCCGCCTCGGGCCTGGTCGTGGCCGGGGCCATCTTCACCCTTCCGGCCCTCTTCATCCTGGGGCTGGACAAGACGATCGGCATCGACCTGTTCAAGATCTTCGCCGCCTCGCTCCTCGGCGGAACCCTGGGCATCCTGTTCCTGATCCCCTTCCGCCGCTATTTTGTCAAGGAGATGCACGGCCAGTTCCCGTTTCCCGAGGCCACCGCCACCACCCAGATTCTGGTGGCCGGAGAGGCGGGCGGCGAACAGGCGCGCGTGCTCGTCGTCTCCATGCTGGTCGGAGGCATCTACGACTTCTTCGTCTTGTCGGTCAACGCCTTCAGCGAGGTGTTCACCACCCGCATCCTGCCGCTGGGGGAGACGCTCTACCAGAAGGCGCGCATCGTGTTCAAGATGGATTCCCTCGCTTCCGTGCTTGGCCTGGGGTACATCATCGGCCTGCGCTACACCACCATCATCGCCGCCGGATCGCTGCTCTCCTGGTTCCTGCTGGTACCTCTCATCGCCTTCTTCGGCCAGTTCATCCCCGCCGAGATCATCGCCCCGGCGAACAAGCTGATCTCCCAGATGAGCGCCGAGGAGGTCTTCCGCTCCTATGTCCGCTACATCGGCATCGGCGCCATCGCCATGGCCGGCGTCATCGGAATCATCAAGTCGTCCAAGGTCATCGGCCAGGCGTTCGGAACCGGGCTGAAGCAGATCTTCCGCAAGGGCGGTCAGGCGGAAGCCCGGCCCGAGCGCACCCAGACCGACCTGAGCATGAAGTACGTGCTCCTGCTCATCCTGGTCACGGCGGTGCTCATCCTGCTCTTCTACCGTTTCGCCGTGCTGGCGCCGCTGGCCCATCCCTTCAAGCTGAGCCTCATCGCCATGCTGACCGTGTTCGTCATCTCTTTCCTGTTCACGTCCGTCTCGGCGCGGGCGATCGCCATCGTCGGCACCAACCCCGTTTCCGGCATGACCATGATGACGCTCATCCTGAGCAGCCTCGTGCTCGCCTCCTTCGGGCTGCAGGGCGACTTCGGCATGATGTCCGGGCTGCTCATCGGCGGCGTCGTCTGCACGGCCCTGTCGATGGCCGGCGGCTTCATCACCGACCTGAAGATCGGCTACTGGCTCGGCGCCACTCCGCTGCGCCAGCAGTACTCCAAGTTCATCGGCACGGTGGTGGCGTCGGCCACCGTCGGCCTGGTCATCTTCCTGCTCAGCCGCACCTACAGTTTCGACCCCAACGTGCCCGGCTCGCTGGCCGCCCCCCAGGCCAACGCCATGGCCGCCCTCATCCAGGCGCTGATGGATCCCAGCGCCCACATGCCCTGGCTGTTGCTTGGCGTCGGCGCCCTCTTCATCCTGGCCATCGAGGCCGTCGGCATTCCGCCCCTGGCCTTCGCCCTGGGCATGTACATTCCCATCGAGCTCAACACCCCCCTGGTCATCGGCGGCCTCATCGCCCACCTGGTCGGGCGCTCGTCGGCGGACAAGGCGCTGGCCAACCGACGCGTCGAGCGGGGCACGCTGATCGCCTCCGGCTTCATCGCCGGCGGGGCCATCATGGGCGTCATCGGCGCCATCCTGCGCTGGCGGGAAGTGGAGCCGGTCTACCGGTTGGCCGTCGGGGAGACGCTGCTGGGCGAACAGGTGGCGCTGGCCATGTTCATCCTGCTGTCCATCTACCTGTTCTGGGACGCGCGGCGCGCGCGCTAGGGAATCGACATGGAGAAGGAAAAGATCGCCCAGGTGCATCACCTCCTGCAGGAGCTCCACCTCGACCTGTGGATGGTGGTCGAGCGCGAATCGGGCATGCTGACCGACCCCGCGATGGATTTCGTCGTCGGCAGCGGCGCCACCTGGCTCTCCTTTTTCCTTTTCTTCCGGGGAGGGGGCAGCGCCGCCATCGTCGGCAACCTCGACGCCGAGAAGTTCACCCGGCTGGGTCTGTTCGACCCGGTCATCTCCTACAAGGGGTCGCCGCAGCAGGCGTTGCGGGAGCTCCTGGAGCGGCACGATCCGAAGTCGATCGCCCTCAACTACTCCAAGGACTCCGTCGCCGCCGACGGGCTGACCTACGGAAAGTACCTCAGCCTGCTCGACCTGCTGCAGGGCACGCCGTATCCCGCGCGGTTCGTCTCCGCCGAGCCGCTGATCGCCGCCCTGCGGGGCCGCAAGTCGGAGGAAGAGCTGTCCCGCATGCGCCGGGCCATCGCCGCCACCCAGGAGATTTTCGACCTCGTCACCCGCCACGTGCGACCGGGGATGACGGAGCGCGACGTGGCCGCATTCATCACCGCGGAGCGCAAGCGCCGCGGGCTGGAGGCGGCCTGGGAGGAAGACCACTGCCCGTCCGTGTTCAGCGGCCCCCAGGAAACGGGGGCCCACTCGGGGCCGACCGACCGGCCGCTGCAGCCGGGCCACGTGTTCAACATCGACTTCGGGGTGACCGTCGACAAGTATCGCTCCGACCTGCAGCGCACCTGGTACCTGCTGCGCCCCGGGGAGAAGGCCGCCCCCGCCGACGTGCAGCGCGGATTCGACGTGATCGTGGAGTCGATCCGGCGCTCGTTCGCCGCCCTGAAACCCGGTGCCCGCGGCGTGGACATCGACCGCATCGCCCGCGACCACATCGTCGCGGAGGGGTACACGGAGTACCCGCACGCCCTGGGGCACCAGGTGGGGCGGGGCGCGCACGACGGCGGCGGCCTGCTGGCGCCCGCCTGGGAGCGTTACGGGCAGTTGCCCTTCATGCCGGTGGAGGCCGGTCAGGTGTACACGCTGGAGCCCCGCCTCTACCTGGCCACGCAGGGCGTGGTGACGGTGGAAGAGATGGCGGTGGTGCGCGGGGGCGGCGCCGAGTGGCTGTCCGCCCCCCAGTCCGAGCTGTACCTGATCCAGCCGTAGGGGAGATGCGGAGTATGGAGCGGATGGGGCCCAAGCCCGAGTGGCTGAAAGCCAGGCTGCCGGCCGGGGACGCCTATTTCCGGCTCAAGCGCGAGCTGCGCCAGCGCGGGCTGCACACCATCTGCGAAAGCGCCCGATGCCCGAATGCCGACGAGTGCTGGAACGCCGGCCACGCTACCTTCCTGCTGCTGGGGCCGGTATGCACCCGCCGCTGCCGGTTCTGCTCGGTGGACCGGGGGGCACCGCAGCCTCCGGACCCCGGGGAGGCGGAACGCATCCTCGAAATGGCCGGGTTGATGAACCTGCGCTACGCGGTCCTCACCTCGGTCACCCGCGACGACCTCGAGGACCAGGGCAGCGGTCATTTCGCCCGGGTGGTGAGCGTCCTGCGCGCCGGCCGCCCGGACATGCGCGTGGAGGTGCTGATCCCCGACTTCTCCGCCCGCGGCGAGTGGATCGACCGCGTGCTGGGCTCGGCTCCGGACGTGGTCGGCCACAACATCGAGACCGTGCGTGGC
Source organism: uncultured Clostridia bacterium (assembly GCA_964479735.1). GTDB lineage: Bacteria > Acidobacteriota > Aminicenantia > UBA2199 > UBA2199 > CAYZNT01. The sequence goes on from CAYZNT010000004.1 coordinate 40,621, forward strand.
CTGTATGCCCGCGTCGACCGCGACCCCGCCGCCTACGACCGGTCCCTGTCCGTGCTGGCCCAGGTTTCCGCCCGGGGCTTCGTCAGCAAGTCGGGCCTGATGGTCGGGCTGGGGGAGTCCGGCGACCAGCTGGCGGAGGTGATGGGCGACCTGCGCCGCAGCGGCGTGCGCCTGCTGACCATCGGCCAGTACCTGCAGCCGCGCCCCGGCCTCCTTCAGGTGCAGCGGTACTATGCGCCGGCCGAGTTCGCCGAGTTGCGCCGGCAGGCCCTGACGCTCGGCTTCGCGGCCGTGGAATCCGGCCCGTTCGTGCGCAGCTCCTATCATGCGGAATCGCTCTTCCGGGTGGTGAGCGCATGAGGTACCTGATCTTCAGCGACATCCACAGCAACCTCGAGGCCCTGGAAAAGTTCATCAGCCTGCGCAAGAACAAGCAGATCGACAAGTACCTGTTCCTGGGCGACCTGGTCGGCTACGGGCCCAACCCCAACGAAGTCATCTCCCTGTTCCGCGAGATGGCCAACGTGAGCATCGTGCGGGGCAACCACGACAAGGTCATCGCCAACCTGGAGTCGTCCTCCCTGTTCAACCCGGCGGCGGCGTTTTCGGCCGAGTGGACCAAGCTGCACATCGCCGAGAGCAACCTGCAGTTTTTGAAGAACCTGTCCCGCGGGCCGATGGTGGTGGACCGCTGCATCACCATCTGCCATGGCTCGACATTCGACGAGGACTATTACGTCTTTTCCATATTCGAAGCGGTGGAGTCCTTCAAGTTCATGGAAACCTCGATCGGGTTCTTCGGCCACACCCATTTCCCGATCATCTACTACCTGCGCAACGACAAGATGGACGTCGTGCCGCTGCTGGACAACACTCGCATCAAGCTGGACGCCAACACCCGCTACCTGATCAACCCCGGCTCCATCGGCCAGCCGCGCGACAAGAACCCGAACTCCAGCTTTGTCATTTTCGATTCGACCAAACGAGAGATCCAGTTCGTCCGCTATTCGTACGACGTGAAGTCCACCCAGCGGAAAATCCGCGAGGCCGGCCTGCCGGAGCTGCTGGCCAGCCGGCTGGAAACCGGCGTGTAAAGGAGGGAAGCCCATGAGGAAGGAAGACGTCAAGAACGTGCTGCAGCGCATCGTGAACGAGAAGGTGCAGTCCATCTTCAACCGCCTGGACGTGTTCCAGAACCAGATGCTCTCCCATATCGACGAGCTCAAGCAGATGGACGAAATCGTGCAGGTGGAACTGCCCGTCGATTTCGTGGTCGACGAGCCGCCACCGGTCGCCGACAGCGCCGGACCGGTGAACGTGATCCACGAGCACGTCAAGAAGATATCCACGGCCGCCAACCAGTTGAACCTGATCAACAACATCCTCGAGGGCGTCAACCACTTCTGCAAGCGCTCCGCCCTCTTCCTGCTGCGCGAGGACAAGCTGGTCGGCTGGAAAGGCAAGGGGTTTTCCGGGGCGGACGGAGAGATTTCCGACGAAGAGCTGAAGAAGGTGTTCTTCTCCCTGTCCGCCAACACCATCCTCAAGCAGGTGCTGCAGAACAAGACGCCGCACACCGGCGAACCTCTCTCCAAGCCCGACGATTTCCTGATCTACAACCGCTTCGGCGGCGGCAAGCCCAAGCGGATCCTGGTCCTGCCCTTTTTCGTCAAGGGCAAGCCCCAGGCGGTCATCTATGCCGACGCCTTCGGCAGCCAGACCATCAACCAGAAGGCCATCGAGATCATCGCCGCGGTCGGCGAGCTGAGCCTGGACATGCTGCCGCTGCGTCAGAAGATTCTGGCCCGGGTGAAAACCCAGGAATTCATCGACTCCGCGGAGCCGGGCGAGGCGAACGGCCGATCCGCCCCGGATCATTTCGACGAGATGGAGAAGACCGCACCGCCCGTGCGCGAGAACGACCCGGAGCGCCTGGCCCGCGTCATCATCAACGACATCATTCTCTACAACCAGCGGGTGGTTGAAGACGGCATCCGCAACGGGAACCTGTACGACGTCCTGAAGGAGACCTTGCTCCAGGCCCGCGAGATGTACCTGCGAAAGTTCAACGACCTGCGTTACTTCGAGGAGCAGATGGTCAAGCTGCTGGGCAAGGGCAACCGGGGCGTACTCAAGGGGTACCAGTTCGAGGCCTTGCACTGAGCTCGGGAGAGGCTGTTCGCCCCGGGGCCGACCGCGGCCGGCGACGCCGCCCCCCCCGGCAGGGGTCGCGGCGAAATGCAGAGAATCGGCGCCCGGAGAGGTTTGCCCTCGTCTACCTGTCGGCGTGCGTGCTCCTTTTCTCGCTGGCGGCCGCCTTTTTGCTTACCTGGCTGATGGGGCCGCCGGCGGCGGAGGACGGCGGCGACTTCCCCTTTTCCCGGCAACTGGCCGGCCCCTACCGCCTGCTGCGAGAGCTGCTGCAAACTCCGTTTCCGACGCTGCGGGCCGACCCCGCCAGCGTCTCCGCCTCGTCGGAGAGCGCCGGTCTGCGCGCCCTGGCCCGGATCGTCGCCGCCGACGGCTTGAGGAAGGGGGGAGAATACGTGCGGGCGCTGGAGACGCTCGCCGAGACGGGAGCCGGGGAGGAGGGGTATGCCGCGGAGCGCGCCCTCCGCGTCCGCCTGGGCTGCCTGTTCAAGCAGAACCGCTGCGCGGAGTTTCTTGCCGGTCTCAACCGCCAGCCGGCCCCGGACGACGACCTGGCCGTCCAGCGCATCGTCTGCCTGGCGCGCAGCGGCCGCTCCGCGGAAGCCGTGCGCTCCTTCCGGGAGCTGTTCCGCCGCGGCCGGCTGCTTCCCTGGCAGGAGCACCTGGACGGCGCGCTGCTGAACCGGTGGCTGGCCGGTCTGGACGAGGATTTTTGGCAAGACAAATTCGCCTGGCTGGTGGCTCAGCGCGAGGCGGGAGAATTCCGGGCCGAAGCGCCCCATGCCCGGCGCTTCCCCCACCTGCTCGCCCTCACCCGGGGCGAGTTCGCATATGCCCGGAAGGAGTGGGGGGCGATGGCCACCCACCTCCGTTCCGTCCGCAGCGACCGCTATCGCCTGCGCCGCGACGCCCTGCTGTTCAAGACCCGGCTGCGTCGAGACGGCGAGGCGGCGTTGGAAGAGGGGCTGGATCGCTTTCGGGCGGAGCCCGGGCTCTACCGCCGCCTGATGTTCGACGTCGCGTCGTTGCTGTTGGCGCAGGGCCTTTTCCAGCGGGCTCTGCCGGCCCTGGCCCGATTCCGCGAACCGGGCGGGGAGCGGGACGAGGAGTACTGGCGCAGCCTGTGGACCTCCGCCTGGATCCACTACCGGCTCGGAGACCGCGACCAGGCGTTGCCCTTTTTCCGGCAGGGGAGCCACTCGCCGCATCCCGCCTACCGCATCGCCAGCATCTACTGGAGGGACCGGCTGGAGGGCTCCCCCCCGGGTTCCCTGGAAAACTACCCGTTCTCGTACTACACGGTGCGCCGGATCACCGATCCCGCGCGGTACCGGCCGATGATCAAGCGCTTCAGCCGCCTTTTCAAAGCGGGGGTCGGGCCGCGGCTGGAAACGCACTGGCGCCTGCTGCGCGACTTGCTGGCCCTGGGCTGGGCAGACGAGGCCAGAGGCGCCCTGGCCTGGGCGCTGCGCGACCCGGGGTTGGGGGAGACGGATCGCCGGCTGCTGCAATTGGCCGATTCGATCGTGCTGTGGCGCAGCGGCGACTACCAGCGGGCATTTCTTCGGCTGCGCCGCAACCTGGGAACCATCGAGGAACTGCGCCTGCCCGATTTCCTCAGCGGGCTTGTGCTGCCGACGTTTTTCCGGCCGGAAGTCGAGTACCACAGCCGCCTGAACCGCCTCGACCCGTGGCTGGTGATGGCCCTGATCCGCGAGGAGTCGTTCTTCCTGCCGTCGGCCCGTTCGCAGGCCGACGCCCGCGGCCTGATGCAGCTTCTGCCCAGCACGGCCTTCGATATCGCCCGCGCCCAGGAACTCCCGGTATCCCAGCCCGACCTGCTGGTGCCCGAGATCAACATCCGCCTGGGCACCGCCCATTTGCGGACGCTGCTGGACCGCTACGGCGATCGCGTGCCCCTGGTGCTGGCCGCCTACAACGCGGGCGAGAGACGGGTGGACGAGTGGCTGCGGATGTTCCCGGAAGCCAGCGACGACGAGTTCATCGAGATGATCCCCTTTACCGAGACCCGCAACTATGTTAAAAACATTCTGCGCAACCAGTTTTTCTACAAGTACTACCATGAAAAAAACTAGCATCGCGCTGTTGTTCGGAGGCAAGTCGGCGGAGCACGCCATCTCGCTGCGCTCCGCCGCGGCCATCTACCACCATCTCGACCGCGACCGCTTCGAGCCCGTCCTGGTCTATATCAATCGCGCCGGCGACTGGTGCCTGACGCGCAACGACTCGTTCCGCGAGGCGGAATACGCCGGCGAGCCGTATGCCTCCTTCCTGCCCTGGCAGGGGAGAGAAGCCATCGCCGCCCTGGACGCCGACATCTATTTCCCCGTGCTGCACGGTCCGAACGGCGAGGACGGGCGAGTGCAGGGCCTGTTGGAGATGGCCGGCAAGCCGTTCGTGGGCGCGGGCAGCTTCGCCTCCGCCTTGGCCATGGACAAGGCCGTGGCCAAGATGCTCTTCGCCCGGGACGGGCTGGCGGTGGCCGATTTCCTGGTTTTCACCCGCCCGGATCCGCAGACGGCGTGCGCCCTGGTGGAGGAAAGGCTCCAATACCCGGTGTTCGTCAAACCCTGCTCACTCGGTTCATCGGTCGGCATCCGCAAGGTGACCTCCGCGGACCAGCTTCCGGCCGCGCTCGAGCTGGCGTTCTCCTACGACAACAAGGTGCTGGTGGAGAAGGCCATCCGCATGCGCGAGATCGAGGTGTCGGTGATGGGCAACGAGGAGCTGCTGGTGTCTCCCCCCGGAGAGCTGATCCCGTCCCGCGAGTTCTACGATTACGAGGACAAGTACGTACTGAACCAGACCCGATTCGAGATCCCGGTCCGGCTGGGGCGCGAGCTGGAGGAGACGGTCCGCCACACCGCCCTGCGAGCCTACCGCAGCCTGTTCCTCAACGGCATGGCGCGGGTCGACCTGTTCCTCGAGAGCGGCACCCAGGCGGTCCTGGTCAACGAGATCAACACCATCCCCGGTTTCACGGAGATCAGCATGTTCCCGAAGCTGTGGCAGGTCCAGGGCATTTCGTTCACCGACCTGCTGTCGCGCCTCGTCGACTATGGCTTCGAGTGGTGCAGCCGGCTGAAGAGCAACGTGGATGAGACTGCTGGCCGTTGATTTCGGCACCAAGCGCATGGGCGTGGCCATCGGCGACTCGGAGACCCGGGTGGTGACCCCGCTGCCTCCATTCCCGTACCGCAGCCACCTGCAGTCGCTGGGGGAGGTCCGCCGCCTGGCCGATGAGTTTTCCATCGACCGCGTCCTCGTCGGGCGGCCGGTGCTGCTGGACGGGAGCGAGACATCGACGACGGCGAAGGCCGATCGCTTCATCGCCTTCCTGCGCCGCCGCCTCGGCCTGCCGGTGGAGGCGGCCGACGAGCGCCTGACGAGCTTCGTCGCCGAAGAGCGGGCGTCCGAGTCCCGGTTGTCACCCGGCAGGCGCCGGAGGGCGATCGACTCGCTGGCGGCCCAACTCATCCTGGAGGCGGCCCTGGAGGAACGGAGATGAAGCGGATCGCCTGGCTGCTCCTGCTGGCCCTGGCTGGGGCGGCGGCCTGGGCCGGCCGCCTCTTCTACCTGCGCGTCACCCGACCGAACCCGGGATTCACGAGTGAAGTCAGCCTGCGGGTGGCCCGGGGCGACTCGGTGAAGCGCATCGCGGTCAAGCTGGAAGAGAGCCGCGTCATCGCCGATGCGTTCACCTTTCGCCTGTATTACAGGATATTTTGCTCCCGCTTGACCTTGCAGGCGGGCGAGTACCGGCTGCGCCCGCCCCTGACCATGCGCCAGGTGATCGACCTGTTGCACCACGGCCGGGTGGAGCTGTTCAAACTGACGGTTCGCGAGGGGCTGACCATCGCCGAGATCGACCGCCAGTTGCAGCACGACCTGCGCTTCCGGCCAGGGGCCTTCCGCGAGGCGGCGGAGCGGCCGGACCTCGTCCGCGACATCGACGGCCGGGCCGGGGACCTCGAGGGCTACCTCTTTCCCGACACCTACCGGGTTCGCCTGACCGTCTCCGCCGGCGAACTGGTGGACCTCATGGTGGCCAGGTTTCGCGAAAACTTCGGCAACGACTGGATCTGGCGGGCCCGCGACATCGGCATGACCGTTCGCCAGGTGGTCGTTCTGGCCTCGCTCATCGAAAAGGAGACGGCGGAGCGCGACGAGCGCTTCCTCATCTCCTCGGTGTTCCACAACCGGCTGCGCCAGGGCATGCTGCTCGACTGCGACCCGACGATCGTCTACGGCCTGGAGCGCATCGGCCGCTACCGGGGCAAGCTGGGCTGGGACGAGCTGCGCTTCGACACCCCGTACAACACCCGCTTGCACCGCGGCCTGCCGCCCGGGCCGATCTGCAATCCCGGCCAGGCCTCGATCGAGGCGGCGCTCTACCCGGAAACGTCCAACTATTTCTATTTCGTGGCCAAGGACAACCGCTCGCACGCGTTCTCCGAGACCCTGGCCGAGCACAACCGCGCCGTGCGCAAGTTCATCATCACCCGTCATGAGCCTTGAACCGCCCGCCGCCCCGCGGCGCACGGCCTGTGAAGGCGGGTTTCTCAACCTGTTCGAGGCCGAGGGGACCGTCTACGGGTTCAGCGAGCTCGGGGTCACGGCCCGCGGACTCCAGCGGCACTTCGCCCCGCGGCGCCTCCTCTTCCTGCGCCAGGTCCACGGCGATCGCATCGTGAGCGATGCGGAATGGTCGCCGGGCGCGGAGGCAGACGGCCTGATCCTCACCCGGGGCGGCGTCGCCGGGGTGGTGCAAACGGCCGACTGCGTGCCGCTCTTCTTCCGCGAGCGGGCCGCGCGGCCCCGGGCGACCGGCATCGTCCACGCCGGCTGGCGCGGCCTGCGCCAGGGGATCGAGCGCCGGCTGCTGGAGCGACTGGCGGGGTTGGGAATCCCGCCGGCCCGCCTCGAGTTCTTTCTGGGACCGGCTATTTCCGGCACCTGCTACGAGGTCGGCCCCGACTGCGCCGAGGCCTTCGCCGGCGTCCCCGGCAAGGGCGCTATCCTGGCGCCCCGCGCGGGGGGCAAATTCCTCCTGGACCTGAAGCTGGGCCTGCGCCGGTCGCTGGTCTCGGCCGGGGTGGAGGAGGGGGCCATCGCCGATTGCCACCTCTGCACCCATTGCCTGCCCGGGCGTTTCCCCTCCTACCGCCGCGACGGCGCCACCGGCCGGCGCATATTCAGTTTCTGCGAGCTGACCGGATAGGGGGCGGATCCCGGCCAAAACCATTGCTGCCGTCCATCCGTACCCTACATTCCGGAGAATCATGAAAACGAACATCAATGTCGGAGAGTCGGTCACCATCGCCCTGCGCTCCCTGTGGGCCAGCAAGCTGCGTTCGTTTCTCACCCTGACCGGGATCGTCATCGGGGTGACCACGGTCATCACGGTGGTGACCATCATCCAGGGGCTGAACCGCTACGTCAAGTACCAGATGTTCGCCTTCGGCTCCAACTCGTTCACCCTGACGCGCGCCCCGGAGATCATCACGTCGCTGAAACAGGCGCAGGAGATGCTCAAGCGCCGGAGCATCGACTACGACGATTTCCTCTATTTGAAGCAGGCCGCCCGCGTGCCGGACCTGGTGGAGGCGGAATACAGCTCGAATGGCGTCGTGAAGGCCGGGAGCAAGAGCCTGTCGGACATCCGCATCCAGGGCGAGACCCACGGCAACACCATGACCGGCCGCACCATCGAGCTGGAGACGGGGCGCTTCATGGTGTCCAGCGACGAGCAGTACGCCCGGGAAGTCTGCGTCATCGGCTTCGACGTGCAGAAAGAACTGTTCCCCTTCGGCAGCCCGGTCGGCCGCTGGCTGACGGTCAATGGCCGCAAGTACCAGGTCGTCGGCTCCGCCAAGCCGATGGGAAAGATCCTGGGCATGAGCCTGGACAACTTCGTGAAGATCCCGATCACCACGTTCCGCAAGTTCTACAACACCCAGCGGCGGGGCATCACCATCAACGTCAAGGCCCGCGACGTGGAGAGCCTCGAAGCGGCCAAGGAGGAAGTGCGGACCATCATGCGCAACCGGCGCCACCTTCGGTACTCCGACGCCGACGACTTCTCCATCGAGGATTCGCAGACCTTCATCGACTTCTACAACAGGCTGACCGGCACGCTGTTCATGGCCATGATCCTCGTGGCCTCCATCTCCATGCTCGTCGGCGGCATCGTCATCATGAACATCATGCTGGTGGCCGTCACCGAGCGCATCCACGAGATCGGCATCCGCAAGGCCGTGGGCGCGCGGCGCCGCGACATCCTGCTGCAGTTCCTCATCGAGGCGTCGACCATCTCGGCCGTCGGCGGCGCCATCGGGCTGGTCCAGGGATTCCTGTTCGCCAAGGCGATCTCGGCGTTCACTTCGCTTCCGGCCGGGCTCGAACCGTGGTCGGTCGTGCTGGCCATCCTCCTGTCGAGTTCGGTGGGGCTGTTCTTCGGCATCTACCCGGCCAACCGCGCCGCGCGTCTCGACCCGGTGGTGGCCCTGCGCTCGGAGTAGCCGGCGGGTAGGGGAGAAAGGCATGAAAACCGCGCTCGTGAAAGAAGTGTTCATGATGGCCCTGGACTCGATCCGCATGAACAAGCTGCGCTCTTTCCTGACCATTCTGGGCATCGTCATCGGCATCCTGACCATCGTGGCCATGGTGGCCGTCATCGAGGGCATCAACGCCAGCTTCGCCCAGGAGCTGGAAAAAATGGGCTCGAACACCCTCTACGTGTCGCGCTTCGAGCCCGGCATCCACTTCGGCCGCCTGCCCGAGGAGATGCGCAGGCGCAAGAAACTGAGTTTCGAAGACCCCGCCGCCATCGCGAGCCTCTGCCCGAGCGTGGCCGCCACCAGCCCGCAGGTATCCTATTTCCGCTTCCTGCCCCCGGTGAAGGTGAAATACCAGGCCAACGAGATAGAGAATCCCTCCATCATCGGCGTGAACTCGCAATACCTGCAGTTGTTCGAAGAGTATTCGGTCGAGGACGGGCGCTTCTTCACCCAGATGGAGGACCGCAGCCGCAGCGAGGTCTGCGTCATCGGCACCGAGGTGGTCGACGCGCTGTTCCCCAACCTCCGCCCGGTCAACAAGACGATCGTGGTGGAGGGACGAAAGTTGCGCGTTATCGGGGTTCTTGAGCGGCGCGGCAAGTTCATGGGCCAGAGCCGTGACAACCTGCTGATCATGCCGGTCGGGACCTTCCGCAAGTTCTATCCCGGCGAAGACGACGTCTTCGTCCTCATCAAGGTCCGTGACACCAGCCGGCTGGAGGCCGCGAAGGAAGAGATCGCCAACGTCATGCGCATCCGCCGCAACGTCCGCTCCAACGAAAAGGACAACTTCTCCATCTTCGGCCAGGAGACGATATCCGGGCTCTACACCCAGCTGACCGGGGCCGCCTTCATCGTCATGATCGTCATCTCGTCCATCGGCCTGCTGGTGGGCGGCATCGGCGTGATGAACATCATGCTGGTCTCGGTCAAGGAGCGCACCCGAGAGATCGGGCTGCGCAAGGCGCTCGGAGCCAGGAGCCGCGAGATCAAGCGCCAGTTCCTCTACGAGGCGGTAGTGCTGACCGGAGTCGGCGGTGTCATCGGCATCGCGACAGGGGCGGGGGTCAGCCTCATCATCGGAGCCGCCTCCGGACTGCCGGTTTCCATCAACTTCTACTCGGTCATCGCCGCCTTGGCGGTGTCGACCGGGGTGGGGCTGTTTTTCGGGATCTTTCCGGCCTCCCAGGCGGCGCGCCTCGATCCGGTCGAAGCGCTTCGATACGAGTAGAAAACCCAGGACCGGGTGGATCCACCATCAAGGGCCGACACCGCCTCAAATTCCATCGATTGCCAATGCCACCGGAATGGACCCGGCAATGCCAGAGGATACGGACGAGATCCCCACGGAAAATTGGAAAGGAATGGAAGGGGAAGAAGTCCATGCGCAACTAGTTAAACAACGTCGGATAATGTATATTATGTAAACCAGAATGTGGAGTGGAAAGAAAACGTGGACTGGATCGGGCTACTTCAGGTCCTCCACCCCGCCATCCCGGATTTCCTGGATCAGCTTCTCCAAAACCTGGATGACTCTCTCTCGGCTCTGCTCGCCGCGTATATCGAAGCGGATCTTGACTTTCTTGTCTTCCGAAACGAACTTGAATCGAAACGGCTTTTTCCTATCCTCGGCTTCCTTCTCTCCCGTCTCCCGTCCCTCAGATTCCGACTTCTCCTGGCGGCGCTCCCTCAGATCGTCGCGCGACACGGCGTCCTGTTCGTATTCCTCCAGGACCGTCTCCATCTCGCCCGCATCCTCCAGTTTCGCCAGCTGCAACAGGAAGGACCTCGAGCCGATATTCAGGGCCTGGCATCGCCCGATGATGGCCGGCGGAAGGTCCATGATGCGTATCAGCTCCGTGACCGTGACACGAGAGCGGCCGATCTTCTGGGCGATCTCCTCGTGGGTGTATCCGTAAACTTCCGCCAGGGACTTCAGCGATCCCGCCTCCTCGAAAACGTCCAGGTTCTTTCGCTGGATGTTCTCGATGATGGAAATCTCGAGCGCTTCGTTGTCCGGCACGTCGTATTCGATGCACGGGATCTCGTGCAGACCCGCCAATTCTGCGGCCCGGAAGCGGCGCTCGCCGGCGATGATCTCGAATTGGCCGTCCTTGGGGCGGACGATGACGGGTTCAAGGATTCCTTTCTCCCGGATTGATTGAGCCAGGTCTTCCAGGTCGCCCATCTCCTTGCGTGGCTGAAACTCGCCGGCAATGATCTTCTCCGCAGGGATGCTGCGGATGACGGGAATTCGGGAGCGTGAAGAGAGTTCCTCGACCAGGTGGCGGTCGTGTTTCATCCTCATGGAATCGGGCAATCCGGCTCTTTTAGGCATGCTTGATGATTTCCTTGGCGAGTTCCTGGTACTCGATGGCGCCCCGCGAATTGGGGGCGAAGGTGAAGATCGACTCCTTGTAAGCCGGGCTCTCCTCGAGGCGGACGTTTTTCGAGATGACCGACTTGAACACCTTTTCGGCGAACAGTTTGCGTATGTGGTCTTCGCTGTCCTTGGCGATCGTGGTCCGCTTGTCGTACAGGGTGATCAGGACTCCCAGCAGGTTCAAGCCCGGATTGCTGCGGGCCCTCACCTTTTCGTATGTCTCCAGGAGGTCGTCCGTTCCCTCCAGGGCGAAATAGGATGCCTGGATGGGGATCAGCAGGTGCGTCGCGGCCACGAGCGAGTTGATCGTGATCAACCCCAGCGTGGGCGGCGTATCGATGAGGATGAAGTCGAATTTGTACTTGAAGGTGTCGAGCTTGTCCTTCAGGCGAAAATGGCCATCGATCTCCCCGATCAGCTTCGATTCCAGCTTGGCCAGCGAGATGCTCGAGGGGAGCAGCGAGAGATTGCTGATGGAGGTCTGCTGAACCACGTCTTCGAACGTCACCTCGGAGTTCTCGAGGAGATCGTATACCGAGTGCTTGTTGTGGTCGCGCTCCACGAACGTCACCGTCGAGTTGGCCTGCGGATCCATGTCTATCATCAGCGTCTTGTGGCCCATGAACGCGAATGCGGCGGCCAGGTTGATCGACGTCGTCGTTTTTCCCACACCGCCTTTCTGGTTGGCAATCGTTATGATCACGTCGTCTCCTCAGGTTCCTTCACTATAAAAAAAAAGGCGAAGTTTGTCAATATCAAAAGGAGTTAGGCGAATGCCGATTCACCGGGTTTTTCGTCACCTCGTTCGATGTCGGCGTGCCGACATTCCGGACCCGAAGTCGGCGTGCCGACATTCAGGGGATAACGGGCGGGCTATTTGGTCGGGCTCATCTTGAAAAAGATCGGGACCCCCTCCAGTCCGATCTCTTCACCGATGCGCCGCTTGAGATGGCGTTCGTCGGATGCCTTGAGCCGGCCGGGAATCCGACCAAAAAATCGGATAAAAAATGGTTTTCGGCTCTCCACGGTCACGTATTTGGGCCGGAAAATGGCTCCCCCGGTCGTCAGATACTTCTTTTCAGTCAGCAGCCTGTTGATGGTATCGTTGAGTTCGGACGTCTTGAGCCGGTCTCCCAGTTGCCGGTTGATGTGGGCGGCCCGGTCAAACATGGAGAAGACGTTTTTTCCGGAGACCGCGGACACGGGGATGATCGGAGCGAAAAAGAGGCCATGGAACCGGCGGCGCAACTCCCCGATCATCGATTGGAGCTGCGCCGGATCCTGAACGAGGTCGGCCTTGTTGGCCGCCACGAGGACCGGTCGGCTGGCCGCGATCACCTTGCCGGCGATCAGCAGGTCCGTCTGGTCGATCTTGTGGGAGATGTCCACGACCAGGATGATCACGTCGGCCCGGTTGAGAGTCTGCTCGGCGCGTACGACGGCCGCGCTCTCCGTGTTTTCCTTCAGTTTCTGCATCTTGCGGATGCCAGCGTTGTCGACAAGAATGAAGCGCTCGCGGTTGCGCTGGATCTCCAGGTCGATCGAATCCCGTGTCGTTCCGGGAATGTGGGAGACGATCACGGCTTCGTCGTTGAGCATGCGGTTGATGAGCGACGATTTCCCCACATTCGGCTTGCCGATGACCGATATGCGGGGTATCTCTTCGTCGTCGAACTCCCCATCGGCTGAACCGCCGGCCGCTTCCCGCAGGATCTGGCCCTTCAGCTCCTCGATTCCGATGTTATGGTTTGCCGATATCAGGACCAGGTCCCTTTTCAGAGCGTAGTAGCAACCTGGCACGACGTGCTTTTCGGGAACGTCCACCTTGTTGACCGCCAGGATCATCTTCTTGCGCAGGCGAATGACGTCGAGATAGAGATCCTTTTCATATCCCAGCATCTCCCGCCTTCCGTCGAAGAGAAAAATGATCAGGTCCGATCGCTCGGCCTCGCGGAAGATTTTTTTGTTGATCTCCGTGGTGATGATGTCGGAGCCTGCGAAAAACCCTCCGCTGTCCTGCAGGTAGAAATGGCGATCATCGATGTCCAGCCGCGCCCTGAAGATGTCCCTGGTCATGCCCGGCTGGTTGTGCACCAGGGCCTTGTGACGCCCCAGCAGCCGGTTGAAGAGTGTCGATTTGCCGGTGTTGGCCACACCGATGATGGTGATGCGCGGCAAGGGGCGGCCCATGTTGTCCGGCTACCGGTTCAGACGAACCATGGAAACGGCGAAGCACTCGATTGCCTCTCCCCTGCCCACCGAATCCATTTTCTCTTTCGTCTTGGCCTTCAGGTTGATGTCCTCGGGAGCCATATTCAGCAGTGCGGAAAGCTTTTCTCGGATCTCCGCCTTGAAAGGACTGATCTTCGGAGTCTCGGCGATGACCACGCAATCGACACTCTGGATCTCCGCCTCGTGGGCCGCCACCCGTTGTCTCACCTCGGCGAGCAGGGTTTCACTGCGCACTCCCCGGTAACGAGGGTCGGTGTCGGGAAAGGCTTCTCCGATGTCGGGTTCGCCAAGCGCACCCAGCAGAGAGTCGATCAGCGCATGGATCAGCACGTCCCCGTCGCTGTGGGCAACGGCTTGCAGCTCCGTGGAAACCTTCACCCCGCCCACGTACAAACCATTGCCGGGCGTGAGCCGGTGAATGTCGTATCCGACTCCCGAACGTATCTTGATCATGCTCCCCTACTGGGCCGCCTGGGTCTTGCGGCCGAAAATGATCTTTCCCGATGCCAGCTGCAGGACGGAGGTGGCTTCGATCTCCTGGTCGGTGCCGATGTCACCTTTGGCGTCATCGATGACCACCATCGTGCCATCCTCCAGATAGGCCAGCCCCTGCTTCTTCTCCTTGCCTTCCTTGACCACGCGGACGACCAGTTTCTCTCCAGGGTAAACGATCGGTTTCAGGGCGAAGGCCAGCTCGTTGACGTTGAGCACCCTGACGTCCTGCAGCTTGGCGATCTTGCTCAGGTTGACGTCGTTGGTGATGATCTTGAAATTGTGCTCCTTGGCCAGCAGGACCAGTTTCTGGTCGACCTCCTTGACACCGGAGATATTCTTGTTGAGGATGGTCACGGAGATGTCCTTGTTGTCCTGCAACTGCTCGATCACGTCCAGGCCGCGCTTGCCGCGGATCCTCTTGTTTGGGTCGTTGGCATCGGCGATGAACTGCAGTTCGGCCAGCACGAACTGGGTGATGATCAGCTCTCCCTCGACGAACCCCGAAGTGGCGATCGGGACGATGCGGCCGTCAATGATGGCGCTGGTGTCCAGCAGATAGGACTGGGTGAAGGCGCTGGACCCGCGCAGGAACTCCCTGATGTTGAGGGGAGAAAAGATGACCGGTTTCTGGATCCCGATGAAAAGGCCGGCGACCGGGAATCCGAAAAGGAACAGGAACTTGAAAAAGATATAGGCGGACCAGGCCATGGAGATCTTGTCGAACAGAAGAAAGGTGATCCATCCGATCAGCACTCCGCCGAGCAGGCCGACTACGGCACTCCAGATGTACTTCAGCTCGGAATTCTTGATTTTGTACGCCAAGAGCGCCAATATTGAAGCAAATCCGGCCCCGAGCAGAAGCCCGTAGGCGGGGCTCACGCTGAACGGCGGGTAGTGGTAGCCGATGAGAGCGAAAACGGCGATAAAAATGAGCTTGTAGAGGAAAACGAACATAGTAGTGCACCTCGCTTGAGAGTAGGAGACAAATACATTTTAACGTATTCAGGCTGACTTTGCAATGCAAGTCGCCCGGAGCTTCTGGTCAGCCCGGTTTCTTGCGGAAAACCGCCTGCAGGTCGTGGATCGAATCGATGGCCACCAACTGGCTCCCGTTGGCGAGTCCTTTCAGCCCGGCCTGGGAGCTGGGCAGGTGGATTGTAAAAAAACCCTTTCTTATAGCCTCTTTGGAACGATTTTCCAAGAAGCTGACCGGTCGAACCTCTCCGGTCAGGCCGACTTCCCCCAGAAAAGTGCCCTGGCTCGAGACGGGAACCCCCTTGTAGGAGGAGACGAGGGCGGCGATCACCGCCAGGTCGGCAGCCGGGTCACGAACGCTCATCCCCCCGGTAATGTTCAGGAAGACGTCCGACTTGTAAAAAGGCAATTTCAGTTTCTTTTCGATCACCGAGATCAGCATCGACATCCGGAACGAATCGAAACCGATGGCGATGCGCCGAGGGTTGCCGGCGAAAGGGCTCTCGCTCACCAGGGCCTGCACCTCGGTCATCAGGGCGCGCATGCCGTTCATCGCGGGAAACACGGCCGTGCCGGGCTCCAAGGCATGGCGGTGCTGCAGGAACAGCTGGGAGGGGTCCTGGACCGATTCCAGTCCGCGCTCCCCCATCTGGAAGACCCCGACCTCGTTCAGCGGCCCGAAACGGTTCTTTTCCGCCCGGAGGATGCGGATGTCGGTCTGCGTTTCGCCCTGGAAATAGAGCACGGCGTCGACCATGTGCTCGAGAGTTTTCGGCCCGGCCAGCTGCCCTTCCTTGGTAATGTGGCCGATGATGAAGACGGTCATGCCGCTGCCCTTGGCCAGGGCGGTGAGTTCGGCGGTCTGGTGCCGGAGGGCCGCCGGGGATCCCGACAGATGGGCGGTCTTGGCGGAATTGACGGTCTGGATGGAATCGACGATCAGGTAACCCGGGCGTATGGCGGCGATCTGCTCCTTCAGGTCCTCCAGGGTGCCGGTCGTGAGCAGGAAAATCTGGTCGGCGCGGATCCCCAAACGGTCGGCGCGCAGCTTGATCTGCAGTTCCGACTCCTCTCCGGAATAGTAGAGAACCTTCTGGCCGGCCCTGGCCAGGGCGGCCGACACCTCGAGCAGCAGCGTCGACTTGCCGACCCCCGGCTCGCCGCCGATCAGCACCACCGAGTTGGTCACCACGCCGCCTCCCAGCACGCGGTCAAACTCGGCCATGCCGGTCTCCAGACGGCCGGCCTCCCGCCCGTCGATCTCCGTGAGCCGCCGCGCCTGTCGGGCTGGTGTTGCCGCTCCCCCCTCCCCGGCCGCCTCGTCGGGCGGGGCGCTCTCGACCAGGCTGTTCCAGTTCTGGCACTGCGGGCAGCGGCCGTAGTACTTCGGGCTCTGGTACCCGCACTCCACGCACTCCCAGGAATTGACCGCGGCCTTCATGCGTGCCCTCAGCGGCGCGTGCTGCGCAGACCGAACCCGACGACCATCTCCCTCTGCTGGCGGTTCAGCAGGTCGGCCCAGCCGGCCTGCACGAACACGTTTCCGTTCCGGTTGAGGGAGAAGGAGAGCAGGGCGCGCAGCATCGGCGTCTGCCCGCCGTAAAAACGGGAGGCGATCATCTCCAGCTGGACCCGGTCACGGAGCAGCCCGAGGCGGGCCGCCGCGGCCAGCCGGGACTCGAAGAGACCGGCGGAGACGGTCAGGGAGCGGAAGCGGCTGCCGCCGAGCGCCGTCACCAGCACCCGTCCGCCCTGCGGCTCCTCGCTGAGCGCAGAGGTCAAGGTGAAACGGCGGGCGTCGAACCGGAGGCCCAGCGCGCTGCGCGCGCGGCGGCGTCGGGCGAAATAATCGACCTGGGCGGTGAGTCCGGTCTGCCACTCCTTCATGGAGCTGGTCTTCTTCTCCAGGTCTTGGGCGACCGCCTGGATGGCGGCGGCGCTCTGGTCCAGCCTCGAGTAAAGAGAATCCTCGGTCAGCAGCTTGCCGGCCGTCCCCTGCCCCCGCTTCAGGCCGCCGCTGATCTCGCGGACGTCGTCGGCCAGGGCGCGGATGCTGCCGGCCGCTGCCTGCAAATCGGCGATCATGCCTCTCCGGTCGTCCCCCAACGCCGACTCGGCGCGGGCCGTGAAGCGGTCGATGGCGTTCACCGCCTCGTTCAGCCGGTCGGCGACGGAGCCGGCGCGCTCCAGCAGCCGGGTGACTCCGCCCGGCTCGGCGAGCAGGTCGCGCAGGCGCCCGGAGGCCTGGTTCAGATTGGCGAGGGTGGCGTGGATGGAATCCCTCGACTGGCGTTCGCCGACGATCGCGTTGATCGAGTCGAGCATGGTCACGGCGCGGGCGTAGATGGCGTCGATGCGGATCTTCAACTCGTCCAGGCTGAACGGCTCGATCACCTGGATTTCCCCGCCGGGGCGGATGGTGGCGGGGCGCTCCTCGGCGTACTCCTCCTTGTAGACGATCTCCACGTAGCGCTCCCCGACGAAACCGACGGTGGAGATGATGGCCCGGGCATCGGAGCTCAATGGATACTTCTTGTCGATCAGCATGCGCACCAGGGCGGTCCGGCCGTCCAGGCTGATCGATTCGACGTGGCCGATCTTCACCCCGGCCAAGCGCACCGGCGCCCGCGGGTACATGCCGGCGGCGGAGGGGAAATGGCCGCGGATCTCGTAGAGCCGGTCCCGCATGAACAGCACGGCCAGGTTCTCGGTCTTGAGAACGAAATAGCCGGCGATGGCCAGCATGGCCAGCACGAACAGCCCCAGCAGGTAGGTTTTTTTCATTGCCTCACTCCGTATGCACGGGCCCTCGCGAGCGGCCTTCGATGAACTGCCGCACGTGGGGGTGGGTGGTGCGGCGGATGTCATCGGGACCGCCGGCCTCGACGATGCGGCCATCGATCAGGACGGCGATCCGGTCCGATATCTTGTAGGCGCTGGTCAGGTCGTGGGTGATGACCAGGGTGGTGATGTCCTTTTCGGAGCCGACCTGGATGATCAGGTCGTTGATCACGTCGGCCATGATCGGGTCCAGCCCGGTCGTCGGCTCGTCGTAGAGAATGATCCGCGGCTTCTTGGCGATGGCGCGGGCGATGGCCACCCGCTTGCGCATTCCGCCGCTCAGCTCGGCGGGCATCAGCGGTTCGCTGCCCGGGAGGCCCACCTGGGCCAGGCATTCGGCGACCCGGGCCCGGGTGGCGCCGTCGGCGCGGTGGCCGCGGGTCAGGCCGAAGGCGACGTTCTCGCCCACGGTCAGCGAATCGAACAGGGCGCCGCCCTGGAAGACCAGGGCGAAGCGTTCGACGAGCGCGTAGAGGGCGCGCTCCTTCAGGCGCGTGATTTCCTGGCCGTCGATCCGGACCTCGCCGGCGTCCGGCTTCATCAAGCCGATGATATGCTTGAAGAGAACGCTCTTGCCGCTGCCGCTGCCGCCGATGACGGTGGTCGTCTCGCCCGCCTGGATCGTCAGGTCGAGCCCTTTCAGCACCGGCTTTCCGGCGAACGACTTGTACAGGCCGACGATCTCGATCATCGCAGGCTGAACGGCAGGACCTTGGTCCAGAAGAAATCGGAAACCAGGATGAGGATCGAGGAGACCACCACCGCCGTGGTGGTGGCCCGTCCCACTCCCCGCGCGCCGCCCTCGGCGTTCAGGCCGAAGTAGGCACCGGTCAGGGCCACGGTCAGGCCGAAGAAAAAAGACTTGATCATGCCCGAGGTGATGTCCCACATCTCCAGCGAGGTGAACAGCTGCGATTCGAACAACATGGGGTTCTGGTGGCA
The DNA here is from genome assembly GCA_964479735.1 of uncultured Clostridia bacterium. Taxonomy (GTDB): domain Bacteria; phylum Acidobacteriota; class Aminicenantia; order UBA2199; family UBA2199; genus CAYZNT01. The sequence continues at coordinate 59,221 of CAYZNT010000004.1, forward strand.
GACGACCTGCACGACCAGCCGCCCGCCCAGGATGGCGATGAAATCGCCGAACAGGGTGAGGGCCGGGGCCATGATCGCCAGCGCCACGAGGCGCGGGCTGACCAGGTACTGGACGGGATTGACCCCGAAGGTGTAGAGGGCGTCCACCTGTTCGGTCACGGTCATGGTGCCGATCTCGGCGCTGTAGGAGGCGCACACCCGTCCGGCCAGCATCAGGCCGGCGAGCACGGGGATCAGTTCCTTGGTCAGGGACACTCCGACGAGTGAACCGGTGAACATCTCGGCGCCCAGTCGCTGCAGCGCGAAGAAGCTCTGCAGCCCCAGCACCCCCCCGGTGAAAACCGACATCAGGAAGATGACCGGGATCGAGCCGAGGCCGTCGCTGGTGACGTGGTGCAGCACCAGGCGGCCCTGGAAGGAGGGATGGAAGATGAGTCGGGTGGAACGGAATGCGAGGATGACCATCCGCCCGGTGTGCTCGGCGAATCGGAAGAACGCGCGTCCCAGTCCCGAGATCATGAGAAGACGCCCGCGGCCCCGCGTCAGGCGGCGGCTGCCGGGCCCTGTGGCGCCATGATAGCATGACGGTGCCGGGGGCGCAACGCGGAGCCGCCCGCGCCTGCCAAGTTCCTCCTCGGGTTCGCAGTCGCGGGTCGCGCCTGCCAAGCTCCTCCTCGGGTTCGCAGCCGCGGGCCGCGCCTGCCAAG
>CAYZNT010000004.1:60027-150730 GCA_964479735.1 uncultured Clostridia bacterium
CGCGCCTGCCAAGCTCCTCCTCGGGTTCGCAGCCGCGGGCCGCGCCTGCCAAGTTCCTCCTCGGGTTCGCAGCCGCGGGCCGCGCCTGCCAAGTTCCTCCTCGGGTTCGCAGTCGCGGGTCGCGCCTGCCAAGCTCCTCCTCGGGTTCGCAGCCGCGGGGAGTTCGTTGACAGTTGGACGGAATCCCCGTAAAATGGCCATCACCATGGACGCACGCGGAAAACGCCTGTCTCAAGCAGAGCGACGTCGCTGGCCCTGGGGCCGTTCCCGGTTCGACGAGCTGGAGGCGCGGCTGGAGCGGCTGGAGGCGCGCGCCCTGCAGGAGTGGGGGCCGTCGTCCCCCCCCGGGGCGGGAGCGGGGGCCGGTTTCTACGCCGCCTTCGAGGATCGCTTCCGGGGGCCGCGCGATCTCATCCGCCGGCGCCTCGCCCACTACCTGCCGGAAGCGCGGGCGGCTGCGCGGGAAGCGCCGGGCAGCGACTTCCTCGATCTCGGCTGCGGACGCGGCGAGTGGCTGGAGCTGCTCGGCGAGAATGGCGTCCCGGCGCGCGGCGTCGACCTGGACGGACGGTTGCTGGCCGCGGCGCGGGAGCGCGGGCTGCGCGTGACCGAAGGCGACCTGCTCCCCTGCCTGGCCGCCTGCCCCGCCGCCACCCTGGCCGGGGTCAGCGCGTTCCACGTCGTCGAGCACCTGCCGCTGCCGGCCTTGCTCGCCCTGCTGTCGGAAAGCCGGCGGGCGCTGCGCTCCGGCGGACTGCTGCTGCTCGAGACTCCCAACCCGGAGAACCCGGTCGTGGGCGCCTGCGACTTCTGGGTCGACCCCACCCATCGCCGCCCGCTGCCGCCCGCCCTGCTGCAGTTCCTGGTCTCCTGGGCCGGCTTCCCCGATCCCGTGATCGTTCGCCAGCCGGCGACCGCCCCGCAACTTCCCGCCGACGCCCTCGGCGCCGCCGGCGAAGCGGGCGACGGGGCCCTGCGCTCCATCGGCGAACGCATGCGGGTCCCCTACGACTACGCGATCCTGGCCCGGCGCGGGATCGACTGAGGCCCTTTCCGGCTGTCAACCATCCCCGTTCCGTGGTATGATGGATCCAACGGAGTGGTGCGAAGGATGGACCGCGAGAAACTGCGACGTTTCGAGCGCGACCTGATCGTCTGGGACGTCGCCCACTACCTCTCGAAACTCGAGGCCAAGGGCGATATCGCCCTGCTGCAGCGGTTGGACGAGCAGCTGGACCCGGCGAACATGCTGCAGTACTTCAAGTCCCGGGAGCGGCTGCACAACGTCAAGCTGCTGCTCCAGTACATGCTCGATTTCCTGAAGCGCCCCCCCCATGCCGCCCCCGATTCCGCCGAGAACGCCGAGCGCTTCCGGCAGTTCCGGTCCTTCGTGCGCTTCCAGGCGGACCTGCTGCTGGAAGACGACGTGGGCCAGAGCCTGGAGTCCGCCGCGCCGTCCCCCGGCGGGACCGGCGAGCCGCTGCCGGTCCGGGAGCGCGCGAAGCGGTTCCACGACGAGTTGAGGGCCATGCTGGAACAGGAGTGGCCCGACAGCCGGGAGCGTTTCGTCAACCTGTTCGCCGCCCTGCGGCGGCTGTCGCTGTTCTGGTTCGACCTGCACGGCATGGACCCCGGCCGGATGCGAAAGAGCGACGTCTACATCTACCTGCTGGGAAAGCTGCTGCTGGCCGAGTCGGGCCACGGCGACGATCCGCCCGCTCCCTGACGCCCGGGCGCGGGGGACCGCCGGCGCGCCGGGGCTCAGTATTCGCGGGTGCTGAATTCCATGTTGGCGAACTTGGTGTACTTGTCGATGTAGGCCAGCGAAATCTTCCCGGTCGGGCCGTTGCGCTGCTTGGCGATGAACAGGTCGGCGATGCCCTTGCGTTCGGTGTCCTTGTCCATCTGGTCGTCGCGGTGCAGGAAGATGACCAGGTCGGCGTCCTGCTCGATGGCGCCGCTCTCCTTCAGGTCGGATAGCAGGTACTTGGGGCCCTTCTCCTTGCGCACGCCGCGCGTTTCCGGAGAGCGGTTGAGCTGGGCCATGGCCACCACCGGGACATTCAGCTCCTTGGCCAGGGCCTTGAGGCTGGCGGTGATGATGCCGACCTCCTGGGCGCGCGAATCGCTGCGGCGCAGCATGTCCCCGGTCACCTTCATCAGCTGCAGGTAATCGACGAAGATGATGTCGAGCTGGCCGCTCGACTTGAGCTTGCGGGCGCGGGTGCGCATCTCCAGGATGGAGAGCGTGGGCGAATCGTCGATGTAAACCTTCGAATTGCCCAGTTCGCTGGCGGCCATCTCCAGCGCGTGCCACTCCTTCTGGGTCAGGTGCGGCTTGCCGGTGCGGATGGAGGCCATGCTCACCTGGGCCCGGGTGGCCAGCAGGCGCATCATGATTTGCTGGCGGGACATCTCGATGGAGAAGAAGGCCACCGCGTGGTCGTGCTTGACGGCCATGTTGACGGCGATGTTCAGGGCCAGCGCGGTCTTGCCCATCGACGGACGGGCCGCGATGACCACGAGGTCGGTGGGCTGGAATCCGGAGACCATGGCGTCCAGGTCGTCGAAGTCGGTCTTCAGCCCCGAGCTCTCTCCGTGCTTCTGGATGGTCTCGATGTGCTGCATGGTGTCCGCGACCAGCGCGCCGGTGGGGACGAACCCTTGCTTGACCCGGTTCTCCGAAATCTTGATGATGTCTTCCTGGATCTCGTCGATCAGGCTCTCGGTGTTGGCGGCCGGCTCCACCCCTTTCTGGATGATGCCCAGCGAGGTGAGGATGATCTTCCGAAGCGCCGAGCGGTCCTTGATGATGCGCACGTAGTCGACCACGCTCAGGGTCTCGGGAATGCCGTCGACCAGGGACGAGACATAGCCGCTGCCGCCGGCGAACTTCAGCTCGCTGTTGCGCTCCAGGAAGCTGGAGACGGTGACGATGTCCACGGAGGAGCCGGCGTCCACCAGCTTGCTGACGGCGGCGGCGATGAGCCGGTGGGCGTCGATGAAGAAGTCGTCGCGGTCGATCTCGAGGAAGACCTCGTTGATGCAGCGGTTGTCGATCAGCATCGCCCCCAGCACGGCCTTTTCGGCCGTTTCATCGTGGGGCAGCGTCTTCTTGAGATCGACCGCGGCGGTGGTCACGGTTACCCGGCGGTGGCTTCCTCGCCTTCCTTGTGCACCTCGATCTTGATCTCGGCTTCCACGTCGCGGTGCAGCTTGATCTTGCAGGTGTAGTTGCCCAGGCGCTTGATGGGTTCTTCGAGGTGGATCTTCTTGCGCTCAACCTCGACGCCCTGGGCGCGCAGCGCCTCTTCGATCTCGACGATGGTGACCGAGCCGAAGAGCACGTCGCTGTCGCCCGCCTTCTTGGTCATGCGCAGGACGATGGGATCCAGCCGGGCCTTCTGCTGCTCGGCGGAGAGCTTCTCCGTCTCGAGCTTCTGGATGACCTTCTTCTTGCGCTTCTCCATGACCGCCACGGCGTGGGCGGTCACCTCTTCGGCCAGGCCGCGCGGGAAGAGATAGTTGCGGGCGAACCCCGGCTTCACTTCGACCACGTCCCCGATCTGGCCGAGCTTGTCGACGTCGGTTGTCAGGATGACCTTCATGGCGCGCCTCACTTCGCCTCGATGTACTTCACCAGCGCCATGTGGCGGGCCCGCTTGATGGCCTTGCTCAGCTGCTTCTGGTGGTAGGGGCAGGTGCCGCTCATGCGCGCCGGCAGGATCTTCCCGGTCTCGGCGATGAAGCTTTCCAGCTGCTTGTGGTTCTTGTAGTCGATGAGGTGGACGCGCTCCTTGCAGAACAGGCAGAACTTCTTGCGGCTGAGGTAGTATTTTTTCTGCGGCTTGCCGTCGGACGGGGGTCTAGTTTGCATCGCTGGCCTCCTGGCTGTGGGTGTCGGCCTCGCGCTCCTGCTCGGCCTTGGCTTCCTGCTTGCTGCGGTTGACGCGGTCGATCTTCTTCCACTTCTTGGTCAGCTTGTTCGACTTCTGCAGACGTTCGTCGAGCCGCAGGGTGATGAAGCGGATGACGCGCTCCACCTGGCGCAGGCGGCGCTCGACCTGGCTGATCATCTGCCCGTCGCCCGTCTCGGCGAGGACGAAGACGTAGATGCCGTCGTTGTGCTTGCGGATGGGGTAAGTGAGCTTGCGCACGCCCCACTCGTCGACCTTGGTGACGTTTCCGCCACCCTTCCGGATGATGCCGGACACGGACTCGATGATCTTCTTGACCTCTTCGTCCGGGGAGTCCGGCGAGACGATGAAACCGATCTCGTACGTGCCAGTCATGTGTCCTCCTTGTGGATGTTTAGCCTCCCGGTCTCTCGCCGGGAAGCAAGGAGTTGGCTCTCCTGTTGTATGCGTTCATGGCGTCCGTGACGCCCGATTGGACGATGGTGCGCACGGCGTCCGCCGCCCGTGCGCTGGATTCCTGCAGGGCCTGCCAGGCGTCGCCTCGCAGCGGCGCCAGCACGTAGTGCACGATGTCCCGGCTGCGGCCCGGCCGGTCGATGCCGATTCGCACGCGCGGAAACTCCGGCGAGCCGGTGGCGGCCAGCACCGACTTCATCCCCTTGTGGGTCCCGGCCGAACCGCGGGCGCGCACGCGCACCTCTCCCAGCGGCAGGTCGACATCGTCGTAGACGACGACCATTTCCGCCAGGTCGAAGGCATAGAGGGAGCGCAGCGCGTGCACCGCCCGGCCGGAGTCGTTCATGTAGGTGAGCGGCCGGGCCAGCACCAGCGGCGTCCCGGCCAGCGACACCTTGCCGTGCTCGAGCGTTCCGCTGCGGCGCTTCATGCGGCCTCCCAGCGAGACGAGCAGGTGGTCGATGCAGAGGAAGCCGGCGTTGTGCGGCGAGCGCTCGTATTCGCGGCCGGGGTTGCCCAGTCCGATGCAGACAAAAATCGACGCCTCCTATTTCTCGGCCGGCTTCTTGTCGCCTGCGGGCTTCTTGTCTCCGGCGGCGGCCGGGGCGGCGGCGGCCTCGGCGGCCGGAGCGGCGGCGCCCTCGGCGGGCGCGGCCGCGGCGGCCGGCGCGGCCTCCGCTTCTTCCTTGCCCTTGGCCACGATCGAGCAGATGACCGTCTGCGGCTGCGACAGGAACTGGACGCCTTCGCTGGCGGGCAGGTTCTCGACCTTGAAGGAATGGCCGGTGTGCAGCCCGGAGATGTCGACGCGGAATTCCTTGGGGATGCGGGTGGGCAGGCAGCGCACCAGCACCTCGCGGGTGTTGAAATCGAGGATGCCGTCCTCGAGCTTGACGCCGACGGCCTCGCCGTGCAGGATCACCGGCACCTCGACGTCGACCGGCTTGTTCAGGTCGATGCGGATGAAGTCGACGTGCTTGATCTGGCCGGAGAGGTAGTCGTACTGGAGCTCCTTGATCATGGCATCGACTTCGTGCTTGTCCTGGGAGATGCGCAGGATGGTGTTCTCCCCGCTCTCGGACTTCAGGATCGACTTGACGTCTCCGACCGCGACGGAGACGGCGACGGGGTCTGCCTGGCCGCCGTAGATGATGGCCGGGATGCGGCCGCCGCGGCGGAGCTCCTTGTTCACTTTCTTGCCGATCGCCGGTCTCGCGTCGGCCTGGATGGAAAAGATGTTCTCCATGAATTCACCTCGGGTTATAGGAATAACTTGGAAACGGATGTTTCCTCGTGGATGCTCAGGATGGCGTCGGCGAAAAGTTCGGCGACGGACAGCACCTCGATCTTGTCGCCCAGGACCTCCGGCGCGCGGAGCGGCACGGAGTCGGTGACGAAGATCTTGCGGATGGGGGCGGCGGCGATGCGGGTGTACGCTTCGCCGGAGAAGATGCCGTGGGTGCCGGCCACGTACACCTCCAGGGCGCCTTTCTCCTTCAGCGCCCTCACGGTCTGGGCGAGCGTTCCGGCGGTGTCGATGATGTCGTCGACGATCAGGACGTGGCGGTCCTGGACGTCGCCGATGATGTGCATGATCTGGGCCACGTTGGGACTGGTGCGGCGCTTGTTTCCGACGGCCAGCTCGGCGTTCAGCTTCTGGGCGAACAGGCGCGCCCGCTCCACGCCGCCGGCGTCGGGCGACACGATGACCAGCTTGGCGAGCTTCATCTCCTGGAAGTGGCGGATGAAGACCGGCAGGGCCATCAGGTTGTCCACCGGGATGTTGAAGAACCCCTGGATCTGGGTGGCGTGCAGATCGACGGTGAGCACGCGCGAGAAGCCGGCGGTCTCGATCAGGTCGGCCATCAGGCGGGCGGAGATGGGCACGCGGGGCCGGTCCTTGCGGTCCTGGCGGGCGTAGGCGTAGTACGGGATGACGGCGGTGATGCGCCGGGCCGAGGCGCGCTTGAAGGCGTCGGCCATCAGCAGCAGCTGCATGATGTGGAAGTTGATGTCTGCCGAGAGGGCCTGGATGACGAAGACGTCGGCGCCGCGCACGTTCTCCTGGCTCTGGAAGCGGATTTCGCCGTCGGAGAAGGTCTCGAGAACGGCGTTGCCGAGCTCCATCTTCAGGTGGCGGGCGATTTTTTCCGCCAGCGAGGGGTTGGATGAACCGGAGAAGAGAAGGAACTTGTCGTCTCTTTTCATGAGTGGAAGCTGGGGCGGGAGGATTCGAACCTCCGAATCTCGGCTCCAAAGGCCGATGCCTTACCGCTTGGCCACACCCCAATGGTCTCCAGGTAGGTTTGCCGGTCCACGGTGTTCACCCGGACCGATCCAGGCAGCGGCGCGCGACCCGGGTGGGCGGGGCGCGTGGACGGAGAGCGTACGCCGTACACGGCGGACCCGCTGCCGGTCATCTGCACGAAAGCAAATCCCATTTCATTCATCCTGTCCTTCAGCACGCGGATTTCAGGGAACAGGGACATCGTCACGGCTTCCAGTTCGTTTTGCAGAATGGAAAGGCTCCCTGACCGCAGGAAGATCTCTATTCTACTGGGGAAACGCTCGTTTGTCAAGGCGAAACGGGAGAAGACGAGGGCCGTGGAGACGTGCAGCTTCGGGACGCAGAGGGTGATTTTCCGGGCGGGTAGATCGGGCAGCGGCGTCAGCTGGTCGCCGATCCCCTCGGCCAGCGCCGTGCCACCGAGGAGGAAGAAGGGGACGTCGGCGCCGATGGCCGCGGACAGCTCGATCAGGCGGGAGAGCGGCAGGTTCAGGGCGGCGAATTCGTTGATATACAGGAGCATCGCCGCGGCGTTGCTGGAGCCGCCCCCCAGGCCGGCGCCGGCGGGGATGCGCTTGCGCACCCGGACCTCGAAGCCTCCGCCGACCGGGTAGTTGCCGGCCAGCAGTTCGATGGCCCGGCGGATGGTGTTGGCCCCCTCCCAGTCGATCGCGGGGTCGTCGCCCCGGATGATGACGCGCCCGTCGCGTCTCGGGCGCACCCGGATGCGGTCGTGCAGGCTGATGGTCTGGAACACGCTGCGCAGCGTGTGATAGCCGTCGGGCCGCCGGCCGGTGATCTCCAGGCCGAGGTTGATCTTGGCGTAGGAGCGGAGGTCAGCCATGGTCGAGCAGCTCCGCCAGGGATGCCTCCGTCGTGCCGGCGGCCGCGGGGACGAAGACCACGTCGCCCGGGAGCCGCTCGCGGCCGTTGACCTGCAGGCGGAGGCGCGCGTCGGAAGTGGTGAAAACCGCGCTCCTCAGTTTTCCGGCGCGGCGCTTGATGGCCAGCCGCAGGTCGTTGCGGCCGGTCAGCCCGGCGGGCGTTCGGCCCTCCTCCACGATTTCCCGCAACTGGGCCAGGGTCACGTCGATGCCCCACAGGCGGACCATCATCTCGCGGAACGGGCCGCTCCAGCTCCGGTTCCGGCGGCGGTCAAGCAGCAGGACCTCTTCGCCCCGGGATTGCACCTCGAGCAGCGGGCGGTTGAGGGGGTCGAATAGGAGCAGCTTGCCGCGGTCTCCCCCGCTGCGCCACGAGGCGCGGCCGTATTGCCTTCGGCCGTCCCCCTGCCACTGCGCCTTCAGGCGGACGGCCAAGTGCCCCTCCGCCGCCGGGGAGGAGGGGGCGTCCTGCGGGGGCGGGCGCAAGGCGCAGGCGGACAGCCACAAGGCAAAAAACAGCGGGATGACCGGGACACGGTTCACTCCGCCATTGTATCACACCCCTTCCCCGGATGTCGCCCGATGTCCGGAAAACGCCTGGCGGCTGTTGATTTAGGCGGCGATATTTGCTATCATACGGCGGAATGAGACTAAACAAACAGCAAATCGAGCACCTCGCCTTCACGATCGTGAAGAGCCTGCTCAAGGAGAGCCTCGTCATCACCGATAACAGGGAGAAACTGGTCGAAGACCTGCAGCAAATCATCGTCCGTGAACTGGAAAAAGAGGATGAGTTGGACGAAAAAGTGAAGGATATCCTGAAGGACAAGCTGAACGAGATCCGCAACTCCAACATCGACTACTACGAGATGTTCCGCATGGTCAAGAGCAAGCTGGCGGAGCAGGAGAACATCGTCCTATGAGCCTGAAGCTCTCCAAGAACAAGGTCAACTACCTCACCAAGCTCATCGTTGACCACATCCAGAAGAGCGACGAGCTGGACTACCAGGAAGACATCGGCAACATCCGTTTCAAGATCTACCACTTCATCATGGACGAGTTGAAGCTGTTCGAGGACATCGAGAACGCCTCCCGCGAGAAGATCCTGTCCCAGAAGAAGACCATCCCCGAGGGATCGCGCGAATGGGAGATTCTCTTCCGGAAATACACCAGCGACGAGCTGAACAAGCTCGGCAAGATCTGGGGTTGAGCCCCTCGCCCACCGTTTCCCGCCCGCTTTCCCGGAAGGCCGCCCTGCGCGTTCTGGCCGCCATCCGCCTCCAGGTGGCTCCGCTGCAGCCGCCGGTCGCCTCCTTCGAGCGGCAGGCCGGTCGCTCCCCGTTCCGGATCCTGGTGTCGGTGCTGCTGAGCGCCCGCACTCAGGACCCGGTGACCGAGGGGGCGGCCAGGCGGCTCTTCGCCGCCGCCAAGACGCCGGCGTCCATGCTGGCGCTGGGCGAAGAGCGCATCCGCGAGCTCATCTACCCGGTCGGGTTCTACCGCCGCAAGGCGGCCCACATCGTCGGGTTGTGCCGGGTGCTGGAAGCGACCGGAGGCGTTCCGCCGACGCAGGCCGGGCTCACTGCCCTGCCGGGGGTCGGCCGCAAGACCGCCAACCTGGTGCTGGCGCTGGCCTTCGCCCAGCCCGCCATCGCCGTCGACACCCATGTCTTCCGCATCTCCCGCCGCCTCGGCTGGGCGGCGTCGGGGACGCCGGAGGAGGTCGAGGACGAGTTGCGGAACCTCTTCCCGCCGTCGGCCTGGAGCCGGATCAACCAGGCGCTGGTCGGGTTCGGGCAGACCCTCTGCCGGCCGCAGCGGCCGAGGTGCGGGGAATGCGCGGTGCGCGGGGATTGCGCGTTCGTTCGGGCCCGGGGCGCGGCCCGGATTCAGCGGTCCAGGTAGCGGTTCTTGATCAAGTTGACCATCTGGGCGTTGTCGGTGTGCCCGGTTTTCTGGGCGATGACGCGGCCGCGGATGGGCCGGCCCAGGAGATAGAAGTCCCCGATCACGTCGAGGATCTTGTGCCGCGCCAGCTCGTCGGGAAAGCGCAGGGCGGTGTTGATGATGCGGTCGCGGTCGATGAGGATGAAGTTGTTCATCCGCCCCCCCTCGGCCAGCCCCATGTCGCTCATGCGGTTGAGGTCGTCGACGAATCCGTAGGTGCGAGACGGGGCGATGTCTCGGCGGAAATCGTCCACCGAGCCGAGGGTGAAATCGAAGGTCTGCCGCCCCAGCGGCTCGGGGTAGATGCAGGTGTAGCGGACGGAGAAGACGTCGGCCGGTTCGACGCGGATGAATTTGCCCTCCGTCCCCGTCGCGCCGATCTGCAGCGGCTCGTCGATGATGATCTCCGGGACGATGGCTTCCTGCTCCACCACCCCGCTTTCTTGGATGAAGTCGCAGAAGGCCAGGGCGGAGCCGTCGTCGATCGGCACCTCCTTGTTGATCTTGACCGACAGGTTGGTGATGCCGAAGGCGTGCAGCACGGCCATGAAGTGCTCGATGGTGCGCGCCTCCACGCCGTCCTTCTTGATCGAAGTCGCGTAGGAGGTGGTGTCCAGGTACTCGATGCGGGCCGGGATGTAGCCCTTCTCCGAGATGTTCTCGAAGCGGATCCCCTTTCCGGGCGGCAGCGGCTTGATGACCATGCCGGTCTTCTGGCCGGAGTGCAGGCCGATGCCGTAGAAGATGTTGCTCACCTCGACGGTGCGCTGGCGCCGCGCCCGCTGCGCGTCTCCGGCCTCGTAGGCGATGACCCCGGTGGAGTCCCGCGGGATGGAGCGGGCGGTCTCCTCCCCCAGCACGGACTCCTGGGCGATCACCGCCTTCAGCTTCTCGTTTTCCGCCAGCAGGCTCCGGTACTGGAGCGCCCGCTTGAGCACGAACATCACCTTGTCCAGCGAGAGGGGCTTCTCCAGGAAATCGTAGGCCCCGGTCTTCAGGGCCGACACGGCGGCGGAGATCGAGCCGTGTCCCGAGATCATGATCACGATCTGGGAGGAGTCGATGGCCAGCATGCGCTTGAGCACTTCCAGCCCGTCGATCCCCGGCAGCCAGATGTCCAGGAATACCGCGTCCGGCCGGATGTGGCCGAACTTGGCCAGCGCGTCCTCGCCGTCATGGGCGAAGAACACCTGGTAGCCCTCGTCCTCCAGCACGGTGGCCAGGGAGACCTGGATGTTCTTCTCGTCGTCGACGATGAGCACTTTCTTCATGGGCAGTTCATTATATCGGAAGGGCCTTCATGGCGCAATGGGATATGGCGACAGGCCATGTGATCCAGTAATTTGCTTTTTCCCAAAGCGTGCGTTTCGGTAGCGCCAAGGTTGCGCCATGCGGGCAAGCTCCCGGAAAAACGGTCAGCCGAAGATCTGCAGCAAAGTCAGTCCCGCACAATATCACCTCTTCGGACTCCTGCACGAAGTCGAGCAGCTGGCGAGATGGGCAACCTGGAAATCTTAGTTGTAAATGCTCAGGAAAAATTCGGGTGGCGCTATCCTCCCCAGAGAACTTCTGGTCATGGGGAACAACCTGTCAGTTGGAATCCGCCATCTTGACTCTCACTTTCTAATGGGCGTCCCCGTCACTCTGTCACTGGAGCGATTCGATCCAGCGGGCCATGACATCGAGGGCCAGGCCGATATTTCCGGTCTGACAGTGGTTCTGGGCGTGTTCCTCCCTAGAGAATACCCTGCCGGTCACGCTCCTGGCATTGATGAGGGCCTGGATCTGCCGGGCGTGCATGCGGAACGGGATGAAGTGGTCTTCTCTGCCGGTGAGAACCAGGACATCCTGCCTGATGCGTTCGGGGTGCATGTTGCGCTCGTTCATCTGGAGATAGATCTCCAGCGCATCCAGGGGTTTTTCCTCCTTGGTGATGTACTTGAAATGATCCACAACCCACGAGGCCATGTTATCGCGGTTTTCGAACTTGAGGGCGGCCATGCGGTCCATGAACCCGCGGCAATGCTCCATAAACCAGAGGTGGATCCCGCGGGCCACCGCGTTCATGCACCTCATATAGTCGATCGCGTGTCCGGAAGTGATAACCCTCTCGATGCGTGGATCGAAGGCGGCTGCCCGCAGAGCGAGCCAGCCGCCCATGGACATGCCAATCAGTGTGGGGCGGAACGGGCGAAAATGATCCAGCACGGCCTTAACCGGTTTTTCCCACTCATAGGTGAGTGGCAATCCGGCCTTTCTCAGTGCCCACCCCTGCCCCGGCCCTTCAAAACCGATGATTGTGAAGCCGCGCTCGGCAAAAAAGCGCAGAACGGAATACCACTCCTCGAGGAGGGAGTCGAATCCGCCGTGGAATAGGATCGTCCCCCTCCCTCCCTTTGCCTCTGCATTCAGTTTCATCACCGGGAGGAAGCCCCCCTCATACTCCACCAGAAGCCGTTCGATCGGTTCTCCCTGGACAGCGCGGGAAAACGTCTCGATGAACCTTCCGTACAGGTCCTCCTTGTCGGGGTCTACCGATTTCGTGTAGAACTCGGCGGCACGGTAGGCAAACGCCTCGTTCAGCACCCGGCCTTCGGACTTGGCTTCGGCGGCGAGAAGAAGCATTTCGCGCTTCCAGTCACCGAAGTTTCGTATCCGGCGTCCGGCCTGCGCCATGTCCTCCTTCCGCATGTACCCCAGCGAGTGCCATCGGTTCAACTGGAAATTGAACAGCTGGTTCCTGTGAAACGCATGGTACCCGACCGGAAAAACAAAACGATTCATCATCGGCTCCGTTTTCTCAGGTAGGGCTGCGCTTCGGCGTTCAACGGGCCCGGGCGGCCAGGGCGCGGACCCGGCCCGCTTCGTCGCTGAAGGTTTCCACGCTCTGGAAGGCCGGGGACTGGCGGAACTTGGCCGCCATGGCCTCGCCCTGGCCCAGGCCGGTTTCGCAGGCCACCCAGCCGCCGTGGCGCAGGAAGCGCGGGGAGTCGTGGAGGAGGCGGGTCAGGAGGCGGATGCCGAAGGGGCCGCCGTCGAACGCCGGGCGCGGCTCGTGGCGGCGGATCTCGTCGGGGAGCTGGTCCACCCGGGACGAGGAGATGTAGGGCGGGTTGCAGGTGATGAGGTCGACCGAGCCCAGGAACTCGGGGGTGTCGAAAGGCGCCAGGAAGTCTCCGGTGCGAGCGGAGAAGCGGGCGGCCAGGCCCAGGCGGGCCGCGTTCCGCTCGGCGACCGCCACGGCTTCCGGGGAGATGTCGCAGCCGATCACCCGGCAGGCCGGGACGAGGTGCGCCAGGGCCAGGGCGATGTTGCCCGATCCGGTGCAGAGGTCGATCACCCGGGCGGATCCGCGTTCGGCCACGATGGATTCGAGAAGCCTCAGGGCGGCGCGCCCCAGGATCTCGGTCTCGCTCCGCGGGATCATCGCCCCGGGGGCGGCCAGGAACTCGATGCCCATGAAATTCTGGCTTCCCACCAGGTAGGCCAGCGGTTCGCCGGCGAGGCGCCGCTCCACCAGCGCGCGCAGACGGGCCCGGGCGGCGTCGTCGGCCGCGGGCAGGGGGCCCTCCCCTTCCGGGGCCACGCAGGCGTGGAGCCAGAGACGGCGCAGGGTGCCGCTCGGAGTTTCCCCGGGCTTGTCGGGCAGTCCGTTCCAGTTCTGCTCCAGCCGGGAGAGCAACTCGGCGTGAAGTTCCGCGGTCATGGCGAGATCCTCGGGGCCATGATAGGCGGGGCGGCCCGTATTGTCAAACGGGGCGGCCTGTACTATAATGGCGGTCACATGCGCCCATACATCCTGTTCCTTCTGTCGTGGTTCTTTCCCGGTGCGGGCCACCTGCTGCAGAAGCGCTGGCTGAAAGGCGTCGTCTTCCTGGCCGGAAACGTCCTGCTGCTCGCCTTCGGCATCGTCATGCAGGGCAAGTTCTACGATTTCGCCTGGCATCCCCTGCTGCTGCTCGGTTTTCTCGGCGACCTGGGCAACGGGGCGTTCTACTTCCTCGTCCGCACGCTGGGCTGGGGCATGGGGGACGTCACCGCGCTGACCCACCACTACGGCACGACCTACATGGCGGCCGCCGGCCTGCTCAACTACCTGGTCGCCTTGAACGCCTTCGACATCGCCAAGGGGAGGAGACCGTGATCTTCCGTTCCCACCTGCTGACCATGATCCTCTTCTCCCTCATCGTCTCCATCATGATGGGTTTCCTTCGCCAGGACGGTCGGCGCGAAATCGGCCTCTACTCCCTGAAACTGTTCGCCTGGATGGTCGGGGGGGTCGTTCTCTTCTCCTGGGTCATGCGGTTCCTCTGAGCGGCGACCGCCCCCCCCCCGCTGCGCGGGGATGAACCGGCCCCCGCTTTCCCGCCTCAATTCACGTGAGGGATTCCGGCTTCCCTTTTCTCCATCGGAATCGCTCCGGAGGGGCGAAAGGAAAACGACGCCGGCTACGACCGGCCCGCGGGGACGGAGCAGGAAAGAGGTCGGAACGGGTCAGAAGGAGAAGCCGATTCCTGCGGCAAAGGCCAAACCGCCCAGGTCGGCCGAGATCGGCTCGTCGCCCCCCGTCTCCAGCTTCACCATCACGTATTTCACCCGGGCATCGACGAATACCGCGGGAATGACGCGGAACTTCACTCCGCCCTCGCCGTAGAAGCCGGTCTTCTTCTCGTCGACGGTGCCGATGACGTTCTCTTCCTTGATCATGTACAGGCCCAGTCCGGCGCCGAGGTAGGGAACGAGCTTGCTCTTGCCCAGCAGGGCGCGCGCGCCCAGCTCGAGCGGGGTGATCGTGAGGGTGGAAGGTTCCTTGGTGAAGGTCAGCTCGCCCTCGGCCTTGAAGTACTCGGCGCCCAGGACGATCTCGACCTGGCGCGCGGCACGGTAGCCGATTTCGCCGCGATAGAACATCTTGGCCGATCCGTAGACGGGCTCGAAGTACTCGGCCTTGACACCGCGCTGGCCGGCAAGGAAGGCGACGGAGAAGCGCGGGCCCATGTCGGGGGCGGCGGTCTCCGGCAGGTCGGACGGCTTCTCTCCGGCCCAGCCGGTCTGGAGCAGCAGGGCGAACAGCATGGCAGCAACGACGGTTCTCATGGCGCCTCCTTCACGGACACTCCTTATAGCAACTGCCGGGGTGAATGTCAATGCGAACCGACGGGGATGCCGGGGGGCGATCATTTTTTCAGCCCGTACTTGTCGATCAGGTAGCGCATGGAGCGGACCGGAAGGTGGAGCCACGCGGCTGCCTGCTTGGCGTTGCCGTTGCCCATCTCCAGGGCTTTCAGCAGGATGCTGCGGCTCAGCTCGTCGATGTAGCGGGTGAAATTCAGCTGCCCCTTCTCCAGCAGGTCGGGCCAGGAGGTCCGCGGCAGGCACTCGGCGCCGATGTTGAACACCAGCTCCTGGGGAAGCGACGCCGGGGTGATGAATTCCCCCTTTTCCAGGGTGACGGCCCGCTCGATGACATTCTCGAGTTCGCGCACGTTGCCCGGCCAGGGGTAGTTCACGAACAGGTCGAGCACCCCCTTCTCCAGCCCGCGGATATCCCGGTTGAAGCGGCGGTTGGTGTCCGCCAGGAAGTGCTGCACCAGCACCGGGATGTCGTCGCGACGCTCGCGCAGGGGGGGCAACTGGATGGCGATGACGTTGAGGCGGTAGTAGAGGTCCGACCGGAACTCCCCGCTGTTCAGGCGCTCGGTCAGGTCCCGGTTGGTGGCGGCGATGATGCGGACGTCCACCGGCACCTCGTGGTTGGATCCGACCCGGCGGATGACCTTCTCCTGCAGGGCGCGCAGCAGCTTGACCTGCATCTTCTGCGTCATCTCGGCGATCTCGTCGAGAAACAGCGTGCCCGAGCTGGCCACCTCGAACAGCCCCTCCTTGTCCTGGTAGGCGTCGGTGAAGGCGCCCTTTTTGTGGCCGAACAGCTCGCTCTCCAGCAGGTTCTCCGGCAGCGCGCCGCAGTTGATGGAGACGAAGGTGCGTTCGCGGCGGTTGCTCTTGTTGTGGATGGCGCGGGCGATCAGCTCCTTGCCGGTGCCGCTTTCGCCGCTGATCAGCACCGTGGAGTCGGTCTGGGCGACGGTGTCGATGAGGTCGAAGATGCGGACCATGGCCGGCGAGCTGCCGATGATGTTCTCGTAGCGCTCCTTGTCCTGCAGGCGAGCCTTCAGCTCGACGTTCTCCTGCTCCAGCGATTTCTTGCGCAGGATCTTGTCCATGGTGATGCGCAGCTCGTCGAGGTTGAACGGCTTGGTGATGTAGTCCTCGGCGCCGAGCTTCATGGCCTCGACGGCGTCGTTGGTCGAGGCGAAGGCGGTGATCAGCACGAATGGCAGCTCCGGCCGCAGGGACTTGACCTTGCGCAGCAGGTCGATGCCGCTCAGGTCGGGCATCTTGATGTCCGAGACGATCAGGTCGAAGGAGCGGTTCTTCAGCTTGCCCAGGGCGTCGCCGGCGTCGCGGGCCTCCTCGATCTGGTACCCCTGCTTGCGGAAGACGATGGACAGTACGTCACGAACGCTCTGGTCGTCGTCGACGATCAGGATGCGGGGGGCTGCGGGCTGCATACCGTCACCTCGGTGCCGTTGGATTTTCCGGAGCGGATGTGGATGGTGAAGCCGTGCTCGTCGACGATGCGGCGCACGATGGTCATGCCCAGGCCGATCCCCGAGGAGAAGCGGGAGTAGAACGGGGTGTAGATGCGCGCCAGATCCAGGCGGTCCATGCCGATGCCGCTGTCGCGAACCGTCAGGCAGCGGCCGCCGGGGCCGTCGAAGACCGCCACCTCCACCTCGCCTTTCTCGCTGCAGGCCTTGATGGCGTTGCTCAGCAGGTTCCAGGCCAGCTGCCGGAACTGGGCCGGGTCGGCGAGCAGCCGAGCTCCGGGAGCGTAGGCGCGCCGGAAGCGCATGGCCGGGTACCGCTTCTCCAGCATGCTCAGGGTGTCGTCGAGCAGGGCGGAGAGGTCGAATTCCCGCGGTTCCGGGGGAGTCATGCGGGAGAAGTTGAGGAACTCCTCGATGGAGCGCGAGAGCCGTTCCGACTCGCGCACGATGATGCCCATCAGGTTCTGGTATTCCGGCGCCAGCTCCAGCTCCTTGCGCAGGAACTGCACGGAGGCGGAGATGGAGGCCAGCGGGTTGCGGATCTCGTGGGCGATGCCGGCGGCCAGCTCGCCGATCAGGGCCAGGTGCTCCCGCTCCTTGAGCTGGCGCTCGATGGCCTTGATGGCGGTCATGTCGGTGATGAGGAACACCAGCACTTGCTCGAAGGTGGAGATCTTCTCCAGCATGGAGACGGAGACGCCCAGCTCGCGGTCGCCGATGCGCTTCTCGAAGTGCGCCTGGTTGCCGTCGCCGGGCAGGCGCTCGATCGCCGCCCGCTCCGCTTCGTCGAACAGGGGAAACAGCGAGTCGGCGGGGCCGAGGTCGAGCAGCTCCTTGGCCTTCTCGTTGTACGAGATCAGCCGCCCCCGCCGGTCGCAGGTGAGCAGGCCGTGCTCCATCTTTTCCATCACCGACGAGTTGAGCTGCATCACGTCGAGCAGGTTGTCCTGCGCGCTTTTCAGCTCCTCGCCGGTGCGCCGCAACCGCTCGAAGAAGTAGGAGGAGAGGAGGGAGACGCTGGCGAAGGCGATGAAGCCCATCAGCAGGTTGTAGATGAACGTGGCGAAGCTGATGGCCGTGCCTTCGAAGCCGCTGAAGGGGGGGACGATCTCCAGGTAGAGCAGGTCGGCGAGCAGGCCGAAGAGGATGAAGGAGATGGTGGCGATGGTGATGGTGTCGCGGCGGTTGAGGAAGATGGCGGCGACGATGATCGGCAGGATGTACAGGAAGTAGAAGGGGCTGATGATGCCGCCGGAAAAGTAGACCAGCAGGGTGATCAGGGCCAGGTCGAACGACAGCTGCAGGAAGATCAGGCGGCGCGGGCGCAGCACGGAGCCCAGCGGGATGTTGGCGATGCCCAGCAGCAGCGACAGGCCCAGGGCGACGGTGACCGGCAGGATCGGGAAGGACGCCGGGAAGAAGAGTAGCACGGTGAGCGACACCAGCAGCAGGACTCCGAGAATGCTGATGCGCAGGGAATTCAGGAAAAAAAGCTTTTTCCTGTAGAGCTGGTCGGCGACCGAGATCGACGGGATGGTCTTACCCCACCTTGCTGATGATGTCGAACAGCGGCAGGTACATCGCGATGACGACGCCGCCGACGATGCCGCCCAGGAAAACGATCATGATCGGCTCCATCAGGGAGACGAGGGCCGAGACCGCCTGGTCGACCTCCTCGTCGTAGAAGTCGGCGACCTTGCCCAGCATGGTGGCCAGCGACCCCGTCTGCTCGCCGACGGAGACCATCTGGGTGACCATGTAGGGGAAGACCTTGGTCTCTTCCCACGATTCCCACAGCGGCTTGCCTTCCTGGACCATGGCCCGGCTCTTCAGCACGGCGTCCTCGATGATGGCGTTGCCGGCCGTCTTGGCGGTGATGGTGATGCTCTCGATGATCTCCACGCCGGAGGTCAGCAGCGTGGCCAGGGTGCGGGTGACGCGGGCGATGCCCACCTTCAGGAGCAGCGTACCGAGGACCCAGATCCGCAGCTTGATCCGGTCGATCACGCGGCGTCCCTTGAAGGTGGCGTAGTACGACTTGAAGGCGAAGAAGAGGGCCACGATGGCGATGAGGATGAAAATGAAGTTGCCGGCCATGAAGTGCGAGATGCCGATGACCACCTGGGTGGGCACGGGGAGCTCGGAGCCGATGTTGGCGAACAGGTTCTCGAAGACCGGAACGACCTTGAGCATGATGACCGCGGTGAGCACGAAGGCGATGATCAGCACCGCGATGGGATAGGCCATGGCCGACTTCACCTTGCCGATCAGCTTGGTCATCGACTCGATGTACTGGGACAGCCGCAGCAGGATGGTGTCCAGGTTGCCCGACGCCTCGCCGGCCTGGATCATGCTCGAATAGAGCTCGTTGAACACCTTGGGGTGCTTCTTCATGGCGTTGGAGAGGTTGGACCCGCCCTCCACGTCCTTGCGCACCTCGGTCAGCACGTCCTTGAAATACTTGTTCTTCTGCTGGCTGGTGAGGATGCCCAGCGCCTGGGTGATCGGCAGGCCGGCATTGAACATGACCGACAACTGGCGGTTGAAGATGGCCAGGGTCTGGATCGGCACCCGCTGCGAGAGGCTGCGCAGCAGCGGCAGGCCGGCCTTGCCCTTGACCCGCTCGATGCTCATGACCTGGATCTGCTCTTTCTCCAGGGCGGCGATCACGTCCTGGGAACTCCGACCGGACCGCTCGGCCTCGACGATCGTGCCGATCCTGTTCTTGCCCCTGTATCGGAATATCGGCATCCTGTCCTCCCTTTAGAAGCTCCTGGATTTGTGCGGCGGCGTGGCGGCGGCCGCGGCCACGTTGGCCGGCCGGAACTGGCTGGTCAGGGAAATCGGGCCGCGGTTGATCAGCTCCTGCAGTTCCTCCGGGTTGTGCGACATGCTCATGGCCAGCTCCAGGGTGATGTCGCGCTTGAAGTAGAGGCTGGCCAGCGACTGGTTGAAGGTGATCATGCCGTACTTCTCCTGGCCGGTCTGCATGGTCGAATAAATCTGGTGGATCTTGTTGTCCCGGATCAGGTGGCGGATGGCCGGGTTGGGCACCATCACCTCGACGGCCAGGCAGCGGCCGCGGCCGTCGGCTTTCGGCAGCAGGGACTGACAGATGATGCCTTCCAGGATCATGGACAACTGGGTGCGGATCTGGTCCTGCTGGTGCGGCGGGAACACGTCGATGATGCGGTTGATGGTCTGGGCGGCGGAGTTGGTGTGCAGGGTGGCGAAGGTCAGGTGGCCGGTCTCGGCGATGGTGATGGCCGCGGCGATGGTCTCGAGGTCGCGCATTTCGCCGATGAGCACCACGTCGGGGTCCTCGCGCAGCACGGAGCGCAGGGCCAGCGGGAAGCTCTTGGTGTCGGCGTGCAGCTCGCGCTGGTTGACCATCGCCTTGCGGTGCGAGTGCAGGTACTCGATCGGGTCCTCGATGGTGATGATGTGCAGCGGCTGCTCCTTGTTGACCTTGTCGAGCATGGCCGCCAGGGTGGTGGTCTTGCCCGAGCCGGTCGGGCCGGTGACCAGGATGAGCCCGCGCGCCTTGTTGGTCAGCGTGGGCACGACCGGCGGCAGTCCCAGCCGCTCGAAGGACCAGATTTCGTAGGGGATGCGGCGGAACGCGCCGGCGACGGCTCCGCGCTGCATGAACACGTTGGCGCGGAAGCGGGCCAGCCCCTTGATGCCGAAGGAGAAGTCCAGCTCCCAGCTTTCCTCGAACTTGTACTTCTGGTTGTCGTTGAGGATGCTGTAGATCATCTGCTTCGTCTCGGAGGGGCTCAGCGGCGGGTGGTCGATGCGCTTGAGCAGGCCGTGCACGCGGATGACGGGCGGCGAGTTGGTGGTGATGTGCAGGTCCGTGCCCCCCTCGTCGACCATGATCTTCAGCAATTGCGGCAGTGGCAGCGCCATGTCCCCTACTCCTCACATCTTCGTGGTTTCACGAAGCACTTCCTCGATCGAGGTGATGCCCTGCTTGATCTTCTCCAGCCCGCTCATGCGCAGCGTCAGCATGCCGTGCTCCTTGGCTTTCTGGCGCAGTTCTGACGTCGAGGCGCCGATCATGACCATCTCGCGCAGTTCCTCGTCGATTTCCATCACCTCGAAAAGCCCGGTGCGGCCCTTGTAGCCCGTGTTGTTGCATTTTTCGCAGCCGCGCGGCTCGAAGACCTTCACGGACTTGGCCTCCTCCGGCGAGAAGCCGATCTCGATCAGGGTTTGCGCCGGGATCTTGGCCGGCGTCTTGCAGCTGCTGCAGACGCGGCGGATGAGGCGCTGGGCCTGGATCAGGCGCACCGAGGTGGCCACCAGGAAGGGCTCGATGCCCATGTTGATCAGGCGGGCGATGGTGGAGGGGGCGTCGTTGGTGTGCAGGGTGGAGAGCACGAGGTGGCCGGTCAAGGCGGCCTTGATGGCGATGTCGGCGGTCTCGAAATCGCGGACCTCGCCGACCAGGATGATGTTGGGGTCCTGGCGCAGGAAGGAGCGCAGCGCCGAGGGGAAAGTCAGGCCGATCTGCTCCCGGATGTTCACCTGATTGATGCCGAACAGGTTGAACTCGACGGGGTTCTCGGCGGTCAGGATGTTCACCTCGTCGCTGTTCAGCTTGGAAACGGCGGAGTAGAGGGTGTTGGTCTTGCCGGACCCGGTCGGCCCGGTGACCAGGATGATGCCCCAGGGCTCCTTGATGTTCTTCTCGAAGCGCTGCAGGGATAGCGGTTCGAACCCCAGGCTGGTCAGGTCGAGCTTCAGCTGGTCCTTGTCGAGGATCCGGATGACGATCTTCTCGCCGTGGATGGTCGGCAGGGCGTTGACGCGCATGTCGACGATCTTCTTCTGGTTGTTGACCTCCAGCTTGGTCTTGATGCGGCCGTCCTGGGGCAGGCGCTTTTCGGCGATGTCCATGCCGGAGATCAGCTTGATGCGCGACAGGATCTTGTTGCGCAGGTTCAGGGGCGGGGTCATGTGCTCGTGCAGCACGCCGTCGATGCGCAGGCGGATGCGGAACACCCTCTCGTACGGCTCGAAATGGATGTCGGAGGCGCCCTTGGTGATGGCGTCGTTGAAGATCAGGTTGACCAGCTTGATGGCCGGGGCGTCCTCGTCTCCCTCCCCCTCGGCGGCGGCCTCCTCGTCGGTGGTCTCGAGCACCTCGACCGCAGCGTCCTCGCTGAGCTCGATCTCTTCGAGGAATTTCTGCGCCTCGATGCCGGTGGACGAGCCGTAGTACTTGTCGATGGCCGTCATGATGGAGGATTCGGGGGCGATCACGGCCTGGATGCGCAGGTTGGTGGAGAAGCGGATCTCCTCCTGCACGAACAGGTTGGACGGGTCGGCCATGGCCAGGGTGAGGTTGGAGCCGATGCGGTGGATGGGGATCACGACGTGCTTTCGGGCGATGTCGGGCTTGATGAGCTCGATCACCTTCTCGTCGATCTCGAACTTGGCGAGGTTGATCGACGGGTAGCCGAACTGCTTGCTGAGGACCTGGGCGATGTCCTCCTCGTTGACGTAGCCGAGGCGGATGAGAATGCTTCCCAGCTTGCCCGGCTCCTTTTTCTGCACCTCCAGAGCATGCTGCAACTGCTCCTCGGTGATCTTTCTCTCCTTCAGCAGGAATTCGCCAATTCGCATTGCCATTGGCTATATTCTACGCAAGGAAAATCGAAAAGTCAATTTCAAGCCCTGTTGACGGCATTTTTCAACTCATTCACTTCAGAAACACCGACAGCGACAGGGAAAAATCGCGGACCCGGCCCCGAGAATCAATGCCCAGGCCCATGTCGCCGAGGAACTGCGACAGATGGATGCCGAACCCCCCGCAATAGAGGGGGTTGGCCCTGGCGCCGAACAGCTGCTTGGCCTTGATGTCGTTGTGAATCCCCGCCCGCACAAAGGCGGTGTTCTTGAACAGCCCCTTTTCGATGCCCAGCGAGACGGGCTGGACGAGCCGGCCGTTGCTGTGGATGTCGGCCGCCTCGATGTCGGCGTCCATGAATATTCCCCAGCTGGCGGTGGGGCGCAGGGCGAAGCCGGCGACCAGCCGCCGCGCCAGCACGATCGGGTCGTCGCCGGTCTGCAGCGCGGGCTTGTTCAGGTTTCGGCCCGAAAAGGCAAGGGTGAACGTCTTGCCGACCTGGAACACCAGGCCGGCGTCGATGACCAGCTTGGAGAACTTGGATGCGGCGCTCTCCCAGGCGGCCGCCAGGTAGTCGACCGGCTCGGCGGTGGCGGCGAACGGGGAATCCAGCAGGGCCTGCCGGTACCGGGCCGCCCGGCCGCGAAGGTAGTGGATGGAGACGCCCGCCGACGTGGAGCTGGATATGGGCTTCCCGAAGGAGACCGTGTAGCGGGTGGCGTCCAGGCCGGCGTACTCCAGCTGCAGCGAGGCGATGTCGGCGTCGCGGATCTGGGCGGGATCGCGCCCGGGGACATCGGAGCCCACCGGGGTCAGCGAGGCGAAGCGGATGTTCGAGATGGCCGCCCCGTAGCCGGGGCCCACGAAGAAGGGGGTCTTCTCCCGTCCGCCGGCCATGAGCGTGGGCGCGGCGTAGATCGTGCGCAGCAGCTCGACGGCCCTCGCCTGGTTGCTGGCGGACAGCGCCTCGAACCCGGCTGGACGGAGGCCGGCCAGCTCGGCCATGAGATCGGCGGCGTTGCCGAAATCGCGCCGGCTGCTGCCATACTGGTAGCCGCTCAGCGGGGTGCTGATGACGCCCAGGAAGGCCGGGTTGAGATAGAGGGCGCTGCCGTCGTAGGTGAAGGCGATGGACGCGTAGCCGAGGGCCAGGGAGCGCGGGCCATGGGCGAAATCCGTGAAAGGGAGCAGCGGCGCAGCGCTGGCCAGCAGCAGGATGGCGCAACAGATCGTCCGTTTTGGGTTCATGCTCCCGGTATACATCAGGAAGGACGAAAAAGCAAACCCCGGAGCGGCCTTGACAGGCGAAGGCAATTTTGATACCCTTTCCACGAGCGGGGGTCTATAGCTCAACGGCTAGAGCTGCCGGCTCATAACCGGTCGGTTCCAGGTTCGAATCCTGGTAGGCCCATTGATCCGGTCTCCAAGGAGTTCACTTGAAACAAGGACTCGATCTTCTATACGCCCTGCAGCTGAAGGACGACGAGTTGAAGGCCATCCAGGCGCGGATCGACGAAATCCCCCTCACCATCGGCGAGAAGGAAGCGGAGCGGGACGCCAGGGCCGACATGATCGACCAGGCCCGCCAGAAGCTCAACCAGAACATCGAGGAGCGGCGTCAGCTGGAGAAGGAGATCCTCTACATCCGCGAGAAGATCGTCAAGTACCGGGAGCAGATGAAGAAGGTCACCACCAACAAGGAATACCAGGGCTTCATCAGCGAGATCAAGTTCGAGGAAGGCAACATCTCGGGCGTCGAGGAGAAGATCATCGAGAAGATGGTGGAGTCCGACGCCGTCATGGAGACCGTCCGCCAGGCCGAGGCGGATTTCAAGAAGATCGCCGACGACTACAACCGCAACATCACCGATCTGAAGGCGGAGCTGGAATACACGCGCCAGAAGCTGGCCCAGGAGACGCAGCAGCGCAACGAGCTGAAAGCGAGGGTGGATCCGGCGCTGGCCAAGGTGTACGAGAACCTGTTCAAGAAGAAGGCCGGCAAGGCCGTCTCCTTCGTGGCCACCGAGTTCTGCGGCGTGTGCCACACCAAGGTGCGGCCCCAGATCCTGAGCGACCTGGTCACCTCGACCGACATCATGGTCTGCGAGAACTGCGGCCGGATCCTGTTCAAGCAGCTCCAGCCGGAAACCGGGGATTGAACGCATGCCGAAGCGCCCCGGAGGTTCGAGGCGCGCGCGGCGGGGCGCCCGGTGATCCAGTTCTTCCACGTCACCAAGCAGTACTTCAAGGACAGCTTCGCCCTCAGCGACATCAGCCTGGAGATCGACCGCGGCGAGTTCGTCTTCCTGACCGGGGCGTCGGGAGCCGGCAAGTCCACCCTGCTCAAGCTGGTCTACAAGGAGGAGGTCCCGAGCCGCGGCCAGATCCTGATCGACTCCGTCAACATCAACCTCTTGCCTGACCAGCAGCTGTACAAGCTGCGCCGCCAGGTGGGCATCGTGTTCCAGGACTTCAAGCTGCTGATGGACCGCACGGTCCAGGAGAACGTCGCCATCCCGCTGCTGGTGCGCAACGAGCGCCGGTCCATCATCGACAAGAAAGTCAACAACGCCCTGGCCCTGGTGGGGCTGACCCACCGCAAAAAGTACCTGACCTCGCACATCTCGGGCGGCGAGCAGCAGCGCGTGGCCATCGCCCGGGCGGTGATCGGTTCGCCCAAGATCCTGCTGGCCGACGAGCCGACCGGCAACCTCGACACCGAGTTGTCCATCGAGATCATCCGGATTTTCGAGAGGATCAACGCCAACGGCATCACCACCGTCATCGCGACACACGACATGAATCTTCTCGGCCTGTTCCCCAAGCGGGTCATCAAGCTGGACAAGGGCCAGCTGGCATCCGACCGCCGCGGCGCGGAGGGCGCATGAGGTTCCTGCGCCAGACCCTGCGCAACGCGCTGGAGAACATCCTGCGCAACAAGCTGGTCAACTTCCTCTGCCTGGGGATCATCGCCTTCGCCCTCCTGGTGCTGGGAATCTTCCACTTCGTCTCCCTCAACCTCGACCGCTACGTGGGCCGGCTCAGCGAAAGCGTCGAGGCCATCTTCTACCTGCACGACAAGGCCGGGCCGTCCGAGGCGGAGCACCTGGTGCGCCGCGTCCAGGACAGCCTGCTGGTCAAGGAGGTCAGCTACACCACCCGGGAGCAGGCCGAGGTGAATTTCGGCCGCGAATTCCCCGAACTGCGCTACATCCTCAGCGAATTCACGGACTCCCCTTTCCCGGCCTCCATCGACGTGCGCTTCAAACCCGACGTGCGCATCGACACCCAGGTCGAGTCCTTCGTGCGCGACATCCGCCAGAACCCGCTGGTGGAAAGCGTGCAGTTGAACATGGACTGGGCGCGCAAGATCGACATGATCAAGAAGTTCATCCAGCTGGTCGGGTATTTTCTCTCTTTCATCCTGGTCTTCGTCTCGGTGTTCATCATCTTCAACGTCATCAAGCTGAACATTTTCTACCGCCGCGACGAAATCAACATCCTGAAGCTGGTGGGCGCCACCAACGGCTACATCCGCACGCCGTTCCTCATCGAGGGAACGGCGCTGGGCCTGATGGGAGGGCTGCTGTCCGGGGCGCTGCTGTTCCTGTCGTTGAAGGTGTTCCCGGTGTACGCCGGCTACGTCTTCGCCATCGTGAGGCAGATGATCGATTTCGACAGCGTGCCGCTGGCCCTTTACCTCAGGCTGGTGGGGATCGGCGCGCTGATCGGCTTCCTCTCATCCGCGCTGTCCTTGAAGCGGTTCCTGAGATTCGGAACCCAATAATCCGGGGCCTACCCCAGCGGGTTGCCGCACTCCCCGCAGAAACGCGAGGCGGAGCCGTTTTTGGCGCCGCAGCGCGGGCAGGCCCGGAGGCCGAGGGCGGCGCCGCAGTTGTTGCAGAACTTGCCCTCCCCGGCCGGCTTGCCGCATTGCGGGCATACGGTCTGCTTGGATTCGATTTCCCCGTCGAAGACCTTCGTCGATTCGGCCTTCTCTCGGATGTCGCGAACCATCTTCTCGGCCTTGGCGGCGGCCACCTCGACGTTCTGGCGCGGGGCGTCGTCGACGCACAGCCCCTCCTGCTCGTTCCAGTCGTTCTCGCACACCCATTTCTTGCAGCGCGGGCAGCGCTGGAAATGCCCCTTGGCCTCGTTTTGGCCGCGGGCGAACGCCTCCTCGTGCTCCTTGTGCCACTCCGGAGACATGCCGTGGAAGCGCTCGGTCAGGATGTTCGATCCCCGCTCCAGCTCGTAGCCCAGGTGGTCTTTGCCGATGACGCTGGCGCCGAACGAGAGCGCCTTGCCGATGCCGCGCAGCAGCTTGCCCCGGCCGAAGGATCTCGATTCGACGAACGGGGTCTTGTAGCCTTCCTGGCACAGGTCGCAGAAGAACGTGAACTGAAAACCCGCCTCGGTGCTGTTGTCGGCGAAGTTATCCGTGAACGGTTGCAGTGGCATAATTACCCTCCTCGGGGGTGCTTGGAAGCGGGGGCTGCACCCCCGCCCTCATCCAGTACGTGGCCGCATCGTCCGCATCGCTTCCATCCCGGCTCCACCGGACTCCGGCAGGAGGGGCAGCGGGCGGGGCCGGCGGGCTCTTCCCCGCCGCAGAATGGGCATGCGGCGGCGTCGCGTTCCACCAGCTGCTGGCAGAAGCGGCAGGGGTGCTTGTATCCCGGCATGGTCATCTCCCGGAAACGCGTTTCGCTTCGTCCATGAGCGTCTTCATCCCCGACTGCCACTCCGCCGCGGAGCGGTGGAGGACCCGGCCGGCGTAGAGCCGCCGAAGCTCGGCCAGGGCCGGCAGCCGGCGTACGGCGGTGCGATAGCGGAGGTTGCGCGGCTGGTCCAGGGCCTGGTCGCTGAGGTAAATCGGTTCGCGGCGGAAATTGACGTCCAGCAGGGAGGCGGCGAGCCGGGGCAGGGACTCGGGCGGGGCGCGGAACAGATAGGTGGCGTGATCGTCGCCCTCCCCGGTTCCGGCGGGGGCGGCGCCCTCCTTCCCTTCCTCCAGGCGGGCCGCCAGCCAGGCGGTCAGCCCGCCGGCGAGCGGCAGCAGCAGCCACAGGGTGTCTCCGCTCAGGGCGCCGAACAGCCCGCGCTTGACGCCCAGAACCATCCCCTCGGGCAGCGCCTCCCGGCGGAGGAAAGCGAAATCGTCGGCCAGCGGCCCCTCCGCGGCGAGGTTATGCAGCACGGGCCAGGCCGGCGGGTGGATGGCCTCCACCTCCCTCCGGCCGACGCCCCGCCCCTCGCGCATGGCCGCCGCCAGGAGCCGGCGGATGGGGGCGCCGGCCTCCGGCAGCCAGTCGCGTATCCGCTCCTGCAGGCGAGTATCCAGGGCGTTCAGCCAGGCGTCCAACTCGCGCCCGAAGGGGCCATGCTGGGTGCCCATGCGAGCCAGGTCGAGTCTCTGGCCGTCGTCTCGGATCAGGGTCAGCTGGTACTCCCCCGCCTCGACGGCGAGCAGGCGGCCGGCCGGCAGGCGCGTCAACTCCCCGTTGTCGGGCATCGCCACCAACCCGGTCTCGTAGATCCGCACCTCGGCGGGGCCGGAGGCGATGACCCGGCCGTCTTCCGCCCGGAGGCGGTGGTCGGCGCGAAACCCTCCGCGCACCAGCTTCTCCCCCATCAGCAGGTCGTCGAGCAGCATCTGGTTGCGAAAGCCCGTGAGTTGTCGCAGAAAATCCTCGTAGCGGTATCCCAGCTGGTCGAGCTCCACGGACTCCCCGCCCTCCAGTCGCAAGCCGATCCGGTAGTCGCCGGAAGACACTGCCGCCACTTCGCGCCAGGAGATGCGCCAGGGAGGGGCCCCGGGCGCCGACAGGTCGATCGCCTCGGCGCTCAAGGCGGCCGCCGCGGGGGCGGCGGTCTGAACCTGTCCGTCAGCCCGGCGAATCGAGTAGCGCAGGGGGTCGTTCATCTGTCCGCGTTGCCCGGAGTGGAAACAATGTAATGAAAATCGGGCGGCCTGTCAAGGCACGGAACCCCGGGAAGTCGCGCCGGCAAAGGGGGGCGCGGGGGGGCGAGCCGGGGCCCGGGGCTATTTCAGCGAATCGGCGATGGCGGAGGCCAGCCGGTCCAGTCCGTCGCGGAGGGTCTTCTCGTCCCAGATGGCGGCGATGCGGAAATGACGGGGCATCTGGAACAACTCGCCTCGGCTGACCACCATGCGGTACCGGTCGAGCAGCAGCCGGTGGAAGCGGCGGCGATCGACCGCCTTGTCGAACTCGGGGAAGAACAGGACCCCGTGTCGCGGCATGTAGGACGCGAGGTGGCCGGACCGGTCCAGCCATTCGCCGACGATCTCCCGGTTGCGGCGGATGCGCTGGCGGATGCGCTCCTCGAGCACGGCCATCTGCGGCGACTCCAGCAGCAGGTGGGTCAGCCACAGCGGGGCGAAGGGGATCTCCGGGGTGACGAAGTCCATGAAATCGAGGGCCTTGGCGACGATGTCCGCGGGCGCGAACGCCCAGCCGGATCGCAGGGAGCCGAGGCCGTAGTACTTGCTCAGCGACGAGGTGACGATGAATTCGGGGTAGTCGACGAACAGCGAACGGTCCCGGCAATAGCGCCCGTAGACCTCGTCGATCAGCACCCGCACGCCGCGATCGCGCGCCAGCCCGCGCAGGTACTCCAGGGTCTCCCCGGAGAGCTCGTTGCCGGATGGATTGTGGGAGTCGGTCAGCACGATCATTCGCGTGCGCTCGCCGACCTGGCGTTGCAGGGTCTTCACCGGGAGCGAGAAATCGGCGGGCTCGCGGCGCAGCCAGCGGACGTCGGCGCCCAGGCGGCGCGGCACCTTGTGCATCGGCTCGTAGGTCGGAAATTCGACCAGCACTTCGTCGCCCGGCCGCAGCGTGACCGACCAAACAACAAAGTTGGCCATGCTGGAGCCGAGGGTGAGCAGGATATTCTCCGGCGCCACCCGCTCCCGCCGGCTCAGGGTGTCGATCAGGTGCCGGCTGCCGACTCGGGCGTCGCCGGGAAAGTTGTTGAGGCGGATCGAGTCGCGGTTGAACGGCAGCTCCTCCGCGGCGAGCAGGAACTGCATGTTGGAATAGGAAAAATTGATCTCGACTCCCTGGGGCGGGGTTTTCACCTCGAACAGGTGCTCGATGCGGTCGGCGACCGGGGGCGGGAGGGCGGTCATCGGCCGGTTACCTGCAGGTGGATCGCGTCGTCCTTCATGTGCGCCAGCAGGGCGACCCGCCGGTTCTGGCGGGTGATGGCGTCGATGGCCCGGTTGCGGATTTCGCGCTCGAGCAGCTCCTTGACGGCGTGCGCGCCGCGGCCGCTGGCCTCGGCCGCCCGGCAGATCACCTCCAGCACCGGCGGCTCGACCCGCAGGGGGCAGCCGTAGCGCTGCTGCAGGTCGTCGACGATCTCCTGCAGGGACTCGCCGGCGATCTCCAGCAGGTGCTCGAGGGTGAAGGGGACGAACTCGATGATCTCGTCCACCCAGTCGAGCACGTTCATGATTTTGGGCGGGATGACCAGGTGGCGCTTCGTGCCGTTGCCCTGGACGAAGCCGATGGCCGGCTGTTCGACCCGCTCCTCGCCGATGCTGGTCAGGCTGAGGATGAAGATGATGCGCGACAGGAAGTGCCTCTTCCCGAAGGAATCGACGATCTCTCCGCGGGTCAGCGCCTTGCCGAGGAAGTAGAGCACCGACGAGTGGGCTCCGGCCACGTTCTCGAAGAGCACGACCGAGAACGGGTGGCTCTCCACCTCGCGCACCAGGGGCCCCGGCGTGTCCCCTTCTTCGCTGGCGATCAGCCGGCCGACGTCCGCGCTCTTGCGAAAGCCTTCGAGATCGATCGTGCGCAGCTTGTCGGCGGAGCCGAACAGGTATTCGGCGATGCGCGCGGCCACGTGGCTCTTGCCGGAGCCGGCCGGCCCCAGGAACAGGAAGATGCCCTCCGGTCGCTGGGAGTCGGCCATGGTCTCCAGCTTGGCCAGCTTGATGATGCGCGAGATCTCCTCCAGCGCGTTCTCCTGGTTCGCCACCCGTCCGCGCAGGAACTCGAGCAGGCCGCGGTAGTGGGTCCGGGGGTCGAGACGCACGATGTCGACCGGGAGCCGGGAGAGGGCGCTGACGCTGCCGTAGAAGAAGTCGATGCGCAGCTTCTTCTCCCCCTTCAGCGCCGCCTTGGAGCAGGACATGTCCAGCAGCTCCACGGCCTTGTCCGGGAAGGCGCGGTGCGGGATGAAGCGCTGGGACAGCCCGTAGATGCCGGCGAACAGGTCGTCGGGAATGGTCAGCCCGTACGATTTCTCGAAGTAGGGCTTGACCCCTGCCAGGATGCTCATCATCTCCGCCTCGGCCGGCTCGTTGAGCAGCACCGCCGTGAAGCTGGCGGACAGGGTTTCGTCGCTCTTGATGGTTTTGTAGTAGTCTTCCGGGGTGGTGGCGGCGATCACGGTCAGTTCGCGGTTGAGGATGGTGTTCTTGATCAGCCCCTGGATGTGGGCGTGCGGGCTGGGCTTGCCGCCGGCGGTGATCGACTGCAGCTGCATCTCGTCCAGGAACAGGATGACCCGGTCACGCTGGGCGCAGATCTCGGCGAAGAGGCGCTCGAAGTCCCGGATCAGCGATTCTCCCGACTCGCGCGAGTAGAGCAGCGCGTTCACCGCCAGCTCCAGGATCACCTTGCCGCGGAGCGCCGGCGGCACCTGGCCATCGTTGATGCGCCGCGCCAGCTCGGTGATCAGCGCCGTCTTGCCGACTCCGGGCCGGCCGACCAGGATGAGGTCGTTCTTCAGCTTGCGCAGCAGGGTCTCGATCACGCTTTCCAGCTCGGCTTCACGGCCGATGAAAGGCATTCTCCCGGACTGCCGGGCGCGCTCGCTCAGGTCGGAGACGAACGAGCGGAATTCCGGGGAGATCTGGACGTCGTCCGCTTTCACAGCCATGGCCACCTGCCTTGACGGCTCATTCGCCACCGCGGTCGATGAACTGGAACTTCAGCAGGGTACGGAAGATGATCTCCAGGTCGAGCCGGAAGGTCCAGTTCTGGATGTAGTAGATGTCGAACTCGATGCGCTTGTCCAGCGGGGTGTTGCCGCGCAGCCCGTGCACCTGCGCCCACCCCGTCAGGCCGGCCTTGACGCGGTGGCGAAGCATGTAGCGCGGAATGTGCTGTTTGAAGGTCTCCACCAGTTCCGGGCGCTCCGGCCGCGGGCCCACGAGGCTCATGTCGCCCCGCAGCACGTTGAACAGCTGCGGCACCTCGTCGATCGAGAGCTTGCGCAGGAAACGGCCGACCCGCGTCACCCGGGTGTCGTTGGGCGGGGACCAGATGGGGCCGGTGGCCTTTTCGGCGTCGCGGACCATGGTGCGGAACTTGATGATGCGGAAGATGCGTCCGTCCAGCCCCACCCTCGCCTGGCGGTAGAACACGGGGCCGGGCGAATCGAGCCGGATCCAGACGGCCACCGCCAGCATGAACGGAGCGGCGAGAGCCAGGCTGGCCAGGCTGAAGGCGACGTCGAAGCCGCGCTTCAGCGCTTCGCGCCAGCCCTCCAGCGGGATGTCGCCCAGGTTGATGACCGGGATGCCCTCGATGTGTTCCATGCCGGCCTTCAGCGAGGCCAGCTGCAGGATGTCCGGCACCAGGTGGATGTCCACCAGCCGGTTGTGGCCGGTTTCGATCAGCTGCATGATGGTGTCGTACTCGTGCAGCGGCAGGGCGATGAACAGGTCGGTCACGGCGTGCTGCCGCAGCACGTCGTCCAGCGCGGCATAGTCGCCCAGCACCTCGGGGCCCGGGGTCCCGCCCATGAAGCCGACCACGTCGATGCCGAAATGGGCGTACTTGCGCAGGTTGGCGGCGGTCATCCGGGCCAGCTCGCTGGTGCCGGCGACGAGCACCCGCGACACGCCGTTGCGCCGGCGGACGAGGAGGCGGACGTAGCGGAACACGAGGATGCGGACGACGAAGACGACCGGCACGGCGACGAGGCCATAGACGGCCAGAAAGACGTGCGAAACCTCGAAGGAGACGAAGCGATAGCTCTTCAGGTAGCTGAAGAGCAGCAGGATGGCGACGCCGGTCAAGACGGCGTTGACGATCAGCAGGAAAAGATCGTCGAGCCGATTGCGGCGGAGCTTGAAACGGTAGAACTCCTGCGAGGAGAAAACGAGCAACTGCACCAGCAGCAGCGGCGGGATGACGACGAGGTACAGCCGCAGGGGCGGAACGCCCTTGGCCGCGGCCAGGAACCCGGAGTGGAACCGCAGCCAGTAGGCGATGAAAAAGGCGGCGACGATGGCCAGTACGTCCCCCACGATGTACAGGAGGGCCAACTGCCGGCGGCGCAGGCGGATCATGACGGAAGCCCGTCCAGCAGGCTCCGGAAACGCTCGCGGAAACCGGCGCGTGAAAAGGCCAGGCTGCGCCGGCGCAGCTCGCCGGGGTCGTAGCGGGCCGGATCGAAGCCGTCGAGCGCACGCCGCAGCGTTTCGGGCGCCGCCTCGGCGAGCAACTCGCCGTCGACCCCGGGGCGGACGATGTCGGTCACCCCGCCACGGTTGTAGGCGATGACTGGCGTCCCGCAGGCCAGCGCCTCGGCGAAGGCGATGCCGAAGTCCTCCACGCCGCAGAAGACGAGGGCGGCGGCGTTGCGGTACAGGCGCCGCAGCTCGTTGCCGTCCACCTGGCCGGCGAAGCGGACGTTGGCCGGGCAGCGGCGGCGCAGGCGGTGCTCCTCGGGACCGCGGCCGGCGATGACCAGGGGGTGCTTGGTGTCGCGCACGGCGTCGATGACGGCGTCGATGCGCTTGTAGGGGACCAGGGCGGAGACGAGCAGAAAGTAGTCGCGCGTCGGTGCCTCTCCGGGGGTGAAGAAGTCGGTGTCCACCGGCGGGTGGATCACCTCGGCGGAGCGGCGGTAGTACTTCTCGATGCGCCGTCGCACGAAGTGGGAGTTGGCCACGAAGTGGTCGACGCGCGCCGAGGAGGCGACGTCCCACGTGCGCAGGCGGCTGATCTGCCGCTCGATGAGGCGGCGCTTGAGGCCGGCGGTGGAGGCGAAATAGGCATAGAACTGGTCCCACGCATAGCGCATCGGCGAGTGGACGTAGGAAACGTGCACCGCGTCGGGGGCGGCGATCGCCCCCTTGGCCACGCAATGGGAGGAGCTGACGACCAGCCCGTAGCCGGTGAGGTCGAACGACTCGATGGCCGCCGGCAGCAACGGCAGCAGCCAGGGGTAGTGGCGGCGAGCCCAGCGCCAGCGGTTCAGTCGCGAGGCGGTGATGGGGCGAGCGGCGATCCGGGGCGACAGCTTGTCGCGCTCCAGGAACAGGGTGAACAGGTCGGCCTGCGGGCAGACGTGCAGCATCTCCTCCAGCACCTTTTCGCCGCCGCGCATGCCGTTCAGCCAGTCGTGTACGATCGCCACTCTGCCGTTCATCGCGCCCATTGTACCACCCCAGGCGGCACCGGCGCAACGCGCCGCGCGGGGCGGAGGAATTGACGGTCGGCCGCCGATCGGGTAATCTGGCATCATGCTGAGGATCGTCATCGCCACCTCCCGCGGCCTCTTCCAGGGAGACGGACCGGGGGAGATCGCCCGGGAACTGGCCGCTGCCTGCGACCGGGCGGGGCACGCCGCCGCGCTGCTGGTGCTGCCTCGTCCGCCCCTGGGGGCCGAGTTCCGCGCCCACCTGGCGGCCTGGTTGACCGGGGTGCGCCGCGACGAGGCGGGCAACCGGACCGACCGGTTGATCAGCCTGGCCTACCCCGCCTTCGCCCTGCGCCATCCCCGGCACGTCGCCTGGCTGGGAAAGCGCAACGAGGAGTACTACGAAAAGTGGCCGGAGACGGCCAGCCGGCTGACCGCCGGGCGGCGCCTGAACGCCCGCTTCCACCGCTACATCATGGGCAATTTCGACAACTATTTCCTGCAGCGGAACGTGGCCCGCCTCTTCGCCCAGACGCCGCAGACGGCCCGGCTTCTCGAGCGCCACCATCAACTGGATCCCGTGCCCGTCTTGCCCGTGCCCGCGGTTGGGGCGGCGGAATGGGACGACGTCCTGTCCACGCTACTGGCCGCCGAGCCGTAACCCCCCCCGATGGCCGACCCCCGGCTCCACCAGCACCGCCAGACGTGGCAGCGCAAAGGCCCCCTGCGCCTCGTCTACCGCTCGTGGTACCGGCGGATCGGGACGGTCCTGGCGGACGGCCCGACCGTCGAGCTCGGGGCCGGCAGCGGCAACTTCAAGGAGTACCGGCCCGCCGTCATCGCCTCCGACATCAGCCCCGAGCCCTGGCTGGACGTGACCTTCGACGCCCACTCCCTGCCGTTCGCCGACGGCCGGCTGGGCAACCTGGTGCTGGTCGACGTGCTGCACCACCTGGCCGCTCCGGCCCTCTTCCTGGAGGAGGCGGCCCGGGTGCTGCGCCCCGGCGGCCGGCTCGTCCTGCTCGAGCCGTACCCATCGCCGCTGGCCCGCCGGGTGTTCGCCAGCGTCCACCCGGAGCCTTTCCTGCTCGACGCCGATCCGTTCGCCGCCGCGGCGCCCCCGTCATCCCCCAAGGACCCCTGGAAGGCCAACCAGGCCGTCGCCTGGCTGCTGTTTTTCCGGCATCGCGACCGGTTTCTGGAGCGGTTCGGAACCCGATTCCGCCTGCTGCGCTGTCGCCGGCAGGACTGCCTCGCCTACCCGGCCAGCGGGGGGTTCGAGCACCGCGCCCTGGCGCCCGGTTTCCTGTTCCCGCTGTTGCTGGCCTTGGAGTGGCCGCTGGCGCCGCTGCGCCGCCTGCTGGCGTTCCGCTGCTTCGTCGTGCTGGAAAGGTCCGGGAGAAACCCGGCGCCGGCCGCGAAAAAGAGAACCTACAGGTAGCCGAGGCTGCGCAGCAGGCGGCGGTCCTCGGCCGACAGTTCGGCGGTCGCTTCCCGGTTCTGGCGCAACAGCCGGCCGCGCTTCAGGTAGTAGCGGCAGGACGCGTCGATGGTCTCCAACATTCGCAGCTTCATCCCGCGCAGGTCGGGTCGCTCCGCCAGGTTTCGGGTCATGGCGGGGTCGCCCGCCAGGTCGAACAGCTCGTCCCCCTCCTTCTCCTTGCGGGGCGTCAGCAGGCCGGCGTGAACGGCGTTCTCCGACACCGGCCCGGCGCCCGGCTCCAGCGACCGCCATTCCCGATCGCTGACCACGGCCCAGCGGAGGTGGTTGAGCTCGGCGGGATGGGATGCCTTCAGGATGAAGGTCAGCTGGTCCCGCACCGATACCGGGTAGGCGGCCTCCAGCCGTTCGGCACCGGCCGCGATGGATTCCTCACCGGTGAGGAGCCAGGGGGCCACCTTGACCTGCAGGGTCAGGCCGCGATGGGGGGGCGCGATGTCGGCGCGGAGCACGACCCGACTCGGTTCGCGTGGCCAGGGTCCCGGCAGCGACACCAGCAGGTCTCCCCGCTGGTGGTGGAGGGCGTCCGCGGCCACCGGGGCGAAACGTCCCTCCGCCAGGGCGCTGGACGCACGGGGATGCCAGAAACGGGTGGCGGCGTCGAAGTTGGCGATGGCCGCCCAGGGGAAGGCGACCAGCTGCAGGGAGCGGGTGAAGTTGGGGGTCCCCACGATCAGCAGCTTGCGCTCGGGGAGAGCCGTTCCGGCGGCCGCCCGGGGGAGGAGGTCGATGCCGTCGACCGGACGCCGGAAAGCGCTCCGGCAACGGCCCAGGATGGTGACGGCGATGTCCATGACCGAAACGGTCGTGGCCACGCGCTTGCCGGATGGCGCCCCGTGGCCGTGGAACACGAGGGGCACGAACGTGTTCTCCGCGTAGAAATCGGGGTGGCCGAACGTGTAGCCGTGATCGCCGAACTGCTCTCCATGGTCGCTGGTGACGGCGATGAGCAGGCGCTTGGCCAGGCCCCTCTCCCGCAGCCGCTTGACGAGCATGCGCAGCGCGTCGTCGCAGAAGCGGATCTCCTGGTCGTACTTGTCGAGCTCGCGCCGGATGTAGCCCGGAATGCCCTTCGCGCCGGGGACCGGGGCGGCGAAACGGATATGGTCGTGGCTCAGATACGGAGCATGCGGATCGTAGTAATGGGCCCAGATGAAGAGTGGCTGCCCTCGCCGGCGGGACGCGTGGCGGTCGATCATCGAGAACAGCGACCGGTTGACCGCACGGGCGTTTCGCGTCGGCAATGCGAAGCGGCCCCTCCAGGGGGAACCGCGGAAGCATTCGTCGGAAAACTCGTCGAAACCCTGGGCGAAGCCCCGACGGCGGCTCATCAGCTCGACGGAGACGGCGCCGACGGTGCGGAAGCCGGCGTGGCGAAGGGCCTCGGCGATGGTCTCGACGCGGTCGTGCAGGGTCATCCCGTTGGCCACCACGCCGTGGCTCAGCGGGTGGAGGGAGGACAGGATGGAGGAATGGCTCGCGGCCGTCTGCGGCTGCGGGGTGACGGCCCGGTCAAAACAGAGGCCGTCTCGGGCCAAGCCGTCGATGAACGGCGTGGTCGGGCGCGGGTATCCGTACGCCCCCACATGGTCACGGCGCAGGGTGTCGATGGTCACCAGCAGGATGGTGGCGGGCGGCTCGGCGGGCCTGCGAACGCATGCCGGAGCGACCAGCACGGCCAGCAGCGCGAAGGGAACCATTCGGAGCCGGCTCATCTCGCCTCCGTGATGACTTCCATTTCGCTGAAGGAGAGGCGGGTGCGGGCGGGAGTCCGCAGCCGGACGATCCGGGCCCACTCGCCGGTGAAGGCCAAGCGCCATACCCCGTCCGTTGGCGCCTGCGCCGTTTCCGCGAGCAGGCGGAAACGGATCCCGTCCGTGGAGGCGAGCAACTGGAGCGGGAGCTGCCCCATCGCGTCGTCCACTCCCCGGAAATGGACCGCCACGTCCGCCAGCTGGCAGGGCCGCCCGAGATCCACCTGCCACCAGGGGCCGGTTTCCCTGGCGCTGCGCAACCGGTGGAAGATGTCCCCGTCCACGGCGATGCCGGGCCATTGACCGGGCGAGAGCGAACTGGCGGCGGTTGGCTTGGCGAAGGCCATGTTCCCGGCCCGGGGCAGGAGGCTGGAATCCCAGCGGTAACGCACGCCCGCCGTTCCGGTTTCCACCGCGTGCCGCCACAGGAGGAAAAGCAGCGCGGCCAGCAGCAGGGCGACCGTCGTCGCCTGCAGGCGTATCCGCCTCCCCGCCCCCGGCAGGCGCCAGGTGACGGTTGCGGCGAGCAGGAACAGGGCCAGGCAGCTGACTCCAACCCCCAGGGCGGCGGCCCGGCTCCAGTACCGGAATTCGACGGTGTGGCGCCCCGCCGGAACCGGCGTGGCCAGCATGGCGCCGTTGGCGCGGTATCTCGGCCCGGGCGCCCCGTCCAGGGAGACGCGCCAGTTGGAGGAGTACGGGAAGCGCAGGACCAGGTGGCCGGGGGCCTCGGCATCGACCTGGAAGCGGAGCCGGTTGTACGATGCCGCCGACAGTTCCAGCCGGTCCGTTCCGCCGGAGGAGCCGGGTTCGTCTGTTTCCGCGCGCAGCGGTCCCTCGAGCACCAGCCGGCGGCTGACATCGGCCTGGGCGATCGCGGCATAGGCCGCGTCCCGGTCCCGCACCCAGAGGGCGCCCCGGAAGAAACGGGCCAGCACCGGCTGGGAAGCGGACAACCGGCGCTGCTCACTCAGCTGCCCGTCTTCCATGCCGAATCCCGGATCGCCGAGGAACTGGAACCTCGCCTTCTTCGCCTTGGCCATGGCCTGCCAGCTCAGGCGGGCTTTCTTGGCCACCGTCCAGGTGCCATGGCGCATGAGCAGGATGCCGGAAAAGAGAGTGGCGCCGGCCATGATGACGGCGATCACCGTTTGCGATGCGCGGGACGAACCCGCCGGAGAGGCCAGGTGGAAGGCCAGGGCCAGCAGGCTCACCAGCCATAGTCCGGCCAGGGCTGCCCAGATCCAGGCCGGCGGGGAGAACAGCCGTTCCGGGGTGAACGGGGCCGGTTGGGGCAGCCAGCGGGACACCAGCGGAAACAGCAGAGTGGCCAGCAGGGCGGCGCCGATTGGGAGCCAGAGGGCGGGCAGTCGGCGGCCGGAGGGATGTGGCGCCAGTCCGTCGCGCAGCGCCCAGGCCAGCAACATCAGGAACGGAAAAGGGAGCAGTTGGGTGAGGCGCGAGGGGCCGCGCAGGGAGGAGGCGAACGGAACGTGTTCCCAGAACGCCCGGTGCAGGGGGGTGGCGGCCCCGAGGGCGAGCACGAAGACCAGCGCCAGCAGCGCCCACAACCCCATCGCACCCAAGCGTCGCCGCCCGCCCCGGCGCAGGGCCAGCAGCGGCAGGAACGGCAGCAGGGCGAAGAGCGCGGATCCGGCGAACGCGCCGTGGAGGTCGCCGCGCAGGGGGGCGAAGAAACTGGCGGCCAGGCCGCCCAGGGTATCGCCGTAGGCCAGGCTCCAGGCGTAGTCCTGAGCCGCGCGCGCGCCGTTGCGAAGCAGGAAATCCTGGTGGAAAGGCATGAGGTACGCAGCCGCCAGTCCGGCACCGGCCGCCATGGAAAGGGCGATGGTCCCGTAGTAGCGCGCCGGGCCGCAGGCGGGGGCCGCACGGGGAACGAGAGCGGGCGCGAATGCGGCGGTGAACAGGGCGGCTCCAATGCCCAGGTAGGCCATCTGCGGGTGGCCGCTGACGAGCGTCAGGTAGGTGGCCGCGCTGACCGCCAGCGTCCCCTGCCAGCGGCCGGGACGCAACCGTACGTAGACCAACGCCGCACACAGCAGCAGCATGCCGGTGTAGCTCTCCAGGGCGGCCCCGTAACGGAACAGGTCGAGCATGCGCAGGTTGTAGACGACCGGAAAGGAGACGGTGAAAGCCAGCCAAGCGTCCAGGCCCAGACGTCTCAGCAGGCCGAACAGGACCCAGTGGACGAAGCCCAGCGAGAGCAGCCGCCACAGCGTGTTCCATTCCAGGGCGCCGCCCTGCCCGTAGCCGGGCAGCAGCCCGGTCAGGAATATGGGGTGGTACAGCTGGCCGAGCGTCAACGCCGCCGCCGTCTGCCCGCCGGCGAAGCCCGGGACGAAGAGCGGGAAGGTCCCGCCGCGCAGGGCATGCCACAGTTCCATCTGCTGCTGGATGGAGTACGCCCCGTAATCCTGGCCGATGTCCAGCCGGCCGAAGGCCGGGACCAGCCAGTGGAAGAGGACCAACGGCAGCAGGAGGAACAGGGCTACCCGGGCGACCTTGGGCGCAGAACGGGCAAGCAGGTGGAGCGCGGTCGTTCGTTTCATTTCGGGAAATTCCGGCCATTATACTACCCGGCCCCCCGCCATGCAAACGACACCGTTCCCAACCGGACCCGCCTGCATTATAATGGGGCCATGACGCAGACAACGAACGAAACGATTTCGCTGGTCATCCCGGCCTGCAACGAGGAGGGAAACGTCGCCGCCCTGGGCAGGCGGCTGGCGGAGATCCTCTCCCCCCTCGGCCCCTGGGAGATCGTCTTCGTCGATGACGGCAGCAGCGACCGCACCCTGGATATCCTCAAGGAGCTGCACGCCGCCGACTCCCGATTCGGCTTCCTGTCCTTGAGCCGCAACTTCGGCCACCAGAACGCCCTGAAGGCCGGGCTGGACCACGCCAGGGGAGACTGCGTCATCACCATGGATGCCGATTTCCAGCATCCCCCCGAGGTCATCCCGCGGTTGATCGAAAGGTGGCGCGAGGGCTACGACATCGTCTACACCGTGCGCCGCGACGACCCCCGGCAATCCCTGTTCAAGCGTCTCACCTCCGGGCTCTACTACCGGCTGCTGAACCGGCTCTCCGACATCCGCCTGCCGCGGGGCGCCGCCGACTTCCGCCTGCTCGACCGCCGGGCGGCCGAGGTCCTGCGCCAGCTGCACGAGTACAGCCTCTTTTTCCGCGGCCTGACCCGCTGGATCGGCTTCCGCCAGTGCGCCGTCGAGTACGATCCCGACCGCCGCCGCACCGGAGACACCAAGTACTCGCTGCGCCGGATGACCGGGCTGGCCATGACCGGAATCCTCTCCTTCAGCCTGAAGCCGCTGCGGCTGTCGGTGGTCCTGGGTACGCTGTTCGCGCTGCTGGCCTTCGCCTACGGGGTGTACGCCGTTCTGCTGAAGGTCTTGTCCGACCAGGCGCTGCCCGGCTGGGCCTCTGTCCTGGCGAGCGTGCTGTTCATCGGGGGCATCCAGCTCATCGTGCTGGGCATCATCGGCGAGTACCTCGGCCAGCTGGTGATGGAGTCGAAGCGCCGCCCCCACTACATCGTCCGCGAGAGCAGCCCGCCCGCCGACGGCGGCCGGCCCGGTGAGGCATGACCGCCAACGCCTCGACCGGCTGCGGCAAGGCGGCCATCGTCCGGCAGATGGACCGGCTGGCGCCCGGGCGCGAGAAGTACATCCGCCGCAACCGCTACTACCACCGCGACCTGCTTCGTTTCCTCTCCTTCATCGTGCCGCCCGGCAGCCGCGTCCTGGAGATCGGTTGCGGGTCGGGACACCTGCTGGCCGCGCTGCGACCGGGCCGCGGCTTGGGCATCGACATTTCGCCGGCCATGGTGGAAACTGCCCGGCGCCTGCAACCGGGCATCGAGTTCCGCGTCATGGACGCCGAGGAGATGGAGCTGTCCGAACCGTTCGATTTTGTCGTGTTGTCGGACACGCTGGGCTATTTTTGCGACATCCAGAAAGCGTTTGCCGAACTGCGCCGCGTCTGCTCCCCCGACACCCGGGTGCTGATCACCGCCCACTCCTTTCTGTGGCAGCCGCTGCTGCGCCTCGCCGAGCGGCTGCGCCTGAAGATGCCCCAGCCCCGCCTCAATTGGCTCAACGGCAACGACATCTGCAACCTGCTCTTTCTCGAGGATTTTGAAGTGGTGCAGCGCGGCCGACGCCTGCTGCTGCCGTGCTTCGTGCCTCTCCTGTCCGGCCTCCTGAACCGCTATCTGGCGCGCCTGCCGCTCCTCAACCGCCTCTGCCTCACCACCACCCTCGTCGCCCGGCTGCGGCATCCGCCCGCCGTGCCGGCCCCCGCCCCCTCGGTGAGCGTGGTCGTCCCGGCGCGCAACGAGGCGGGGAACATCCCGCTGCTGGCGCGGCG
Organism: uncultured Clostridia bacterium; assembly: GCA_964479735.1. Lineage (GTDB taxonomy): Bacteria > Acidobacteriota > Aminicenantia > UBA2199 > UBA2199 > CAYZNT01. The sequence continues at coordinate 100,842 of CAYZNT010000004.1, forward strand.
CGTCCCCCGGATGGCGGAGAACCAGGAGATCATCTTCGTCGAGGGCCACTCGAAAGACGACACCCTCGAAAAGATCCGCCAGGTGTGCGCGGAGGGCTCCCCGGCGGGAGAACTGCGCTGGGCCGTCCAGGAGGGCAAGGGCAAGGCCGACGCCGTGCGCAGGGGATTCGCCATGGCGCGGGGTGACATCCTGATGATCCTCGATGCCGATCTGACCGTGCCGCCGGAAGAGCTTCCCAAGTTCTACCGCGCCATCGCCTCCGGCAAGGGCGAGTTCATCAACGGTTCGCGCCTGGTCTACCCGATGGAAAAGCAGGCCATGCAGACGCTCAACACGGCCGGGAACAAGTTCTTTTCCGTGGTCTTCTCCTGGCTGCTCGGCCAGACCATCAAGGACACCCTGTGTGGCACCAAGGTCATCTCGCGCCGCAACTGGCTGATGCTGGACCAGAACCGCTCCTATTTCGGCGATTTCGATCCGTTCGGCGATTTCGACCTGCTCTTCGGCGCCGCCCGCCTGAACTTGCGCATCGTCGAGGTGCCGGTGCGCTACCGGGCGCGCACCTACGGCGAGACCAACATCTCGCGGTTCCGCCACGGCTGGCTGCTGTTGAAGATGGTCTTCTTCGCCCTGCTGCGGATCAAGTTCCGCTGAGGGTCGATTTTCTCCTAGAGCCTTTTCAGTTTTGCCAGCAGGCGCTCGGCCAGCGTCTGTCCGAAGCGGGCGCGGAATTTCCCCCGGTTGGCCGCGGCGCAATCCAGTCTGAATATCTTCCACGATCGGTTGCCGTAGGCCTCCTCCCCCACCTGCACGCCATCGAGGCGCACGGCGGCGAAGTCCGGGTGGCAGACGAGGTAGGAAGGGGCGCCGGTGGCGCAACGGGCGGAAGACAGCACGGGGTCACCGGCGTAGGCCACCTCGGCGCCGGGCAGGCGGACGACGCGGTCGGAACCGCCGGCGTAGACCGGCAGGGGGCCGAGAAAGACCAGGCGGGCGCCGCTGAAACCGGCCAGGGCCTGGGCCGTCTCGTGAAAGGGAGGGGGGACGAAAAAGAGCGCCCGGTCGCTCTTCAGGGCGCGGATGCGCTCCAGCACCAGCCGGATGTCCCCCTGGCGCTGGATGCGCGGCAGTACGACGGCCAGCAGCGCCGCGGCCACGGCGGCCGCGGCGGCGGCGTGGACGACGCGGCGCAGGGCGCCGGAGGTGGACGCCAGGAGGCGGTAGAGCGGGAAGAGGGTCAGCAGCAGGAAGGGCGCCAGCGGGCTGAGGATGTAGTTGGGGAACCCCCAGGGAAGGACGACCAGGATATAGGAGAGCACGCCGAGCGGCAGCACCAGGGCGAAGGGCTCGCAGCCTGGCGCCTTGCGCCGGGCCATGAACAGGTAGAACGGCAGGGCCAGCAGGGCCACGGCGACGGCGGCCTTGACCGCTCCCGGCGACGCGCCCAGTTGGGCGAGCAAGGCGGACGGGCTGAGCTTCTGCCCGTAGGCGCCGGTGTAGCGACCGAGGGTGCGCAGGACGAAGAGAAAATACCCGGCCAGCAAGGACGTGCAGACGGCGAAGACGAGCGCCGACGCCCGCCGGCGCGAGCCGATCAGGGCCAGGTCGGCGAGCGCGAAGAGGGCGCAGGCCAGCACCAGGAAGATGGCGGTCGGTTTCCCCAGCAGGGCCAGCAGCGTCATCAGCCCGGCGGCCAGGGCATTGAGCGGGCGGCCGGTCCGGTAGAAGCGGGCCATGGCCAGCAGCGCCAGCGTACCGAACCAGAGCACGAACTTCTCCTGCACCGAGATGTACATGAAAAGGTTCCAGAACGGGGTGAAGAGGAAGAAGAGGAGGGGGTACGCGAACACGGCGGCCGCCTTCTTCTCCCCCGATAGCTGGAAGACTTGCGAGGCGAAGAACCCCAGCGCCGCCATGCAGAGGAAGTTCAGCAGCGCGACCAGGATGTAGGCCAGGGTCGGGTTGGCGGCCAGGAAGTGGTAGACCGTCGCGATCCACAGGTGGTAGACGGGGCGCAGCATCCCCCAGCCGTGCAGGTCGCCGCGCACGAGGCGGGCGAACTCGGCGAGCGGCTGGTCGCTGGCCCAGAGCTTCCTGGCGATGTCCAGGTTCTGGAAATCGTCCATCAGCCCCCAGCCGGGGGAATGGTAGACGGTGGCGGCGACGATCGAGGCCAGGACGAGCAGGAACAGGAGCACCGGGACGGGCGGGTGACTCAGCGGCGACTTGGGCATGGGTTCCACCTCAGGGATGAATTGGCCCACGGAAGAGGCTCCGGCGGGAAGGAACGCGCCTGGCGGGGGTCGAACCCACAGCCTTTGGCTCCGGAGGCCAACGCTCTATCCATTGAGCTACAGGCGCATTCGGGGGCTCATTATAATACGGAAAGCCCCGCGGTGCAAGACGTTTCTGAACTTCCCCGGCGGTCGAGACGTCAGCTGAACAGGCCCTTGATGTATTCGCGGGTCATCTCCTGGCGCGGGTTCTCAAAGACGTCGGTGGCCGGGCCGTGCTCCACCAGCTCGCCCATGTAGAGGAAGACCACGTAGTCCGCCAGCCGCCGCGCCTGGCGCAGGATGTGGGTGACCAGGATGATGGTGTAATCCCGTTTGAGCTCGTTGAAGGTCTGCTCGATGCGCTGGCTGGAACGCGGGTCGAGGGCCGAGGTGGGCTCGTCGCCGAGGATGATTTCGGGCTCCACCGCCAGGCCGCGCGCCAGGCAGAGCCGCTGCTGCTGCCCGAGGGAGAGGCAGGACGCCGGCTCGTCCAGGCGGTCTTTCACCTCCTCCCAGAGGCTCGCTTTTTTCAGGTAGGTTTCCACGACACCGCGCAGGTGACGGCGGTCGCGCTGGCCGTGGATGCGCGGTCCGTAGGCCACGTTGTCGAATATGGACATGGGCAGGGGGTACGGGCGCTGCAGCAGCAGCCCCATCTTCCTGCGGATGTGGGTGACGTCCGTGCGCGGGTCGAGGATGTTTTCCCCGTCGACCAGGATCTCGCCGCCCAGCCGGACCCGGTCGACGGAGTCGATCAGGCGGTTGAGCGATTTCAGCAGGGTGGTCTTCCCGCACCCGGAGGGACCGATTATGGCGGTAATCTTGCGGTCGGGAATGTCGACCGAGATGTTCCTGAGAACATGCTCCGCCCCGTAATGGACGTTCAGGTCGCGGACGCGGATGTGGATGTCGTGATCCATGGGGGCTCCTAGCGGACGATGTGGCGGGTCAGGCGGCGCGACAGGAAACGGGCCGTCAGGCTGATGGCCAGGATGATGAGGGTCAGGATCAGCGCCGCGGAATAGGCCCGCCCCTGCACCTCGGCGACCGGCGACCCGAGCTGGAAGAAAATCGCCAGCGGCAGCGTGGCGGCGGGCCGCAGCAGGGAGTCCGGAATGGAATCGGTGAAGCCGGCGGTGAAGAGCACGGCGGCGGCGTCCCCGATGCCGCGGCCGAAGGCGACCAGCACGGCGGTCATGATGCCCGGCAGGCTCTGGCGCAGGGCGACCCGAACGCCCGTCTCCAGGCGGGTGGCGCCGAGTGCGTAGGAGGCGTCCAGCAGGTCGCGGGGCACCATGCGCATCACCTCGTCCATGGCCCGGACCATGATCGGCAGCACCAGCAGGGAGATGGCGATGATGCCCCCGAGCAGCGAGGCGCGCAGCCCGAAATAGGTCATCAGGGCGAAGCCGAACGCGCCGTAGACGATCGACGGCACGCCGTTCAGGACATCGAACGAGAAGCGGCAGGAGGCCACCAGCCACGAGCGGGGCCGGGCGAAGACGTTCATGTAGAGAACCACCGGCAGGCTGACCAGCACGGCCAGCAGCGTGGCGCCGCCGGCGAGGTAGAGCGAGCCGACGATGGCGTTGAGGATGCCGCCCTCGCGTCCCAGGTAGTAGCCGCCCCGGGGGGTCTGGGAGACCATGGCCCAGTTCAGCGAGGGCAGGCCGCGCCACAGCACGGTCCCCAGGATCAGGCCCAGGGTGAGCAGGATGGCCAGGGTCGACAGGATCATCAGGCCCCGGAACAGCCCCTCCTCCAGCCGGCGGCGGTCCATCAGCGGATGCTCCGCTCCACCCGCGCCAGTACCATCCGCGAGACCACGTTGAAGGCGATGACCACCACCAGCAGCACCAGCGCGGCCAGCAGCAACGCGGAATCGTAAAGCGGGATGGACATCATCTCGCCGTAATTGTTGGCGATGAGCGCCGGCAGCGGGTAGGCCGGGTCGAGCACGGAGCGCGGCACGCGCGGGACGTTGCCGGCCACCATCAGCACGGCCATGGTCTCGCCGAACGCTCGCGATATGCCCAGCATCACTGCGGCCATGAGGCCGGGAGCGGCCTTGCGCATGACCACGAACTTGACGGTCTGCCAGCGGGTGGCGCCGAGGGCCAGCGAGGCGTCGCGCACCTCGCGCGGGACGGTGCGGAACACCTCCACCGAAACGTGGATGATGACCGGGAAAATCATCACCGCCAGCACGATGCCCCCGGCCAGAACGCTGTAACCGGTGGAGAAGGTTCCCAGGAGGGGGGCCACGCGCGCCTGGATGAAGGGGACGACGACCAGCACCCCCCAGACCCCATACACCACCGACGGGATGCCTGCCAGGATGTCGATGAGCGGATTGATCCACTCGCGGACCCGGCGCGGCGCGTATTCGGAAAGGTAGATGGCGGTGAGGAGGCAGACCGGCACGGCGAGGAGCACAGCCGCCGCGGTGACCCAGAGCGTGCCCATGATGAAGGGAAGGAAGCCGAATTCGCCCCGCAGCGGGCGCCAGGTGGAGGAAAACAGGAGGTGCGCCAGCGAGGGCTGGGAGTGCAGAATCGGCCGGGATTTGACGTACAGGGCGACCACCAGCAGAAGGATCAGCAGGGCGGAAAGGACCGCCAGCAGGGTCATGGCCCTGGCGGCCAGCTTATCCTTGAGCTTGCGGAGATTTGGACCCATTCGGTACTCCGATTGTAGTACGACGATGGAAGCCTGTCAATAGCTCGGGTTAAAAATAGCCGAGGCTTTTCAGCCGCTGGCGGATGACATCCACCTCTTCCTTCGACAAGTCGGCGCTGTCCCGCTCCTTCATGGCGATCAGGTCGCGCAGCACGTACACCACGAAGTCGTTGACGCTGCGGAATCCGCTGCCCTCGATGATCGTCTTCAACCGGACGTAGAGGGGCCGGGGGATCTTCAGGGTCACACGGTCTTTTTCCATAGGCGTTCGCCCCTGTTCAGCGGTAGTTTTCCGGCCGGTCGAGGAAGTTGACCAGCTTCTTCGATTTCTTCTTCAGCTTGCGCAGGGCCTTGGCCTCGATCTGGCGGATGCGCTCGCGCGTGACCTGGAACTCCTGGCCGACTTCCTCCAGGGTGTGCTCGTTGCCGTCGTTCAGGCCGAAGCGCATCTGGATCACGCGCGCCTCGCGCTCGGTCAGCGTCGACAGGATGGCCTCCAGCTGCTCCTTGAGGTTCATCTGGGATACGATCTCGGGAGGAGACACGGTCCGATCGTCCTCCAGGAAATCGCCCAGGTGGGAGTCGTCGTCGCCCACCGGGGTTTCCAGGGAAATCGGTTCCTGGGCGATTTTCAGGATCTTCCGGATCTTCTCGGTGGTGAAGGCGGTCTCCTTGGCGATCTCGTCCTCGGTCGGCTCCCGTCCCAGCTCCTGCACCAGCCTGCGCTGGGTGCGGTTGATCTTGTGGATGGTTTCGATCATGTGCACCGGGATGCGGATGGTGCGCGCCTGATCGGCGATGGCCCGGGTGATGGCCTGGCGGATCCACCATGTGGCGTAGGTGGAGAACTTGTAGCCGCGCTGGTACTCGAACTTCTCCACCGCCTTCATCAGGCCGATGTTGCCCTCCTGGATGAGGTCCGAGAACTGCAGTCCGCGGTTGATGTACTTTTTGGCGATGGAGACCACCAGGCGCAGGTTCGACTCGACCAGGTCGTTCTTGGAGAGTTCGATGAGGCGCTGCCCCTCCTCGATGTCCTGGCACGACTTGAACAGGTCGTCCGGGGTGATTTCGTACTTGCGGTTGAGGTTCTGAATGCCCTTCTCGTTTTCCTGGAACTCCGCCAGCAGCAGCTTGTAGCGCTTCTCGCGCTTGCGCATGCGCCCCAGGTCACGCTGCATCTTGGCGCGTCTCTCCATCTTGTGGCTGTAGGTCTGCTTCAGCTGCATGATGGTGTTGATGAACTTGCGTTTCTCCTCGGTCAGGATCGACATTCCCTGGATGAGGTGGGTGATCTCCACCATCTTCTTGGCGATCACGAAATTGCTGGCGCGGGACTTTTTCAGCGTTTTCAGCTCTCGCTTGTAGCGGTTCAGCTCCTCGAACTGCTGCAGGAATTTATCGCGAAGCGACTGCTTCTTCGACTCGTCGTAGATGTCCTCGCTGACCTCGATGATGTTGTCGATGTCTCTCACGCCCTCGACCAGCTCTCGTCCCAGCTCGATGACCTTGTTGAGGACGATGTTGGTCTTGGAGAGGGCCTTGATGACCTTCTTCTCGCCGCGCTCGATCTTGCGGGCGATCTTGATTTCCTCGTTGCGCGACAGCAGGTTGACGCTGCCCATTTCGCGCAGGTACTGCCGCACCGGGTCGCCGACGATCTCGCTGCGCTCGGAAGCCGGCTTGGCCTGGGCCTTCACCGCCGTCTTGATGATCTTGATGTCCTGCTCCTTCAGGTAGAAGCGCAGGAACTTGGCGTTTTTCTTGAGGACCTCCTCCGATCCGAAAATGTGGTGCACGTACTGGGTGTCGACGATGCCGAAGTTTTTCTTGGCGCGCTTGATGACGGCTTTCAGCTCCTTGGGGTATTCGCCCACGAAGCGGTTGTACTCCTCCGTGCGCGCCTGACCGGCGAGGCTCTTCTCGCTGACCACCTTGACGTTCAGGGTGGCCAGGTGAGCGATGATGCCCTTTTTCTCGGAAAGCAGGCTGTTTTCGTGGATGAAGTCGACGAAGTGGCTGTAGCCGATGCAGCCGTCGGCCTGGCGGGACATCTCGACCAGCTCGCTCAGGATGCTGGCCGGGATGGAGCTGCCCTTCTCCCCGGGCTGGCCCGCGGGTTGAGGACGCGGGGCCTTGCCGGCGGGCAGCCTGGCCGGGGCGGCCTTCCTCTGCCCCGCTCCCGGCTTCCCCGCCGCCGGCACGCCGCGGGCCGGTGTTGCCGCCGGCCTCTCGCGGACTACCTGGATGCCCAGGCGCCGCAGGTGGGTCAGGATCTCGTGGCGGCCGGCCATGAGCTTCTTTTCACGGAGGAAGGCGAAGAAGCGGGCGGCCGGGATCTTGCCGCCGAGGGGCCGGGCGAGCTGGGCCAGTTCGCGGATGGCGGCCAGGGTGACCACCGGGAGCGAGGGCTTGGCTCGCTTCCCGGAGGCGGATGGAATGGGCACGGCGGCCCGGCGCGCCGGCGACGCGGTCTTCCTTCCCACGGGTTTCGCGCCGGAGGCGGCGGGCGTTGCCCGGCGCGCCCCGACCGGGCTCGGCGCAGGCCTGGCCGCCGGCTTCGTCGCCTTGGATACGGCGGTTCTCGGCGCCGGGACGGGGCGGTCGCGGCGGGACGCACCCGCGGCGGGGCGGGAGGCGGAGGCTTTTTTGGCCCCGGCCCGGGACGGGGGCATCGCCTTGGCCGTATCGCTTTTTTTCTTCGGTGTGCCTTTATGGCTCAACTTGTTCCTCCCGCTTCGCTTTGCGCCTGGACTGGATGAATTCATTTTTCAAACGGAGAAGGTACTCGACCCGGTCACGGTTGCCTTCACGCTCCGCGACGGTGATTTCCTGGGCGATCATCCCCAATCGCTTCTTGTTCAGTTGCCCGTGGAACGCCCGGATGCAGTCGGCCAGGCGTTCCCTCGCCTTGTCCCCGTCCGCCCCGGACGGCGGCGCGTTGCGGCGGACCCGGCCCAGGGCCGCTCGTTCGCTGTCGTTCAGCTGCCGGTCGATCTGGGTCCAGGACGGCAGGCCGTCGCTGCCCCGCTGCGTGAACAGGGCGCGGATGATGGTGCGGCCGTTCAGCAGGCTCAGGATCTCGTCGTCGATGTAGCTTCGGGCCTCGTCGATGAGCCCCGGGGCCTGGACGAGCGCGGCGAGAAACGTCTCCTCGGCCGGCGTGAGCCGCAACGGACCGTCGGCGGCGGGGACGCGCGGGGGCGGCGCCGTGACGGCCCGCAGCAGGGCCGGGTCGACGGCGAAGTAGCGGGCCGTGATCTGCAGGTACTCGTCGCGCACCAGCGGGTCTCCGAAGCGGCTGACCGCGGCCATGACCCAGTCCACCGCCTGTTTCTTCTTTTCGGGCCGGGCGAGATCGAATTGCCGGCCGGCCGCGTCGAGCAGGAACCTCATGCCGTCGCTGGCTGCGCCCCGGACAGCCTGAAACCCCTTGATCCCCTCCTGGCGAACGAATTCGTCGGGGTCCTTGTACCCCTTGCAGACCAGCACGCGAGGGTTCACGTTCTCGGCGAACATCTTCTCGATGGCCCGGACGGTCGCCGCCTCGCCCGCCTTGTCGTTGTCGTAGAACATGCAGATTTCGTCGGCGAAGCGTTTCAGCAGGTAGATCTGCTTTTCAGTCACGGCCGTCCCCAGGGAGGCCACCGCCGTGCTCACACCGTACTGGTGCAGGGAGATCATGTCCATATAGCCCTCGACCAGCACGGCCTCCCGCTGCTTGCGGATCGGCTCCTTGGCCACCTGGAAACCGAACAGGTGCTCTCCCTTGCGGTAGATGGGAGTGTCGGGGGAATTGAGGTACTTCGGCTTCTCGTCGCCCAGGGTGCGCCCGCCGAAAGCGATGACGGCGCCCGACTCGGAGAAGATGGGGAACATGAGCCGGGCGCGGAAGCGATCGTACACCTTGTTGCGCTCGCTCTTCACGAGCAGCCCGAGCTCGATCGATTTCGCCTCGGGAACCCCCTGCTCCTGCAGGAAGCGGTTCAACCCGTCCCAGCCGGATGGCGCCCAACCGAGAGAGAACGAATCGGCCGTGGCGGCGCTGATCCCGCGTTCCCGCAGATACTGCACCGCCCGCCTCCCCTCGGCCCCGGAAGCCAGCCGTTCGCGGAAGAATTCCATGGCCATCCGGTTGACCGACAGGTAATCGTCCCGCTTCACGCGCCTTTCACGGCTCTTCTGGACCGGGACGTGGAACTTGTCGATGAGGAAATTCACGGCCTCGGGGAAACTGAGGTTCTCCATCTCCTGAACCATGGTGAAGATGTCGCCGAAGCGGTTGCAGCCGTAGCAGGTGAAGGTTCCCCGTTCCGGAGAAACGTAGAATGATGGGGTTTTTTCGGCGTGGAACGGGCACAGGGCCTTCAGATTTTTCCCGGACGGCTTGAGGCTCACGTAGAGCGAGGCGACATCCACGATGGAGATATGCTCCTTTACCTGATCCTTGACGTCCATTTGGGATACTTATGGGCTACAATAATAATATATTTTGCACTATTTCGACCGGCCTGTCAACAAAATAATGCGTGTAGAAGAGCTTCTTGCCAATTTTCCTTGAAAAAAAGCATGCCCTTTGCTATCTTTTTCCCATGCTGGAACGGATCGTCGCGACCTTCGTCTCATTCCTCATGGCGATCATCGGGCTGGCCTTCCTGCTCGCCCGCCCCGGGAACCTGGCCGTCGGCCTCCTTCTTTTCCTTTTCGCCGGGGTGGTGCTTTTTCTCGCTTTCCGCCGCCGCCAGCCGGTGGTGGTGCAGCTGGAGCAGAAACTGGAGATCGGCGGCCCGGTCCGCTCGTTCATGCTCACCTGCCGCAATTGCGGGGCCGAGATCGACGAGCAGGGGCTCCGCGTGAAGGATGGCGCCGTCCTCGCCCAATGCCCCTACTGCCGCACTCCGTTCCAACTGCAGGAAGAGCCGAAATGGTGAGCCGCGTCCTGCTCCTGCTGATGGCCCTCGGGGCAGTCGCCTTCCCCCTCTCCGGCGACGCGCCTTACCGTTTCCGGGTCACGTCCATGGATGCCTGGGTCCAGGTGCGGGGGGACGGGACGGCGGCCTTGTCCTACGAAATCACCTTTCGTCCCGACTCCGGCAGTCACCCGGTCGATATCGTGGATATCGGCCTGCCCAGCGCGTTTTACCGTCTCGACACGGCGTGGGCCTCGATCGGCGGTCAACCGGCCCGGGATATCCGCCCCTCGCAGTTCGTCAATCCCGGGGTCGAGGTGCACCTGGGGTCCCGGCTGATTCCGCCCGGCACGACCGGCACCCTGAAATTCTCCATCGTGGTGGCCAACCAGGTCCAGCCAGACTCCACCTCGGTGAATGATGCGTCTCTCCTCTTCCAGACCACCTGGTTCGGCTCCGAGTATGTCTCCGGCCCTGCCGATTCGATCACCGTCCAGGTAGACCTGCCGCCCGGGAGCCGCCCCGACACGTCGCGCTATCATACCTTCTCCCGCAACGACTACGTGCCGACGGACAGCCGGTTCGACTCCGACCGCGTCTCCTACCTGTGGCGCTGGGAAAACGTCCGCGCCGACCGGGGCTACACCGTGGGCGTCTCCTTTCCGCGCGCCCTGGTGGCGGCGGTCTATGCCCCGCCGGAAAAGGGCCTGGGCGACTCCCTGATGAAGCTGGCGGAGGCATTCTTCGGCTTTCTGCTGGTCCTGCTGCCCCTGTCGGCGCCGATCCTGATCGTGGTGCTGCTGGTGGTTTCCGCCCGCCGCCGCCGGCGTCATTACCTGCCGCCGGTCGTCGGCGTGGAGAGCGGCGGCATCAAGCGCGGCCTGACTCCCCCGGAGGCGGCCCTGCTGCAGGAGATGCCGTTGACCAAGGTGCTGCTGCTGGTCATCTACGGCATGGTGCGCAAGGGGGCGCTGGAGGTCAAACCGGACGGCGGCGGAAATTTCCGTTTCCGTAAGGCGGCACCGTTCCCGGAAGGGGTCGAACTTCGTCAATACGAGAAGGAGTTCCTGACTGCCGTCGCCGAAGACGGAACCCTGGCCGTCGGCGGCGTGCGCGCCATGATGACGGCCATGATCAAGGCGCTGGGGGACAAGATGCGTGGTTTTTCGCGGCGCGAGACGATCGCCTATACCCGCTCCATCATGGCCCAGGCGTGGGAACAGGTGCGAAACGCCCCGTCCGATCGGCTGCCGGCCGCCCTGGCCGAAAACCTGGAGTGGCTGACCCTGGACGATGAGGCCGGCGGGAAACTCGACGAGATCCGGGGGGATATCCTCCGTCCGACCGACCGGCCCGAGTATTGGTACCATCGCCTGCCCTTCCCGGGCAAACCGGGCGCGGGGGGGGCCGAAGAACACGGGAGCGGAGTCTCCGCCGCCGCCAGCCGCTTCGTGGCCGCCATGCAGGGCTTCTCCGACGCGCTGGTCGGCGATCCGGGCTCCTTCACCGCCTCGGTCACGCGGGCCCTCAACCCGCCGCCGGTTGCTCCCCACAGCGCCCGGTCCATTTGGTCGGGCGGTTCCCCGACTGCCCGCACCGGCGGGTCGGGCGGATCCTCGTCCGGCGGTCACAGCTGCGCCTGCGCGTGTGCATGCGCCTGCGCGGGCTGCGCCTGCGCGTGTGCCGGAGGCGGACGGTGAGGCGTTATTCGCCTTCCCGCCTGCTGGGCGTGGCGCTGCTCGCCCTCGCCGCCGCCCTGCCCATCGCCTGGACCGTCGCGAGCCTGATGGCTCATGGCCGCCTGCCGCTTCTCTTCGCCGCCGCCTCCCGCAATCCCGTCTCGCTGCTGTCGCTGCAGCTGCTCCTCCCCTGGATCCTGCTGGCTTCGTCGCTGGCGTGGCCGCTGGCTTCCCGTTTCGCCCGGCGCCCGGCCGCCCAAGCCCTCTCCCCCGGAATGTATCACTACTCCGGCAGCCACGCCTTCGGCGCCAAGCGGCTGCACCTGCGCGTCGAGGCCGACGGCTCCGCCGTTCTCATGATCGACGCCTACCGGATCGTTCACCTCAATCCCACCGCCGCCCTGATGGTCAAGCAGGACCTCGACGGCCATGAGGAGAAGGCGGCGGTAGCCCGGCTCGCCGCCCACCTGCGCATGCCGGGGCCGCGGGTCCGCCGAGACTACCGGGCCACGCTGGCCAAGATCGACCGGTTGGTGCGCCGCGACGACCTCTGCCCCGTCTCCTTCTTCGACGTGCAGACGATTGACGCCTTCCAGACGCCGGTCTCGGCCCCCTACCGCATGGACTTGGCCCTCACCTACCGCTGCAACGTGAACTGCGGCCACTGTTACAACCAGCGCCGCGAGTCGGGGGAGCTGTCCACGTCGGAGTGGCAGGAGGCGATGCGCCGGCTGTGGCGCGCCGGCGTGCCGCACGTGGCCTTCACCGGCGGCGAACCGACGCTCCGCAACGACCTGGCGGACCTGGTGGAGTTCGCCGAGAACCTCGGCATGGTCACCGGGCTGCTGAGCAACGGCGTGCTCCTGGCGGACGCCGCGCGGACGGAGTCGCTGCGTGCGGCGGGGCTGGACTACGTCCAGGTGACCGTCGAGTCGGCAGACGCGGGCATCCACGACGGCATGGTCGGCGCCTCCGCGCACTCCGCCACCGTGGCCGGCATCCGCAACGTCCTGTCCCGGGGCATCCACCTGCTCACCAACACCACCATCACCCACCGCAACCGCGACGGCATCGAGCGCCTGCCGCCTTTCCTGAAGGAGCTGGGTGTCTCCTCCATGGCGGTCAACTCGATCATCAAGGCCGGCCGCTCCCGCCACGGCGACGACGGGTTCGCCGAGGAGGAACTCACGCCGCTGATCACCGGGCTCGCCCGCCAGGCCGCCGACCTGGGCTTGAAGTTCACCTGGTACACCCCGACCCGCTACTGCCGGATGAACCCGGTCGAGCTCGATTTGGGCCCCAAGCAGTGCACCGCCGGCAAGTACAACCTGGCCATCGAACCCGACGGCACGGTCATCCCCTGCCAGAGCTTCTACCGCCCGCTGGGCCATATCCTCACCGATTCGTGGGATGCCCTCTATCGCGGCGATTTCCTGGAGGGGCTGCGCCGGCGCGACTGGAAACCGGAGATGTGCGGAGACTGCCCCTGGCTGCCCCTCTGCGGCGGCGGCTGCCCGCTGCAGGTGACCGCCGACTCCTACTGCTGCCCCGACCTGTTGAGCAACCCATGATGAACATCCGCCGCCAGCTGGAGGAGCGCGAGAGCCTGCTGCATCCCCGCGCCTCGCGCAGCGCCGACAGCCACCGGGGGCGCCCCGAGAAACCGTCGCCGGTGCGCACCGAATTCCAGCGCGACCGGGACCGGGTGCTGCACGCCAAGGCCTTCCGCCGCCTCAAGCACAAGACCCAGGTGTTCATCGCCCCCGAGGGCGACCACTACCGCACCCGCCTGACCCACACCCTCGAGCTCAGCCAGATCGCGCGCACCATCGCCCGCGCCCTCAACCTGAACGAGGACCTGACCGAGGCCATCTCCCTGGGCCACGATCTCGGCCACACCCCCTTCGGCCACATCGGCGAGGCGGTGATGAACGATCTCTGCCCGGGCGGCTTTCGACACTACGAGCAGAGCGTTCGCGTGGCCGCCATCCTGGAGCACGACGGGCGCGGACTCAACCTGACCGCGGAGGTGCTGGACGGCATCGGCCACCATTCCAAGGGCCGGGGCCCGATCATCCCCGATGACCCCAGCCGCCTGCCCGCTTCGCTGGAAGGCCAGGTGGTGCGCATCGCCGACATCATCACCTACGTCAACCATGACATCGACGACGCCCTGCGCGCCGGAATCATCGCCGCCGGCGACATCCCCGAGACGAGCCGCCAGCTGCTCGGCGGCAATTTCGCCAAGCGCATCGACACCTGCGTCATCGACGTGATCAGCGAGACGATGCGCAACCAATACCGGCACATCTCCATTTCCAACGCCGTGTACGCCGAGATCTGCGTGCTGCGCGACTTCCTCTTCGAGCGCGTCTACTACCGGCCGGAGCGGCAGGTGGAGAAGGAGCAGATCCGGGAGATCCTGGAGGTGATCCACCGCCACCTCCTGGCCGATCCCACCGCGCGCATCCCCGCCTACCCGGCGGAAGACCCGCCGGAGCGGAGGGTCATCGACTACATCGCCGGCATGACCGACCGCTACGCGCTGAACCTCTTCAAGCGGATCGTCATCCCCGAAGACCTCATATAGCCGTCAGCCCGTCCCCGCCAGCCAGGGGAGCAATTCGCGCTCCAGGTCGGGCAGCGACAGGGCGCCGCTGAAGCCGTGCACCGGTTGGGCGCCCACGAAGAGGAGGCTGGTGGGGATGCCGCGGATGTCGAAGCGCTGGGCCAGTCCCGGCTCGGCCTCGGTATCCACCTTGGCGACGGCAACCTCCGGGTGGCGCGAGGCGAAGCGTTCGAGCACCGGGGCGTACCCCCGGCAGGGCGCGCACCAGGGGGCCCAGAAGTCGACCAGCACGGGCCGGACCGCCCGTTTCAGGAAATCGTCGAAGGAGCGGGCATCGAGCGCGGTGATGCCCGGCGGCACGGGAGGCAGGGGGGCGCGGCACCGGCCGCATACCGGCCGCCCGGCTACGCCTGGGCGGACCCGGTTGACCGCTCCGCACTCCGGGCAGGAGACGACGGGGTCGGACATTCAGCCTCCCGCCCCGGCGGCCAGGCAACGCACCCGCTCCAGCAGCAGGCGCAGCGCTTCATCGGTGCGGTCGATGCGCTTCATCGGGCGCCCCTTCTCGAAGAGAAAGCCGTGGCTGCGCGAGAACGCCAGCCCGACGTCGGCATGGGCCGCTTCGCCGGGGCCGTTGACCTCGCAGCCCATGACGGCGACGGTCAGCGGCCGGAGGCAATGGATCGTCTCCAGCTCCGCCTCCACCTCCTCGACCAGAGGGACCAGGTCGATCGAGGTGCGCGCGCAGGTCGGGCAGGAGACGAGCTCGATCCCCGAGGCGGCCAGGCCGAGGGCGCGCAGGATGGCCCGGGCCACCCGCACTTCCTCCAGCGGATCGGCGGTGAGCGAAACACGGAGGGTGTTGCCGATACCGTCGAGCAGCAGCGCGCCGATGCCGACGGCCGACTTGACCGTCCCGGCGAAGCGCGTACCGGCCTCGGTCACCCCGATGTGCAGCGGGTAGTCGCAGAGCGAATCGATGCGTCGGTAGGCATCCACCGTGTCACGGACGGAGGAGGACTTCAGGGAGATCTTGACCAGGAAGAAGCCGCACTCCTCGCAGAAGCGAACGTGCTCCATGGCCGACTCGGCCATGCGCTGGGCCAGCGGCCTGTCCGCCTGTGCGGCGCGGGGCTTGTCGAGGGAACCGGCGTTGACTCCGATGCGCACCGGCACCCGGCGCTCGCCGGCCAGGTGCAGGATGTCGCGCCACTTCTGCCGGCCGCCGATGTTGCCGGGGTTGATGCGGATGCCGTGGGCACCGGCGGTCAGCGCCCGGATGGCCAGGGACGCGTCAAAGTGGATGTCGGCGATGACCGGCAGCGGAGATTCCCTGACGATCTCCCGGAAAGAAGCCACGGCGGATTCGTCGGGCAGAGCCACGCGAACGATCTGGCAGCCGGCGGCGTCCAGGCCGGAAATCTGGGCCAGGGTGGAGGGCACGTCCCGGGCGGGGGTGTTGGTCATCGACTGGATGGAGACGGGATTGGACCCACCGATGCCGACCCGTCCCACCCTGATTTCCCGTTTCATGTCCCGATTATACCCTACCCGGGAGCGGCCGCAATCGACAAACAAAAAAAAGGGGCGACCGGAGTCGCCCCTCTGCGTGCGTTGGTTCGGCTTACTTCACCGAGATCTGGATCGACTTGGCCTTGGCCTCTTCCGCCTTGGGGACGGTCAGCACCAGCAGTCCGTCCTTGAGCGACGCGTCGATACGTTTGGAATCGGCGTTCTTGGGCAGGGTGAACGAGCGCTGAAAACCGCCGTAGCTCCGTTCGAAGCGGTGGTAGTGCTCCTTGTTCACCTCTTCCTCCTGGCGCCGCTCTCCACGAATGGTCAGGGTGTCGTTCTGGTACTCCAGCCCGATATCCTCTTTCTTGAAGCCGGGCAGTTCGATCTTGAACACGTAGGCGTCTTTGGTCTCGATGATGTCGGTCAGCGGGATCCAGGAGCTGAGGGCCATCCCGCCTTTCCCCTGTTCGCTGATGAACTCGTCCGCGAACATTCTGTTGATCCGGTCATACATTCCCACCAGGTCGCTGAATGGTTGCCATTTCACGAGAGTCATATTCGTCCTCCTTCTTTGAAATTCACTGCGTAAGAATTGTAGAATGGAAATTGTAATTTGTCAACTTTATATGATAATAAAATGAGCACTATTATATGAGTAATCTTGTGTCAACTATAAAAGACCCCATGCGTTATTGCATTTGTCTTTCGATTCCGATATCATCAAAAGTGGTGCAGAAAGCGGAAGACATGCTCGTCAGGCTTAAATCCGGCGACCAGGTTTCACTGGCCAGGGCCATCACCATCGTTGAGAACCAGCGCCGCAACTGGCGCCAGCTGCTCGACGGCATTTATCCCCTGCCGGGCAAATGTCTGCGGATCGGGATCACGGGGGCCCCGGGGAGCGGTAAAAGCACCCTGGTGTCCTGCCTCATCAACGGTTTCCGCGCCCAGGGTCGCACGGTGGGCGTCCTGGCCGTGGATCCGTCATCTCCCCTTTCCGGCGGGGCCCTGCTGGGGGACCGCATCCGCATGATCCACCACAGCAACGACCACGGCGTTTTCATCCGCAGTCTGGCCTCGCGCGGCTCCCTCGGCGGACTGAGCGGGGCGGCGCTGCCGGTCATCGACCTGATGCAGGCTTCCGGCAAGGACGTCGTCATCATCGAGACCGTCGGGGTCGGGCAGTCCGAGATCGACGTGGTGAACGTGGCCGACGTCGTATTGATGGTGCTCACGCCGGCGGCCGGGGACGAGATCCAGATATTCAAGGCCGGCATCATCGAGATCGCCGACGTGTTCGTCATCAACAAGGCCGACATGGGCGGAGCGGAGCAGAAAGTGACGGAGATCGCCAATTACTTCGCCTTTTCCGGTCGCGATCCGGAAGTGGCCGTGGTCTCCGCCCGGGAGGAGACGGGCATCGACGAGCTGATCGGCCGCCTGCAGGCCCATGCCGACGCCCAGCACGACCGCATCGCCGCCAAAAAGCGGCGGCTGCGGCGTGAATTCGTGCTGCGGGCGGTGGAAGAGAGAGTCCGCCGTTACATCCTGGACGACGACGCCTGCCTCAGCCTGTTGGAGGCGAATCCCGAGGGCAGCCCGCTCCAGGTGGCCGAAGCCATTCTCGAACGGATTCACACCGGAGGTACGGAACCATGATAAAGAAAATCGACCACATCGCCATCGCCGTGACCAGCCTCGACGAGGAGGTTCGGCGCTACCGCGACGTCCTGGGGCTGGAATTCCTCGGCTCCGAGGTCGTGGAGGAGCAGAAAGTGCGCGTGGGTTTCTTCCGCGTGGGCGACGTGTTCATCGAGCTGATGGAGCCGACCGCGCCCGACTCCCCCATCGCCGCATTCATCGAAAAGCGCGGCGGCGGGATCCATCACCTGTCGCTGGAAACCGACGACCTTCCCGCCCAGATCCGCCAGCTCCAGGAGCGTCAGGTGCGCATGATCGACGCCGTGCCGCGGCTCGGCGCCCACGGGGCGCAGATCGCCTTCGCCCACCCCAAGAGCTTCAGCGGCGCGCTGATCGAGTTCAAGCAGAAAGGCAACTAGCATGTCCCGTCCCGTGCGCGTGGCCATCCTCTGGCACATGCATCAGCCTTACTACCGCAACCCGTTCACGGGGCGCTACGACCTGCCGTGGCTTCGCCTGCACGCGCTGAAGGACTACTTCGGCATGGCCCGGCTGGTGCGGGAGTTTCCCGGCCTGCGCGCGACCTTCAACCTGGTGCCGTCGATGCTGCTCCAGCTGGAGGGCTACCTCGGCGGGGAGCGCGACGTCTACCAGGACCTCTTCCGGCGACCGGCCGCCGAGCTGCTGCCCGAGGAGGTCCAGTTCCTCGTCCGCCATTTCTTCTCGGTGAACAACGACCACCACATCCGGCCCCACGAGCGCTATCACTCCCTCTACCGAAAGAAGATGGACCGCCTGGCCGGCGGCGCGGATCCGGACTGGCGCTCCGTATTCAGCCGCGACGAGCTGCGCGACCTGCAGGTCTGGTTCCAGCTCACCTATTTCGACGAGGAGTACAAGCGCCACGACCCGCGCGTGCGGGAGGCGATCGCCAAGGGCGGCCTGTTCAGCGAGGAAGACAAGCTGCCGCTGGCCGAGGCGGAGCTCGAGCTGCTGGCGGCCGTGGTCCCGGAGTACGCCGAGCTGTGGCGCCAGGGGCAGATCGAGGTCTCCACCACGCCCTTTTTCCACCCCATCCTGCCCCTGCTGCTGGACCCGCAAGCGGGCCGCCAGGCCAACCCCCACCTGCCGGAGTATTCGCTCGCCTTCAGCTGGCCGGACGACGCCCGCTGGCACGTGGACGAGGCCCTGGCGTTCATGGAGCGGACCTTCGGTCGCCGGCCCGCCGGGATCTGGCCCGCCGAGGGCAGCCTGTCGCCGGCCGCGCTGGACATGATCGCCGCAGCCGGAGTCTCCTGGGCCGCGGCCGATGAGGCCAACCTGGCCCGCTCCCTGGAGACGACGTTCGAGCGCGACGGCCAGTTCCGCCTGCTCCAGGCGGAGCGCCTCTACCGGCCCTACCGCTGGGGGGACGGGCCGATGCGGCTCTTCTTCCGCGACCACTACCTTTCCGACCTGATCGGATTCTATTACCAGAAGTTCCCCGCCCGCGAGGCGGCGGCCGACCTGGTGGCTCGGCTGAAGGAGGCGGGGCGTCACGGCGGAGACGATCCCCTGGTGCCGCTGATCCTGGACGGCGAGAACGCCTGGGAGTTCTACCCCGAATCCGGCCGCCCCTTCCTGCGCGAGCTGTACGGCCTGCTGGCGAGCGACCCCGGCATCCGCACCGTCACCTTCGGCGAATGCCTGCAGGAGCCCTGCCCGCGCCTCGATCGCTACATCCCGGGGTCGTGGATCAACGCCAACTTCGACATCTGGATCGGCGACGAGGAAGACCGCCGCGCCTGGGCGCTGCTGCACGATGCGCGAAGCGAGTTGCATCGGCGGCGGCCGGAGCTCACCGCGGAGAATCTGGCCGAATGCGACCGGCTCCTGCACGCCGCCCAGGGCAGCGATTGGTTCTGGTGGTACGGCAAGGAGAACTTCACCCCGGACATCGACGTCTTCGACGGCCTTTTCCGCCAGAACCTGCAGAAGATCTACCAGCTCCTGGGCCAGCCCGTCCCGGAATCCCTGTTCATCCCGGTTCACGACGCCGGCCGCCGCGGCGGCATCGCCGTCGTCCCGCCGCGCGACTTCCTGCAACCCGAGATCGACGGCGTCGTCAGCGACTATTTCGAGTGGATGGGGGCCGGCCGCGTCGACATCAACGCCTACGGGGGCGCGGCCAACATCGCCAACCCGATCGTGCGCTCCCTGCACTTCGGGTTCTCGCGCACCGATTTCTTCCTGCGCATCGACACCAAGAAGGACGCCGCCGTCTACTTCGACAACGGCTTCAGCCTGAAGGTCACCGTGCGCGGGGCGCGCCGCTGCGAGCTGGCCCCGGCCGGCTCTCAGCCGGGCAGCGCCGTCGGCGCCATCATCGAGCTGCAGGTGCCGCTTTCGGAAATCGGCAGCGAGGGGGGCGGGACGATCGACCTCTCCCTGGAGTGGGCTTTCAACGGCCAGCCGTTCCAGTCCGTTCCCGCCGACCGCATGCTGCGCCTGGCCGTCCCGGGCGAGCGCGACTACGCCGCCAACTGGCAGGTGTAGCGGACCCGCCCGGGCCGTGGCGGTCTACATGCCGCCGATGACGATGGTCACCTGCAGGAAGTTGGCGGGGAAATCGGCCCCCTGGTTCTTGGCCGCTCCCACCGCCATCACGATCTTCGGTTTGCCTTCGACGGTTCGGAACGAGATGGCGGCGCCGCCCGAGACCACGGCATCCTCCTCCCGCGCGAACATCAGCGCCTTGTTCTCGGCCGCCTTGGCGGAGGCGGCCTTGTAGTCGCTCTTCCAGTTCTTGTCGACGTAGACGACCTTGTACTTCCCGACGTCGGCGAGGCTGGACATCATCTCGGCCATGAACTTGCGTCCCTTGATGGTCAGCGTTTCCCTCTGAGCGTTGAAGCCGCGCAGCACCTCGTCCGAGGTGACGCCGACCTTGATGGGATCCCCGTACCGGTCGAAATTGCGGTCGAATTCGAGGATCTTCAGGATCAGCTTCACCTGCAGCTCGAACGGAACCTCCTGGGCCGCCAGCGGCGCGGAGAGAGCCCATACGAGCAGGAATGCCGCCGCCATCGGCGGAACGAACCGATTCACTCTCTTCATGGCGACCTCCTCAGAAGGGCAGAAGCACGGCGAGGCTGTAGCAGACGATCCGCGCGTAGCCGAAGGGGATGGCGTTGAGGCCGCGCCGGCGGGCGTACTCGGGAATGGTGAAGTCGTCGTCCAAGAGGTCTTTCACGGACAGGGAGTGGCGCAGGGAGACGTTGCCGGCCTTGTGGGTATAGGAGGCGTTCAGATCGAGCACCGCCTGGCCGTCGATCGGCCCCAGCGGGCCGCGGGTCGATGAGAGGAAATTCACCAGCCCGGAGACCAGGAATCCGCCGAAGCCCTTGCTGAGCCCGGCGGAGACGGTGTGCTGCGGGACGTATTTGAAGTTGGCGTGGCCCGGCTCGCTGGCCGTCTCGTCCCCCGTCGTGCCGTCGATGTAGCTGTAGTTGACGAACAGGTTGAACTTGCGCTGGTCCTGGTACTTCACCTCCAGTTCGACGCCGGTGGCGTTGAAGTCGTTGCCGTTGACGTAGGTGTTGTAGTCGCCCACCTTGGCGCGGAAGATCTTGTTGTCGTAGATGGCGTGGAAGACGAGCGCCTGGACGAAGACGTTGCGGAACGAGGTGAGGTAGGCCAGCTCGAAGGAGTTGCTGGTCTCCGGCTTCAGGTTGACGTTGCCGGTCACGGTCTTGGTCGGCGTTTCGAAATAGAGTTCGAACAGGGACGGGGCCCGGTAGGACTGGCCGAAGATCAGCTTCAGGCTGTTGCGCGGGTCGATGGCGTAGACGAGCGTGCCGCGCAGCGAGTTGTTCCAGCCGAACAGGTCGTTGTGGGTGGCGCGGGTGCCGAGCAGCAGGGTCAGCTTTCCGCGGGTCCAGGTGGCCTGGCCGTAGAACGAGTACTCGCTGACATGACGTCCCTTCATGTTGTTGTCGGTCAGCACCAGGTCCTGCAGCACGTTGTAGTTGTTGTAGTTCTGGCTGCGGCGGTAGTCCCAGTCCGCGCCGAGCTCGAGGCTGAGGGAAGCGGAAGCGGCATAGCCGGCCCGCAGCGAGCTGCTCAGCCGGTAGCCGCGGATGAGCGACCGCTCGCTGTTGTCCTGTTTGCGGCCGAGGTTGCGCTGGTTCGAGTCGATGCCGCTGCCCCAGGTCAGGGTCAGCTTTTTCCCCGGGGTCAGGATGAGATCGTAGTGGAGCATGGTGCCGCGGGCCAGGTGCTCGCGGCCGGCCCCTTCGGCGAACAGCGGAGTCACCCCGAGGTAGGGCTCCTGGAAGGAGTAGCTGTTGAACACGAGCTGGTGGTGCGGGTGACGGAAGACGAGGTTGAAGCTTCCGCTCGTCTCGACGTCGCGGATGTGCCCGGAGACGGCCTTCTCGTCGGAAAACAGCCGCACCGGCTCGCGCCGGGAGTAGGAGTTGGCCGATACCAGCAGGGTTCCCTTCCCGAAGGGGCGGGTGACGTTGCCGCCCGCCAGGAAGAACTCGGGGATGCCGGCGCCGATCGTCAGTTCGGCCTCCGAGCTGTCGCGGCGTTTCAGCACCAGGTTGACCGCCCCGGTATAGGCGTTGGTGCCGTAGAGAACGGACGCCGGGCCCTTCAGCACCTCGATCCGCTCCACGTCTCCGATGGCGATGCGATCCAGGTAGGCCTCGCCGGTGACCGCGCTCCAGACCGGAACGCCGTCGACCATCACCAGCACCTTGTTGGCGTAGTGCTCCTGCAGGATGCCGCGCGACTGCGGGATGTTGTGCTTCAGGTAGGTGCGGGTCACGTCGAACCCCGGCACCAGCTGCAGGGCGTCGGCCACCGTCAGCAGGTTGTACTGGCGGATCATGTCTCGGTCGATGACCGTCACCGTGGAGGGGGCGGTGAAGATCGTCTCGGCGCGGGTCGACGCGACGGACACCTTGGTGTCGAGCAGGTCGTCCAGCGAGATTTCGGACAGATCGGTCGGCTTCTCCTGGGCGGCCAGGGGGATGGCCAGGAACAGGGAAACAAGCAGGGTAAAGGTGGAAATGGCTTTCATTCGCACCTCCTTGATGCCGCTACGATAGATCGTGACGCAATCGATTGTCAACCCGTGCCGTCCCTTTTTCTTCGTTGCTTTGCGAAGGCTTTTTTTCCCGTTGCATTTGTTCTATACTGCGGAAATGATCCTTTTGCCAGGAGGCGCCGGATGAAAAAAAGCATCAAGTTCAAGATCTTGCTCCCGATCATGGGGGTCGTTTTCGCCCTGCTCCTCCTTCTGGTCATCATCGCCCTCTCCGTGTCCGCCGGCAGCATCCGTGACGTGACCGAGAAAAAAGGCGTCGCCATTTCCAAGATCACCGCCGAGAGCCTTCTCGCCAGCCTGACCTTCATGGACGCCGACGGCATCAAGAACAACCTGAAGAACCTGACCCGCGACGAGGACACGATCCACGCCCAGGTGCTCAACGCCAAGCTGGAGAAGGTGGCCGAGGTGGGCGACGCCTTCGCCCTGGACAAGGGAACGAAGCTGGACTCGGAGATGCAGATCACCGCCGTGGACACGACCCGGGGACGGGCGCAGCTCTTCCTCAGCCGCATCGTCAACCCCGACAACAAGGAATTGCTGGGGTATCTGGCGGTCGTCGTCTCGCAGGCCAAGGCCCGGCAGGCGATGACCCGCATCTCTACCTGGCTGATCACGCTCAGCGTGCTCTGCCTGCTGCTGATCGCCGGCCTGGGGATGTTCTTCATCACCCGCACCACCGGTCCGCTCATCCAGGCGTCCGGCGTCATGGAGGAGATCTCCAGCGGCGAAGGCGACCTGACCGTCAAGCTGGACGTGGCCTCCGAAGACGAGATCGGCCGCCTGTCGGACAGCTTCAACCGGTTCATGGCCAAGATCCTTGAACTGGTCAAGATCATCAAGGAGAACACGCTCGGCGTCAGCGCCTCGGCCACGGAGATGTCCTCCACCACCGAGGAGATGGCCGCCACCTTCGAGGAGCAGAACCAGCAGACCACCGTCGTCGGCGAGGCCATGCATGCCATGATGGACACCTCGGCGCAGATCAAGAAGACGGCCGAGGACATGCAGCGGGCGGCCACGCAGGCCACCGACATGACCCGCAACGGCTCGGGCATCATCCAGAGGACCATCGAATCGCTGCAGCTCATCGACAGCCAGACCTCCAAGCTCGGCGAAATCCTGACCAACCTCAACAAGTCCACCAAGAAAATCGGGGAAATCGTCAACGTCATCAACGACGTGTCCGACCAGACCAACCTGCTGGCGCTGAACGCAGCCATCGAGGCGGCCCGCGCCGGGGAGGCCGGCCGCGGTTTCGCCGTGGTGGCCGACGAGGTTCGCAAGCTGGCCGAGCGCACGTCCAAGGCCACCGGCGAGATCAGCGAGATCATCGCCACCCTGCGCCGGGAGTCGACCATGGCCACCACCGCGATGGAGGACGCGGAGGAAGAGGTGCGCAAGGGCAGCGGCCTGGGCAAGGAGTCGCTGGTCATCCTCAACGACATCATCGGCTCGAGCGAGAAGATGCTCACCGCCTCGACCACCGTCGTCACCGCCGTCGGCCAGCAATCGGCCACCATCGGCGACGTCAACAACAACCTGCAGCAGATCGTGCGCAGCATCTCCGAGTCCACCAAGGCCATCGGCGAAGTGGCGCGCACCGCGGAAGAGCTCGCCCACCAGGCGGATTCGCTGAAACAGCGGGCCGAGCGCTTCAAGACCGAGTAGCGGCGACGGCGCCGTTCCCGCCGGCGGCGGCCGGGTTGCTCCCTTCCGGCCGCTGGACTATAATGCCGCCATGTCCTTCCCGAAAAAGAAGCGTTCCCTGCGCATCCCCCACCCCATCGTCCTGATCTACGCGCTGGTCCTGCTCATGGTCGTCCTGACCTGGATCGTCCCCTCCGGGGAGTTCCAGCGGGTGACCCGCAACGTGCAGGGCGTGGACCGGTTGATCACCGTTCCCGGCACCTACCACCGCGTCGCCCAGCAGCCGCAGGGCGTCGCGGCCCTCCTGCTCTCCCCGATCCGCGGGTTCCAGGACGGCATGCTGATCATCGTCTTCCTGTTCATCATCGGCGGCGCCTTCGCCGTCATCCAGGAGACCGGCACCGTGAACCGGGCCATCCACCGCATGACCGAGTCCTTTTCGCGCCGCCCGCGGCTGCAGGTCCTCATCATCCCCGTGCTGATGCTCGTATTCTCGCTGGCCGGCTCGATCTTCGGCATGGGCGAGGAGACCATCCCGTTCATCATGGTGTTCGTGCCGCTGGCCATGTCCCTGGGCTACGATTCGATCGTCGGCGTGGCCATCCCCTTTTTGGGCGCCGCCGCCGGCTTTGCCGCCGCCTTCTTCAACCCCTTCACGGTGGGCATCGCCCAGGGGCTCGCCGGGTTGCGGCTCTACTCGGGCCTGCCCTATCGCCTGCTGACGTGGGCGATCGGTACGACGGTCATGATCGCCTACGTGATGGCGTACGCCGCCCGGGTCAAGCGCAACCCGGCCATCAGCCCGGTCTACGATCTCGACCGGGGGCGGGAAAAGGCCGAAACGGTCCTCGACGGCCAGGCGGCGGGGTTGACCCTGCGCCACCGGCTGATCCTGGGCACGGTCCTGGCGGGCATCATCGTGCTCGTCCTGGGGATCCTGATGCTGAAATGGTACATGGAGGAGATCGCCGCCCTCTTCCTGGTCATCGGAGTCCTGGCCGGCTTCATCGGCGGCATGGGCCCCAGCCGCGTCGCGCGGGGGTTCATCCAGGGGGCGCGCGACATGGTCGGGGTGGCCTTCGTCATCGCCTGCGGCCGGGCGGTCCTCATCGTCGCCCAGGAGGGCAAAATCCTGGACACGCTCCTGTATGACGCCTCGCGCCTCATCTCCGTCTTCCCTCGGGTGGTGACGGCCCAGATGATGTTCTTGATCCAGTCGGTCATCAACTTCTTCATCCATTCAGGGACCGCCCAGGCGGCGCTGACCATGCCCATCATGACGCCGCTCAGCGACCTGGTGGGCATTTCCCGCCAGACCACCGTCTACGCCTTCCAGCTGTGCGAGTTCGTCAACCCCATCCTGCCCACGTCGGCGGTCACCATGGGCGTGCTCGGCGTATCGAGGATCCCCTGGGAGAAGTGGGCGCGCTGGTTCCTGCCGCTGATGCTGATCCTGATCGGCGTCAGCCTGGTGCTGCTCGTGCCTCCCGTGCTGTTCAACTGGCAATAGGGAGCGGCCAGCGGACGTGATCCCCGCGTCCTCTCCCGGGCCTGGCGCGCCGCGTACGCTGCCCCCGCTCTTCCTGGCCCTTGGCTTTTTCATGACGCTGGTCCAGACCCAGCTGGCGCGCGAGCTGATGGTGTCGGCGCGCGGAGACGAAATCAGCCTCGGAATCGCGTTCGGCGCCTGGCTGTTGAGCCTCTTCGCGGGCGCGGCGCTCGGCAGCCGGGCGGGGCGCCGGGCGGACCCGCAACGGCGCTTCACCCTCGCCGTGCCGGCGCTGGCGCCGCTGGCCCTGCTGGGCGTGGCCGCGGCCCGGGCCACCCCCCTGTTCACCGCTGCGGACGCCCCCTCCTTCACCTACCTGCACACCCTGGGGCTGGCGCTGCTCGCGCTGTTCCCGTTCGCCTTCGTGGCCGGTCTGGCCTTTCCCCTGGCCTCGGACAGCGCCGGCCGCGCCACCGGTTTCTACATCGCCGAGGCCGGGGGCTCCATGCTGGCGGGCCTGGCTTGCACCTTCTTCTGGGCAAGCCATGGCAATCCCTTCTCGCTCCTGGCCGCGGCAGGTCTGCCGCTCGTCTCCCTGGCCTGGCTCGCCGCCGGTCGGCTCCGCCGGCCCCCGGTCTGGCTGCCCATCGCCGCGGCCACCCTGCCGCTGCTGGTGCTCGTACCCGGGATCGGCGCCGCCGTGAACGCAAAAACGAACGGTTGGCGCTGGCAGGACGTCTCCGGCCTGAAGCTCGAAGTCTCCCGCGCCACCCGTTTCCAGTACCTGCAACTCGGGTCGGCGGCCGGGCAGTACGCCCTCTACGGCAGCGGCCAGTTGGCGGCCGTTTTCCCCGACCGGGACGGCGATTTCCGCCTGGCCGCCATGCTGCTGGCCCAGCATCCCCGGCCCAGGCGGGCGCTCGTGGTCGGCGACGTCACGACCGGTCTTGCCCGCGAGCTGCTCCGCTACCCCCTGGCCGCTCTGGCCGCCATCGAATTGGATCCGCAACGGACCTCGCTGGTCGAAGAGGTGCTGGACCGCCCCTCGCGGGAGGCCCTGCAGGACCGCCGTCTCGCCCGTCTCCATGGCGATGGTCGCCGCTACCTGCAGGAATTGTCCCGGCAGGTCCGCCGGGGAGCGGAGCCCGGACCGGATTTGCTCTTGTTCAACCTCCCGGAACCGTCTTCGGCGCTGCTGAACCGCTTCTACACCCGGGAGTGCTTCCAACTGGCGTTTCAGGCGCTCGCGCCCGACGGCGTTCTCGCCCTGCGTCCGACGACTCCGGCGAGCTACACGGCGGGCGCGCAGGGTCGATACGGAGCATCCCTGTTCCATACGCTTCGAGGAGTGTTCGCCGACGTTCTGGTGATGCCCGGTCCCACCGCGCTCATGTTCGCCGCCCGGAGACGAGGACTGCTCACCGCCGACGCCGACATCCTGTCGCGGCGCCTGGGCCGGTGGCTGCCGACGGGACATTCCGGGCTGTCGCTCCTCTTCCGCTCGCAATGGCAGGCGGATGCCGTCGCCTTCCTCAACCGCAGCCTGAAGGATTTCCCCCGCCCGGACGTAAACCGCGACAACCGCCCGATCGCCTATTTCTTGTTCAATCAGGCCAGCCGCCAGGAAGGGAGCGGCAGCCCGTGGCAGGTCCTGGAGCGGGCGTGGCGGCAGCGCGCCTCGCTGTTGCTGGCGGGCGTCCTGCTTCTCCTGCTCCTGCTGGCGCTGCCCCGTCTTCGCCCGCGCCGCCGCGCGGCAAACCGGCGACTGCTGCTGCTGGCCGCTGTGGCCGGCATGGCCGGCATGGGACTTCAGCTCCTGCTGACCTTCCACTTCCAGACCGCTTTCGGGCAGTTGTACTGGGCGGTCGGGCTGGCGGCAGCGGTTTTCATGGCCGGCATGGCCGTCGGCGCGGTACTCGGGGGGCGCGTGGCCGTCCGCTTGCGACCCCGGCACGCCCGCACCGGAAGGAGGGCGCTGCTCTCCGTCCAGGCGCTCTTCGTCTTTCTGGCCCTGGGCCAGCCGCTGCTGGGGCACACCCTGGCCATGCCCGAATGGATGGCCGGGGCGGCGTTCGCCATTTTCGGGCTGCTGAACGGCGCCTTCACCGGGGCGACCTTTCCCCTCGCCCTCTCCCTATTGGCCGGAGAGCCCCGCCGTTCCGCCGGCCGCCTCTATGCATGCGACCACCTGGGGGGAGCCGCAGGATCTTTCCTGGCGCCGGCCCTGCTCCTGCCGCTGTTCGGGATGGTCGGCTCCAGCCGGCTGCTGGCAGGAGGCATGGCCGCCGCCGCCATTCTTTTGGCGCTGCTGCCGGAGGAGGTGTGGGGCGAGGGGAATCAGTGAGAGCTGGCCCGGCTGTCGACGAGCTCGGAAAGCACGCGCAGCGCCTCATCCAGATAGGGATCGGAGGCCAGGTCTCCGAACCACTCGTTCATCCGGTCCGCCTCCGCGGAGGCCGGGGGAAGGGCGTTCACCGGCTGCACCAGCAGGCGGCGGTTCCGTTTCTGCAAGTCGTTCCAGGAGTCGTTTTCCCGGCGCAGCCGTTCCTGTTCACGCAGATGCTCGACCAGGTTGAGCGTCGCCCGGGTGTCGTTGTGCCTCGCGTTGCGGGGCTGCAGCTTCTCGCGGATGAAGCGGAACACCGGGGAGGCGGCGACGCGCGCCGCGCTGCGCGCCTGGAGGCGGGGCCGGCTGCCGGAGACGCCGGCCGGCCAGGGCGTGAACGGGACGGGAGAGATGGAATCGTTGGCCAGTGAATAGTCGAGGTTGCGCTCGCCGGTACGGCCGTAGGTGGTGGCCTCGGGCAGCTGGATGTCCGGCGTCACGCCGCTGAACTGAGTCGACACCCCGCTCACGCGGTAGTACTTCTGCACGGTCAGGGCCAGCGCCCCGAGGGGATCACCGGCGGTCCGGCGGTTTTCCCTGGCCAGGCGGTCCAGGTCGAGCATCACCTGGACGGTTCCCTTGCCGAAGGTCTGCCCGGCGCCGATGACCACCGCCCGGCCATAATCCTGCAGGGCGGCGGCGACGATTTCCGAGGCCGAGGCGCTCAGGCGGTTGACCAGCACAACCAGCGGCCCTCCGTACACGGTGCCGGCGTCCTCGTCCTCGATCTCCCGGGGCGATTCGTGGCGATTGCGCACTTGCACCACCGGCCCCTGGTCCAAGAACAGCCCGGCCAGGCGCACGGCGTCGTCCAGGGCGCCCCCGCCGTTGTTGCGCAGGTCAAGGATGACTCCGGCCACCTGCAGCTTCTTCAGCTTGTCCAGCTCGCCGCGCACATCGGTGGCGGCGCTGCGGCCGTTCTGGCCGTTGTTGAAGTCGCGGTAGAACTTGGGCAGGTAGACGTAGCCGTAGCGCTGCGGCGACGCGGGCAGGGCCAGGGTGGCCGAGCGCGCATAGGTCTCCTTGATCTGGATGACGTCGCGCACCATCGTAACCTGCAGCACGCGTCCGTCCTCCTTCTTCAGCAGCAGCCTCACCTCGCTTCCCTTCGGCCCCCGCACCAGGCGGGCGGCATCGGAAACGCTCATGCCGACGGTATCCACCGGCTCATCGGCGCCCTGGGCCACCTTGAGGATGATGTCGCCCACCTTGGGCTGCCCCTTCAGCCAGGAGGGGCTGCCGGGAATGATCTCCAGGACCTTGACGTAGCCGTCCACCTCGCCGAGCAGGGCCCCGATTCCCTCCAGCTGTCCCGACATGTCGATGTCGAAATCCTCCTTCTCGCGCGGAGGCAGGTATTGGCTGTGGGGATCGAAGGCGGAAGCGGCGGCGTTGAAATAGATCGACTGGGCGTCGCTCACTTTCAGCCGGGCGTACTGCTCCAGCAGCCGCTCGCTGCTGCGCAGGACGGCCTGGCGCGCCTTTTCTTCCAACTCGGCAGCGTGGGCCCTGCGTTTCTGGCTCTTGCCGTCCTGCCTCTGCAGGTCGGCGTATTGCAGCAGCACCTGATAGAGCAGCCGCTTGCGCCACCACTCGCGGAGCTCGTCCAGATCTCGGCAGAACTCCCGCTTGCGGGCGTCCAGCTCGATCGAGCCGTGGGCGGATATGCGGCCGCGGGGCTCGAGCAGCTGGCGGTAGAACCCCTTCACCTGCTGCACCCGCTCCTGCAACAGGCGGTGGCCGAGCTGCGCCAGCGCGGTGGTGCCGGCCTGCAGCTCGTCGTCGATGCGCGCTTCGAAAGACCGCAGCTGGGCGATGTCCGACTGCAGCAGAAAGCTCTTCGAGAAGTCGAGATTGCGAACGAACAGGCGAAAAGCGCGCTGGGAATGGCTGTCGTTGATTTTTTCCCCGGCGTAATGCCAGTTTTCGAGCGCTTCGTTGAGGACCCGGGAGAGGACCTGCTCGCGGCTCAGGGCTTCCCCGGGCTGGAAGGAGAGGAAGAAGACGACGGAGACGAGCAGAACCGGCAAGCGACCTTTCATGGGGCCATCCTCACTGCTGGTATACGGATGAAAAATGGTATTGTATATCGAAAAGTGACTCGCGCACAAGCGATCGGCGCAGGCTGCCGTAGGACCTTGGTTTTTTGGCACTTCGGCCTCGCCTCCCGGGTCTCCCCGGGCGGCCCGTGCTATAATCGGCCCATGGAGCCCTGTATCCCCCTGCCCGTCGACGATTTTCGCCACGAGATCGAGCGGGCGGTGGAGCGCCATCCGGTGATCGTCCTGACCGCCGAGACCGGAGCCGGAAAGTCGACGCGGGTGCCCGGCTGGTTCTGGAGGCGCGGGCGCCGTGTCCACGTCACCCAGCCCCGGCGCATCGCCGCCCGTTCCCTCTCCCACTACCTCGCCGGGGTCGGCCGGGTGTCGTGGGGAGAGGAGATCGGCTACCAGACCGGTTTCGAGTCCAGGCGCGGTCCGGGCACACGGCTGCTCTACCTGACCGACGGCGTGCAAATGGTGCAGGAGATCCGTGGCTCTCGCGACTACGACCTGCTGGTGCTGGACGAGATCCACGAGTGGAACCTGAACCAGGAGGTCCTGGTCGGCATGGTCCGCCGCAACCTGCGCAACGGGCTCCTGCGTCGAAGCGGCAAGCGCGTGGTCATCATGAGCGCCACCGTCAAGGCCCGCCAACTGGCCTCGTTCCTCGACGATGCTCCGGTGATCTCCATCCCCGGCCGCACCTTCCCGGTGAGCCGGCATGAGCGCAGCCCGCTGTTCATGCTTCCGGACACCGCGGCCCTCGTGGAGGAGGGCCACAACGTGCTCGTCTTCCAGCCCGGCAAGCAGGAGATCGAGGCGTTCATCCGCGAGCTCGGACGCCTGCTGGAGCACGAGAAGCGGCGCGCCGTGCTGCTTCCGCTCCACTCGGAGCTCTCCATCCGCGAGCAGTCGCGCGTATTCCAGAACTACCCACTGCCCAAGGTGGTGGTGGCCACGGACATCGCCCAGACCAGCCTGACCATCGACGACATCGACGCCGTCATCGACTGCGGGGTGAAAAAGGAGCTGCGGGTGGTCTCGGGCATCGAGGGGCTCTACCCCACCGACATCTCCACCTCCGAGTGCCAGCAGCGCGCAGGCCGGGCGGGGCGCCTGAAGCCGGGGAGCTACACGCTGTACTCCGAGCGCTCCGTCCGCGACCGGCCGGAGTTTCCCGAGCCGGAGATCCGACGGCTGAGCCTGGAAACCATCGTTTTGCGGATGTGCAACTGGGGGCTCGATCCCCTCGCTTTTTCCTTCTTCCACCGCCCGCAGAAGAACCTCCTGCTGGCCGCGCGGCGAAGCCTGCAGACCTTCGGCGCCCTGACGGCGTCGGGGGAGGTTTCCGCCGACGGAAAGCGGATGGCCGAGCTCCCCGTCTCGGTGCGCAGCGCCCGGCTGCTGATCGAGGCCGAGAAGGGGGGGGCGCGGGTGACCGACCGAGCGCTGCGGGCGATCGCCATCCTGGAGTGCAAGGGCATCCTGGGCCGGGACGTGGTGAACGAGAAGTATGGGCGCAGCCCGTACCAGTCCGACCTGCTCAACCAGCTGGAGATGTGGGAGGACCTGCGTTCGAGCCGCGGTCTGCTGGCGCAGAAGAAACTGGCCCAGGCGGGAGAAATCTACGCCGAGCTGAAGCGGCGTCTGGGCACTTCCGGCCCCGCCGCCCGCGGAGGAGGAGCGGCCGACGACCGGCATCTCTTCCGGGCCATCCTGTCCGCCTTTGCCGACGGCGCCTACCTGCGCGGAGAACAGGTGTACTGGCGAGAGGGCGAGGAACGCCAGATCGAGCGGTCGTCGCTGCTGGCCCGGCTGAAACCGGAGATGGTGGCCGGCCTCCCGTTCGACCTGGTGGTGCAGCGCGACCCTCTGCGCACGGGCGAGAGCGAGAACGCCCAGCTTCCGCTGCTGACGTTCTGTTCCGAGCTCTCCTTGCCCCAGCTGGAGGAGCTGAAGCCCTTCAGTTACGAAAAGAAGACCGAGGTTCAGCTCGACGGCAACCGGCTGCGCCTGTTCGAGCGCATCGGCTTCGGCAGCCGGCTGCTGAAGGAGATCGACCGCCCGCCGTCCTGGGAAAACGACGCCGAGGCGCGGCTGGTGGCGAAGCGCGCCCTGGAATGGCTCGACGCCAACCTGCAGCGGCTGCCCCTGGCCGAGCGCTTCGACCGCCTGCGCGGCTGGTTCGAGGAGGCCGTCCCCCTGCTGCCCCGCCACCCGGGACCGTTCAAGCCGCGCCTGGACGCATGCCTGGAGCGCGAGATCCGGCGCACCCTTCGCGTCGACGACCTCGAGCTGTACTTCACCTTCCACGCCAGTTTCGCCCGGCTCACCCTGCGCCAGATCCTGCCCTACCCGTCGATCCGCCACCTGCGCCGGCTGCGCTGGCCGGCGCGGGCATCGACCGGGGCCGGCGAGCTTCCGCTGCGGCACATCGGCCTGCGGCCGTTCGTCGAGATGGACAGCCGCCAGTTCGTTGCGTTCGGAGAGATCGACGCCCTCCTGCCGACCGGGGACGCCGCGGGGATCATTCTCGACGGACGGCGCCGGGAGTCGTATGCCGAGGCGCTATCCGCCTACAACGACGAGTTGCGCCGGCAGATTTTCGCCCGCCGCTGGCAGATGGAGAGGAAGCCGGTCAGTGCCGCCGAGATCCAGGGGATCCCCTTCCCGCTCGCATTCGAGGGGGGCAGCGGCAAGGGCCAGGCCCACTTTGAGTACTACTCCTGCCCGGAGGTCGCCGGCGACGGGATCCATTTGGTCCATTTCCTGGAACGGCCCGAGGCCGAGTCGCGCTGGCAGGAGATGCAACCGCGCATCGAGGAACTGCTGCGGAAATCCAGGTCCCGGCAGATCGAGGAGCTGTTTCGGCAGAAGGGATGGAAAATCCGTTGAGCCGCTCCCCGGAGTCGTTGGCCCGGCGCGTGCGCCAGCATGTCGGCGCCCGCGAGCACGACTTCTTCGCTGTCGTCACCCCGGGCTTCGAGGCGACGTGCCTGGCCGAACTGAACCGGTTGGGCATCGCCGGCGTTCGACCGGCCGGGAGGGGGGGGCTCGCGTTCCGCGGCCGGCTGGAAAGCTGCTGGCGCCTGCACATCGGCTCCCGCACCGTGAGCCGGGTGCTGATGCGCCTGGCATCGTTCCCGGTCACCCGTTTCGATGAACTCCGCCGGCGTTGCGCCGGCCTGCCGTGGGAACTCCACGTGCCTCCCGGACGGCCCGTCAGCTTGCGGGTCTCGGCCCGCAAGTCGCGGCTCATCCATTCCGGTCGAATCGAGGCCGAGGTGGGAGCGGCCATTCGCGGGCGCCTGGCCGGGTTCGGCCAGGTACCGACCCCCGCCGCCACCGGAGCCGAAACCCAGGAGGTGTTCGTTCGACTGGAAGAGGACCGCTGCCTGCTGAGCCTGGATGCGAGCGGTCCCCTGCTCTGCCGCCGGGGAACAGCAGGCGCCCGCGGCCCCGCTCCGCTGAGGGCGACGGTGGCGGCGGCCATTCTGGAAACGGCCGGGCTGGACGGCTACGACTCGCTGCTCGATCCCATGGCCGGCTCCGGCATCTTCTCCCTCGAGGCCGGGATGATGGCGGGCAGCATCCTGCCGGGCAGCCTGCGCCGATTCGTTTTCCAGGAATGGCCCGCCCACCGTCCTCCCGCCTACCGGCACCTGCTGCAACTCATGGCCGGCCAGGCGCGTCCCCCGGCGCTCCGCCACATCTGGCTCCAGGACGTCGACGAGCGGGCGCTGGCCCTGTCCCGGAGAAATCTCGCCGAAGCCGGGCTGGCGGAGCGGGTCGAGGTGCAGCGCCGTGATTTCCTGGGCGACCCGTACTCGCTGCCGCCCGGCGACCGCTGCCTGCTGGTGATCAATCCGCCCTTTGGCGGGCGCCTCGATCCCCCCGGCGGAAAGCGCCGATTCTTCAGCCGCCTGGGCACCGTCCTGCGAAGCGGATATGCCCGGTGCGGCTGGGCGGTGATCGTGCCGGGGTTGGAGATGGAGAAGGCCTTGGCCATCCCTCACGACCTGAAAATTCCCTTTTTCCACGGGGGAATCGCGGTGGCGCTGCTGGTGCGGCATGCCCCCCGGAGAGGGTAAATGCGCTTTGTCAGTCAGGCGGGGCGAAGCGGCGGATGATCGCCTCGGCGGCATGCACCCCGTCGACGGCCGACGATACGATACCTCCGGCGTATCCCGCGCCCTCCCCGGAGGGGAATAAGCCGGCGATCGAGCCCTCCCCGTTTTCCTCCCGGTGAATGCGCAGGGGAGCCGAGCTCCTGGTCTCCACCCCGGTCAGCAGGGCGTCCGGGCGGGAAAAGCCGGCGAGCCGGCGGCTGAAGAGACGCACGGCGCGGCGAAGGCCCTCGGAGACGTAGGGCGGCAGGCACGAGGAGAGGTTCGTCACCCGGACGGCCGGGCGATAGGACGCCCGAACCTCTCCCAGAACAGCCGACGGGCGATCGGCCATAAAATCTTCGAGCTGCTGCACCGGTGCGGTGAAACCGCCGCCGCCAGCGATAAAGGCCAGCTTTTCCCAATGACGCTGGAATTCGATGCCCGCCAGCGGGTGGGCCGATGGGTAGTCGGCCGGCGTCACGGTGACCAGGAGGGCGCTGTTTCCGTTCTCCAGGTCGCGGGCATGGAAGCTCATGCCGTTGGTGACCACCCCCTCCGGCTCGGTGGCCGCCCCCACCACCCGGCCTCCCGGACACATGCAGAAGGAATAGGCGCTCCGCCCCATTCCGATCGCGGCGGCCAACCGGTACTCGGCCGCCCCCAGGTCGGGGTGACCCGCGAATTCGCCGTACTGGGCCCTGTCGATGAACGACTGGGGGTGCTCGATTCGCAGGCCGATGGCGAATGGCTTGGGGACCATGGCCAGACCGGCGGCGAACAGCCGGGCATAGGTGTCGCGGGCGCTGTGCCCGGTGGCCAAAACGACCGCGCCGGCGGCGATCTCGGTGCCATCGTGCAGGACCACGCCGGTCACCCGGCCGGCTTTCGTCAGGAACCGGTCCACGCGGGAGCGGAAGCGCACGTCGGCGCCGGCGGCAGTCAATCCCCGGCGCAAGCCGCGAACGACGTCCCGGAGCCGGTCGGTGCCGATGTGCGGCCGGGCCTCGTACAGGATGTCGGATGGCGCTCCGGCCGCCACGAGCTGCTCGAAAACCCAGCGGCAGCGGACGTCGCGTATTCCGGTGGTCAGCTTGCCGTCGGAAAATGTCCCGGCGCCGCCTTCGCCGAACTGCATGTTCGACTCTGGAAGCAACTCTCCCCTCTCCCAGAACCGGTCGACGTCGGCCACCCGCTCTTCAACCGGCTGCCCCCGCTCCAGAAGCAGCGGCCGGTAGCCGCTGCGCGCCAGCCGCAGGGCGGCGAACAGACCGGCAGGGCCGGCGCCGATTACGAGCGGCCTCCCGTCCAGGCGGGCGCTTCCGGGCGCGGGTTCCTCGTATACCGGCTCGCGAAAAACAGCTGCGTTTCTCGGCAGCCGGCCCTTGAATCCGGCGTTGCCCCGCAGGCGGACATCCACCGAGTATACCAGGACGATCTCTTTCCGGTCCCTCGCATCGACGGAGCGCCGGGAGACGTTACAGCCCTCCACGTCTCCTTCGTCCAGCTGCAGCCTGCTCATGACCTCCGCCCGAAGCTCTTCGGGAGTATGGCCCAGCGGCATCCTGAACTGGGAGAGGCGGATCGTGGTTTTCATCGAGAAACCCTATGTAAAGGTTTTTTTTTCATCGCAGCCAGATCCGTGGCGCTCCGGAACCGGGATCAGCCCGTGACCCAGAAATGGTTGATAAGCCGGATTTCACCGGACAGGCAGGTCGGGTTCAGCAATGCCAGGCGCATGAAATTCTTCGCCTGGACGACCGCTTCCCTCAACGGGCGGCCCAGGGCCAGGCCGGCGGCGATGGCCGCCGCATAGGTGCATCCCGAACCGTGGGTATTCACCCCGTCCAGATACTCCCCTTCCAGGAGAAACGAGCCGTCTCCGTCATGCAGCACGTCGTCGGCGCGGCTGATCAGGTGCCCCCCTTTCAGCAGCACCGGCACCTGGAAGCGGGAGTGCAGTTCGGCCGCTGCCGCCATCAATTGGCTGAGGGAGGAAATGGGGTGTCCCAGCAGGTGCTCGGCTTCCGGCAGGTTGGGAGTGATCAGCGCAGCAAGGGGGAAGAGCCTCCCGGCCAGGCCATCAATCGCCTCGTCCCGTATCAGCCGGGCCCCGGAAGTGGCCGCGAAAACCGGATCCACGACCACCGGAATCGTCCGGTGGGACTTGAAAAATTCGGAAACAACTATGACCGAGTCGGCGTTTTCGAGCATGCCCGTCTTGGCTGCGGCAATCGGAAATCCATCGCAGACCGCCCGCAACTGGGCCACGACCACCCGAGGATCGACAGCCTGTACGGCGGAAACGGCCTGCAGGTTCTGGGCAGTCACCGCGGTCAGCACCGATGTGCCGAACACCCCGCAGGCGGCGAAGGTCTTGAGGTCGGCCTGGATGCCGGCACCGCCGCCAGAGTCGGAGCCGGCGACGGTCAAAGCGACCGGAGTCAGGTTGTCCACTTCACGCATCCTCCATTTTCGCGCCTCTTCCATTGCCTTTCAGCCCCCGGGGGCAAATCGGTTGCCGAAAAAGGGCAGCCCGTGGGGTGCCGAACGGTGTCCAGTATAGCACGTTGTATGGAAAGCATACAATCCGGCCGGGCAGACCCGCGGCCGAGGCCATCTCGTTGACATGCCATGAAAGGCGCAATACAATTGAAACGGGGGTTTTCATGAACCGCGCAGGACTGCTGCTGCCGCTCACGATCTATTTCATGGCTGCCGGCCACCTTTCGGCACAGAGCGTGCGGCCATACCTGGAGGGAGGCCCCTGGTACCCCGCCGACCCCGGTCAGCTGGACAAGATGGTATCCGGAATGATCGCCACCGCCAAAGCCCCTCCCCAGCTGCCGGGTACCATCCAAGGAATCATCGCGCCTCACGCCGGTTTCGCCTACTCCGGGCTCTGCGCGGCGGCCGGATACAGGGTACTGTCGGGCCGGTCGGCCGGCATCCGCCGCGTCATCGTGATGGGAACGGCCCATCGCGGGGGGTTTTCGGGCGTTTGCACGACCGATTTCGACTACTTCGCGACCCCCCTGGGCCGAATTCCGGTCGACGGCGACGCCTGCCGCCAACTCGCCCGCATGCCCCTTTTCACCTCCTCTCGATCGCTCATGGCCGCAGAACACTCGATCGAAAACCAGCTGCCTTTCCTGCAGAAGGTTCTGTCTCCCGGCTTCAGCCTGGTGCCGCTCCTCTTCTCCCGCCTGGAAGAGAACGACCTCGCCGCGGTGGCCGGTGCCGTCGCCTCCCTGGTGGACGACCACACGCTGCTGGTGGCCTCCAGTGACTTGACCCACTACGGCGACTCGTTCGCCTACACCCCTTTTCGCGACAACCTGCGGGAGAACCTGACCAGGCTGGACATGGGGCTGGTTGAGCCGATGCTGCGCCTCGATTATCGCTCCGTTTTCCGCTACTGGCGAAAAACGGGCATCACCGCCTGCGGTATCCAGCCGATCGGCGTGCTGCTGAGGGTGCTGGCCGGGAAAAAGTGCCGCGGATACCTGGCCGACTACAGCAAGTCGGGAGACATGACCGGAGACTACCGCCTCAGCGTCTCCTACGCCGCCGTCCTGTTCAGCTGCGCTGAACCCCCGGGTTCCCGACCCCGGCCGCCGACCGCCGTGTCGCCGGCCGAGAAAGCGACACTGCTGGCGATCGCCCGCGACACCCTGGCTGCCGTCGCCTCCGGCCGGACCGCTCCCGACCCCGCTGACGGCCGCTACCCGAAAACAACCGCGCTGGAAAGGAATGCGGGCGTATTCGTCACCCTGCGCCGTTACGGCGAGCTGCGCGGCTGCATCGGTTCCCTTGTCGGCGCGGAGCCGCTTTTCCGCGGTGTGGCCCAGAACACCGTGCACGCCGCCCTCCACGACCCCCGCTTTCCGCCCGTGGCTCCATCGGAGCTCAATCAGATCCGCATAGAGATATCCGTGATGACCCCCTTGCAGCCGGCTCCCGGCTTTCGTTCAATCCGCCTGGGCCGGGACGGAGTCGTCATCCGTGATGGCCGACACCAAGCCGTTTTTTTGCCGCAAGTGGCGACCGAAACGGGATGGGACCTGGACGAGTTCATGTCCCAGTTGTGCCGCAAGGCCGGCCTGCCCCGCGACGCCTATCGCAACTCGCCCTCCATGACGGTCCACCTTTTCCAGGCGGACGTGTTCGGCGAGCCGGAGTGAGGACGGGACCGTGCGGAGGCGGACGTTCATCCGGTCCCTGGCCGGCGGCATCGCCGCCAGGGCGTTCACCTCCGTCGCGGCAACGGTCGGCGGCGCTTCACGCCCCGTCGTCTGTGAAGTTCCCGCCGGCCGCCTGCTCCGCCGCCAGGACGACATAGACGCCGCGGCCTGCCGGCGTTTCCTCGACCGGGCCGTGGTCGAGTTGACCGACCGGGAGTCCGCCGGCGCCGCCTGGCGGTCCCTGTTCACCCCCGGTGAGCGGGTGGCGCTGAAACTGAGCTGCCTCCCGGGGAAAAAGCTGTCCACCAGCCGCGGCCTGGTGCAGGCGGTCGTGGCCGCCCTGGCCGACGCCGGGGTAGCCCCGCGCCACGTCCTGGTCTGGGAGCGCAGCCGCCGGGAGCTGGAAAACGCCGGCTTCAGGGCCGGGTTCGCCGGCGCGCAGGTGACGGGCAGCGACGAGCTGGCCGACGGCGGCTATGCCGACGACATCCAGGTCTCGGGTTCGGTGGCTTCCCTCTTCAGCCGGGTGCTGGAGCAGGTCGACTCCGTCGTCAACCTGCCGGTGGTCAAGCACCACGACCTGGCGGGACTTTCGGCCGGCATGAAGAACTTTTTCGGGGCCATCCACAACCCCAACAAATTTCACGCCAACCGCTGCGATCCCTACGTGGCCGACCTGTGCGCCCACCCGCTGATCCGGGGCAAACTGCGCCTGGTCATTGCCGATGCCACCCGAATCCAGGCCCACAACGGCCCCAGTTTCTACCCGTCCTTCGCCGTGGAGCACGGGGGACTGCTGGCCGGGATCGACCCGGTTGCCGTCGATTGCCAGGCCTGGCGGCTGCTCGACGAGGCCAGGCGCGGGCTGGGAATCAAAACTCTGGCCGAGGCCGGAATCGAGCCGCTCTACCTGGCGTCTGCCGCCCGGATTGGACTGGGCGTGGCCGATCCCGGGCGCATCCGCCTGGTCGGGGTGTGACATGCCTCCCCGTCCGCTCTCCCGGCGGCGCTTCCTGGACCAGTTTGGAAGCGGATGCCTCCTCCTGGGTGGGGGCATCCCCCTGTTCGCCGCGGCCCCAGGCCGGGAAGCCCGATACTACGAAAAACTTGCCGAAGGACGGGTGAAATGCACGCTCTGCCCCAACGAGTGCCAGGTGGCCGACCTGGAGCGCGGTTCCTGCGGCGTGCGTGAGAACCACGGCGGCTCCTATCGCACCCTGGTCTGGGGCACTCCCTGTGCCGTGCACATCGACCCGGTGGAAAAGAAGCCCCTCTTCCACTATCACCCCGGGGCCCTGGCCTTCTCGCTCTCCACCGCAGGCTGCAATTTCGCCTGCCGTTTCTGCCAAAACTGGGAAATCTCGCAGAAGCGGCCGGAGCAGGTGACCTCCCGCCGCCTGCCCCCCGCCGATGTGATCGCCGCCGCCCGACTCAACCGTTGCCGGCTCATCGCCCACACCTACGGCGAGCCGGTCGTCTCCTTCGAATACGTGCTGGACTGCGCGGTGCAGGGGAAGGCCCAGGGCATTCCCAACGTCATGATCACCAACGGCTACATCCAGCCGGAGCCGATGCGGGAGCTGTGCCGCCACCTCGGGGCGGTGAAAATCGACCTGAAATCGTTTCGGGACCGTTTTTACCGCGAGCAATGCGACGGCCGGCTGGCGCCGGTGCTGGACGCCCTGCGGCTGGTCAGGGGGCTGGGAGTGTGGCTGGAGGTCGTGGTGCTGCTCATCCCCACCCTCAATGACGGGAGAGACGAGATCCGCGACATGTGCCGCTGGATCGCCCGCGAGTTGGGCCCCGACGTGCCCCTGCACTTCTCGCGCTTCTTCCCCGTCTTCCAGATCCGCAACCTGCCCCCCACCCCTCCCGCCACCCTGGAGATGGCCCGGCAGACCGCCCTGGACGCCGGGCTGCACTACGTCTACATCGGCAACCTCCTCTCCGACGCCGAAAACACCCGTTGCCCCTCCTGCGGGGCCCTGCTGATCCGGAGACAGCTCTTCAGCTCCGAGGTGACCGGCATGAAGGGAAACCGCTGCCGGGCCTGCGGCACGGTCATTCCCGGCGTCTTCCCGGGTTGAGCCGGGCCCTTTATTTTTCCCGCAATATTTGTTATATTGAAAACTATAAATCCCGAGGCCAACCACGAGCAAACCGGCGCGCGGGTAGGAGACCGCATGAGCCAGAAACTGCTGATACGCGACCTGACGCTGCGCGACGGGCAGCAGTCCCAGTTCGCCACCCGCATGACCCAGTCCCAGGTGGACCGCGTGCTGCCCCTTTACAAGGACGCCCGCTTCTACGCCATGGAAGTGTGGGGCGGAGCCGTGCCCGACTCGGTGATGCGCTACCTGAACGAGAGCCCCTGGACCCGGCTGGAGAGGATCAAGCAGGCCGTGGGCGACTCCTCGAAACTGACCGCCCTGTCACGCGGCCGCAACCTGTTCGGCTACACCCCCTACCCCGACGAGGTCATCGAGGGATTCTGCCGCCACGCCGTCGGATCGGGCATCGACATCATGCGCATCTTCGACGCCCTGAACGACATCGACAACATGACCTCGTCCATCCGCTTCGTGAAGGAAAACGGCGGACTGGCCGACTGCGCGGTGTGCTACACCGTAGACCCGCAGGTCTCGCTGCCCGCCCGCGCCCTGGCGCTGCTGCGCGGCCGTCCCGTGCCGCGCCGCGTGTTCGGCATCCCCTATTT
Organism: uncultured Clostridia bacterium; assembly: GCA_964479735.1. Taxonomy (GTDB): domain Bacteria; phylum Acidobacteriota; class Aminicenantia; order UBA2199; family UBA2199; genus CAYZNT01. The sequence continues at coordinate 141,780 of CAYZNT010000004.1, forward strand.
CGTGGAGAAGGCGCTGCGCCTGCAGGAGCTGGGCGCCGACATGATCACCATCAAGGACATGGCCGGCTTGATCACCCCGCAGGTGACCGCCCGCCTGATCCCGGCGCTCAAGGCGAAGCTCACCATCCCGGTCAACCTGCACACCCACTGCACCCCCGGTTTCGGCCTGGCCTCGGTCCTGGTGGCGATGGCCTGCGGCGTGGACGTGGTCGACACGGTGATCATGAACTTCGCCGGCGGGCCCGCCGCCCCCGCTTTCGAACTGGTGCAGATCTTCGCCGCCAAGCTGGGCCTGGAGACGGGCGTCGGCCTGGAGGCCGTCGCCGCCATCAACCGCGAGCTGAAGGCGATCCGCCGCGAGCTGGGCGACTTCGACGAGTACAAGCACTACCTGCCGCGCGAGTTCGCCATCGGCCGCGACGCCCTGCCTCCGGATGTCGACTCCCTCTTCGACGGGTCGGTCGAGGCCGTCCGCCGCGGGCGCATCGACGAAGCGCTGGAATTGTGCCAGCGGATCGAGCGCTTCTTCAATTTCCCGCCCCCGGACGAGGCCGTGCGCAAGGCCCAGATCCCCGGCGGCATGTACACCAACATGATGGCCCAGATGAAACAGGCCAAGCTGGAGCACCTGTTCGACCAGGTGCTGGCCACCGTGCCGCGCGTGCGCCTCGACTCGGGGCTGCCGCCGCTGGTCACCCCCACCTCGCAGATCGTCGGCGTGCAGGCGGTCAACTGCGTGGTCGACGACTCCAAGGGCAAGCCCTTCTACACCACCACCTCGACCAATTTCGTCAACCTGGTCAAGGGCTCCTACGGCCACACCCCGATCGCCATCGATCCGGAGTTCCGCTTGAGGATCGCCGGCGTGCGCGAGGAGACCCCGTACGACACCAGCCGCTACCAGCGGCAGCCCAATCCCGTGCTGCCCCTTTGCGGCCACGCCCGACTGGCCCGCGACGAGAAGGAGGAACTGCTGCTCGAGCTGTTCCCCAACGTGGCCGACAAGTTCCTGCAGGAGGTGCGCGCCCGGGAGTGGGCGGCACGCAGCGCCGAACAGCCCGCCCCGCCTCCGGCCCGCGACCCGCGCGACGACATGTGGGAGGCCCTCAGCGAGTACGCCTGAGGCGCGTCAGCCCCGTCCGCGCCGCATGCAGTCGGGGCGCGTGCAGGTGGCGCACGGGTAGGGCCGGCGCACGCCGGACGGGCCGATTCCGATGAGCCCGGAGACCGATTTGAGCGGCACCATCAGCGATGACGGCCTCAGGGAGACACCGCAGAATCCCGCCGGCAGCATCCGGAAGAGGCGTTCCTGATCCTCCACCGGCCATCCGCAGTAGCCCGGAGAGAGCCGGTTGCCGGTATGTGTCCCCGCTTCGAGGCAGCCTGCCGCCACCTTCCCGCACAGCCATTCGGCCGCCGCCTCGGCCAGGAAAGAGCCGCAGGCGTCGGCCAGATAGCCGCACAGCGGGTCTCCGGCCTGGAGCAACTCGGACGCCCACGACTCGACGCCCGGACCGGCGGTGGCCAGGAAGACGGCAGCCGAGCGGGCTTCGCCAAGCTGGGCGGAGATGATCGGCCCGGTGCGAAACTCCACGCCCGCCAGGCGCACGGAGTCGCCTCCCACCTGAAGGGATCCGGCGAACAGATAGCCGGCCCGCGGGGCGGCGCGGGCCAGGGCCCCGGCCACGACCCACGCGGCCGCTGCCGCCACGGCCGCCGGCGGGGGCCGACGACGGTCGTAACCCACCTGCCGCAGCAGCCGGTCGGGCGTCAGCCCGAGCTCGCGGCGCGGGGGACGGAACGGGACGGGCCTGGGCTCCGGTGCGGCCATGGCGCCCATTCTACCACCATTTCCACTTGACTTCCCCACTCCCCTTCTCTAGAATCGATGACAGCGCCGAGGAGGCCCCATGCGACCCACGCTTCGCTTCCTGGAACCGCCGCTGCTCGAGCGGATCGTCTCCGAGGCCCGGGACATCCTCTGCCGTCTGGGCGTGGCCGTGCCCAATCCGCAGGCTCTCTCCCTGCTGGCCGACCACGGGGCGGCGGTGGATCGCGAGCGATTCCAGGTGCGTTTCACCGAGATCTTGATCGACCGGGCATTGCAGTCGGTGCCGCGCTCGTTCAGGCTGTACGACGCCCTCGGCAACGTCAGCACCGACTTTTCCGGCGACAACGTCCACTTCACTCCCGGGTCGGCGGCGCTCTATCTCCTGGACGGCGAATCGGGGGAGGTGCGCCGGCCCCGGACGGCAGACTACATCGCCTACGCCAAGCTGGTCTCGCGCCTGCCGCACATCGCATCGCAGAGCACCGCCCTGGTGACCGACGACGTGGCCGTCGGCATCTCCGATTCCTATCGCCTCTATCTGAGCCTGCGCACCTGCGAGAAACCGGTGGTGACCGGCACCTTCACCATCGATTCCTTCCGGGTGATGGCGGAGATGCAGCGGATCGTCCGCGGCTCCGCCGCCGCCCTGAGGGAGAAGCCGCTGGCCGTCTTCTCCTGCTGCCCCACCTCGCCCCTGAAGTGGAGCGACGTCACCTCGCAGAACGTGATCGACTGCGGCCGCGCCTTCATCCCGGTGGAGTTCATTTCCATGCCGTTGCACGGCTTCATCGCACCCGTCACCATCGTCGGCGCCCTGGTCCAGCACACCGCCGAGACCCTGAGCGGGGTCGTGCTATCGCAGCTGGCCCAGCCCGGGGCGCCGGTGCTCTACGGCGGTTCGCCGGCGGTGTTCGACATCCGCACCGAGACCACGCCGATGGGCGACATCGGCACCCAGATGACCGACTGCGCCTACAGCGAGATCGGCAAATTCCTGGGCATGCCCACCCAGGCCTACATCGGCCTCTCCGACTCCAAGCGGCTGGACGCCCAGGCCGGCCTGGAGACCGCGAGCGGCGCCATGCTGGCCGCCCTGGCGGGCATCAACAACATTTCCGGTCCCGGCATGCTCGACTTCGAGAGCTGCCAGAGCCTGGAGAAGCTGGTGCTCGACGACGAGATCTGCGGCATGGCCCTGCGCCTGGTGCAGGGCATCCAACCGCGCGACGATTTCCCGTCCCTGCCGCTCTTCGAGGAGCTGCTGCGCGAGAAGCACCTGCTGATCGCCGCCCACACCCGGAAGCACCGCAAGAACGAGCACTATGTGCCGTCGGCGGTGATCGACCGCTGCAACCGCGCCCGCCACGCCGAGGAGGGCTCGCCCACCCTGGACGAGCGCGCCCGGAAGCGGGTTGCCGAGCTGTTGCAGGCCTGGACTCCCCCTCGCCTCGCCCCCGAGACGGTGCGCGGGTTGGACGAGGTCATGGCGGCCGAAGCGCGTCGCTGCGGCATGGAAAAACTGCCCGAACTGCCCCGGTGATCGACGCAAGGAGACGACGATGGACATCCTGAAGGACATTGCCGCCGCCGTGGCCAACGGCGACGACGCGGAGATGCCGGCGAAGACGAAGGCGGCCCTCGCCGCCGGCGTGGCAGCGGCCGACGTGCTCGACCACGGACTGCTCGCCGGCATGGCGGCGGTGGGTGAGCAGTTCCGCCTCCACGAGATCTTCCTGCCCGACGTCCTGCTGGCGGCTCGCGCCCTCTACGCCGGCCTGGAGGTGATCCAGCCGCTGCTGGCCGCGGCCGGTGTGCCGTCGCGCGGCAAGGTGGTCATCGGCACCGTGCAGGGGGATCTGCACGACATCGGCAAGAACCTGGTGGCCATCATGCTGAAGGGGGCCGGCTTCGAGGTCATCGACCTGGGCAACGACGTCCGGCCCGAAGCGTTCGTGGCCGCCGCCGAGGCCGAGGGCGCGAAAGCCATCGGCATGTCGGCCCTGCTGACCACCACCATGCCGGGCATGGGCCGGGTGATCGCCCTGCTCCGCGAGAAGGGGCTGCAGGAAAAGATCAAGACCGTGATCGGCGGCGCGCCGGTGTCGGAGCAGTACGCCCGCGAGATCGGCGCCGACGCCTACTCCTACGACGCGGCCAACGCCGTGATTACCCTGCAGCGGCTGCTGGCGGGCTGAGTGATGGCCGCGCTGCGCGAGCGCATCGGCCGCGACATCCTGCTGCTCGACGGCGGCACCGGCACCCAGCTCTTCGAGCTCGGTTTGAAGCCGGGGGACTGCCCGGAGCGCGCCAACCTGGAGAAACCGGAGTGGCCGGAGGAGATCGCCCGCCGCTACCGCGAATCAGGCGCCGACGTCGTCTGCAGCAACACCTTCGGCGGTTCTCCCCTCAAGCTGGCCATGTACGGCCTGGACGGGCGCTGCGAGGAGATCAACCGCCTGGCGGTGGCCTCGGCGCGGCGCGGAGCCGGCCGGGGCGCGTGGGTGGCCCTTTCGGTCGGGCCCTGCGGAAAGCTGCTGCAGCCGGTCGGTGACGCAGACCCGCAGGCCGTGCAGGAAGGGTTCAGACGCCAGATCGGGGCCGGCATCGAGGCCGGCGCCGACCTGGTCGTCATCGAGACCATGAGCGACCTGCTGGAGGCGAAGCTGGCCCTGCAGGCCGCCCGTTCCCTCTCGGCCGAGATTCCGCTGGTGGCCACCATGACCTTCGAGCGCGGCAGGCGCGGATTCTTCACCATCATGGGGGTGTCGGTCGCCCGGGCGGCTGCCGAGCTCCCCGCGGCCGGCGCCGACGTGATCGGCTCCAACTGCGGCAACGGCTCGGAGGCGATGGCCGACCTGGCCCGGGAATTCAGGCTCCACTCCCGCCTCCCCCTCGCCTTCCAGGCCAACGCCGGCCTGCCTGAGGTGCGCGCCGGGCAGACGGTATACCCCGAAACCCCCGGCTTCATGGCCGCCCAGGTGGACCGGCTCCTGGAACTCGGCGTGTCGTTGATCGGCGGCTGCTGCGGCACCACTCCCGCGCACATCGCCGCTTTCCGATCGCGGATCGACCGTTTCCGCATCGCGCGCTGAGACGGCCCGGCCCCCCCCGCGGCCTCTGCGCTTGAAAATCTGGCGGAAAAGGTGTACATTTTCTCCATCGCCCCGGAGGAGTGCCATGCCGACCTACCCCTTGTCCCGGTTGAAATCGCCCGTATTCCTGGCCGTGGCGGTTTTGCTGCTCAGCGCCGCCAACTGCTCCATCAGGAAACTGGCCATGAACAAGGTGGCGGACGCCATGACCGACGTCACCGGCGGCCGGACATTCACCGGCGACAATGACCCCGAGCTGGTGGGCGACGCCCTGCCGTTCGCCATCAAACTCTACGAGTCCCTGCTCGAATCCATGCCGGGGCACCAGGGTCTGCAGCTGCGAACCGGCAGCCTGTACGTGATGTACGCCAACGCCTTCCTCTACACGCCGGCCACCATGCTCGACGCCGGGGAGTACCGCCGCCAGGAATTCGATTTCGCGCGCGCCAAGAATCTCTACCTGCGCGGCCGCGACATCCTTCTGGACGGCCTGGAGAGGCGCTACCCGGGGCTGCGTCAGGACCTGCGCGAGAAGCGCGCCGACCGCGTGCTGGCGCGGGTGGATCGCCGGCACCTGCCTTTTCTCTACTGGGCCGGGGCCGGGTGGCTCGGCGCCTTCGCCATCGACCCGTTCGACATGGACCTGGGGCTGACCATCCCGGCGGCGAAGGCCTTGATGGACCGGGTGCTGGCGCTGGATCCCGGCTACGGCAACGGATCCATCCACGAATTCTACTGCCTGTACTACGGTTCCCTGCCCGAGTACATGGGCGGCGACCCGGCCAAGGCCCGCGACCACTACCGCCGGGCCATGGAACAGTCCCGGGGCCGCTCCACCTCCGCCCCGTTGAACCTGGCCACCACGGTTTCCGTAAAAGAGCAGAACCTGGCCGAGTTCCGCGAGCTGCTGGCCGCCGTTCTGAAGGTCGGGTTGGACGACGATCCCGACAACCGGCTGTTGAACACCATCAACCAGCGCCGCGCCCGCTGGCTGAATGATCATGCCGCGGACCTCTTCGTCGACTTCGACGAGGCGGAAGCGCCCGAGGAGAAGAAATGAAACGCTGCCTTTCGCTGCTGTTGACCCTGCTGCTGGTTTCGCCCGCCGCTGCCGCGGTGATCAAGATCGGTTCCGTCGCCCCCGACCGTTCCCCCTGGAACGACGCCCTGAACGAGTTGGCCCGCGAGTGGCAGCGGATCTCCGGCGGATTGGTCACTCTGAAGATCTACCCCGGCGGCATCGCCGGTTCGGAAGAGGACATGATCCGCAAGATGCGCCTCGGCACCCTGGGCGGCGCCGCGGTGACCAACGTCGGCCTGACCCACATCTACGGCGAGGCCCGGGTCTTCAACATTCCCTTCCTGTTCGAGAACGACGCCGAGATGAACCACGTCCTGGGGCGTGTCGCCCCGGGGTTCGAACGCGAGATGGAATCCAAGGGGTTCAAGGTGGTCATCTGGACGATGACCGGCTGGGTCAACTTCTTCACCAAGGGCCCGGTCATCTATCCCGAGGACATGAAGAAGTACAAGATCTCGTTCACGGCCAGCGACCCCGAGTCGGAGCAGGCCTGGAAGAAGTGCGGCTTCACCATCATCCCCAACGACGTGAAAGACCTGCTGATGGCCCTGCAGAGCGGAATGGTGTCGGCGTTCTACCTGCCGCCGGTGATGGCCGGCTCGGGGCAGTACTTTCCGCTGGCCCCCCACATGAATTCGCTTCGGGTGGCTCCGTTGCTGGGAGGCATCGTCCTCTCGGCGAAGGTCTGGAACCAGATCCCCGAGGGCATCAAGCCGCAGCTGGTCGCCGCCGCGCCGCCCATCGCCGCCCGCCTCAACCGGCGCATCGTGGAACTGGAGGCCAAGACCTTCAAGGCCATGAAGGACAACGGCCTGGTCATCCACGACCCCCCGGCCGACGCCCTCGGCCGCTGGCGGGCGGTGGCCGACCGGGGCCTGGACGAGCTGGTCGGCAAGGCCTTCGGCAAGGAAACCTATGACAGGGTGCTGGCGATCCTGAAGGAGTACCGCCAGTCGCGCCGGCCATGATCCGCCGCCTGCACCAGATCGAGGACCTGCTCGCCTTCATCGCCATCTTCCTGCTGGCCCTCTTCCCGACCATGGAGGTGGTGGCGCGCCGCTTCTTCCACACCGGCGTGCGCAACTCCACCGAGTACACCCATCACCTGGTTCTGCTGCTGACCTTCATCGCCGGCATGATCACCTCGCGCGAGAAGAAGCACCTGTCGCTGGCGCTGGAGCTCAAACTGCCGGCGGAGGCCGGGCGGCGGGTGCACACCGCCGTGGCCCTGCTGTCGACCACCCTGACCGCGGCCATGGCCTGGACCTCGTTCTCCTTCGCCCTGGGCGGGTTCGACCCGCAGCAGGCCGTCGGCCCGGTGCCGCTGCGCTGGATCGCCGCGGTGATGGGCCTCGGCTACGCGGTGATGGCCTGCCGCTTCGTCTCCGCCCTGCCCGCCGGCGGCTTCCCGCGTCCGGTCGCCGCCATCGGCCTGCTACTCGGCACCCTGCTGGCCCTCGACCCGCTGGCCAACATCTGGTCCGCCCTCTCCGGCTCCATGCCGTCCTTTTTCACCCCGCTGCTCAACGCCTACCACCAGGCCAACCTGCTGCTGGCCACCCCCCTGATCATCCTGCTGGTCGCCTCGGCCTTCTTCGGCGCCCCCATCTTCATCGTCCTCGGCGGCATCGGTTTCCTGCTCTTCGCCCGCCAGGGGGCGGCGCTGGAGGTGATCCCCAACGAGGCCTTCAGCCTGCTGACCGGCCAGTCCCTGCCGGCCATCCCGCTCTTCACCTTCACGGGTTTCCTGCTCTCGGAGAGCAAGGCCGGCGAGCGGCTGGTGCGCCTCTTCCGCGCCCTCTTCTCGTGGATCCCCGGCGGGCTGGCGATCATGGCGGTGCTGGTGTGCGCGTTCTTCACCACCTTCACCGGCGCCTCCGGGGTGACCATCCTCGCCCTGGGCGCCCTTCTCTCCTACGTGCTGCTGCGCGGGAAGTACACCGAGAGCTTCAGCACCGGGCTGCTCACCGCCTCCGGCTCCATCGGCCTGCTCTTCCCCCCCTCCCTGCCGATCATCATCTACGGGGTCATCGCCGGGGTATCCATCAAGGACATGTTCCTCGGCGGCATCCTGCCCGGCACGGTCCTGGTGCTGGCAATCATCGCCTACAGCGTCTTCCACGCCCGGCGCGACCGGGTGGAGCGGGAGCCGTTTTCCCTGCACGAGGCCCTGCACGGGTTTCGCGGCGCCTTCTGGGAGGTCGCCCTGCCGGTGGTCATCATCGGCTCCTATTTCGGCGGCCTGACCACCCTGGTCGAGAGCGGCGCCATCGCCGTCATCTACGCCCTGCTGGTCGAGGTGGTGATCCACCGCGACCTGAAGGTGAAGCAGCTTCCCGCGGTGATGCTCAAGTGCGTGCCGATCATCGGCGGGGTGCTCACCATCCTCGCCCTGGCCAACGGGCTGGCCTACTACATCATCGACGCCGAGATCCCCATGAAGCTGGCCGCCTGGGTGCAGGCCACGGTCCACTCCAAGTACCTCTTCCTTCTCCTGCTCAACCTGGCCCTCCTGGTGGTCGGCTGCTTCATGGACATCTTCTCGGCCACCCTGGTGGTGGTGCCCCTCATCATCCCCCTGGCCCAGATCTTCTCCATCCACCCCGTGCACCTCGGCATCGTCTTCCTGGCCAACATGGAGCTGGGATACCTCACCCCCCCGGTGGGCCTCAACCTCTACCTGGCGGCCTACCGGTTCAACCAGCCCATCACCCGGATCTACCGCGAGGTGCTTCCCTTCCTCCTGATCCAGCTCCTCGCCGTCCTCCTCATCACCTACGTCCCATTCCTCTCCACTGCCCTCCTCTCCTCCCCGTGAGGAGCCCCAGAGAGCATGCGCGCAGGGCCTTTTTGTGATATAATTCGCCCCTTCGGGCCGATGTAGCTCAGCTGGTAGAGCAATTGATTCGTAATCAGTAGGTCGGGGGTTCGAATCCCCCCATCGGCT
>CAYZNT010000005.1:0-144574 GCA_964479735.1 uncultured Clostridia bacterium
TTCGGATCCTCCGCAACCCCAGAAACCTCGGCTTCGTGCGCACCGCCAACCGCGGGGCGGAAGAGGCGAGGGGAGACATCCTCGTCTTCCTGAACCAGGACACCGAGTTCATCTCGCCGGGGTGGGACGAGGAGCTGCTCAGGGTCTTCTCGAGGCAGCCCCGGACCGGGATCGTGGGGGCGAAGCTGGTCTATCCCGACTCGGGGCTGGTGCAGTTCGCCGGGGGCTGCCTGGACGGGGAGGAGTGGAAGACCGATTACCTCTATTACCGGGCGGAGCCCGGACTGGAGGTGGTGAACCGCCCCCGGGAGGTGGACTGGGCCCTGGGGGCGTTCCTGGCGGTGAGACGGGACCTGTTTTGCGGGCTTGGCGGGTTCTGCACCGAATACCACTCCAATTACGAGGACATCGATCTCTGCCTGCGTGCGAAGAATTTGGGATACCGCACCCTGTACAATCCGAAAATCGCGCTCTACCACCACGAGACCGCCACCGGGTTGAGCGACGTTCACCAAGGGAGGAGCCTTTCGCTCTTCCGGCGCAAGTGGCTGGGGCGCCTCCGCCGCAGGCAGACCGACCACTACGGGCGGGACGGGTTCGACGGGAACGCGGTGCGCCGCCTGATGCGACTGTTCGGGAGGGATTTCCATTCGGTCTGGAGAGTGCTGCAGGACTTCGGGCTACATACTCCGGAAAGCCAGAAGGAGTTCGCCGCCGGGAATTCGATGCGCACGCTGGACCGGTTGGTGGGGCGCTATGCCGGAGGGAAGGCGGAGGGGGAGTTCCGCCACTACCGCAGCCGTCTGCTGCTGGAGACAGGCGAAGGGAAGAGACTGGTCCCCGACCTGAAATGGATCGCCGCGCGGGGAGCGCCCGGGTTGAAGCGCGATGAGAGCCGGCTGAGATTGATGCTGCTGGGGGAGCGGGCCGGGAGGGGATGTTTCCATTCAGCGAGGCTCGGGGAGTTGGCGGAATACATCCGCGCGGTGGGAAACGAACGGGAGGCGATTCCGGGCGATGAGGTGAGGGACGCCAGCCTGCGGGCGCGCTACCTGGAGATGGCCGGGGAATTGTTGCCGCTTATGCCGGAAGCGGAACGGGACCGCCACGCCGGGTTCATCCTGGGGCGCCTCGGGGATTTTCCGAACCGGGGGGCGCTGGTCGCGGTGCTCTTCCGATTGGCCTACCTGGACTGGCACGGCCGGGCCCGGGCGATCCTGGAGGAGGCGCGGGGAGTGATCCGCGGGGAGGAGTGGGACCCGGTGAAACGGACGCAGTTCGCCGTGAACGAGGCCTCCTTCCTGGAGCGCCGCGGCGATTTCCGGGGGGCGCTGGGAATCCTGGAGGAGGCCGGGGGGGAAAGGGTCGTGGCGCCGCGTTCCCTGAGAACCAGTTTCCTGTTTCACCTGGGGATGAACCACGCGAGGCTGGGATCCCGGTCCGGGGCGCGCAGGTGCCTGAAGGGAGTGCTGCGCCTCAACCCCGGCCATGGGGGGGCGTTGAAACTGTTGGCGGAAATCGGTGCCGACGGAGTGAGACGGTGATCCCGCGCCTGCTTCTCTCCGTGGATGAGCTCCCCGCCGGGAGCCGGGTGCTGGTCTATGGCTGCGGGAGCGCGGGGAAGAGCCTGTATGCCCTGCTGCACCGCACCCGCCCGGATGTCCGGGTGCTCGGGTTCGTGGATTCGAACCGGGGCGGGCGCCTGGGGGGACGGAAAATATACCGCCTGGACCGATTCCTGGACCGGTTCACCGCGGCCGATTACGAGACCATCCTGATCGCCTCGATGCATGCCGAGGAGATCGCCGCCGGGCTGGAGCGGGCGGGGATCGCGAACTTCCGCATCGCCCGCGTTCCCGCCCCGGTGCTGGCCACGGTGGTGGGCGCCTCCTGGTTCACCCTGTTCGCCGACTGGGGGCTGATGGCCCTGAACCGGCTGTTGCGGGCGGCATGCGGGCACCGCCGGGACCGGATCGTCTTCGTCGGGGAGTACGGGGGGATGTTCTCGGGAAACGCCAAGTACCTCTACCTGGAGGCGGAGCGGAGAGGGCTGCAGGCGTTCTGGCTGGTCCGGGACCGGGCGTGGCGCCGGGAGCTGGAGCAGGGCGGAGTTCGGGTGGTGACGGGCGGCCTGCGCGCCTGGTGGGTGTCGCTGCGCGCCGCCTGGCTGGCCGTGGACAACCGGGACTGGCAAGCCCGGTTCCCGTGCCTGCTGCGCCTGCCCCTGCCCCGGATCCAGCTGTGGCACGGGGTGGGCTTCAAGCGGATCGAGCGCATGCTGCTGCCCGCCGGGATGCGGGAGAAGCTCAGCGTGAAGGAGCGCGCCCTGTTCCGCCGCCGCTACCCCCGCTACGACCGCCTGGTCTCCACTTCGCCCTTCTACAGCCGGGAGGTCTTCGCCCCGGCGTTCCACGTCCCCGAGGCGAGCATCGTGGAGGCGGGCTATCCGAGGAACGACATTTTTTACCGCGACATCCGCGGGGCGCACCTCTTCACCGACCGCCCCGTGCTCGACGAGGTGCGGCAGAGGCGGAGGGAGGGCTGGAAGGTGGCGCTGTTCATGCCCACCTTCCGGGACATCCGGGCCCGCTTCGACTGGGGGGCGGCGCTGCCGGTCGCGGAGCTGGCGCCGTTCCTGGCGCGGCACCGGCTGCTGCTGGTGATGAAGTTCCACTCGCTGCCCGGGTTCCGCAACCTGTGCGGCGACGGCGACACCTGCATGCGGGTTTGCGACAACCGCCGCGACGCCTACCCGCTGCTGAAGGAGGCCGACCTGCTGGTGACCGACTACTCGTCGGTCTATACCGACTTCCTCCACGCCGGCCGGCCGGTCCTCTTCTACCCCTTCGACTACGAGGAGTACGTGACCGCCCACCGCGACATCCAGTTCGACTACGACGAGTGGACGCCGGGCCCCAAGGCGCGCACCTTTGCCGAACTTCTCCATTGGCTCGACCATTTCCTGGTGCAGGGGAAGGACGGCTTCGCCGACCGCCGGCGCGCCCTGCTCGGGCTGGCCTTCCGCCACCACGACGGGGAAAGCGGGAGCCGGGTGCTGGCGGAGATGTTGCCAGCGGCGCCGGGTTCGTAATACAATGCATCCGGTCTGACGGCATGGAAAACCGGTACGCCATCATCCTGGCATCGGGCAGCGGCGAGCGCATCGATTCGCCGGTGCCCAAGCAGTTCCTGAAGGTCGCCGGGCGGAGCCTGGTCGAACACACGCTGGACGTGTTCGAGCGCCACCCGCGCATCGACCACGTTCTGCTGGTGGTGCATCCCCAGTACCGCAGCCTGATGGAAGAGATCCTGCTGCGCAACTCCTTCGCCAAGGTCCGCCGGCTGCTCAACGGCGGCCGCACCCGCCAGGAGAGCTCGGCCATCGGCGTGGCGGCGATCGAAGGTTCGGACGGGGTGGCGCTGATCCACGACGCGGTGCGGCCCTTCGTCTCGGAGCGCATCATCTCCGATTGCCTGGACGGGCTCGCCCGGCACCAGGCCGTGGACACGGCCATCCCGGCCACCGACACCGTCATCCAAGTGGACAGCGGCGGCTTGATCCGTTCCGTGCCGCGCCGCCAGGAGCTGATGCGCGGGCAGACGCCGCAGGGGTTCCGGCTGGGGGTGATTCGCGAAGCGCACCGGCGGGCGGCGGCGGAAGGGTTCGCCGACGTCACCGACGACTGCGCCCTGGTGCTCAAGTACGGGCTGGCGCCCATCCTCGTGGTGCGTGGCGACGAGAGCAACATCAAGGTCACCTACCCCGAGGACATCTTCCTGGCCGACCGCCTCTTCCAGCTGCGCGCCGTCTCCGTGCCCGAGAGCGCCGACCTGGCCAGGCTTTCCGGCAAGGTCATCGTGGTCTTCGGCGCCAGCCGGGGCATCGGGGCCAGCGTGGTGCAAATGGCCGGGATTCACGGCGCACGGGCGGTCGGCTTCTCCCGCGGCAACGGCGGAGACGTGACCCGCCCCGCCGAGGTCGCCGCCCGGCTGGCCGAGGTGCGCGGCCGGGAGAAGCGCATCGATGCCGTGCTGGTGACCGCCGGCCTGCTGCGCCTGGGGCGGATCGCCGACCGCTCAAACGACGACATCGAGCGGGAAGTGGCCGTCAATTTCCACGGGCCGGTGAACGTGGCCCGCGCCGCCCTGCCGTTCCTGGCCGAAAGCCGGGGGGCCATGCTGTTCTACACCTCGAGCTCCTACACCCGCGGCCGGCCGCTCTATTCCATTTATTCCGCCACCAAGGCGGCGGTGGTCAACTTCACCCAGGCCATGGCCGAAGAGCTGTCCGGGCAGTCGGTCCGGGTGAACGTCATCAACCCGGAGCGGACCCGGACGCCCATGCGCCTGGAGAACTTCGGGGCCGAGCCCGAGGGGTCCCTGCTGGAGCCGGAAGCGGTCGCCTTGGCGTCGCTCAAAACCCTCCTCAGCGACCTGACCGGGCAGGTGATCGACGTCCGCCAGGCCGGTCCGCGGTAGGCGGTGATGAAGACCGACCTGCTGGTGGTCGGCGCCGGGCTGGCGGGCTGCACGGTGGCCGAGCGGGTGGCCGCGGAGCTGGGCTGGGAGGTGCTGGTCATCGACCGCCGCCCCGAACCGGGCGGGAACGCCGCCGACGGTCCCGACGCGGCCGGGATCATGGTGCAGAAGCACGGGCCCCACATCTTCCATACCCGGCTGCCGGAGGTGTGGCATTACCTCCACCGCTTCGCCCGCTTCAACCGCTACGTGCACCGGGTACTGGCCCGGGTCAACGGCCAGGAGGTGTTCCTGCCCCTGAACCTGGAGACGGCCGAGGCGCTCTTCCACCGCTCCTTCACCCCGGAGACCTGGCGGGCCTTCCTTGAAGAGCGCCGGGTGCCGGTGGCCGAGGTGCGCAACTCCCGTGACGTGGCCCTGTCGCAGGTCGGAGAGGAGCTGTACGAATGGATCTTCCGGGGTTACACGCGCAAGCAGTGGGGGATCGAGCCGGAGGAGCTGGACCCCGAGGTGCTGGCCCGCATCCCCCTGCGCTTCGACCGCGACACCCGCTACTTCACCGACCCCCACCAGGGCATCCCGGTGGCCGGCTACACCGAGATGGCCCGCGCCATGCTGGACTCCCCGCGCATCGAGTTCCGGCCGCTCACCGATTTCGCCGGCCTGGGCCCTTCGCTGCGACGGCGCCTCACGGTGTTCTGCGGGCCGATCGACGAGTACTTCGACTTCGACCTGGGCCGGCTGCCCTACCGCAGCCTGCGCTTCGAGTGGCAGACCCTGGACCAGGAGTTCTTCCAGCGCGCCGCGGTGGTCAACTACCCGCAGGAGCACGACTTCACCCGCATCACCGAGTACAAGCATTTTCACGGCCAGCGCCACCCGCGCACCACCATCTGCCGCGAATACCCGCAGGCGGAGGGGGAGCCGTACTACCCGGTCCCCCGGCCGCAGAACCGGCGCCGTTACCAGGACTACGCCCTGCGCGCGCAGGAGCAGAGGGACGTCCGCTTCGTCGGCCGCCTGGCCCAGTACCGCTACCTGAACATGGACCAGGCCGTCGCCGCCGGCTTCGCGCTCGCCGCGGAAATCATCGAGCGCAACCGGACCTGACCCGCCGCCCCAGGAGCAGCCCGGCAGCCAAAACGGGCAGGGCCGCGACGGCCAGGGGCAGGAAGGGGAGCAGGGCCGCCGCCCGAAGGAGCCATCCGCGCAGCCAGCGCAGCAGGAGCCCCGGGCGGGAGACCCGGTTCATTTCCGACACCAGGTTGCATCCGTACACGGACCGCGCCCCGGTGGCCCAGGCGGCCAAAAAGACGTTCAAAAAGCCTGCCCCGCTTCGGTTGGCGACCGGCACCACCGCCGCCGCGTAGCCTTCGCGTCGCAGGCCGGGCGGCAGCCGCCAGGGCGAGAAGGGCCCGGCCGAGGGGAGCGGCAGCACCTGCGCCAGGCCGGGGTACTTGCGGCACTCGCCCAGCGCGTGCGGGTGGGTGAGCAGGTGGAACTCGGCCCCGGGAAAGGCGGCCTGGATGGCCGGCAGGTTGCGGTCCAACTGCTGCAGGGAGACGGAACGGAGGATGAGCACCTTGTCCATGGGGGTCAGCGGAAGACCACGAAGGCGTGCTGCAGCGGGATGCGCAGGCGCCGGGCCATCGTCCCGGGCACCGGCCGGCGCCGGCGCCAGGCTTCGCCGCCGTGGCGCCAGGCGTCCCAGGTGGCCTGCAGGTAGACCGTGGTGCGCTGCTCCAGCGAGTGGAAGAGGGAGAGATAGAGCAGGCGCAGGGTGGCGGCCGCCATCCGCCCGGCGGGCAGGTGCTTCCACAGCAGCCAATAGAGGTTGCGGGTGTAGTAGAAGGGGCCGCGGCGCGCCTCTCGGTTGACGGGCGAGTAGCGGTGCAGGGAGACCAGCTCGGGGGAGTGGAGGATGCGGTGCCCGGCGGCCAGGATGCGGATGGCCAGGTCCTGCTCATTCCAGTAGAGGAAGAACTCCTCCGCGTAGCCGCCCACCTCCTCCAGAACGGAGCGGCGGATCCCCGCCCCGGCGCCGTTGAAGCCCATCTGATAGGCGGGAGCCGCCGACGATCCGTGAGCGGGACGGAGGTCGGCCGGCGAGTCGGCCTCACGGTAGGCGTCGACGTGGCGGACATCCAGGGCCACCACCGCCGCGTCGGGGTGAGCGGCGAAGGTTCTCTCCAGCCCGGCCATGGCCCCGGGGGCGGGGCAGGAGTCGTCGTCCAGCACCAGCACGAATTCTCCGCGGGCCACCGCGAAGCCGCGGTTGTAGCCCGCGACCCCGATGTTTTCCGGCAGGGCGATGAGCCGCACGGCCGGGAACTCGGTCTCCACCATCAGCGGCGTGCCGTCTTTCGAGGCGTTGTCGACCACGATCACCTCGATCTCGAAGGGCGGGCGCTCGGCCAGGATGCGGCGCAGCCCGTCGCGCAGCTCGGCTTTGCGGTTGTAGCTAAGCATCACCACCGAGAGGGTCGGCATGGGGTCATTGTAGCGCACAACCGGCGGAGCGCCAAGGCCATCCGCGCACCGGGCGGAGCCTCTCCCCTCCGCGATGCGCCGTGTGGTACAATCGGCATGATGGACGGGAAAGGAGACCGATGTCCGTGGTGCCTCGGCGACCCGCTCTATCTCGACTACCACGACCGGGAGTGGGGCGTCCCGGTGCGCGACGACCGGACCCTGTTCGAGTTCCTGGTGCTGGAGGGGGCGCAGGCCGGTTTGAGCTGGCTGACCATCCTGAAGAAGCGGGGGAATTACCGGAGCCTCTTCGAAGGGTTCGACCCGGAACGGGTGGCCCGCTTCGGGGAGCGGAAGATCGCCGCCCTGCTGGCCGATCCCGGGATCGTGCGCAATCGCCTGAAGGTCGCCGCCGCCGTGGCCAACGCCCGGGCTTTCCTGGCCGTCCAGGAGGAGTTCGGGTCGTTCGCTTCCTACATCTGGGGATTCACCGGCGGCCGGCCGCTCGTGAACCGCTTCCGCCACCTGCGCCAGGTGCCGCCGAAGACCGCGCTCTCGGAGCGGATCAGCCGCGACCTGAAGCGGCGCGGCTTCCGTTTCGTCGGCCCGACGATCGTCTACGCCCACATGCAGGCGACCGGGATGGTCAACGACCACCTGGTCGGCTGCTTCCGCCACGCCGAGCTTGAAAGATAGGGGGCGCCGCCCGCAGAACCGACGGCGCCGGCTGGCCGCCGGCGGGTTTCGGAAGGAGGCTCGGGAGGGGACATGATGAACGAAGCGTTTCGAATCGAAACGGACTCCCTCGGCCCGGTGAAGGTGCCGGCCGGGGCCTACTGGGGCCCCCAGACGCAGCGGGCGATCGAGAACTTCCCGGTTTCCGGCCTCCGTTTCGGTCGCCCCCTCATCCGGGCCCTGGGCATGGTGAAGGGGGACGCCGCCCGGGTCCATGCGGAGCTGGGGCTGCTGGAAAAACCGCTGGCCGAGGCCATCGGGCAGGCCGCCGACGAGGTGGCCGACGGCCGGCTGGACGACCAGTTCGTGGTCGACGTCTACCAGACCGGATCCGGGACCTCGACCCACATGAACGCCAACGAGGTGATCGCCTCCCGCGCCAACGAGATCCTGGGCGGGAAACCCGGCGACCGCCATCCGGTGCACCCCAACGACCACGTCAACCGCGGCCAGTCGAGCAACGACGTCTTTCCCTCCGCCATCCACCTGGCGGCCGCCCTGGAGCTGCGCGACGGGTTGCTGCCGGCGCTCGACGGGCTGCAGCGCGACCTGCAGGCCAAGGCCGGGGAGTTCGCCGCCTGGATCAAAACCGGGCGCACCCACCTGCAGGACGCCACCCCGGTGACGCTGGGCCAGGAATTCTCCGGGTACGCCCGCCAGGTCGAACTGGCCGGCGGGAGGCTGGGACGCGCCGCTCTTTCACTGCACGAACTGCCGCTCGGGGGCACGGCGGTGGGAACCGGCATCAATACCCATCCCCGTTTCGCCGCCTTGGTCATCGCCCGGCTGGCAGCCCGCACCGGGCTGCCGTTGGCGGAGGCGCGGAACCACTTCGAGGCCCAGGCGGCGAGGGACGCGGTCGTGGAAGCGAGCGGCGCCCTGCGCGTGGCGGCGGTCTCCCTCTCCAAGATCGCCAACGACATCCGCTGGCTCGGCTCGGGCCCCCGCCTGGGGCTGGGCGAGCTGATTCTCCCGGAGCTGCAGCCCGGGTCCTCGATCATGCCCGGCAAGGTCAATCCGGTGCTGGCCGAAACCCTGCTCCAGGTGTGCGCCCAGGTGATCGGCAACGACGCCGCCATCGCCATCGGCGGCCTGTCGGGCAACTTCGAGCTGAACACCATGATGCCACTGCTGGCCCACAACCTGCTGCAGTCGGTGGCCCTGCTGACGCGCTCGGTCAACCTGTTCGCCGCCCGGCTGGTACGCGGCCTGCGGGCCGATCCCGTGCGCTGCCGGGAATCGGCGGAGAGAAACCTCGCCCTGGCCACGGCGCTGGCGCCGCGCCTCGGCTATGACCGGGCGGCGGCGATCGTTCGCGAGGCCTGGACCACGGGCGAGACGGTGCGCGCCGTGGCCCGCCGCCGCAGCGAGCTGACCGAGCCTGAACTGGACTCCCTCCTCGACCCGGCGGCCATGCTCGGGGCGCGTTGACGATAACGCGAAACCAACCGCGACGGGTCGCGTATAAATTCCTTGACAGGAATTTAACTCTGGGTTAAAATTGTTAGTCAGGGTTAAATTCAGCCAGAAATGAACGGGACAACGGCCATGCCGGAGAAGAGCGCCGCCAGGACCAGGGAGGAGATCATGCGCTCGCTGGTCCTCGACCGAAGCGAGGAGCTTTTCACCGCCCGCGGCTACCACGCGACCTCCATGGACGACATCGCCGCCGGCGCCGGCATCTCCAAGCCCACGCTCTACAAGTACTTCCGCAACAAGTACGAGATCTTTTCCGTCCTGTTCCTGCGCATCCAGGAGGAGTTCGTCACCATCACCCGCCGCGTGCTCACGCAGGATAAGCGGCGGCGCGAGATCCTGGAGGACCTGGTCGGCTCGCTGTTCCGGATTTCCCGGGAGCGGCGGAGGTTCTTCCTGGCGATGATCCGCGAGCACCACCTGGTGGTGCACCACGACTTCGAGACCCAGATGGAGACGTGGTTGGCCTACCGGCGCCAGGTGCTGGACCTGCTGGAGGCGTTCTTCGCCGGATGGCTGCGTTCGCCCGGCTCGGGAGGCTGGGGCGCGCGCGAGGTGGCCGGGGCGGTGAGCAGCCTGCTGGAGGGAATCTTCTACGAGCTTCTGTTCTGCGAGACGTGCGATGCCGCCGTGCACAAGCGCTTCATCTCCGAGCTGCTGCTGCACGGCGTGCTGGCCGAGGAGGAGGCATGAGACGAGGTTGGTTCGCGTTGTTGTTTTCCCTGGGAATGATGCTTCCGGCGCAGCAGCCCCCGCCGCTGGAGCTGACGCTGGACCAGGCGGTGCAGATGGCGCTGGAGAGCTCCAAGGCCCACCAGGTGAGCCGGCTCGAGGTCAGCGCCGCCCGCCATCGACTGCTGGGCAACCTGGGGTTCCTGCCCCAGGCCACGCTGTCGGGATACAAGAACCTGAAGGAGAAGCTGATGACCATCACCATGCCTCCCTTCTATCCCGGGGGCGAGGAGCAGGTCTTCAGCCTCGACTTCACCATGAACTACGAGTTCACCCTGCAGGTGACGCAGCCGGTCTTCACCGGAGGCAAGATCTTCCTCAACGCCAAGAACGCCCAGCTCGACCTGCGCATCGCCCGCGAAAGGGAGCGCGACAGCCGCGAGGAGACCGCGCTCAACGCGCGCCGCGCCTTCTACAACATCCAGGTGCTGACCGAGCTGCTGAAGGCCCACCGCGAGGCGCTGCAGCTGGCGGAGAACAGCCACGCCAACATCCGCCAGAGCTTCGACCTGGGCATGGCCTCGCAGTACGACCTGCTGCGGGCCGAGCTGGCCGTGCGCTCCGCCCGCCCGGCCATCACCCAGGCGGAGACCCTGCTGCAGGTGTCGATGCTGGGGCTGAAGCAGCTGCTCGGCATCCCCGAAGAGCGGGAGGTGCGCCTGCTCGGCGAACTGGGCTACTCGGAAATGCCGTTCGAGCTGGCCCCGCTGGTCGACGGCGCCCTGGCCAACCGCTCCGAGATCGTGCAGCTCGACCTGACCCGCCGCAAGGTGGCCAACCTGCAGAAAATGACCCTGGCCCAGTACGTGCCCGACTTCGCCATCGTCGCCTCCTACAGCTACCGATCCAACTCCTTCAACTTCCGCCGCCACAACTGGGAGAACTACTACACCATCAATCTGGGCGTCACCTGGCCCATTTTCACCGGTTTGAAGCGCAGCGCCCAGGTGGGCGAGATGAACGTGGCACGCAAGATCGCCGACCTCAACCTGCGCCAGCTTCAGGACGCCACCCGGCTGGAGATCCGCAGCAAGTACCTGACCGCCCGGCAGGAGTACGAGAACATCCTGCTTGGCCAGAAGAACGTGGAGACCGCCCGGGAAGGCGTGCGCATCGCCGAGCTCTCCTACCAGGAGGGGGTGGTCACCCTGCTGGAGCTGAACTCGTCCCACAACGAACTGACCCGGGCCCGGGTAGGCTACCTGCAGGCCCTGTACAACTACAACATCGCCCTGGCCGAGCTGGAAAAGCTGGCCGGCATCGCCCGTCACGGAGGTGAAAAGTGAAACGGCTGTCCTCGATCGCCCTGGTTGGAATCGTCCTGCTGACCTTCTCCTGCGCCCGCAAGAAGGATGGGGCCGCCCCGCAGGAAGTGAAGCCGCTCCGGGTGAAGACCGGCGTGCTGAAGCGCGCCACCCTGAGCCACTTTCTCGATTACAAGGGCACGGTGACGGCCTGGAAGACGGCCAACATCACCCCCGACGCCTCGGGGCGCATCGGCCGCATCCTGGTGAAGCCGGGCGACCGCGTCCGCAAGGGCGACCTGCTGGCCCAGCTCGACATGACCGCCCTCGAGCTCCAGCTGCGCCAGGCGCGTGCCGCCGCGGCCGTGGCCGAGGCCGCGCACCGCGACGCACGCCTGAACTTCGAGCGCATGAAAAAGATGGTCGAAAGCCGGGCCATCTCTCAGATGCAGTTCGAAAAGGCCCAGCTGGCCTTCGACGCCGCCGACACCCAGCACAAGAGCGCCCGGGCCAGCCTCGACCTGGTGGAGTACACCCTGAAGAACTCCTACATGCGCTCCCCCTTCGACGGCATCGTCACCGCCAAGCTGATGGAGGAGGGGGACCAGATCAACCCGATGATGGGCATGGGGGCGAGCATCCTCACGGTGATGGACCTGGGCAAGGTCAAGGTGACGGTCGACGTCCCCGCCGAGGAGATCGAGAAGATCCGCGAGGGGCAGGCGTGCCGGGTGCGCGTCGCCTCGCTGGCCGAAGAGACCTTCGCCGGCCGGGTCTGGTCGAAGAACCTGGCCGCCGACCCGGTGTCCAAGACATTCCAGGTGGAGATCGCCATCGACAACCCGGGCACCCGCATCAAGGCCGGGGTCTTCGCCGACATCGCCATCGAAGTGTCCCGGCGGGAGAACGCGCTGGCGCTGCCGCTGACGGCGCTGCTGCCCGACAGCACGGTGATGGCCTACGTCCAGGGCCGGGCGGTCAAAAAGCCGGTCACGGTCGGCGCCCGCACCGCGGCGATGGTCGAGATCGTCTCCGGGCTGCAGGAGGGAGACGTGGTCCTGGTCGAGGGCAACTACGACCTGAAGGACGGCACTCCCGTCGCCACCGGGGAGAACGGGAAATGAAGATCGTCGATTTTTCGCTGAAGAAACGGGTCACCATGTCCATGGTGGTCCTGGTCATCGTCCTGCTCGGCATGATCGCCTTCACCAAGCTGGGGCTGGACATGCTGCCCGACCTGGACTATCCCTACATCACCGTGGTCACCACCTACGGCGGCGTCTCCTCGGAGGACATCGAGCAGAACATCACCCGGCCGCTCGAGCAGTGGGTCTCCACCGTCTCCGGCATCAAGGACCTGAAGTCCATGTCGGTCGAGGGGCAATCGGTGCTCATGATCGAGTTCGAGTGGGGGACCAACCTCGACTTCGCCGCCCAGGACGTGCGCGACGTGATCACCACCTACGAGCAGTTCCTGCCCGAGGGGGCCGACAAGCCCTTCGTCATGAAGTTCAACTTCTCGCAGATGCCGATCATCGCCTACGGCATCACCGGCGGCGACATGAACCTGAGCAGGCTGCGCGACTACATCGACAACGAGGTGGCCACGCGCCTGGAGCGCATCGAGGGGGTGGCTTCGGCGGCGGTCTTCTCGCCGGAGATCAACGAGGTGCTGGTCTCCGTCGACAAGGGCAAGCTGGAGTCGCGCGGACTGAACATCGGCCAGGTGGAGGCGGCCATCCGCGCCTCCAACGTGAACATGCCGGCCGGCTACATGAACGAGAACCACCGCGAGTACCTGCTGCGCAGCCTCGGCGAGTTCAAGACCGTCGCCGAGATCGACGGCATCCTGGTCGGCGCGAGCCGCACCGGGGCGCCGATCTTCCTGCGCGACATCGGCACCGTGCGCGAGGCGTCCAAGGAAAGCCGCCTCAAGCTGCGCCTCAACGGCAGCCAGGGCATCATGATGATGGTCACCAAGAGCTCCGGCGCCAACTCGGTGCTCGTCGCCCGGCAGGTGAAGAAGCAGCTGGCCGAGCTCGAGCCGACCCTCAAGCAGGGCGTGAAATTCCACGTCTGGCTCGACATGTCGCGCATCATCGAGCTGATGTCCAACAAGTCCACCAAGAACATCATGCTGGGCGGCATCCTGGCCATGCTGATGATCTTCCTCTTCCTGCGCAACTTCAAGCCGACCCTGGCCATCGGCATCACCATCCCGCTCTCCATCGTGGTGGCCTTCATCTCCTTCTACCTGCTGGGCTACACCCTGAACCTGATCACCCTGGGCGGCCTGGCCCTGGGGGTGGGCATGCTGGTGGACAACGCGGTGGTGGTCATCGAGAACATCTTCCGCCACCTGCAGGAGGGCAAGCCGCCGGTGGAGGCGGCCCGCCGGGGCACCTCGGAGGTGGGCATGGCCATCACCGCCTCCACCCTGACCACGGTGGCCGTCTTCTTCCCCATGATGTTCGCCACCGGCATCGCCGGACGTCTGGCGCAGAGCCTGGCGGTATCGGTGATCATCGCCCTTTTGGCCTCGCTGTTCGTGTCGCTGACCATCGTGCCCATGCTGGCCGCCTGGATGTTCCGCGTCCACGCGCCCAAGGGCGCGCCGGCGGTCTCCTCCGGGCTGCTGGAGCACCTGGGCGAGGACCGCTTCCTGCCCCTCCGCAACCGCTACGAGTCGCTGCTGCGAAAGGCGCTGGCCCGCCGCAAGTGGGTGGTGGCGGGCGCCGTCGCCGCCTTCGTGCTGTCCCTGGTCGGCGCCGCCTTCCTGGGCACGGAGTTCATGCCCCAGACCGACAACGCCATGCTGTACCTCAAGCTCTCCATGCCGGTGGGCACCAACATCGACGAGACCGACCGCATCACCCGCTACCTGGAGGCCGAGTCGCTGAAGGACCCCAACGTCATCACCACCTTCATCCAGGTGGGCACCAGCGAGCAGAGCGCCGCCGACACCGCCAGCGGCACCGGCGCCGCCGGCTCCTACGAGGCGGTCGTCTACGCCTACCTCAAGCCCAGCGGCGACCGGAAAGAGTCCGACAAGCAGATCCTGGAGCGCTGGCGGAAATCGTTCCCGAACCTGGAGAACAGCCGCATCACGGCCATCGACATCGCCGGCGCGTCGATGTTCGGCGGCTCGAGCAGCCCGATCGAGATCAACTGCTTCGGACGCGACATCGACCGCCTGGAGCGGATCGCCGACCGCATCCGCGAGCGGATCGTCGGCATCGCGGGCGTCCGCGACGCCAAGGTCTCGATGGAGAAGAGCAAGCCCGAGCTGCAGCTGCACATCCGCAAGGAGGAGGCCTCCAAGCTGGGGCTGACCCCCTACGACATCTCCCACCAGATCCAGACCTACACCATCGGCACGGTGGTGTCGCGCATGTTCCTGGAGGGGGAGGACCGCGACATCCGCGTGCGCCTCAACGAGGGCGACCGTTCCACGGTCGACGACCTGAAGAAGCTGCCGATCCAGACGCCGGCCGGGGCCCGGGTATACCTCTCCCAGGTGGCCGAGATCCGGAACCTGATGGGCCCGGTGCGCATCGACCGCGAGAACATGGTGCGCAAGGTGACGGTCGGGGCCAACTACGTGGGCAGCGACCTGGGCGGCATCGTCGCCGAGATCAAGAAACGCACGGCCGACATCACCGGCCGGCTGCCGGAGGGGTACTTCGTGGAGTTCGCCGGCCAGTTCCAGAACATGACCGAGACCTTCACCACCCTGGCCTTCGCCCTGCTGATCTCGCTGGTGCTGGTCTTCGCGGTCATGGCCTCGCTGTACGAGAACCTCAAGTTCCCGTTCATCAACATGTTCACCATCCCCCTGGGGTTCATCGGCGTGGTCGCGCTGCTGGCGATCACCCACACCACCATCAACATGGGCTCGATCATGGGTTTGATCATCCTGGGCGGCATCGCCGTCAACAACGGCATCGTCATGATCGACTACATCAACCAGCTGATCGCCGAGGGCGCGGACCGGCTGGAGGCCGTGGTGCGCGGCTCGGCCACCCGCCTGCGGCCGATCCTGATCACCGCCATGACCACCATCATCGGCATGGTGCCGATGGCCATGACCACCAAGCAGGGCGGCGAGATGAGCGCACCCATGGCCGTCTCCGTGATCGGGGGCCTGACCGCGACCTCGTTCCTCACCCTGTTTTTCATCCCTGCCCTGTACACCTACTTCGCGCGCATCCCGGCGCCGGGACCCGGCGCCGGGGCCGGGGAGGCAAATTGACTTTTCACTTTCAGGTTCCTATAATGGCCGGCGAGGAGCGGAGATGGATGTAAAGTACATCAACCCCTTTATCGAGTCCCTGCTGGTCAACCTGGAGAAGGTGGCTGCGCTCAAGGCCGAGAAGCAGGAGCTCGGCGTCGCCAAGGAGGCCAAGACCACGGCCGACATATCCGGCATCATCGGCCTGGGCGGCGAGATCGTCGGCTCCGCCGTGCTGTCGTTCCCCAAGAGCATCGCCCTGTCGGTGGCCTCGGCCATGTTCATGGACGAGCTGAAGGACATCAACGACGACGTGAAGGACGCCATCGGCGAGTTCACCAACATCGTCATCGGCAACGCGCGCAACCAGCTGGTCAATGCCGGCATGAACGTGACCATCTCCACGCCCACCATCATCGTCGGCCGCGACCACGTCATTTCCCATCCCCACAGCATCCCGTTCATCATCGTGCCGTTCCGCACCACGCTGGGGGAGTTCCAGGTCAACATCGGCATCAAGGCGGAAAAATAGGGCGGGGGCTGCCGGGGAGGGGGGTCGAACCCCTACGAGGCGTTGGCCTCCCGGGATTTTAAGTCCCGTGCGTCTGCCCGTTCCGCCACCCCGGCGGACGCCGGGCATGGTAGCACAAGCCCCGCCCCCGGTCAAACCAACCGGAAAGGGCGGCGGGAGGGTCGTGGGCGACGTTCGTTCGACCGGCATCAGGCCTTGACAATCGCCTCGGAATCGTGTACAGTATCCAACTTCGACGAGGTCAATCATGAAATTGAACAAGCGGAATGTAACTTTTTTGCCTGAAAAAAGCGGGATAGAGAAGCGCTGGTGGCTGGTCGACGCCAGCGACATGGTCCTGGGCCGGCTCGCCACCCGGGTGGCCGCCATCCTGCGTGGCAAGGACCATCCCCACTACACGCCATTCTTCGACTGCGGCGATTTCGTCGTCGTCATCAACGCCCGCAAGGTGAAGGTCACCGGCAACAAGGGAGAGGAGAAGCAGTACTACCGCTATTCCGGGTTCCGCGGCGGCCTGCGCGAAACCTCGCTCCAGCGCATGATGGCCACCCATCCCGAGCGGGTCGTGCTCCATGCCGTCAAGGGAATGCTGCCCAAGAACCGGCTCAACAGCCGTATTCTGACCAAGCTCAAGGTCTATGCCGACGCGGAGCACAAGCACGCGGCGCAGAAGCCCGAGCGCTTGAAGATATAGCAAGGAGGAGCAGTTGAGCATCGTCCAATACTACGGAACGGGTCGCCGGAAGACCAGCATCGCCAAAGTCTATCTCCGGCCGGGCAGCGGGGCGTTCACCCTGCTGGTGAACAAGCGCAACCGGGTCTTCGAGGAGTACTTCCCCCTGAAGATCCACAAGCTGGCCATCTTCAAGCCGCTGACCGTCACCAACATGATGAACAACTTCGACTATTTCATTTCCATCGAGGGCGGCGGCGTCTCCTCCCAGGCGGACGCCATCATGCTGGGAATCGCCCGCGCGCTGCTGGAGTTCAACTCCGAGCTGAAGCCGGTGCTGAAGAAGGCGCACCTGCTGACCCGCGATTCGCGCGAGAAGGAAAGACGCAAGTACGGACTGCTGAAAGCCAGAAAGGCGCCGCAGTACCACAAGCGATAGGAGACGGGCATGGTGCAAATCAGCATGAGGGAAATGCTCGAGGCGGGCGTCCACTTCGGGCACCAGGTGCGGCGCTGGAATCCGAAGATGAAGCCCTACATCTTCGGCAAGAAAAACGGCATCTACATCATCGACCTGCAGACCTCGATCGACCTGTTCAAGAAGGCCCTGCAGTTCATCACCGCCCAGGTCGGCGAGGGCAAGCACGCCCTGATCGTGGGCACCAAGAAGCAGGCGCAGTCGATCGTCGAGGAGATCGCGGAGCAGACCGGCATCCACTACGTCAACAAGCGCTGGCTGGGCGGCCTGCTCACCAACTTCGCCATGATCCGCAAGAGCACGGAGAAGCTGATCGAGCTCGACGAGATGAAGAAGGACGGCCGCTGGGACGTGAAGCCCAAGAAGGAGCAGTCGAGGCTGGAGAAGGTCTACCGCAAGCTCTACAAGAGCCTGTGGGGGATTCGCAACCTCGACACCATGCCCGGCGTGGTGATCATCATCGACTCCACGTTCGAGAACATCGCCGTCGAGGAAGCCCGGCGGGTGAATGTCCCCATCGTGGCCGTGGTCGACACCAACGCCGATCCCGAGGAAGTCGACTACCCCGTGCCCGGCAACGACGACGCCATCCGCTCCATCCGCCTGTTCATCTCCAAATTCGGCGAGGCGGTTCGCGAGGGCCTGGCCAAGCGCAACGCCGAAACCGTCAACCCGCAGCAGGTCGATCCGGGCGAGGCCCCGCCGGTGGAGGCCGCCGCCGGAGCCGTCCCGGAAACCAAGGTGAACGCCAATGACAATTGACATGGAACTGGTCCGCAAGCTGCGCGAGCAGACGGGCATCAGCATCCTGGAGTGCAAGAAGGCCCTGGAAGAGACGTCCGGAGACCTGGAGAAGGCCGGCGAGCTCCTGCGCAAGAAGGGATTCGAGAAGGCGAAGGCCAAGTCCAGCCGCACCACCAACCAGGGCACCGTGGGCGCCTACGTCCACACCACGGGCAAGATCGGCGTCCTGCTCGAGGTCGGCTGCGAAACCGACTTCGTGGCCAAGAACGAGGAGTTCCAGCTCCTGGTCAAGGACCTGGCGCTGCAGATCTGCGCCATGAACCCCCGGTACATCTCGGAGAAGGACATCCCCGCGGACGTGCTGGAGAAGGAGAAGGAGATCTACCGCGAGCAGCTCAAGGGCAGCGGCAAGCCGGCCAACATCGTCGAGAAGATCGTCGAGGGCAAGCTGAGCAAGTTCTACGCCGACGTCTGCCTGCTGCACCAGCCCTTCTTCAAGGACGAGAAGCTGACCATGGAGAAGCTGGTCGCCGAGAGGATCCACAAGACCGGCGAGAACATCGTGGTCAAGCGCTTCGTCCGCTACCAGGTGGGCGAAGAGATCTGACGCCCATGGACGACGCCCCCCCCAAGTACCAGCGGGTCCTCCTCAAACTCAGCGGCGAGGCCCTGCAGGGGGAGGACGCCTTCGGGCTCAACAAGACCGTCATCAACGACATCGCGGACGAGGTCGCCGAGATCCGCCGCCGCGGCGTCGAGATCGCCATCGTCACCGGCGGCGGCAACTACTTCCGCGGAATCCAGGCCTCGGCGCTCGGCATCCACCGCGCCTCTGCCGACTACATGGGCATGCTGGCCACGATCATGAACGGCATCGCCCTGCAGGAGGTGCTGGAGTCCAAGGGCCTGCACACCCGGCTGGTGTCGGCCCTCGAGGTCAAGGCCGTGGCCGAGCCCTTCATCCGCCGCCGCGCCATCCGCCACCTGGAGAAGGGACGGGTGGTGATATTCGCCTCCGGGACCGGCAACCCCTATTTCACCACCGACACCGCCGCCGCCCTGCGCGCCATCGAGATGCGCGCCGACATCATGCTCAAGGCGACCAAGGTCGAGGGCGTCTACTCCGCCGACCCCAAGAAGTTCAAGGACGTGGAGAAGTTCTCCAGCATCTCCTATGCCGACATGCTGGCCAAGGAACTGAAGGTGATGGACTCCACCGCCGTCTCCCTGAGCAAGGACAACCGCCTGCGCATCAAGATATTCAACATCAGCCCGCGCGGCAACATCATCAAGGCCATCTGCGGCGACGACATCGGCACGCTGATCGACCTGGAAGGGGAGCCCTCATGATCAAGGAGATGCTGGACGAGGCCCGCGGCGACTTTCGGAAGATCGAGGACGATTTCAAGCGGGAAGTCTCGAAGTTCCGCACCGGGCGCGCCTCGGTGTCCATCCTCGACGGCATTCAGGTCGACTACTATGGAACCCCCACGCCGATCAACCAGCTGGCCACCCTGGGCGTCCCCGAGGCCAACCTGATCATCATCCAGCCCTGGGACAACAAGAGCATTGCCGATGTCGAGAAGGCCATCCGCCAGGCCAATATCGGCCTCAACCCGGTGTCCGACGGCCGGGTCATCAAGCTGCCGGTGCCGCCCCTCGACCAGCAGCGCCGCCTGGAGATCATCAAGACCCTGAAGAAATACACCGAAGAGCGCAAGACCGTCATCCGCAACGTCCGCCGCGACTACCGCGACATGGGCAAGCAGATGAAGGACGACAAGGAAATCACCGAAGACGAGGAGAAGCGGTACTACGACGAGTTGCAGAAACTGGTCGACGCCACCAACGCCAAGCTCGACGAGATCGAAAAGGCGAAGGAAAAGCACATCCTCGAGGATTGACTTTCCGTCCGGGCTCCCGGACGGTTTCCCTCTCCGCAGCGAAAAAAAACGCGTCCGCAAAAAACGCGGGAGGACCGCTTCCGGTCAGGCCGCTTTCTGCCGCTTGAGACGGGATGCCAGGTATTCGAGACCGATGCCCAGGGCGAACACGTCGATGACCACCAGCAGCGCCACTCCCGCCAGCGGCAGGAACTTGAGCCCCGCGTAGAGGGCCACTCCGGCGACCAGCCAGGGCAGGGGACCGGTGGCTTTCACGCCCAGCAGGCGCAGCCCGTGCTTGCCGGCGGCGGCCAGCGCCACCGTCCGCCCGAAGATCAGCAGGATGAAGTAGGCGACGATCAGCAGCAGCAGCAGGGGAATTCCGATCAGCACGAAGCTGAGGATGACGAACATCACCAGCAGGAAGACGAAGGCGAACAAGCACAGCAAGCCGACGGCGGCGGCCCTCCAGGGGCTCGCCTCCAGCCGCTCCAGGGCCGCGGCGACGCGGCGCGGGAAGACGGCCAGGACCAGCAGCATCAGGATCAGCCAGAAGACCGTCTTGATGATCTTGAAGAACAGCAGGCCGCCGGTGCCGGGCAGGAAGGGCAGCAGCGAGCCCAGGATCTTCTTGAAGTCCTCGCGGGTGCGGATGTGGAAAAACTCGCCCTGGATGCGGCTCGTCTCGGAGCGCTGCAGGCGGCCGCCGATGAGGATCACGTCCCGGCCGATGCGCGCTCCGTCCCGGATCTCGACGCGGGAGCCGATGCACACCAGGTCGCCGCGGATCTCGCCGGACAGGACCAGGCGGCCGCCGAACAAGAGCACGGTGTCGGTGACCACGCCGCGGATCTCGACGGAGCCGTTCCACGAAGTGATGGCGCGCGGGTAGGTCTCCCGGGGGCCGATGAGGATGTCGTTCGGGTGCGCGGCGGAAGACGGCCACAGGGGGCGAACGGCGGCCAGCAGCAGGAACAGGGCGGCGCTCTTGGTCATGGGCGGGACCTGCGCAGGCGGCGGGCGAAGGCGTGGAACAGGCCGTAGAACAGGAGCAGCGACAGGGTCAGCATGAACAGGGCGATGACCTCGACGCCCAGGTCGACGTTGGCCACCACCTGCAGGAAGGCGCGGATGGCCTTGAACGAGGCGTAGGTGTAGGAGAACAGGGACGAGACCAGCTTGACGGCGGAGACGAACCAGCCCGAGGCGTCGGCGGAGGTGACCTGCAGGGCGCGGATCAGGCTGTTGTGGGCGAAATCGAAGTAGACGTAGATCCAGGTGACCAGGAAAAAGAAGCTGGCCGCGATCAACGCCGCGATCGAGGAGTAGCGCGGCAACTCGGGGTAGAGGCGGCGCATGACCTGGCGCACGACCGTTTCGGGGGGCTCGCAGGTCACCGGTTGCTCCAGGCTGCGGTTCAGCTGCCCGTAGCGTTCCGCCGTCAGCCGGCAGGCGTCGCAACCCAGCAGGTGGTCGCGGATGCGGCCCTGCTCGATGGAGTTCAGCTCGCCCTCGGCGTAGAGCTGCAGACGGTCCTGGCTATAGCATGCCATCTTTTTCCATCTCCCCTTTGAGGAGTTCCTTGGCCTTGAAGATGCGGTTCTTGACCGTTCCCACCGGCAAATCGGTGATGTCGGCGATTTCCTCGTATTTCAGGTCCTGGATGTAGCGCAGCAGGATCAGCTCGCGGTACTTGAGCGGGATGGTGTCCACCGTGTTCCAGACATACGTGCGCACTTCCTGGTCGGAAAGCAGCTTGAAACCGTCGTCGCGCACGTAGTTTTCCGACTGCAGCAGGTCCCTCTGGGAGACGACGTCGGCGTCCAGCGAGTCGACCGGGGTCTGGTGCCGGCGGATGTGGTCGATGACCAGGTTGTAGCAGATCCGGTAGGCCCAGGTCGAGAATTTGTACTCGAAATTGTATTTGCTCAGGACGGAGTAAATCTTGATGAAAAAGTCCTGGGTCAGATCGGTGGCCACCTCGTCGTTCCGCACCATGCGGATGACGAAGTTGTAGATCCGCTTGTTGTACTTTCTCATCAGTTCCTCAAAGGATGATTTCTTTCCATCAAGTATTCGTTTAATCAATACTTGATCTTCATCCAATGTCATTGTACGAACCGGGTGGTCGAAAGTTTCGTTTTCGGCCTATTCATCGATTATTTCCGTCCCCGGGGGCACGGTCAGGGCGAAGTCGGCGGGGGTGAGCGGAAGCGGTCCGCGGTAGCGGCGGAAGGAGAACACCTGCTGCACGCCGGCCGGATCCGCCTGCTCGGCCCGGAGCGGCAGGCCGTCCGGCCCCACCAGGACGACCAGGTCGAGGGCATCCTCGCCGCTGCCCGAGCGGATGGCGATGGATCGCCTTTTGGCGTCGCAGCGGTAGTCCACGGCCGGGATGTCGTCGGCCAGCAGTTGCCAGAGCATTTTTTCGCGCGCCCGATCGACGCGCCCGCGAAGCAGCTGGCGGATTTCCGGCTGATAGAACTGGA
The DNA here is from genome assembly GCA_964479735.1 of uncultured Clostridia bacterium. Classification (GTDB taxonomy): domain Bacteria; phylum Acidobacteriota; class Aminicenantia; order UBA2199; family UBA2199; genus CAYZNT01. The sequence goes on from CAYZNT010000005.1 coordinate 22,166, forward strand.
AACGGGCGCCCGCCAACAGGAACACCTTGCGCTCCGGGCGGGTGTACTCCCATTTCAACTGCGATGGGTCGAGGAACAGCACGTATCCGCTCTCCTCCGCTTCCTTCCGGCCATCGATGAAGACCTGCTGGGTGAACTCCATGCGGAATGGCTGAAGGGCCCGGATCCGGCCCCGGACCTCCAGCAGAAGGGGATCGGCCGCGGGAAGGGCGCCGGCGGCGAGCAGCGCCCAAAGGAAAGCCAGCGCGCTACGCTTGGGCAATCATGCACCCCAGCGCCACCGAGTGGAACTTGTCGGTGTCGCTTTCGTTGCGCGACGGGATCAGGATGGGGATGCGGGCCCCCATGACCACGTGGGCGACGGGAATCTTCAGGTAGTAGGTGAAGGCCTTGCCCAGCAGGTTGCCGGCCTCGATATTGGGCATGATCAGGATATGCACCTGGCCGGCCACGGGGTCGGTCACGCCCTTGTGGCGCGCCGCCTCGGGAGAGACCGCGATGTCCAGCGCCAGGGGCCCGAACACGCGGCAGCCGGCGATCTCGCCGCGGCGGTTCATTTCGGTCAGCGCCCGGGCGTCGAGAGTGGCCGGCATGGAGTCCTTGACCGTCTCGATGGCCGCCATCACGCCGACGAACGGCTCGGCGCAGCCCAGGCGGTGGAAGACCGCCACCGCGTTTTCGATGATCTGCCGCTTCTGCTGCAGGTCCGGCAGGATGTTCAGCCCGCCGTCGCTCAGGCCCAGCAGGCCACGATAATTCTCGGCCGGGTTGTCCACGACCAGGATGTCCGACAGCAGGTTGCCGGTGCGCAGCCCCTTCTCCTTGTCCAGCACGGGCTTCATCAGGGAAGCGGTCGGCAGGCCGCCCTTGAGGATGACGCCGACCTTTTTCTCCCGGGCCAGGGCCACGACGAGGGCGGCCGCCTCATCGAGGCCGCCGGCGGCGGCGATCTCGAAGTCGGCGGGGTCGCCGCCGTGGCGGCGGAGCCGATCGGCGATGGCCGCCGGGTCGCCGGCCAGCACGAAATCGGCCAGGTTTTCCCGCCGGGCGCGGATGGCGGTCAACACCGAGCTGTCGTCGTCGGCCGCCGGGACACCGATGACCGGGTTCGGCAGCCGGCGCGCCTCGCCGACCAGGGTCGCGAACGAGTCGATCATGGCTTCCTCCGGTTCAGGCGCTGAAACCGTAGCCGGCTTCGAAGGCGCGCAGGTTCAGGTCCAGGAACCTGGCCGGGACCTTGCGGCGCACCACGTCGAGCCAGACGGCCTTGTCGATCGTCATGCGCGATGCCAGCAGGCCGAGCAGGATGACGTTGGAGGCCCGCTCGTTGCCCAGGCTGGTGGCCATCCGGGTGGCCGGGATCATGACCAGCTCTCCGGCCAGGCGGCGCAGCTCCGCCTCCACGTTGTCGGGGTAGGTCTCGAGGCCGGCGGCGACCGGCAGCGGGTTCCAGCGGAAGTCGTTCACCAGGGCGTAGCCCCCGGGGCTCAGGTAGTTGATGTTGCGAAGCGCCTCGAGTTTCTCGAAGGCCAGCAGGTAGTCGGTCTCGGCCAGCGCCGGCAGGGGAGAAAACACCTCCGCGCCGAATCGGACAGTGGAGATGACGTCGCCACCGCGCTGGCTCATGCCGTGCACCTCGCTCTTCTTGACCTGGAACCCGGCCTGCAGCAGCACGTCGGACAGCAGGTCGCTGGCGGTCAGGATGCCCTGGCCGCCGACGCCGCAGATGATGATGGATTGGGTCTTCATTTGGCCTCCCCGCCGAGAAAATCCTCGAGGCTGACCTGGCTGATGTGCGTCCCCTTCTCGTCGGCGAAGGAGATGGCCTTGAACGGGCAGACCTGCAGGCAGACACCGCAGCCGGTGCACAGCGACGGCGAGACGGACGAATGGCCGTCGGCGTCGGCCGACAGGGCCGGGCAGCCGATCTTCAGGCACAGGTGGCACTTGGTGCAGACGTCCTTGTTCACCACCACCGGCGACCAGCGGGCCTTGCGGAACAGCAGCACGCACGGGCGGCGGACCACGATCACCGAGGGCTCCGTCGCGGCCAGTTCCGCCTGGAGGCGCTCCTTGATGGCCTTGACGTCGTAGCCGTCGACCTCGAAGGTGCGGGCGATGCCCAGCCCGTCGCGCACCAGGCGCAGGATGTCCACGCGCGGCGCCGCCGACCCGGCCAGGTCGCGACCGGAGGCCGGGTTCTCCTGGTGGCCGGTCATGGCGGTGATGGAATTGTCGAGGATGACCACCGTCGAGTGGCCCTGGTGGTAGATGACGTCGATGAGTCCGGTGATGCCGGAGTGCAGGAAGGTGGAGTCACCGATGACGGCCACCTGCTTGATGGTCTTGCCGGCCTTGGCCAGCGCTTTTTCAATGCCCAGCTGGACGGTGATCGAGGCCCCCATGTCCACGCAGGTGTCCATGGCGCTGAGCGGCCGCAGGGCGCCCAGCGTGTAACAGCCGATGTCGCCGCGCGACATGACGCGCATGCGGCTGAGATTGAAGAAGAGGGCGGCGTGCGGGCAGCCGGCGCAGAGCGAGGGCGGCCGCTTGGGGATGGAATCGGTGTCGAAACGCGGCGCCAGGCTCTTGCGGCCGAGGCAGGCGGCCACGATGTCCGGGGAGAGTTCGCCGAGGAGCGGGATGGTTTCCTTGCCGATGATGGTCTTGCCCGGCTCCAGCAGACGCGCCTGGGTCTCCATGATCGGGTCGTTCTCCTCCAGAACGTAGATGGTGTCCACCTCGGACGCGAACTTCCGGAACAGCTCATCGGGAAAGGGGAAGGAGAGGGCGACCTTCAGGAACCAGGCGTCGGGGAACACCTCGCGGCCGTACTGGTAGGCGATGCCGGAGGCCAGCACCCCGACGCGGCCGCGGCCGGGAACGATGCGGTTGTGGGGAAAGCGGTTGCTGAAGTCACGCAACTTTTTCAGCCTCTCCTCGACGGCCACGTGGCGCTTGCGGGCGTTGCCCGGCAACAGGTTGCGCTTGAAGAAGTCGCTCTTGTACTCCGGGACCGGCGGCTCGACGCGTTCGCCGATCTCGACGGCCGAACGCGAGTGGGAGGTGCGCGTGGTCATGCGCAGCATCACCGGCGTGTCGAACTGCTCCGAGATCCCGACCGCGGCGGCGACCAGGTCCTTGGCTTCCTGGGAATCGGACGGTTCGAGCACCGGCAGCTTGGCGGCCACGGCGTAGTGGCGGTTGTCCTGCTCGTTCTGCGAGCTGTGCATGCCGGGGTCGTCGGCCGAGACGATGACCAGCGCCCCGGTGGCGCCGATGTAGCTCGCCGAGAAAAGAGGGTCGGCGGCGACGTTGACGCCGACGTGCTTCATGGCCACGATGGCGCGCGCGCCGGTGAAGGATGCGCCGATGGCCTCTTCCATCGCCGTCTTCTCGTTCACGCTCCACTCCGCGTGGATGACGTCGCGGTAGCGGCGGATGTTCTCCAGGATCTCGGTGCTGGGCGTCCCCGGGTAGGCGGCGGCGTAGGTGATGCCGGATTCGTAGGCACCGCGGGCGATCGCCTCGTTGCCGGATAACAGCTCTTTGGCCATTCGACCTCCTCGAAGCCGGAAAGGAGGCATTCTACCATGACCCCCGGCAAAAGGGAATGGGGCCGGCGGGGGGCGCGGCGCCCCGTTTCGTGGTATGATAAGGCCCCATGCCGTGGCTGGAAATCGTCGATGCCCACAAGCACAACCTGAAGAACGTGCACCTCCGCATTCCCAAGAAGAAGCTGGTGGTCATTTCCGGCGTTTCGGGCTCGGGAAAGTCCTCCCTGGCCTTCGACACCATTTTCCAGGAGGGGCAGCGCCGCTACCTGGAGTCTCTCTCCACCTATGCCCGGCAGTACATCAAGTCCCTGGAACGCCCGGACGTCCAGTGCATCCGGGGCATCGCCCCGACCATCTCCATCGACCAGAAGCACGCCTCCTACCATTTCAACTCCTCGGTGGGCACGATTTCGGAGATCTCGCCTTTCCTGCGCGTCCTGTTCGCCCGCCTGGGCAACGCCCACTGCCCGAAGTGCGACCAACCCATCGACCGCCTGTCGCGGTCGCAGATGGCCGAGCGGCTCCACGAGCGCTTTCCGGGCGAGCCGCTGCAGCTGTTCAGCGTGCTGGTGCGCAACCGCCGCGGGCATTACCAGGCGCTGCTGGAAAAGTACCGCCGCCGCGGCTATCTCAAGGCGCTGGTCGACGGGGCGGTCTTCGACCTGGAGAACCTGCCGGAACTGGACCGCCACCAGCGCCACACCATCGCCGTGCAGGTGGACGAGGTGGAGACCCGTCCGGAAGAGCGGGAGCGCATCGCCGAAAGCGTCGCGGTGGCCCTCCAGGAAGGGGACGGCGAACTGCTGGTGAAGCGGGCGGGCGGCGGCCTCCAGGTCTGGTCGGAGCGGCTGCACTGCGACGCCTGCGGCATTTCCCTGAGAGAGCCCCAGCCCGGGACCTTCTCCTTCAACTCGCCGGAGGGGGCCTGCCCCCTGTGCCAGGGCAGCGGCGGCAGCGAAAGCGGCCTTTCCTGCCCGGATTGCCACGGCTCGGGGCTCAACCCGGAAGCGCGCGCCTTCCGCCTGGACGGCCGCGGCATCCACGAGCTGGGCGAGATGGAGGCCGCCGACCTGGCTGCATTTTTCCGTGCCTGGCGGCCGGCGCCGGGGCAGGCGGAGGTGGCCCGGCCGCTGCTGCCGCAGATCCGCCAGCGACTGGAATCGCTCGTCTCCCTGAACCTCGGCTACATCGCCCTCAACCGCCGTCTGCATACCCTGTCGGGCGGGGAGCTGCAGCGGGCGAGGCTGGTATCGCAGATCGGATTCCGGCTCCATGGCATCATCTACATTCTCGACGAGCCCTCGATCGGCATGCATCCCGCGGAGCAGCGCAACCTGATCCGCCTGCTGCGGGAACTGCGCGACCAGGGCAACTCCGTGCTGGTCGTCGAGCACGACGAGGCGACCCTGCGGGCCGCCGACTACATCGTCGACGTCGGCCCGGGGCCGGGCGAGCGCGGCGGCGAGATCGTGTTCGCCGGGCCGCGATCCGCCCTGCGCCGCGCCCGCGCCTCGCTCACGTCGGCGTACCTCTACCGCCGCCGCTCGCTGGCCATGGCCAAGTCCTACCGGACGGGAACGGAGTGGCTGGAACTGCGCCAGGTCAGCGTCAACAACGTGCGCGAGGCCGACCTGCGACTGCCGCTGGGCGCCCTGACCGTGGTCAGCGGCGTCTCGGGATCGGGCAAGAGCTCGCTGCTGGTCGACGCCCTCTACCCGTTGCTGCAACGCCACCTGGAGCCGGGCGCCGCTTCCGGCCCCCTGCCGCAGGCCGGCACGCTCACCGTGCCGCCCCGCCTGAAGCGGGCGCTGCTGGTCACCCAGTCGGCCATCGGCAAGAATTCCCGCTCCTGCCCGGCGACCTATGTCGGCATCCTGCCGATGATCCGCGAGCTGTTCTCCGGGCTGCCGGAAGCGAAGGTTCGCGGCTACGGCCCGGGGCGTTTCAGCTTCAACGTGCGCGGCGGGCGCTGCGAGGCGTGCGAGGGACTGGGCGTGCAGAAGCTGCAGATGAGCTTCCTGCCCCAGCTGGAGGTCGCCTGCCCGGCCTGCGAAGGCCGGCGATACAACTCCGAGACGCTGCGGGTGCACTACCGCGGCCACTCGATCGCCGACGTGCTGGAGCAGACCGCCGCCGAGGCCGGCCGGTTGTTCGCCAACGTCCCCTGGCTGGCCTCCCGGCTGCGCGTCCTCGACGACGTGGGGCTCGGCTACCTGCGGCTGGGGCAGAGCTCGACCACCCTGTCGGGCGGCGAGTCCCAGCGCATCAAGCTGACGCGCGAACTGGCGCGCCCCGCGGCACGGCCGACGCTCTACATCCTGGACGAGCCCACGGTCGGCCTGCACTTCGAGGACGTGGGCAACCTGCTGCGGGTGTTCGGCTCGCTGATCGTCAACGGGCACACGGTGGTGGTCATCGAGCACAACCTGGACGTGCTCCGAGCCGCAGACCACGTCATCGACCTCGGGCCGGGGGGCGGCCGCCACGGCGGGAGGGTTCTCTACCAGGGCGGCACCGCCGGCCTGGCGCGCTGCCGCGGCTCGCAGACCGGCCGCTTCCTGCGTCCGGAGGGTGCCGATGCCGTTTCGTGAGCTGACCGGGAACCAGCGCATCAAGCACGCGCTGATCCACTACGTGCGCCACAACCGCATCCCCAGCAGCATGATCTTTTCCGGCCCCGACGGCTCCAACAAAATGAACTTCGCCCTGACCTTCGCCAAGATCCTTTCCTGCGCGGAAGAGGGCGAAACGGCCTGCAACCGCTGCCGCTCCTGCCTGGCCATTGAGCGCCACCAGTTTCCCGACGTGCTGGAGTACGAGCCGGAGGGGCAAACCTACCGCAAGTCGCAGATCGACGAGATCATCGCCACCGCCACGCTGCGGCCGCTCCAGGCCCGGCGCCGGCTGTTCATCCTCAAGGACGCCCAGCAGATGAACGACAACTCCGCCAACGCGTTCCTGAAGACGCTGGAGGAGCCGTCGCCGCACGCCGTGTTCATCCTGCTGACCAACAACCTGTCCATGCTGCTGCCGACCATCCGCTCGCGCTGCCAGGTGCTCACTTTCCTGCCCCTGTCGCACGACGAGATATCGACCGAGCTGAAGAAGCTCGGCCTGGATCCGGCCCGCGCCTGGATGCTGTCGCACGTGGAGCCGGCCGACATCCGCAACATGAGCGCGGAAGAATGGCGGGAGCTGGAGACCCGGCGCAGCGAGTCGTTTCGCATGCTGGACCGGTTGCTCAGGCAGAGCGAGATCGAGGACGTGCTCCTCGACCTGTATGACCGGAGCCGGGAGCGCGACAAGTTCATCGACTTCTTCCGGCAGACGATCAATTTGATTTCCGTGCTGCTGCGCGATATAATGGTCCTGAAAGCCGGCGGAGACCCCGCTCACCTGGTGAACGTGGATTTCCGGGAGCCACTCCAGGAATTATGCAAGCTGATCTCGATAGAAAAGTTGTTTCTCCTGCTGCGGCAGATGGAACTGCTGCTGCGGGACGTCCAGCGCAACCTGAACGCCCGTGTGCTGATCCTGGAGTTCATCAACTGCTTCACGGCACGGGGAGATGACGATGGATAACGTCGTGCTGGTCAAGATCGAGAACCGCAAGGACCTTCTCCACTTCAAGACCGACGAGGAAGTCCGCCCGGGCGACGACATCATCATCCCCTCCATCACCGGCGAAGAACTGGGCCGGGTGGTGAAGCATTTCGGCGAGACCTTCGCCTGCATCAAGAATCTCTCCTCCATCCCCAAGGTGCTGCGCAGGGCGACCCCGCGCGACGTCGAATCCTTCGCCAAGAAGGAGAAGGAGGAGCGCCGCGCCTTCGAGTACTGCCAGGGGAGAATCCAGGAGCGGGAGATCCCCATCAAGCTCATCCGGGTGACGTTCTACACCCACGAGCGCAAGGCGATCTTCTACTTCACGTCGGAGGGACGCATCGATTTTCGCGACCTGGTCAAGGACCTGGCCAAGAAGCTGCACATGCGCATCGAGATGCGCCAGATCGGCATCCGGGACGAGGCGCGCATGGTCGGCGGGCTCGGAATCTGCGGCCGGCAACTGTGCTGCAAGACGTTCCTGACCTCGCTGGAGCCGATCACCCTGCAGATGGCCAAGCGCCAAAACCTGAACATGAACCCGGTCAAGATCTCCGGCATGTGCGGACGGCTCATGTGCTGCCTGTCGTACGAAGAGAACTCCGGCGGCCGCGTCCTCATCGAGGACCAGGACGAACTGGTCGGCTACAACGAGGAAGAGGACGTGGCGGAAGGCCCCCGGTGAGAAAAAGCCCGCTGCCGCTGTGGACGCTGCTGCTGGCGGTTCCTTCCCTGCTGCAGGCCGCCTACAAGCCGTGGTACGCGTACCTGAACGCCACCGTCGGCGCCAAGGCCCTGTCCATGGGAAACGCCTTCACGGCCGTCGCCGACGATGCCAGCAGCGCCTTCTGGAACCCGGCCGGGCTGGCACGGCCGGAAATCCTCGAGTTCCAGCTCAGCTACCGCGCCAGCCGGCAGAGCCACATCGCCGACACCCAGGAGGCGTCCCGTCCGGGGAGCAGCGGTGTTCCGGACTCGTTCGACTCCGAGTTCAGCTCGCGGGTGAACGGGTTCGATTTCTTCGCCCTCTCCGTGCCCGTGCGCTTCTGGGGGCTGCAGTGGGGGTTCGCCATCGCCTACGACCGTGCCTTCCCCTACGGGTTCCAGGGCTCGCAGGCTGACACCAGCCGCATCGTCCGCAACGACCGGGAAATCGTGACCACGGTCATTCGCGATTTTGCGGGCACCGAGGGCATCGACACGCTGGCCGTCTCGGCCGCCTTCCGCAGCGGGAATGGGTTCGCCTTCGGAGTGACCGTCCAGCAGTACTTCAACTCCGGCACCATCCGCCACACCGCCCCTCAGGGGAGCCTGCGGGCCAGCCAGGAAACCACGGAGAAGATGGAGGGACGACGCGTCATCCTCGGCGCCCTGTTCACGCCGGTCGAGCCGGTGACCCTGGGCGTCGTCTACCACACGACGGCGGACGTGGCCCTGCCCTCGAGCCGGCGGACGTGGGTGACCGACAGCGCGGGCACGGTGAGCGGCGAGGAGACGGCGACGTGCCGGGCGCTCGTCCACCTGCCGGCGATGTTTTCGCTGGGGTTGCAGGTGAAGCCCGCTCCGGCGCTGACCCTGGCCGCCGATCTCAGCAAGGTGTACTGGGCCCACGCCACCATCACCGGCTATCACGACCAGGGGGCCTCCGCCTGGCCCTTCCCGGTGCGCGGCGATTTCCCCTTCGCGCAGAGCAACGTCGCCAACTTGCGCCTGGGGGCCGAATGGAACCTCTCGCTGAACGGGCACGTGCTGCACGCGCGCGGCGGCTGGTTCGCGGAGCGGCAGCTGTTCCGAGACGTGCGGGGGGAGGCGGTGACGGCCCGCGGCTATTCGCTGGGCGCCGGGGTCGAGCTGTCGGCGGGGTTGCGCATGGAGGTCGTGTTCCAGGTGCAGCGGGCGGTGTGGCCGGAGAGCGCCCATTTCGACGCCGGCGACGTGGTCCCCACCCGCTTCCGCAACGACATCTTCAACCTCGCCCTTGTTTACCGCTTCCGCTCGCTGTTCCGGGGCGGCGAGTAGCGCCGGGGCGATTGTCTTTTATCCCCGAACATACTATAATCCGCCCATGCCCCGCCCGTTCCACGGCTGGAGACGCATCGACCTGTTCTTGCTGGCCCTGGCGTTCTGCGCGCTCATCTCCCATTTCGCTTTCAGCCGACGGGCCTTCCTGACCTTCGTCTGGCTCTTCGCCGCCCTGGCCGTCGTTCGCCTGCTGGGCATCGCCCGCCGCCGACTGCTGTGGAAGATCCGCAACCGCCTCATCCTGGCCGCCCTGTTCTTCACGGTCACCCCGGTGCTGGTGGTGTCGCTCTTTTTCTTCCTGGTGATCAACATCATCATCTACCAGTACAACATGGTGATCTTCGACAACACCATGAGCGAGCGGCTGAACGGGCTGGACCGGGTGCTGGTCGACGTGTTCGCCATCGGCGGACGCGAGGGAATCCAGAGGGAGTTCGCGTCGCTGAACGATCCGCGCTCTCCGATCAGCAAGCCGAAGCAGCTGCAACTGGTCTTCCTGGAGCGCCAGGGAGACGTCTACCGGCCGTTCTTCTCTTACCCGACGCCGTCGCCGGTCGGCGACCTCGACTGGCTCGCCTTCTTCCGCAGTTTTCACGGCGGTTTCTTCAAGAGCCGCGGGGTTCTCTATCAGGGGCAGGTCCGGCAGGACGCCCGGCTGGCCGCCCTGGCGGCATACGAAATCAACCAGGAATACTTCGACCGGCTGCCCTCGCTGGGTGATTTCACCGTCCACTACGTGCCGCCGGACCGCAGCCTCATCGCCGACTCGCGGCTGAATTTCGAGCGCAGCACGCGCGACGTCGAGCAGGCCGGGGGGTTCGGCAAGTCCCGCTTTCCGCTGCCGTACCTCTTCCGCTACCATGATTTCGACCAGCTGAAAGCGGGACGCCCCGCCTCCAGCGAGGGGACTCTCTGGCTCATCAACGATTACTCCAAACTGCTCAACACGCTGCGCGGCACGTCGCGCAGCCGCGTGCTGAACAAAAGCATCGAGTCGCTGCGCAACCGGCTGGCCACCCTGCCGGACGGGGAGGAATCCCAGGCGGCGCGCGCGGAACTATCGTCGCTCGAGCGCGAGCTCGCCAACATGAAGGACAAGCGGTCCTTCTACACCGAAACCGAGGCCATGACGGCGCGCCTCGTGCGCTGGCTGATCGGCCTGTTCGGCCTGGTCATCGTCGTCTCCTTCGTCATCGGCTGGCGCATCGTCCGGGTCATCACCCGCGCCGTGGACCAGCTGACCCGCGGCACGCAGAAGATCCGCCGCGGCGACTTCAGCTACCGCATCCGCATCAACACCAAGGACCAGCTGCACGTGCTGGGCGAGTCGTTCAACGAGATGGCCTCGGGCATCGACCGCCTGCTGCTGGAGGAGAAGGAGAAGCAGCGGCTGGAGGAGGAACTGCGAATCGCCCGAAGCATCCAGCTGAAGCTGCTTCCGCCCGAGGAGTTCGCCTGCCCGTCCTTCGCGGTCTCGGCGATCAACATCCCCGCCGAGGAGATCGCCGGCGACTACTTCGACTACTTCCACAAGCCGGGCGACTCCCTGTCGGTGCTGGTGGCCGACGTCTCGGGCAAGGGAGCCTCGGCCGCTTTCTACATGGCCGAACTGAAGGGCATCATGACCTACCTGCAGCGGCAGGGGGCGCGGCCGGCGGCGGCGGTGGGGGAGTGCCATGCCAGCCTCTACGGCTCCTTCGACCGCATGACCTTCATCACCATGAACATCGCCCTGTTCGACATCCGGCGCGGCGTCATGGTCTTCTCGCGCTCCGGCCACACGCCGGCGCTGCGGGTGGAGGCGGCCAGCGGGATCTGCCGCGAGCTGAACCCCCACGGCATGGCCATCGGCCTGAACAACTTCCGCCCCGAGGCCATCGAGGAGCTGGAGGTGCCGGTGCGCGCCGGCGACGTGTTCTTCTTTTTCTCCGACGGCCTGACCGACATCCAGAACGCCGAGGGCGACGCGCTTGGACTCGATCCGGTCAAGCAGCTCCTGGCCGAGAACGCCGGGCTCGCCCCGGCCGAGATCAAGAAACGGCTGCTCGACTTGACCATCCGCTTCTCCGAGGGCCGCGTCAACGAGGACGACCTGACCTTCCTGATCGTCAAGGCGCTATGACCGAAGAACTGGAAAGAAAACTGGGCTACCGCTTCAAGAACCGCGACCTGCTGACGGTCGCCCTGACCCACAAATCCGCCCACGAAGGAACACGCCGTCCGGAGGCGCACAACGAGAAGCTGGAGTTCCTGGGCGATGCGGTCATCGGCCTGGTCATCACCGACATCCTGTACCGCAGCGTGCGCGGCGGCCAGGAGGGGGACCTGACCAAGCTGAAGCTCTACCTCGTGTCGAGCGATTTCCTCTTCCGCGTGGCCCAGGCGATCCACCTGGGCGAGCACGTCCGGCTGGGGCGTGGCGAGGAAAAAAACGCCGGGAGGCGCAACCGCAAGCTGGTCTCCTCGACCCTGGAAGCGGTGTTCGGCGCCGTGTACCTCGACGGCGGCTTCAAGGCCGTCGCCGCGGTCATCCAAAACCTCTACAGCGAGTTCCTGGACCAGCTGCTGGAGCGCGACGCGCGCATCAACGACTACAAGTCGGAGCTGCAGGAAGTGATCCAGAAGCACCGCGCGGTGCTGCCGCAGTACCGCGTGCTGGGCGAGAGCGGCAAGCCCCCCGACACCGAGTTCCGTGTCGGCGTCTTCCTCGACGGCGTCGAGATCGGTTGCGGCCGCGGCCGCAGCCGGCGCGAGGCCGAACAGACGGCGGCGCAGGCCGCCCTGCGACACATCGGCGACCGGATCCGCTACGAGAAGCTCTCCGACGTGTTCTTCATCAGGCAAGAATGATCCGGCTGATCCGCGACGACGGCATGGAGATCCTGCTCAACGACGACCGGATCCGCTCGGTCGACACGGTCGGCGAGCGCACCGTCATCCTGCTCTCCGGCGGCGAGGTGCTCACCGTCAAGAACAGCGCCGTGGACGTGGTCACCAAGATGCGCGCCGCCCGCCAGGGGCTGGAGGAGGAGCGCCGGGCCTACGACGAGGCCCTCAAGGGCGGGGACGTCCGGAAGAAGACCTCCCCCTCCAGGCCGGCGGAGCCGCCCCCGCAGCCCGACACCGAGGCCCCGTCCCCTCCGCTGGACGACGAGCCCGTCCCTTCCCAGGAGAATTCATGATCGACAGCCAGCCCGCGGCGGGTGCCTTCCACCCGTCCACCCGGTTCTACCGCTTCACCATGCTGTTTTTCGTATCCATGCTGCCCTTCGGATCCTACTTCGCCTACGACAGCATCGGCGCCATCGAGAATATCCTGATGAAAGCGCTGAACATGCGCCCGTCCACCATCGCCAGCCTCTACTCGGCCTATTCCATCGCGGCCATCGTCATCGTTTTCTTCAGCGGGATCCTGATCGACAAGCTGGGCACGCGCAAGGGGAGCATGATCTTCACCTCGCTGGTCGCCCTGGGCGCGATGATCGTGGCCCTGGCCGACTCCACCTGGATGCTATTCGTGGGCCGGATGATCTTCGGCGCCGGCTCCGAGTCGCTGCTGGTGGCGCAGATGGCGATCATGTCGAAGTGGTTCCGCGGCAAGGAACTGGCCCTGGCGTTCGGGATTTCGCTCACCATCAGCCGCCTGGGCACCCTCTTCAGCTTCAACACCGAGGCGCTGATCGCCCAGCACTTCGGCAACTACAAGTATGCCCTGTGGGCGGCTTTTTTGCTCTGCCTGGTGTCGGTGCTGTGCAACCTCGTCTCCAACCTGATGGACCGGCGGGGCGAGCGAATCCTGGACCAGAGGGACGAGGGGGGAGGCGACCGAATCGTCCTGGCCGACATCAAGGCCTTCCGGCCGTCGTACTGGTACGTGACCCTGCTCTGCCTGACCTTCTATTCGGCCATCTTCCCCTTCACCGCCCTGTCGACCCACATGTTCCACGAGAAATGGGGCATTCCCGACGTGCAGGCCGGGTCCGGCGGGCTTCTCTACGGGGTTTTCTTCAACATCCTCCACATGTTCACCACCGCCCCGGGCATCACCAGCATCGTCATCCTGGCGTCGATGGTCTTCGCTCCCTTCGCCGGCCACCTGGTCGACCGGATCGGCCGGAGAGGCACGCTGATGGTCTTCGGCGCCCTGTTGATGATCCCCGCCCATGCGCTGCTGGGCCTGACCCAGGTCAACCCGGTGCTGCCGATGATCATGCTGGGCGCCGCCTTCGTACTGGTTCCGGCGGCGATGTGGCCCGCGATCCCCCTGCTGGTGCCGAAAGACAAGTTGGGCACCGCATTCGGCTTGACCAACATGATCCAGAACGGGGGCCTGTTCCTGTTTCCCATCCTCAACGGCCGCTTGCGGGACCTGACCCACTCCTACACGGCGAGTCAGCTCATGTTCGCCTCCCTGGGCGTGGTCGCGCTGGTGTTCGCCTGGCTGCTGCTGAGGTCCGACAAGCGCTCCGGCGGCGCACTCGAGAGGGCGGACCACCACTGATGCTGCTGGCCCTGGACGTCGGCAACACCTCCTGCGGCGCGGTGCTGTTCGACGCAACCGGGCGCGCCGTCGCCCGTTGCAGAACGCCGACCCCCGCCGTCGCCACGCGATCGTTCCTGGACCGGCTGCTACCCGCCGCCCGGAACCGGCGGGCGCTCACCGGAGTCGTCGTCTCCTCGGTCGTGCCGCGCCTGGACCGGGAAGTGGGGGGTTACCTGAAGCGGGAGACCGGCATCCGGCCGCTCTTCGTCTCCCACCTCCTCGACTGCGGGCTGCGCTGGGAGATCGACAAGCCGGCGCAGCTGGGCGCCGACCGCATCGCGGACTGTGTGGGGGCGCTGCAGCTTTTTCCACCGCCGCTGATGGTCATCGACTCGGGGACCGCCACCACCTTCGACCTGGTCACCGCCGGGCGGGCCTACGTCGGAGGCTGCATCCTGCCGGGGTTCGAGATTTCCCTGCGCGCCCTGGCGGAGAAAGCGGCCAAGCTGCGCTACGTGCGCTTCGCCGTGCCGGAGCGAAGCGTCGGCCGAAACACCGCCGACTGCATTCGCTCCGGGATCTACTACGGGCACATCGGCGCCCTGGAGTACCTGATCGGCGAGTACCGCCGCGTGCTCGGAGCGCGGGCGACGGTGGTCGCCACCGGCGGCCTGAGCCGGATGCTGCGCAACCGGCTGCGCGGCGTGGACGCCTGGAACCCGGACCTCATCTACGTCGGCATGCGGGCCATCCATGAGCGCAACCGCTGACCGGGCCTACGTGGTGCGCATGATCCAGTTCCTGGGGGAGCGCCACAACCTGCACCCGTTCATCACCACCCGCGAGTTCGACGTCCTCTACCACTGGTGGGAAAAGAACGTGCCGGCAGAGCTGGCGGAGGAAGCCATCACCGCGGTGGTCGACCGGGCCCGGGCGCGGGGCCGGGCGCTGTCCGGATTCTCGTCGTTCGCCGCCGAGGTGCGCAAGCGTCACAAGGCGCTCCTGTCCATGCAGGCTGGGGGCGGCGGGCGGGCGGAGCCGGTGACGGAGGACGAGGCGGTGCGTTTCATGGCCGAATTCCCGGAGGAACTGACCTCGATGCGCGTCGAGTTCGAGAACTATTTCGTCGCCAGCCGGGACGGGCGGACCTCCTCCCCGGCGGACGCGGAGGCGCTGCGCGACAAGGTGCTGGCCCTGTTCGAAGAAGACGGAGAGCTGAACGGCCGTTGCGAGCATTTCATGGCCAACCTGGCCCCGCCGCTGCGCCGCCCCGACATCCGGCGCACCTACCGGCTCAACTTCCTGTGGCGGCGCCTGCACATTCCCGAGCTGGAGTGATCCCGGCGGGCGGCCATCCCGCCGCCGAATCCCGTTCGCCGGCCGTTGACACGGCAGGCCGGACTGGGATACAACTAACGCCGACGAGGTGAACCATGCGCAGATCCGTGCTCGGGATGGCGGTGTTCGGTTTCCTGGCCCTGGCGCTGCCGGGCGATGAGGCCGGCGGCGGACGCGGCTCCGTCGAGATCAACGTCCACTTCTCCGGCTGGTCGGTCGACCTGCTCGGGAACCTGATCGAGGACAAGCTGGGCGAAGTGCTGGAGGACAACCTGAGGGACGAATTCTTGGGAGAGATCCGCCGCACCTATCCCGACGCCCAGGAGCGCAGCTACCGGCAAACGGTCCGCTTCGATTCCACCGGGCACAACTACGGCGCCGAGTTCCGCTGGTACCCGAAGGGGCGCGGGGGCTCGTTCAGCCTCGGACTGGCCCTCGAGAAGACGAAAATGAAGGTATCGTTTCCGGAGGTCTCGGCGCGGATGGAAGTGATTTCGCCGTCCTACCCCGGCCGCACCGGGGTGTTCGAGGCGGAGGCCACCGACACCGGGGCCGAGATCAACCCGCTCTCCTTCCACGTCAGCTTTCGCTGGGACATCGTGCCCTCGTCGCGCATCCACCCCTACGTCACCTTCGGCATCGGCCTGTTCCCGCTTCACGAGCTGGAAAAGGGCACCATGCACGCCGGGTATGACGGCACCCTCAGCGGCATCGGCGCCAGCGTGAACTACAGCGACTCGGTCGACAAGACGGTCCAGCAGGCCATCGACGAGGCCAACCAGGAGGGCGAAGAGATCAACCTGCCGCCGCTGCTGCCCATCCTGCAGCTGGGGGTCGGCCTGAAGGCCGAGCTGACCGAGTCCGTCCACCTGCTCGTCGATGCCGGCATCTGGAACGGATTCATCCTGCGCGCCGGTCTTTCGGCCAGGCTGTAGGGCCGGAAACCATCCCCGGGCGCGATTCGGCGGGAATTCCGCCACGCCGGCGTGGCCTATCTCAGCTTGATGCTGATCAGCGAGACGAGGGTGAAGATCACCGCCACGATCCAGAACCGCACCACGATCTTCGGCTCGGCGATTCCGAGGAACTGGTAGGTGTGGTGGATCGGGGCTCGGTAGAAGATGCGCCGCTTCATCAGCTTGATGCCGATGTAGTCCTGGACGAAGACGGACAGAAACTCGATGACGAACACCCCGCCGGCGATCAGGAAAAGGAGCTCCTGCTTCAGCAGCACGGCGGAGGTGGCGATCAGGCCGCCCAGAAGCAGCGAGCCGGTGTCGCCCATGAAGATCTCGGCCGGGTAGGTGTTGAACCAGAGGAAGGCGGCCAGCGAGCCGACCAGCGCGCCCAGCACCACCACCAGCTCGGCGGCCCCGGGAATGTAGGGAAAGAGCAGGTACTCGGCGCTGCGGGCATTGCCGATGATATAGGCGAACACCAGGTAAACGCCGGTCAACAGGCCGGCAGGAACCGTGGCCAGGCCGTCCAGGCCGTCGGCGAAGTTGATGGCGTTGGCCACGGCGATGACGACCAGCACGATGAAGACGTAGTACATCAGCCCGAGGTCCAGCACCGGATGCTTGACGAAGGGGACGAACAACCGGGTCAGGATCTCCGCCGGGAAGGGGGAGGTTTCCGCCGACAGCACCAGCAGGGCGAGGATCATGCCGAACAGGGCCTGGAAGAACAGCTTGAGGCTGCGGCTCATGCCCAGGTCCGACGAGCCGCGAACGTTCTTCAGGTAATCGTCGAAGAAGCCCAGCGCGCCGAACCAGAAGACGGCGAAGATGGAGATGCGGAGGAAGAAATTGCCCAGCCGCCCCCACAGCAGCACCGACAGCAGCAGCGAGACGAAGATGATCAGCCCCCCCATCGTCGGCGTGCCGTCCTTGTTGCGGGGGGACATGTCGCCCCAGTCGCGGGTGCGGTCGCGGAAACGCAGCTGGTAGATGACGTTGATGATCCTGCGGCCGAGCAGGATGCCGATGGCGAACGACGTCAGGACGGCCATCAGGGCGCGGAAGGTGATGTAGCCCAGCAGCCGCTGCCCGGGGAACCCCGTGAAAAAGCCGCTCAGCAGGTCGATCACGTCGCCTCCAGGTCGCGGTGGATGCGGCTCACGATCGACTTGATGCGGAATTCGGCCGCCAGGTTGTTCGAGGTGATCAGGATGCGCGCCACCCGCTCGCGCAGTTCCTCGCGGCCCAGCAGCCCGCGGCGGTGGAAGGCGGACAGCAGTTCGGCGAGCTCCTCGCGGACCAGGGAGTTGCTGTTCAGATAGAAGGGCTCCAGGCCGGCCAGGTCGTCAATCCCTCCCTTGCGGGCGATCAGGCGCAGGCAGGCGATCTTCTCCTCGATGGGTCCGCGGCGAAGCCGTTTGCGGCAGTGGTCGCGCAGGGCGGGAAAATCATGGCTGTTCATCCCCGACGCCAGGCACTGCAGAGCGGCGACGCGGACCTCGTAATAGCGGTCGCGGAGGCGGGCGGTCACCGCGGCCTGGACGGCGCCGTCCCAGACCTGAAGCTCGCGCAGCGCCTGCAGCGCATTTCGGCGCACGAAACCGTTGCTGCGGCGGTCCTGCAGCGCATCGAGCAGCACGGGCAGCCGGCTCTTCTCGCGGAACAGGCCGATCAGCTTGATGCCGACGTTCTTCACCGCCCAGCTGGCGCTGGAGGTGTACAGGCTGATCTTGTAGCGGAACTCCGACCGGAAGGCGGCGGGGTTGGCGGCCACCGCTTCCAGGAAGCGTCCGGGCGGCAGCAGGGCGAGCGGCAGGGCCCCGCCGCCGGCTCGGCGGCGGAAAACGAGCAGGGCGGTGTTCTTCAGCATGAGCGACGACAGCAGGAAAATGGCCATGCCCATGAAGCTCAGCGAAACGACCTGCAGGGCGTGCTCGATCTCCGTCGAGCGGAAGGGGATGCGGTGGAACACGAAACGCGCCTGGACGACGCCCAGGATCATCAGCAGGCAGGCCGGGATGATCTTCCGCAATGGCGCCACCAGGTCGCCCAGGCGCATGGTGGCGCCGTCGGCCCGGATGCGCCGCACCAGCAGGAACAGCCGCGGCCCGGTGAGCAGCGTGGCCGCCAGGGAGGCGGCCAGGGCAATGCCGGCGAAGCCGAGGGGGGTGCGGATGAGCCAGGCGGCGAGCAGCGCGTGAACGGTTAGCAGGGCGAGATCGACCAGCCGCTCGGCGTTCTTCTCCAGGCGGTTCTCGAAAAACCGCCGCAGGAAGCGCTGCACGCCCCAGGCCGGCAACCCGATCGCCAGCAGCTGCAGCGCCAGGGCGGCGGCCGTCGACGCCCGGGCGTCGAAGCGGAGGCGCTCGAAGAGCAGCGACGTCAGCGGCGGGGCCAGGATGATCAGCAGGATGGCGATCGGCACGAGCAGCGACAGCAGCACCGCCAGGCCGTCCAGCAGAAGTTGCCGGGCCCGCTCCGGGCGAACGAAATCATCGCCGCGCTGGCCGTTCGCCGGCTGGGTCAACGATTCGACGACATGGCCGGAAACCGACAGCGGAATGCTCAGTATCACCCAGGCGATGTGCAGGCAGGCAACGGCCCCGGCTTTCATGAAGCCGGCCAGGAAAAAGCTGACCAGCCGGACCGATTCGCCGGGAAGGATGTCGGCGGCGACTCCGCCGAGATCGCGGGCGTAGCGGCGCGAGGCGGCGCGACCGGGGCGCAGTCGCACGCGCAGGGGGATGCCGAGACGGCGCATCTCGGCCAGCGCGAACGGCAGCATGAAGAGAAACTGCAGGAACGCCGCGCCCAGCATGGCATACCCCAGGGCCTGAGGCTGCAGAGAGCGCCCCGTGAGGAGCAGGATGATGATGGCCCCGGAGTGGCCGATGAGCAGCGACGCCTGCACCGTCCGCTGGTGGCGGGTCATCCCCAACAGGGTGGACTGGAAGGCCGCCAGGGAGGCGAGGGCCGCCGCCGGAAACAGCAGCCGCAGCATGGCCGGTGCCGCGGCGGTGGAGGAGGAAAGCCCGGGCATCAACCAGCTGCACAGCGGATCGGCCAGCATCACGCCGGCCGCGCTGATGGCCGCCGCCAGGAGCCAGGTGAGACCGCTGACCGCGGCGGCGTCCCGCCAGCCGTCCGCGGGGGCATCGGGGGCCTCCGCCTGGCCCAGGTTGGCTTCCAGGGACTTCTTCCACAACGGGCCGCCGACCAGGCGCATGGCCGGGCGGACGACGGCCTGCGCGGCGACAAACGTGTCCAGGATGCGCCCGGCGCCGAACAGGGCCGCCTGGATGCATTCGCGGAGCAGGGAAAGGGCATGGGCGGCGAGCAGCCGCCCCACCCGCACGGGCGCTTTTCCCGTCGGTTCGTCTTCGGGGGCGGCGGGTTGCGGATCCTCCGAGTACCCGGCGAACGTCAGGCGCAGGTCTCCCAGCTGGATCTCGTCCTTTTCGTGCAACTGCACCCAGCCGCGCACCGGTTCGCCGTTCCGGGAGAGGGGGCCGCGGATTCGCTTCAGGGCGGCTTGCTGGTGGGCGGGGTCCAGGAAGCGGATGGCGAAGAGGCTGTCCGGGGGGGCCTGATCGAGAAAGACGTCCGCCAGCCAGGAGTGGCCGGCGATGACCGTTCCGAAGGGGATGTCGTGGTTGGATTCGCTTTCCGTCTCGTGCAGGTAGTGGGTGCGCCTCGCCGGGGAGCCGATCCGCTCGGGCCGGCCGATTATCAGGTCGGCCTCGCGGGCGATGCGCGCGGCGCTGTCCGGAGTCGAGGCGCTCTGCAGGCAGCCGCGCATGCGCTGCAGTTCGGCCGGGTTGTCCAGCAGGTCGCGGACCGCCTGCAGCAGGGGAACTTCCGGGACCACGAGATGGCGGCGCCGTTCGTGCAGGCGCACCTCCTCGTTGAGTACCCGGGCGCCACCGGTCTTCTCCATCTCGCGGGCGTTGAGAACCTGGTGATCGGACGGCAGGTCAAGTTTCGGGATCAGCAAGGCCGGCAGCCCGACCGTCGACAGCTCCTTGACCGTGCCCGCCCCGGCCCGGGCGATGGCCAGGTCGGCCACCGCGTAGAGGTCGCTGATGGGATCGAAGTACTCGCGCACGATCAGTCGGCCCCCGATCTCGGTGGGGATGCCCGCCGACTGGAGGATGCCCACGGTGTCGTCGTAGGCCCGGTAGTCCCGGTTGTAGGCCTTGCCGGTGGAGAGGATCACGGTCACGTTCTCCATGGCCAGCAGCGAGGGGACGATCTCGGCCACGGCCCGGTTGATGGTGCGCGCGCCCATGCTGCCGCTGCAGACGAGCAGCACCCGGTTGCGCTCCGGGATGTGCAGGCGGGCGCGGACATCGCGGGCCGACGCGGAAACGATGGAACGCCGCAACGGGTAACCGGTCAGGACCGTCTTGTGGGCCGGAAAGAAGGCGGACGACGAGGGGAAGGCGGTGGCGATGCGCGTGGCGAAGCGGGCCATCAGCTGGTTGAGGCGGCCCGGCACGGCGTTCTGCTCGTGGATGAGGATCTTGATGCGCAGCAGGGCGGCGGCCAGCAGGACCGGCGCGGAGACGTAGCCGCCGGAGCCGATGACCAGGTGGGGGCGGAAGCGGCGCAGCAGGAAGAAGCTGCGCCAGGCGCCCAGCAGGATGACTCCCAGCGCCGGCAGGCTTCGCAATGACCTCAGGTTGGCCGGCAGGCCGCGCGAGGGAACGGCCCGGAAGGGGATCGGCTGGGGAAGGCCGGGCACGATCTTGGCCTCCGCCCCGGAGCGGGTGCCGAGGTAGAGGAACTCGGCGTCCGGGTACCGATCCTTCAGCACCTCGTAGACGGCGACGTTGGGATAGACGTGGCCGCCGGTGCCGCCTCCCGTGAAAACAAACCTGAGCGTGCTCATCTGGGATCCGGGTAGTATAGCATATCGCGGAGCGGACCGGAATGGAACCCCGCCGGGGCGCCGTCACCCGGTCGGGAATCCCTGTCGGGCACTATCTTCCCGCCGGTTCGAGCAGCAGGTCCTGGAAATCGAAGCTGAAGTCCGTCTCCGCGGAGACCGGGGCCAGCTTGACCCGGTCGATGCTTCCGTCGGGGTGGAGGGCGAAGGTCAGGTACGCGTCGGCCCGCAGTTCCCGGTCGCGCCAGCGGGCGATGAAAGTGTCGTGCTGCCAGTGCTCCAGGTCGCCGACCAGGGAGGGCGTATGGCTGAACCGGATCACCGCCCGGCCGCCCTCCATGGCGATGGAGACGTCTCCGTACCAGGCGTCCCGGAAGTGGCCGCAGTATCCTTCCAGGGGCAACGAGGGGGCGGAACCGGAGACGCGGGAGCCGGCGGCTTTTTTCAGAGCCTCCGCGTGCTTCTCATCCTCCCGCGCCCGCACCCGGCGGTAGGCTTCGATCCAGTCGGTCGCCGGGGCCTTCAGGAAGCCGTCGACGATGTGCCAGGTCAGGGCGTTGAAGGCCTCGGCCGACTCCTGGTTGGTGAGCACGGCGATCCCCAGCCCCTCCTCGGGCAGGAGCGTGAACTTGGACAAGTACCCCGGCATCCCCCCGGTGTGGGTGAGGACCGGACGGCCGCGGTAAGCGTGGAGGGAGAGGCCCAGGGCGTATCCGCGGTACGGGGTCTTCAGGGCGTCCAGCTCGGGGGGAGGCGCCCGGTTGGGAATGGGCGTGACCAGGGCGGTCAGTTCGCGCGCCGTCTCCTCGCCATACAGGCGGGAGCCGTCGGCCAGCCGGCCATTGCCCAGGCAGACCAGGAGCCATTTGCCCAGGTCGACGGCATGGGAGCGAATTCCCCCGGCCGGGTTGGTGTTGTCGCTGGCGAACGGGGCCACGGGGCGGACCGCGCCATCCAGGCGGGCGTGCGGCCAGGCTTCGTTTCCCCCCTTGCCGGTTTCCGAGGCCCGGACAGTCGTTTCGCGCATGGCCAGGGGGTGCAGGATGCGATCGCTCACGAACTCCTCCCAGCTCTTTCCGCTGACCGCCCCGACCAGCTCACCGGCGGCCAGGTAGAGGACGTTGTCGTAGGCGTATGCGCTGCGGAAGGAGGTTGCGGGGCGGAGGAAGCGGAGGCGCCGGACGATTTCCCGGCGATCGTAGGTGGTGGGGGGCCACCAGAGGAGATCGCCGGCCCCCAGTCCCAGACCGCTGCGGTGAACCAGAAGGTCGCGGACGGTCAGTTCACGGGTGACGTAGGGGTCCCACAGGCAGAAGCCGGGCAGGTAGTCGATGACCGGCTTGTCCCAGGCGAGCTTGC
Organism: uncultured Clostridia bacterium; assembly: GCA_964479735.1. Taxonomy (GTDB): domain Bacteria; phylum Acidobacteriota; class Aminicenantia; order UBA2199; family UBA2199; genus CAYZNT01. The sequence continues at coordinate 44,375 of CAYZNT010000005.1, forward strand.
CCTCCTCCGCCAGCAACCCCAGGGCCACGGCGGTGAAGAATTTCGTGTTGGAGGCGATGGCGAACAGGGTGCGCTCGTTCACCCGTTCCGCGTCTCCCAGCTTCCTCACTCCGAAGCCGCGGGCCACCACGACCCGGCCGTCCTTGACCACGGTGAGGGCAAGGCCCGGCACGCCATACGCCTTCAACACCCGAGACACGAACGCGTCCAGCCCCGGAAGCGGGCCGGGTGACGCCTTGCTGCGGACGGCCGCGGGCGGGAGCAGCAGAACCAAGACAACCAGCATGGAGAGCAGACGGGTTTTTCTTGTCATTTTCCCTGCCTGACGGGGCCGGATGCTGCACGTCCCCGGCTTTCCATTCTCCCCGCCCGGGAGGCGGTTGTCAAGGCGGCCGGGCGCCGGAGCCGGGAAACGGACTCAGTAGAAAACGATCCGCAACCGTGCGCCCCGGTCGGAAGGCAGGAGGACGATTTCGCCATTCAGGGCGGTCACCAGCTTCTTGACGATGGGAAGGCCCATTCCGCTGCCCTTGTCGCGGGTGGTGAAGAAGGGCAGCCAGACCTTGGCGCGCAGTGGATCCGGGATGCCCGGGCCGTCGTCGCAGATCTCGATGGCGACCGCGTCGACCGTCTCGAAGCCGACCTGGACGCGGCGGGCGCCGGCCTCGCGGGCGTTGCGAAGCAAGTTGGAGAAGATGGCGTTGAGCAGGGCCGGGTCGGAGGTGAGGCGCATCGGGTGGTCGGGAATCTCCAGCGCGAGGTCGTTGGCCGCGGCCAGGTCGCCGAGCAGGGGGGCCAGGTCGATGGGATGCTTCTCGCCGGCGCGCACGGGCCGGGAAAACTGCAGGAAGCGCTCCATCATGTCGGTCAGGAACTGCACTTCGCGCACGATGCGCTGGGAGCGGTCCGCGTCCAGGCGATTGCCCTTGGCGTAGCCCAGCACCACGCCCAGCGAGTTGCGCGTCTCGTGGGCCAGGGCCGCCGCCATCTCGCCCAGCATGATCAGGTTGGCGTTGACCAGCTGCACCCGCTCGCGCTTCTTCTCGTCGCTGACATCGCGGATCAGGGCCAGCTTGCCGGAGTCCTGCAGGGTGATGACGTCGGCGAAGAAGATGCGCTCGCCGCAGTCGATTTCGGCCGAGCTCCGCCCCGCGGCCCGGTCGACGAATTCCAGCAGCGGCGGGAAATCGCCCAGCAGGGAGGCGGCGACGTCGTTCTTGATGCGGGCGTAGGAGCGGCCGAACATGGCCAGTGCCGCCGGGTTGACGGTTTGCAGGCGCCCGGCCGGGTTCAGCAGCATGACTGCCAGGTGGAGATTCTGGATGATGGTGCGGTTGAGCTCCTCGCCGCGGCCGGCCGCGCGCGCCTGCTCGCTGAACATCTCCTGCAGGTCGTGCTGGGAGGAACGCAGCTCGGCCAGGTAGCCCTGCAGCGGGGGCAGCGGCTCGGCGGGGCCGTCGCTGCGCGGGCGGCGAAGCAGCGAAACCAGTCGCCAGCCGGAGACCAGCAGCAGCACGGCCAGGGTCAGGATCACCCCGGTCATGATCCGGCGCGCGGAGGCCATGCTCCGCAGGGAGGGGGAGGTCAGCTCGCGCCGGAAGCGGACACTGCGCCCGGGCGGCAGCGGCACGGTGACCAGCAGCGACGGGCGGCCGTCGTCGTGGACCGTCACCCGCGACGGGGGCGCAGCCGGCTGCAGGGTCACCCGGGTGAACGGCCCGGCCTGGCCCATGGCGGCCGTGTCGGCTCCGTGCGCCTTCACCAGCAGTCGGCACAACCGTTCGGTATCGGTCTCGATGGTGCGCCGCTCGTTCCGTTCGAGCTCGCGGAAGAGGGCGTGGAGGTTTTCGAAGATGAACAACCCGGCCGCTTCCAGGACGATCAGCAGGAGGAGGGTGGTGCGGCGCATGTCACCGGAAGGGCGATTGCAGCAGGCCCAGGACGAGGTGGCCCCAGAACAGGGAGACGGTGGCGCCCAGCGCCAGGAAGGTGCCGAACGGCAGGGCGAAGCGAAGCGTCTTGCGGCGGAAGACGATGAACCACAGCCCCACCAGCAGCCCCGACAGCGAGGCCAGGAAGACGGCCGTGATCAGCCGCTCCACGCCCAGGAAGGCGCCCAGCAGGAGCATCATCTTCACGTCGCCCATGCCCAGCCCCTCGATTCGCCGAACCTTCAGGTAGATGACGAAGAGCAGGTAGAAGACCAGGGCGGCGCCGACGCCGCCGAGCAGCGCCTCCAGCGGGCCCAGGCGAGGGTTGACGAACGAGTAGGCCAGGAAGACCGCCGCGCCGCCGAGGGTGAGCGAATCGGGCAGGATCTGGTGCTCCAGGTCGATCAGGGCCAGGGCGATGAGCACGCACAGGAACAGGGCGGCGAAGGCGGCGTGCACGGTGAGGCCGAACGCGTCCCGGCAAAGCAGGAACGACAGGGCGGTGACCGCCTCCACCAGCGGGTAGCGCAGCCTGATCCGGCCGCGGCAGGACGCGCACCGGCCCCGCTGCAGCAGGAAGGTGAGGAGAGGCAGGTTCCGGTACCAGGGGATGGGCGCCCGGCAGCGGGGGCAATGGGAACCCGGGCGGACCAGGCTTTCGCCGCGCGGCAGGCGATGGATGACCACGTTGAGGAAGCTGCCGAGGGTCAAACCGAAGAGGATCACCAGTACTTTTTCCACCGGAACTCCAGGCTGGCGCGGATCTGTCCGCGCTCGGCGTCAAAGCGGTAGTCACCGCCGGCGAAATCCCGGGGGATCTCGGCCAGCATACCGCGCGCCTGCATTTCCTCCAGGCTGCGCGGAAGGCGACCGAAGCGGGAGCGGAAGGAAGCGATCCCTTCCTGCAACCGGGCGCTGTCCATCTCGAACTTGATCTGGTAGAGGTGGCTGAAGGCGGCGTCGCGGCTGATGCGGTCGTCGGCGTTGCGGTAGATGTCCAGCCACATCTGCCAGGCCTGGTCCAGGTCGTTCTCCAGGTAGACCATGTGCGCCTGCTTGCGGCGCAGCAGGTCGGGGGCGTTCGGCTTGGCGGCGGCGCGCTCGTAGAGGCGGCGGGCCGTGTCCAGCTGGTGCAGGAAATGGAACGCGTAGTAGCCCGCCTCCATGTCGAAGATCCACTCGCGCGGGTTCATCCGGCTGCCCTTGTCCAGCAGTCGCAGGGCCATCGGGACGTCTCCCTTCTCGTAGACCATGATCAGGGCGCCGACGATGTACGGCTCGCGGTACTCCGGAGACACGTCGGTGATGGTGTCGAAGACGCGCTCGATGTACTCGTAGCGGTTGCGGATATTGTAGCTGGAGTAGAACTGGATGGACCAGATGTAGAGCAGGTCGGCCAGGAAGTTGCGGTGGCCGAGGGAGAGGATGCGCAGCGCCTTGCCGGAGGGCAGGGAGACGAACGCCAGGCGCTCGTCGAAGTAGCCGCGGCGGGCGTCATAGGCGGACTGCAGGAGCCCGGCGGCGGCCAGGAGCAGGAGGGCGAGCAACAGCAGGGTCAGGGCCGTGATGCGGCGGCTCATCGAAACTCGCGTCGGCGGAAGATGGCCATGGTCAGCAGCAGCAGCGCGCCGATGTAGACGGCGGCGTAGAGCACGGTGAGCAGCAGTTGGCGGACGGACAGCGGCGTGCCCAGCACCATGGCGTCGCGGATGTTGAACTTTTCCAGGTTCGGCAGCAGGTGGTACAGGATGTCGCCGAGCCAGCGGCTCAGCGGCGCCACCAGCTTGGCCTTGAATTCGTTGTACGTCCACAGCACGTGGCCGATCAGGTAGAGGCTGACGGTGAAAATGAACGACAGGATGGGCGTGGAGAAGGAGGAGAAGAGGAGCGAGATGGCGATGATGACCAGCAGCTCCAGGAACAGCATGGCGAAGTAGACCAGCAGCCGCCAGTCGAACGTGCCGGTGCTGAGGGCGACCCAAAGGAAGAAGATCGCGGCCATGGCGGACAGGGCGCAGAGCACGGTCAGGGCCAGCCCCAGGAATTTGCCCAGGATGAATTGGTCCCGCGACAAGGGCTTGGAGAGAATGTTGTAGATGGTGCGCCGCTCGATCTCCTTGTAGACCAGGTGGATGCCGGTGAAGATGGCGATCAGCACGCAGAAGAAGTGGATGGCCGCCAGGCCGGCGTCCTTGAGCACGCGCACCGTGTCTCCGACGGTCAGCAGGCTGACCAGTCGGGAGGCCAGAGCGAAAACGATGCCGAAGACGACCAGCAGATAGAACATCTTGTTTCGCGTCGCCTCGCGGAAGGTGTTGCGGACGATGGCTGCGGTGCTCATGCCGACTCCCGGAGCTCGTTCAGGAAAATGTCCTCGAGGCTCATCTTGGCCGGCGTCACCGCCAGGACCCGGCCGTTGTTGTGGATGATCCCCTCGATGACGGCGTTCAGCTCCTCCTCGGCCTCCACGCGCAGGATGAACTGGCCGTCGCGGGCGGTCGCCGGGGCCGGGATGCGGGCCAGCTCGGCCTCGCCGATGCCGACGCAGGTGATTTCCCAGTAGCGGACGCTATGGGAGATGAGTTCGGAGAGGCGCCCCTCGCGGCGGATGGCGCCGTTGAGGATGATGCCCACCCGGTCGACCATGGCCTCCATGTCCTGCAGGATGTGCGAGGAGAAGAAGACGGTCTTGCCCCCCGCGCGCAGGTCCAGGATGATCTGGCGCAGCTCTTTGCGTCCGATCGGGTCGAGGCCGGAGAAGGGCTCGTCGAGAATGAGCACGTCCGGGTCCTGCATCAGCGCCTGGGCCAATCCGGCGCGCTGCAACATGCCCTTGGAGAACTTGCGCAGCAGGAGGCGGTCGTTCCCCTCCAGGCCGACCTGCCGGAGCAGGGCGGAAGCGCGTTCCCGGGCGGCGGCGGGGGGCATGGAGAAAATCTGCCCGGTGAACAGGAGCAGCTCCCGGGCGGTGAGGTAGTCGTAGAAGTACGGGTTCTCGGGCAGGAATCCGACCCGGCGTCGGCTGTCGCGGCTGCCGGCCGGATGGCCGTGGATGAGGATCTCGCCGCTGTCGGGGAACAGCAGGCCGATGATGCACTTGATGGTGGTGGTCTTGCCGGCGCCGTTGGGTCCGAGAAATCCGTAGATCTCTCCGCTGCCGACCCGGATGGTGACGTCCTTCAGCACCCTCCGGGTGCGCCACAGGAAATCGGAGCGAAAGGACTTCTTCAGGTTGTTGACTTCCAGCGAATTCATGAGCCGCCCATTCGTCCCATTCTATGGGACGGGCCGGAGATTTTCAAGGGCAGGGGACGGCAGGAAACCGCCCCCTGCCTCTGCATTCGCCTATTTCTTCCTGCGGCCCGCTTTCTTTGCTTTCACGGCCGGGGCCCCTTTCCGGATCGGGGCGACCTTCCGCTTCGGCGGCGCGGCCTTTTTCACGCGGAGGGCAGCCTTCCTGACGACCGGTGCAGCTTTTCTGCCGCCGGCCGCAGGCGCTTTCTTCCTGGCGGTTTTCGGGGCCTTCCGGAGCGGGAGGGCCGCTTTTTTCACGGCCACCGGGGCCTTTCTCCCGGCGACGGCCGGTTTCGCCCTGGCCGCGGCGCCCTGTTCCTTCAGCAGGGCATGGGCGGCGGCGAGCCGGGCGATGGGAACACGGAACGGAGAACAGGAGACATAGGTCATCCCCACCTGGTGGCAGAACTCCACCGAGCGCGGGTCGCCCCCGTGCTCGCCGCAGATGCCGATCTTCAGGTTCTTCTTGGTCTGGCGGCCGCGTTCCACGGCGATGCTCACCAGCTGCCCGATGCCGGCGACGTCGAGGGTCTGGAAGGGGTCGGCCGGCAGAATTTTCTTGTCGAGGTAGTCCTTCATGAACCCGCCGATGTCGTCTCGGCTGAAGCCGAAGCCCATCTGGGTCAGGTCGTTGGTGCCGAACGAGAAGAACTCGGCGCTCTCGGCCATGCGGTCGGCCAGCAGCGCCGCCCGCGGGATTTCGATCATGGTCCCGTACAGGTAGGGGATCGCCGCCAAGCCGCTGGACGCCAGCACTTCGGCGTGCACGCGCTCGCACGCCTCTTTCTGGGACTTCAGCTCGCGAACGTCGCAGGTGACCGGCACCATGATCTCGGGCAGGCAGTTCACGCCCTCCTTCAGCAGTTCGGCGGCCGCCTCGAAAACGGCGCGGAACTGCATGGAGCTGATCTCCGGGTAGGTGATGCCCAGGCGCACGCCGCGGTGACCCATCATGGGGTTGCTCTCGTGCAGCTGCTCGCCGCGCTTGCGGACATCGGCCACCGGGATGCCCAGGGCGTCGGCCAGCTCCTGCTGCTTCTCGTCGCTCTGGGGAACGAACTCGTGCAGCGGCGGGTCGAGCAGGCGGATGGTAACCGGAAATCCCTCCATGGCCCGCAGCGTTCCCTTGAACGCGGCCTGGACGAACGGGAAGAGCTCGTCGAGGGCTCGTCGGCGCTCCTCAACGGTGCGCGACAGGATCATCTTGCGCAACAGAAACAGGGGCCGGTCGCTGCCCTTGCCGTAAAACATGTGCTCGGTGCGGAACAGGCCGATGCCCTCGGCCCCGAACGAGCGGGCCAGGGCGGCATCTTCCGGCGTATCCGCGTTGGTGCGAACGCCGAGTCTGCGGTGGCGGTCGACGATCTGCATGAACTGGCGGAACAGGGGGTTTTCCGAGGCGTCGATCATTTTCAGCTGTCCGGAGTAGACGTAGCCGCGGGTGCCATTGAGGGTGATCCAGTCGCCCTCGCCGTATACCCGGGCTCCGATCCGCATCTGCCGGGCGGAGGGGTCGGCATGGATGTCGCCGGCGCCGACGATGCAGCACTTGCCCCAGCCGCGGGCCACCAGGGCGGCGTGCGACGTCATGCCGCCCCGGGCGGTGAGGATGCCGACGGCGGCGCGCATGCCCTCGACGTCCTCGGGGTTGGTCTCCTCGCGCACCAGCACCACCTGGCGGCCGCGGGCCGCCCATTCGACGGCGGCGGCGGCCGTGAAGACCACCTGGCCGCAGGCACCGCCGGGGCCGGCCGGGAGGCCCTTGGCGACCGGCTGAACGCTCTGTTCGGCGGCGGGGTCGACGATGGGGTGCAGCAACTCGTCCAGCTGCGCCGGCTGCACCCGCAGCACCGCGTCCCTTTCGCCGATCAGTCTCTCGGCCAGCATGTCCATGGCCATGTTCAGGGCTGCCGTCCCGGTGCGCTTGCCCACCCGGCACTGCAGCATCCACAGCCGGCCCTCCTGGATGGTGAACTCGATGTCCTGCATGTCGCGGTAGTGGCGCTCCAGCCGGCTGCGGATGGCGTCCAGCTCGGCGTAAACCACGGGCATGCCGCTCTCCAGGGAAGGCAGGTGCTTGTTTTGCTCGCTCTTGGTGGCCTCGTTGAGCGGGTTGGGCGTGCGGATGCCGGCGACCACGTCCTCTCCCTGGGCGTTGGGCAGCCACTCGCCGTAGAAGCGGTTCTCGCCGGTGGCCGGGTTGCGGCTGAAGGCCACGCCGGTGGCGGAGGAGTCGCCCATGTTGCCGAACACCATCGCCTGCACGTTCGTGGCCGTGCCCCAGTCGTCGGGGATGCCCTCGATGCGGCGGTAGGCGATGGCGCGGCGGCCGTTCCAGCTTTTGAAGACGGCCCCGATGCCCCCCCACAGCTGCTGCAGCGGGTCGTCGGGGAACTCCTGGCCGAGAACTTCCTTGACCTTATTCTTATAGATGCCGATGAGCTCCTTCAGGTCGTCGGCGCTGAGGTCGGTGTCGCTGGCTGCGCCGCGGGCCCGCTTCATCTTGTGCAGCTCCTGCTCCAGCTGCTGGCGGACGCCCCGGCCCTCGGCCGGCTCGATGCCCTCGGCTTTCTCCATGACCACGTCGGAGTACATCTGGATCAGTCGGCGGTAGGCGTCGTAGACGAATCGCGGATTGCCGGTTTTGCGGATCAGCCCCTCGCAGGTGCTGGCGTTCAGGCCGATGTTCAGCACGGTTTCCATCATGCCCGGCATGGAGGCGCGGGCCCCGGAGCGGACCGAAACCAACAGCGGGTTGTGCGGGTCGCCGAAGCCGGCCTTCATGATCTTCTCGATCTTGGCCAGCGCGGCCCGGAGCTGGCCTTCGAGCCCCTCGGGGTATCGGTTGCCGTGCTCCATGAACCAGGTGCAGACCTCGGTGGTGATGGTGAACCCCGCCGGCACGGGCAGCCCCAGGCTGGCCATCTCGGCCAGGTTGGCGCCCTTGCCGCCGAGGAGGTTTTTCATGTCCCGATTGCCGTCGGTCTCCGGTTTGGAGAAGAAATAGACGTATTTTTTTGCCATAGCGGCCTCCTTGTTCAGCGCAGGATATCGATCACTTGTTCGCGAAACTTCATCAGCTCAAAGGGCTTCTGCAGGAAACGGGCCTTCGTCTCTTCCAGGAAGGCGGCCACGTCCTCGGCGTCGGGGTCGGCGCTGACCACCAGCACGCGCGAAGCCAGGCCGCAATTCTGCAGCTCGCGATAGATTTCCATGCCGTCGAGCTCAGGCATGCGGATGTCCAGGATGATGGCGTCGAACTCCCGCTCGGCCAGCAGTTGCAGCGCCTGCGGGCTGTTGCCGCAGGTGGTGACGGTCAGGCCGGTCTCCTCGGCCAGAACTTCTTTCATCAGTTCCAGCAGGTACTCCTCGTCGTCGATGATCAGCACCCGGCCCACCACGGCGGGCCGGGCGGCGGGGAGGGGCTCCGGCTCCGTCGTCGGCAGGGGAAAATCGACCTCCACCTCGGTGTACTCGCCCGGCGCGGAGGCGATCGACATCCGTCCGCCGTGGTTGGCGACGATCTTCTCGCAGATCGACAATCCGAGGCCGGCGTGTCCGTCGAGGGTCGAGTAGAAGGGGCTGCTGACCTTGGCCAGTTCGCCGGGCGGGATGCCCACGCCGTTGTCACGCACCAGCAGCTGCCAGCCCTCGTCGTCAAGGCGCGTTCGGATGGAGACGATGCGCTCGGCGGCGGGCCGGGCGCGCACGGCGGTCACGGCGTTCTCGACCAGGTGCGCCAGCAGGGTCTCCATCTGGGCGACGTTGAGGCGCGCGGCCGGCACGCGCTCGTCCAGGTCGATGCGCAGGTCGGCGCCCTCGGACGAAGCCAGGCGCTCCAGCCGCTCGCGCATGGCGCGGATCACGGCGTGGACGTGGGCCGTCTCCAGATACGGGGTTCCCCCGCGAAACTGCTCGCGCAGGATGTTGAGAAGGTCGGTCAACTCGAGCGCGTTGCGCTCGATCTTGTCCAGGCGGTCGATGAAGAACTCGTCGCCGGTCTTGAGACGGAGGATCTGGGCGTAGCCCATGACCGGGGTGAGCTTGTTCTTCAGCTTGTGGAAGATGACCGGCAGGATTTCCCCGGCGATCTCGTTCTTCTGCGACTGGTGCGCGAGCTCGCGCGAGGCGCTGACCTCGTCGCTGGCATGGAGCAGTTCGCGGCTCAGGTAGTCCTTCTTGGTCTGTTCCTTGCGCAGGTTCTGAAGGCTGAAGTGGTTTTGGAACGAGTTGGCGAGGATGTTGGCCAGGATCCGCACGTAGGAGACTTCGACTTCGCTGATCGAGTTGCCGGGCGCCACCGCCAGCAGCAGGAACCCGAACAGGGTGTGGTGGAAGGCGACCGGAAGGGCGATGGGCGAGGCCCCGGGGTCCAGTTCCAGCCGGGAGACCTCGGCGGCGCCGAGCACGGCGACGTCCCCGCTCAAACTGGCCTTGCGCAGGCCCGGGAAGTCGTCGATGACGAGGCGGCGCGGTTCCGCGAAGCGCTTGCCGTGATGGGCGTACTCGTCGCGGCGCGGGTCGTAGTGGACGAATTCGATGACCAGTCCGGGAACGAACTGGGCGAAGTACTCGAACAGCGAGTGGACGGCCTTGAGCGGAGGGCGCGGCGCCGAGAGGAAATAGGATACGTTGAGGAGGTGCGACAGCAGGTCCTTCTCGCGGACCAGCCGCTCCTGCGCGCTGGACAGTTCCTGCGCGTGGAGCGTCAGGTCCACCTCTTTCTGCATCAGGGCGATGATCAGGGCGGAGGAGGCGGACAGGGTCTTTCGCAAGTCCTGCTGGAGCTCGGGAAAATCCGCCGCGTAGGCGTCGATGACATCGGGCAGCCGATGGATGGAGTCCTTGATCTCGCGGATCGACAGGCCGATCCGTTGGCCGGCGTGGGACTCCAGGTCGGCCCAGAGCCGGCGCTTCTCGGCCTCGTCCTCGGTCAGCAGCCACTCGGCGATGCGGTTGGCCACGGCGACGATGAGCGCCCTCTCCTCGGCTTCGCCGTCCCGGGTGTGCAGGCGGATGGCGTTGAACAGGAAGTCGGGCAGCTGCCACGCCCGCACGACCTCGGCCCCGAGCTCGACGTGGTCGAAGCCGAAGCCGGCCTTCTCCCGCTCGATCAGACGGGCGTCCAGCACGGCGTGGATGGGGACGTATTTCTGCGGGCTCTTCAGGAACAGGAGCACCTGGCCGATGTCGACCAGGAGGCCGGCGACCAGGATCTCGTCGCTGTTCAGGAGATTCTTCCGGCGGGCCAGGATGGCCGCCACCGCGGAAACGAGCAGGCTCTTCTTCACGATCAGGCTGAACGTGGCGCCATACTCCGGCTGGTACCGGACTTTCTTGAAGAAATCGAACACGGAGTAGGAGAAGGCGATGTTGCGGACCTGCTGAATGCCGAGCAGGGAGACGGCGTGCTGGATGGTGTGCACTTTCTGCGGCAGGCCGATGAACGGCGAGTTGGCCACCTTGAGGATGTGCACCGACAGCAGCGGGTCCTTCTCGACGATCTTCTGGAGCTCGCTGAAGAACGAAGCCGGGTTCTTCTCTTCCAGGCGGATGATCTCGTGCAGGGAGCGGGAGAGGGTGGGCAACTGGGCGCTCCGGATCAGTTCGCCGATTTTCATGGGCCTCTTCGCGTGAATGGGAAAATTATATGGCATTTCACGGCGGAAAACAATCCGCCCCGGGAAATGAATGCCAGCGTCTGCTATAATTGCCGGTGGGTGCGGCCGATGCCGCCCGGGCGAGGAAACATGAAGATTGCCGTCATGAGCGATTCGCACGACCACGTGGCGCGCATCGAGCGGGTGATCGAGGCGTCCCACCGCGAGGAGTGCTCGGTGCTGCTGCACCTGGGCGACATCATCTCGCCGTTCGCTGCCCTGCGCCTGAAGGGCTTCCGCGGCGCGGTGCGGGCCGTGTTCGGCAACAACGACGGCGAGCGGCTCGGCCTGCAGCGGGCGTTCGCCTCCTTCTCCGGCACCATCGACAACCCGCCTCTGACCCTGACCCTGGAAGGGAAGCGCATCGTCATGATGCACGACCCGTTCCTGCTGGAGGAGGCGGCCCGCTCCCAGGAACTGGACTTCGTGCTCTACGGGCACATGCACGAAGCCGACCTTCGACGCGTCGGCCGCACGACGATCCTGAACCCCGGGGACTCCTCGGGGTGGCTGGCCGCCCCCAGCTTCTTCATCGTGGACCTGACCGACGGCGAGTGCCGGCGGGTGGATCTCTAGGACGGCGGCGGAACGCCCCGAGCTTCGGGGGCGTTTACGGGTGTCGCGATTTCTGCTATAATGGCCGGAGAGGGGTTGTATGGTTAAATTAAAACACAAAAGGCTCTGGCGTCGCGGCAGCGATTTCCTGGGCGTCGACTACCCGCTCATCTGCGGCGCCATGACCTGGATCTCGGACGCCGGCCTGGTGCGCGCGGTGGCCGAGGCCGGGGCGTTCGGCATGCTGGCCGCCGGCAACATGCCGGTGGAGTGGCTGGACGCGGAGGTGATGAAACTGAAGGAGAGCGGCCTCCGCTTCGGCGTCAACCTGATCACCATCTCGCCCCGGTTCCGGGACCACCTGGCCCGGGTCACGGCCCTGAAGGTGCCGTTCATCGTGTTCGCCGGGTCGTTCCCGCGCAAGGAGGAAGTGGAGCAGGCCAAGGCCAGCGGCGCCCGGGTCATGTGCTTCGCCTCCACCGACTCCATCGCCGAGCGCATGATCGCCTACGGCGCCGACGGGCTGATCCTGGAGGGGAGCGAAGCGGGCGGGCACATCGGCCACGTCTCCACCATCGTCCTCATCCAGCAGGTGCTGTTTCGCTTCCCCCAGGTGCCGATCTTCGTCGCCGGCGGCATCGCCACCGGGCGCATGGTGGCCCACCTGCTGCTGATGGGCGCTGCGGGCGTGCAGCTGGGAACCATTTTCGCCATGGCGCAGGAGAGCCCGGCCCACCCCGCCTTCAAGGAGCGGTTCCGAAAAGCCCGCGCCCGCGAAGCGTTCGCTACCCCGCAATACGACTCCGCCCTCCCGGTGGTCGCCGTCCGGGCCCTGAAAAACCGCGGCACCGAGGAGTTCGGCCGGCTGCAGCTGGAACTGGTCCAGAAACTGCAGCGCGGCGAGATCAGCCGCGTCGAGGCCCAGTACCAGGTGGAGCACTACTGGGTCGGGGCGCTGCGCCGCGCCGTGCAGGATGGGGACATCGAGACCGGCTCGCTGATGGCCGGCCAGAGCGTGGGCCTCATCGACGAAGTGCGCCCGGTGCGCGACATCGTGGCCACCCTGGTCGGCGACGCCGAAAAGACCCTTGGCGAATTGGGGCTGAATTGACCGACGAAGCCCGGAGAGCCTTTCCCGGGCCGGGATGATGCGGGAAGCCTATTTCACGCCAGGCGGTGTCTCCGCCGAGGCGGAGGGCCTGCGAGAGGCCATTCCTTCGGTGCGGACGTCCGGATCCTTCTCCCCCCAAGACGCCGCTCTGCTAGTGCTGGACATGCAGCGCTTGTTTTGTCATCCGAGCGGCCGGGCCTACCTGCCGAGCGCACCGGCGATCATTCCCGGCTTGCTCCGGCTGGCCGCCTCGTTTCGGAGCCGTCAGCGCCCGCTGTTCGTCACCCGTCACCTCGACTCTCCGCCGGGATGCGGGATGATGGAGCGCTGGTGGAGCACCCGAATCGTGCCGGAAGACGGGGATAGCGCGTTGCTGGAGCCGTTCGCTGCCCTGCATGCCCATCACCTGGTCAAGACCCAGTACGATGCGTTTTTCCACACCGACTTGGAAGCGCGACTGAAGGAATTCGGCGTGCGTCAGCTCGTGGTGTGCGGCGTGATGACCCACCTGTGCTGCGAGACCTCCGCCCGCAGCGCCTTCGTGCGCGGGTTCGAGGTGTTTTTCCCCGTGGACGGCAGCGCCTCCGGCAATCGAGACCTGCACCGGGCCACCCTGCTCACCCTGGGCCATGGCTTCGCCTCCCTGCCGCTGGTCGGCGAGCTCCTGGCGGTACTGGCGGACTGAGCGGATGGCAGCCCCCCAGGCGGTGATCATCGGCGCCGGCCCCGCCGGCATGGCGGCCGCCATCCAACTGGGCCGCATGGGCGTCGACTGCGCAGTGATCGAGCGGCGCCGTCCGGGCGGCATGCTGTGGAACGCCCAGCGGGTGGAGAATTATCCCGGTTTCCCGGAAGGCATCAGCGGGGCCGGGCTGGCGGAGCTTTTCCGGCGGCAGTTCGAACGCTGGCACGGTGGCTGGCGGTGCGGAGAAGTGACCGCGCTGGACTGGCGCGACGGCGGTTTCCGGATTGCAAGCGAAACCGGTCGGTTCACGGCGCCGTTCGCCATCGTGGCCAGCGGCACCCGGGCGAAGATCACCGAGGACATTGTCGTGTCTCCCGGGGCGGCGGAGTTCGTCCACCGGGATGTCGCGGAGCTGGACGTCGTTACGGGGCGGGAGGTACTGGTCGTCGGCGGCGGCGATGCCGCCTACGACTTCGCCCTGACGCTGGCCGACGCCAACCGAGTGACCCTGCTGCAGCGTCGCTCCGCTTCCCGCGCCCTTCTCTTGCTGCAGAGACGCGTTCAAGCGCACCCGCGCATCCGGCGGCTCTGTCCCGCGCAGGTGCGGGCGATCGACGTCATCCCCGGAGGGCGGGTCGCCGTGACCGTCGAAGGCGAGGGGGTGGAGACCCCGATGATCGCCGACCACGTGCTGCTGTCCCTTGGCCGTGAGCCGGCCCTCGGTTTTCTCGAGCCGGCCCTGCTGGAACAGCGCGCCCGGCTGCTGCGTTCGGGGCGGCTGTGCCTGGTGGGCGACGTGCGCGGCGGCCGCGATCGGCAGGTGGCCATCGCCGTCGGCGACGGGGTGCGAGCGGCCCTGACCGTCGCTGCCCGGGTGAGAGGAGCGTGACATGAAGGTGGTGATGGTCGGCGATCCGGACGGCGTGTCGCGGGTCTACGTGTCGGAACTTCGGCCCGGCAAATGGGTGGAATTCGCCGATGCCGTTTCCCGGCCGCAGCCGCGGGAGGAGAAATGGGTGCTGCTCGTCTCCACCTTGTTCGGCTGCCCGGTGGGCTGCACGATGTGCGACGCCGGTTTCTACTACGGCGGCAAGCTGACGCCGGACGAGATCCTGGGGCAGATCGATTTCCTGGTTCGGCGGCATTTCGTCCCTCCCCACGTGCCGGTGGAGAAGTTCAAGGTGCAGTTCGCCCGCATGGGCGACCCGGCCCTGAATCCGGCGGTGCTCGAGGCCCTGGATGCCCTGCCTCAACGGTACCGGGCGCCGGGGCTGATGCCGTCCATTTCCACGATCGCCCCCCGTGGCTGCGACGGGTTCATGGAGCGGTTGGCGGTGGTCAAGGACCGCCATTACGGGGACGGCCGGTTCCAACTGCAGTTCTCGGTCCATACCACCGACGACCGGCTGCGCCGGGGGATCATCCCGGTGCCGACGTGGGACTTCGATCGCATGGCTCACTACGGCAAGATGTTTCTGCGCCCGGGCGACCGGAAAATCACCCTCAATTTCGCCCTGATCCGCGGAATGCCCGTCGACGCCGACCGCTTGCTCCGCCATTTCGATCCCCGGAGCTTCCTGCTGAAGCTGACGCCGATCAACCCCACCTATCGGGCGGCGGAAGCGGGGCTGGTCACCCACCTTCCGGCTTCCGGCGACGGCAGCGACGATGCCGTCGTCCGCGGCTTGCGGCGGGCCGGTTTCGAGGTGATCGCCTCCATCGGCGACGAGGAGGAGAACCGGGTGGGCAGCAACTGCGGCCAGTCGCTGCTCAACCACCTCGGCCAGAAGAGGCCCATCCGCTCCGGGTACACGGGCGAAACGCCCGCCGCTGCCGGTTCGATCAGCGGCCGGTGACCACCTGGCCGGTGCGGTAGTCCAACTGCGAGCCGCGCACGGAGTGGGGGATCAGGTAGACCGAGATCATGAGTACCGCCGCGGCGACGATCCACCAGCGGCTCCGGCGGCCCAGGAGCAGCCCGCCGATCCAGCAGAGAACGGCCAACAGGGTCTTGTTGTCGGTGAGGTCGCTGCCCAGGGGGAAGCCGGTCCAGAGATGGCCGAAGGCGTACTTCTGCACCACCGGTCCCAGGATCAGGCCACCGACCGCCACCACCAGCAGGGTCCAGAAGGCCAGCCGGTAGGGGTTGCCCCGGCTGTGCAGGGCCTCCATGCCGGTGCGGATGGCCAGCAGCATGCCGGAAAACATGAAAACGACGTGGGTGATCAGCACGGCCACCGGGACCTCGCCCTTGAAGCGGACCACGACCGCCCGACCCTGGCGAATGGGCGCCCGACGGCCGCCGCGCTCGAGATGGACCATGAACTCGAGTTTGCCGGCCCGCGGCTGACCCGGCAGCGATGCGCTGAAACCGCCGTTGAGGGGGGTCATCCGCTTCACGGTCCAGGGCTCGTCGCCCGGAAACCGGCGGAAGGCGAGGGTGGCGCGGCAGTCGGGCGCATCCACCGCCACGGCCACCGGAAGGGGGAGGTGGGCGGTGCCGCTGCGCTCGAGCCGGTAGCGGACCTGGGTCTCGAGGAGGGATTCGCTGCCCCGCAGCGGGTGGGTCGGCCCGGTCAGGCGCTGGTAGACGGCCGTGGCCAGGGTCAGGAAAAAAGATACCAGCCACAACGCGATCGAACGGCCCTTGCTCATGCGAATCCTCCTGCGGGGCCGGATTATAACGGAGGAAAAGGCGGGAATCAAGGCTCGGGAGCGGTGCCGGGCGGAATCCGGGATGCGATGGGCCTGCCCAGCGAGGAGCCATCCCCTTTGACGGCGGGAACGAAATCCTGGCTCTCTCCGCGGCCGGTCCCGGCACCTTGCATAATGCCTCCGCGCGCGGTATGATGGGGAATTCCTAAAGGAGAGCGCATGAAAGGCACGATGAGAGCGCTGCGCAAGCTGAACGCCGGACCGGGCCTCGAGCTGCAGCAGGTGCCTGTCCCGGGCATCAAGGCCAACGAAGTGTTGATCAAGGTCCGCAAGCGGGCCATCTGCGGCACCGACCTGCACATCTACAAGTGGGACGAGTGGTCCCAGAAGCGCATCAAGCCCCCGGTCACGACCGGCCACGAATTCTACGGCGAGATCGTCGAGGCGGGCAGCGACGTGCGCCACTACCGCGTCGGCGACCTCGTGACCGCCGAGATGCACATCGTCTGCAACCAGTGCTTCCAGTGCCGCACCGGCAACGCCCACCTGTGCGAGGACGTGGTCATCCTGGGCGTGGACGGCGACGGCTGCTTCGCCGACTACATCGCCGTACCGGAGCTCAACCTGTGGCGCGTGCCGCAGGGGATCGACCCGGAGTGGGCGGCCGTCTACGACCCCTTCGGCAACGCCGTGCACACGGTGATGGCCGGAGCCACCGTCGGCAAGTCCTTCCTCATCCTCGGCGGCGGACCGATCGGCATCGCCGCCATCCCGGTCTGCAAGGCCGCCGGCGCCTCGCTGGTGCTGCTCAGCGAGGTGATGCCCTTCCGCCAGGAACTGGCGCGGAAAATGGGCGCCGACCGGGTGATCGATCCGGCCACCGAGAGCGTGGCGACCATCGCTCGGGAGCTGACCGGCGGGCAGGGAGTCGACGTGGTGCTGGAGATGTCCGGCCACCCGGCGGCCATCGCCCAGGGATTCCGCTCCATCCGCAAGAACGGCCGTTACTCGCTGCTGGGCATCCCGGCCAAGCCGGTCACCCTCGACCTGAACGTCGACGTGATCTTTCCCGGCATCACCATCCAGGGCATCAACGGACGGCGAATGTTCGACACCTGGTACCAGATGGACACCCTGCTGGTGTCCGGAAAGGTCGACCTCAAGCCGCTGATCACCCACCGGTTCCCGCTGGAGGATTTCCGGCAGGCGTTCGAGACCGGCTTGTCGGGCAACGCCGGCAAAATCATCCTGGAATAGCCGGAGGGCAGAAGGCCCCCGAGGCCATGAAGCTGTCGGTCGTCATCGTCTCGTACAACCGCTTCGACCTGCTGGCGAAAAGCCTGGCCGCCGTCGCCGCCCGTCCGCTGCCCTTTCCCCACGAGGTCATCGTGGTGGACAACGGGTCGCAGCAAGACGTATGCGCCTTCCTGGCGGAGCGTTTTCCGGACGTGACCGCGGTCGCCAACCGGGCCAACCTGGGTTTCGCCCGGGCCAACAACATCGGCGCGGCGCAGGCGCGCGGCGAGTACCTGCTCTTTCTCAACAGCGACGCCTATCCGCAGGCGGACGCCCTGGAGCGCATGGTGGCCATCCTGGACGCCGAGCCGGACACCGGCGTGCTGGGCCCGCTGCTGCTCGACCCGGGCGGCGCTTTCCAGCTTTCTTTCGGGTCCCGCATCTCGCTCCTGTCGGAGCTGGACCAGAAGGTGTTGGCCGGGCGTCGGGCGCGGCGGCGCTGGGACCTGCCGGGCAACCGGCAGCTGCGCCTGGAAGTCGACTGGGTCAGCGGCGCCTGCCTGCTGACCCGGCGCAACCTGTTTGCCGGGGGGCGGGTGTTCGACGAGGAGATGTTCCTCTATTTCGAGGACCACGAACTGTGCCTGCGCGTGCGGGCCATGGGGCGGAGGGTGGTGTTCACCTCGGCGGCCGTCGTGGTTCACGAACGCGGCGGATCCGGCGGAGCCTCGTCGCCCCGGGCGCAGCTGGAATACCGCCGCTCCCAACTGCACATCTATCGCCTCCATGCTCCGGCCCGGGACCGATGGCTGCTCCGCCTCTACCTGCGCCTGAAATGCGTTTGGCTGACCCTGGCGCCCGACCGGCCCGGCCGCCTCTCGCAGCGGCGGGCGATCCGGGAGGCCATGGAAGAGGAACGCGGCCGGCGGCGCGGCGAGACCTGAATCCAGTTGCCCGGAGCGCCGGTCAGTGGTATGATGGGCCCATCCCGGAGGTATGCCAATGAAAAAAATTGTCCTGATGGTCGCGGCCCTGCTCTTGGTGGTCTCGTTTCTTTCCGCGGGCGTGGAGTTCCGCAGCCAGACGACCACCGTATACGAGGAAAGCAAGAAGCTGAACAACTCCTTCACCACCCTCACCTCCGCCCAGGGCGGAAACGTGAAGCAGCTGTTCGAGAAAGTGAGCGGCGACAACCCGATGCTCGTCCAGGGGGGCTACTGGCTCTTCCTGTCGGACCGCAATGCCATGTACCTGGTCAACCCCCAGGAGAAGACCTACAGCGAGATCCCGCTGGGGCCCATGCTGCAGTTCGTCGGCGTCGCCGGCAAACTCGTCAAGATGAAGATCGAGAACCCGGTCGTCAAGGTCGAGAAAATCGGCAACGAGACGCTCCACGGCCACGCCTGCGAGCATTTCCGCATCACCGTGGAATACGACATGCAGGTGAAGATCGCCTTCATCAAAAAGAAAACCCACCAGAAATCCGTCAAGGACGTGTGGAGCACCCGCGCCATCAAGGCCCTGGCCGAGATCGGCGAGAGTTTCCGCACCCGGGATTTCAAAACCGGATTCGAGGATCTCGACGAGCTGATCGCCGAACAGACCAAGGCCGAGGCGGCCGCCGGCTTCCCGCTGAAGTTCGTCCAGGTGAACTATTCGACCGACAAGAAGGGGAGGGAATCGGTGGAGTCGCAGATGACCATGGAGGTCAGCGACCTGGCGGTCAAGAACCTCGACGCCTCCCTCTTCAAGATCCCCGACGGCTACCAGCGCCAGCAGATGTTCCCCGGCGGTCAGGAGGAGTAAACCCGGTTCCCGCCTCCCCGGGGCGGCCCATCCCGGTCAGAAGAGCCCGTGCAGGAAGTTGATGGCGAAGCAGGCCAGGGTGGGCACGATCAGGATGCCCAGGTTGCACAGGATGACGGCGATGAGAAAAAGAAAAGCCGTCAGGATGTCTCCCCCCCGGATTTTCTTCAGCCCGCCGGGCAGTTGCTTCCAGAAGAACTGGCTGAGAATGAACGCGGACAGGGGGGTCAGGCCGGCCAGCAGGAGGCCGTAGGCCGCGAAGGCTCCGAGGCTGGCGATCAGCCGGTTGACCAGCAGGCACGGCCCGTAGGTGAACAGCGCCGTCAGCACGACGAACAGGGCGATGGCGCCGGCCGGCTTCCAGAACTCGCGCCCCTGGCGGCTGCGGCGCTTGACCCCGCCCATCCAGCCCGGCCGGCGCTGCACGGCGACCGGGCGGGTTTCCGAATTCCGGTCCGGGGCCGGCGGCGGTCGGGGGACGATGGAAGGCTCCGGGGCGGCGTCCGGCTGGTCCAGCCAGAACGCCTGAACCAACTCGGGCTCATCCTGCACTTCCCCGACCGGGGAGGTCGTGGCCGCGGCGTTTCCGATTCCGGGCTCCCCGGCCGTACCGGCGCCGGGGGCGTCCCCGACGGCCGGCGGGCGCCTCGGGTCCGCCTCCTCCACGGGAGGCAGGGGCACCTTCTCCGCTTCGGGAGCGTCCTCCCCCACAGCGGCCGCATGCGTCCCGCTGCCGGTCGGCGCGTCTCCGGAGGAAGCGGTTGCGTCCGCGCTCGTCGCCTCGCCGTTCTCCGACCTCCGGGCGAGGTTCTCTTCCGCCGCCGGGGAGCGGTCGCGCCAGCGATACAGGGTGCGCCGGGAGATTCCGTGACGGCGGCAAAGCTCGGCGTGGTCGCAGCCCGGCTGCCGGGACTCGGCCACGATTTGCTCTTCCTGGGCAAGCGAAAAACGGCGGCCGCTCATGGGCGCCTCGCGGGGTGAGCCAAGGTTTCGCGCAGGGCGGCGGCGACCCGGATCACCTCACCGCGTCTCATGCCCGGGTAGATGGGCAGGGATATTTCGCGTTCGGCCAGCTCCTCGCACACCGGAAGCCGCGGGCCGGCCGAACCGTAATACCGGCGGAAGAAGGAGTGCTGGTGGACGGGGATGAAATGCATCGACGAAACGACGCCGCGGCGGCGCAGGCCGGCGATGACGTCATCGCGCCGGGTGCGGAGGCGGGGATGCAGCAAAATGGGGTAGAGGTGCCAGGCCGGGTCGTTGCCGGGGCGGGGGTGCGGCAGTCGGATCTCCCCGATCCCGGAGAGCTCCCGGTCGTACCAGGCGGCGATGCGCCGGCGCAGGCCCAGGATGCGCGTCAGCTTGGCCAGCTGCACCCGGCCCAGGGCGGCGAGGATGTCGCTCATGTTGGCCTTGTAGCCGTCCACGGCGATGTCGTAGTGGGGCTGGCCGTGACGGTAGCGGTGAATGTTGTCGGCGGTGATGCCGTGCAGGGCGAAGAGGCGGACGGGCCGCTCCAGCTCGGGGTCGCAGCCGGTGACCATGCCGCCCTCGCCGGTGGTCATGGTCTTGTTGGAGTAGAAGCTGAAGCAGACCAGGTTGCGGCTTCGGCCGACCGGGATGCCCTGTTGGGCGGCGCCGACGGCGTGGGCCGCGTCCTCGATGACGCTCAGGCCGTGTTCCGCCGCGATGCGGTTGATGGCCGTCATGTCGGCCGGCTGCCCGGCGAAGTGAACCGGCAGGATGGCGCGCAGCCGGCGCCCGGCGGGGGAGTAGAGCCCGCCGCGCCGGCGCCGGTAGCGGCCGGCGATCGCGGCGGCGACGAGGCGCGGGTCGATGTTGAAGGTGTCTTCCTCCACGTCCACCAGCAGCGGGTAGGCGCCCCGGTGGATCACCGCCGTGACGGTGGCGGCGAACGTGTAGGCGGTGGTGATCACCTCGTCGCCCGGGCCGATGTTCAAGGCCGCCAGCGCCACCTCGATGGCTGCCGTGCAGGAGGAGACGGCGGCCGCCCACGAAGCGCCCAGGTGGGCGCGGAACTCCTGTTCGAAGCGCCCGACCTCCGGGCCGGTGGTCAGCCACTTGCCGCGCAGCACGCGGGCGACGGCCGTCACCTCCCGCTCGTCGATGTAGGGCACGCAGAAGGGGATTTCCGGTTGGGTCATCTCGTGGCCATTATACTTGCCGCCGGCCATTATTCAAGCCGTGCCCGGGGCCGCTCCAGCTTCCAGGCGACGGCGGCGAACAGGAGGATGATCGCGATGCCTACCGCGCCGTGGAGATAGCGGCCGGAGGGGGCGGCAAGGGATAGCCGCCACAGCAGCACGGCGGCCAGCGGGTAGCCGAGAAGCCGGCGCAGATCGTAGGGCACGGCATAGAAACGCTGGCCGACGACGTAGGAGACGAGGGCCATCGAGCCGTAGCAGGCGAAGGTCGCCCAGGCCGATCCGCCGTACCCGAAGCGCGGGATCCACCAGGCGTTGAGCACCAGGGTCAGGGCAGCGCCCAGCAGCGAGATGACCGCCCCGTACATCGTCTGGTCGATGAGCTTGTACCATACCGAGAGGTTGTAGTAGACCCCGAGAAAGAAGTTCGCCAGCAACAGGGTCGGTACCACGCCGAGGCCGGCGCGGAAGGCGGGACCGATGAAGTGCTGAAACAGGCCCATGTTCAGCATGACCATCAAGAAAATGAGCGAGCACGCGGCGACGAAGGCGCTCATCACCCGGGCGTAGAGCCGCGGGGCGTCCGCGCGGGCGGCATGCTCGAAGAAAAAGGGCTCCGCGGCCATGCGGAAGGCCTGGATGAACAGGGTCATGATGATGGACAGCTTGTAGCAGGCGCTGTAGACGCCGATCTGGGCGGCCCGGGCGGCCTCCGATCCGGGAAGCCACCATTGCAGCATGATGCGGTTCATGGTCTCGTTGACCATTCCGGCCAGGCCGACCACCAGCAGCGGCATCGCGTAGCCGACCATGGCGCGCCACAGCCGGGGGGTGATGCGCAGCCGCAGGCGAAGCATTCCGGGAAGGAACAGCAGCAGGGTCAGCAGGCTGGCGGCCAGGTTGGCGATGAAGATGTACCCGACGCCGATGGAAGGATCGTACACCAGGGCGAGCAGGTCGCGCGCCGCGCCCGGCTCCAGCCGCCCCTTCAGCCAGGGGCAGAGCAGCAGGAAAAAGAGGTTCAGCAGGATGGCCACGGCGATGTTGAAGAGGCGGTAGGCGGCGAAGCGGAGCGCCCGTTTCTCCTGCCGCAGCCGGGCGAAGGGAATGGCGCACAGGGCGTCGGCGGCGATGATCAGCGAAAACCAGACGACGTACTCCGGGTGGCCGGGGACGCCGATCCAGGCGGCGAGCGGCCGGGCGGCCAGAAACAGCGGCGCCGCCAGCAGGGTGGAGGAGAGCATCAGGGAGGTGAGCGCGGTGGCGTAGACGGCCTCCCGCTGCTCGCCCTCGTGGCGGCTGAAGAAGCGGAAAAACGCCGTCTCCATGCCGTAGGTGAAGGCGATGGCCAGGAAACTGGCGTAGGCGTAGAGCAGGGCGCTGGTTCCGTACTCGGCGTCGCTGAACACGCGCGTGTGCAGCGGCACCAGCAGGTAGTTCAGCAACCGGCCGACAATGCTGGTCAACCCGTAGATGGCCGTCTGCCCGGCCAAACCGGAGGCGCCCCGGTTCAACAGGCGGCCGACCGGCCGGGTCAGCGTCCGGATGCCCACCGCTCGGGCCCGGGAGCGGCGGCGCCGCTCAGGCCAGCGCTGCGCCGAGCACGATGGAGTAGAACTTGGAATCGTCGTCGTCGGCGCGCGACACCAGGATGGTCGGGAACGGCGCCCCGGTCACCACGCCGGCGATCTTGCCGCCGCCGAGGATGGTCGCCGATTTGTAGAAGACGTTGCCCGCGTCGATGTCGGGCATGATCAGGATGTCCGCCTGACCCTCCACCGGGGATTTCAGCCCCTTCACCTTGCAGGCGTGCGGGGACAGGGCCACGTCGAGAGCCAGGGGGCCGTCGACGATCGCCCCCTTGATCTGCTTGCGCTCGGCCATTTTGGAGATGATCGCTGCCTCCATCGTGGAAGGCATCTTGTCGCTCACCTTCTCGTTGGCCGTGACGATGGCCACCTTCGGGTTCTCGATGCCGAGCTTCTTGGCGATGGCGATGTTGGTCTCGACCATCTGCACCTTGTGGGCCAGCTCCGGGCTGGGGATCATGGCCACGTCGGAGACGAGGAGCAGCTTGTCGTAGGAACCGATCTGCAGGATCGCGGTGTGCGACAGCATGGTGTCCTTCCGGATGAGGTTGAAGTCCTTGTTCAGGATCGCCTTGAGGAAGTAGGGGGTGGAGATGAGCCCCTTCATCAGGATCTGGGCCCGCCCGTCGATGATCAGCTTGACCGACTCCAGGCCGCTCTTCTTCTCGTCCGGCTCGTGGACGATCTCGAACTGGGCGGCGTCGATCTTCAGCTTGCCGCAGAGCTCGACGATCTTTTCCCGGTCGCCGACCAGGATGGCCTTGACGATCCGGGCCTGCACCGCCCGGTTGACCGCCATCAGCGTGTCGTCCTCCTGGGCGTAGGCCACCGCCATGGTGACCATCGGCTTCGACTTGACCAGCTGCTCCATTTCACTGAACTTGCGGATGGGATTCATGATGGGTCTCCTTGCTTGTGGTTGGTCCAGGTCTTGGCCGTCTCTTCGCCGTCGAGCACGCGCAGCGCGCCCTTGACCAGGGCGCTCATCTCGTCCTCTCCCGGCAGCACGATCAGGCGGGCGATGAAATCCACCCGGCGGCGGACCCAGCCGACGAATTCCTTGTCGTAGGCGATGCCGCCGGTCAGCACGACGGCGTCGACGCGCCCCTCGAGGGCGGCCGCCATGGCGCCGATCCACTTGGCCACGTTGTAGGCCATCGCCTGGTAGACCCGCGTGGCCTGCTCGTCGCCCTGCATGACCAGCTCTTCCACGCGTCGCATGTCGTTGATGGCCAGGTGGGCGACGATGCCGCCCTTGCCGGTGATGAGGCGGCGCAGCTGGTCGGGATTGTATTTCCCCGAGAGGGCGAGCTGGACGAGGCTCCAGCTCGGCAGCGATCCGGCCCGCTCCGGGGCGAAGGGGCCGTCGCCGTTGAGGGCGTTGTTGACGTCCATGACCCGCCCCTGACGATGGGCGCCGATCGATATGCCGCCGCCCAGGTGGGCGACGATCAGGTTGCACTCGTCGTATCGCCGGTTCAGCAGCTTCGCCGCCTCGCGCGCTGCGGCCTTCTGGTTCAGGGCGTGGAAGATGCTGATGCGCTCGATCTCCGGGATGCCGGTCACCCGGGCCAGGTCGTCCATTTCGTCGACCACCACCGGGTCGACGATGTAGCTCGGCACGTTGGCTTCGGTGGCGATCTCCAGGGCCAGCAGCGCGCCCAGGTTGGAGGCGTGCTCCAGCGAATTGTCGCGCAGGTAGGCGACCATCTCCTCGCTGACCCGGTAGGTGCCGGAGGCCATGGGGGTGAGCAGCCCGCCGCGGCCGACGACCGCCGCCAGCTGGCGAACGTCGAAACCGTTGGTGGCCAGGAACTCGAGGATGACCCGCTTGCGGAACCCGTGCTGGTCGATGATGCGCGGGAACGGGGCCAGCTCCTCGG
This sequence comes from uncultured Clostridia bacterium, assembly GCA_964479735.1. Classification (GTDB taxonomy): domain Bacteria; phylum Acidobacteriota; class Aminicenantia; order UBA2199; family UBA2199; genus CAYZNT01. The sequence goes on from CAYZNT010000005.1 coordinate 68,945, forward strand.
CGGGGTGGGTGATGGTCTGGCCGAAACGCTTCTCCTCGTCGGCGAACAGGGCGACCTTGGTGGAAGTCGACCCGGGATTGATGGCCAGGATGTGTCGTTTTGTCATCGGCCACTATACCCTATGTGCGATGTGTTTTCAAGATGCCCGGGCATGTCCGCCCTCCTTCCGTGGTGTCCGATCAAGGTAGCAAAACGGCCGGCGGCTGTCAATCGGTCGGTGGCGGGCTCGTCATTGACTTGCCCCGCGAACGGTGATAGGGTTCCCCTCGCCGGCGAAAGTGGTGGAACTGGCAGACACGTCAGACTTAGGATCTGATGCCGCAAGGCGTGGGGGTTCGAGTCCCCCCTTTCGCACGCCGCCCGGACCCATGCCGCGATCGACCGCCATGCCCGCCGCCCCGCCTCCCTTGAAACGGGCGCTCCGCTGTGCCGCCATCCTGGCGGTGCTGCTGCTGGCGGTCCCCGCCTGCCGGGTGAGGTACGAACCGCCCGTCGCGGCCGGACGGGAACGGGCCCGCCTGGTCGATCTGGCGCTGCACCTGGTCGGGCGCCCCTACCGGGCCGGGGGGGACGACATCGACGGCTTCGACTGCAGCGGTTTCGTTTCCTACGTCTATGGGGCCTTCGGCCATCCGCTGCCCCGCAGCGCCCGCGAGCAGTCTCGCTTGAAGCGACGCATCCCCCTCGGTCGCGCGCAGCCGGCCGACATCCTCCTGTTTCGCCTGGACGGAAAGTGGCATTCCGGCCTGTACCTCGGCGCCGGCCGCTTCGTGCACGCGCCCAGCACGGGCAAGTCGGTGCGCGTCGTGGAACTCGACGGCTACTGGCGCCGGGCGCTGGTCGCCGTGATCGACCGGCTGGGCTGATCATGGGCGATCCGTTGCTGGCAGTGGAAAAGGTCGTCAAGGGATTCGCCATGCCCGACCGCAGCCGGCTGGTCATCCTGGACGGCCTCGATCTGGAGATCGAAGCCGGCACGATCCAGGCGGTCAGCGGGGCGTCCGGGTCGGGCAAGAGCACGCTGCTGCACCTGCTCGGCGCGCTGGATCGGCCGGACCGGGGAACCGTGCGCTTCGCCGGCCGCGACGTGCACCGGTTGCGCGGTCGCGAGCTGGAAGAGTACCGAAACCGCCGGGTCGGCTTCGTATTCCAGTTCCACTACCTGATGCCCGAGCTGACGGTTCGCGAGAACGTCGCCGCCCCCCTGCTGCTGCGCCGGTTCGACCGCCGCCGCGCCTTCCCGGCTGCCGACGACCTGCTGGCCCGGGTCGGACTGGCCGACAAGGGCGACCAGATGCCTCACCGGCTCTCCGGTGGCGAGCGGCAGCGGGCGGCCATCGCCCGGGCGCTGGTCACCGGTCCGCAGCTGCTGCTGGCCGACGAGCCGACCGGGAGCCTGGACATGAAGACCGGCGCCGCCGTGTTCCAGCTGTTCCGCGACCTGCTGCGCGAACGAGGCCTGACCGCCCTGGTGGTCACCCACAACCCGCTGATCGCCGCCCAGGCAGACCGCCGGCACCTGCTCCGCGACGGCCAGTTGCAGCCTCAGGAGTGAATTCGTTTCTGTTGACTTTTCGTCCCCGCCCCTCTATCATGGCAGGGCGATGAGAAAAATCATTTTTGCCAATCGCAAGGGCGGAAGCGGAAAGACAACCGTCGTGGTCAACATCGCCTTCCTGCTCGCGCAGAAACGGCGCCGCGTGCTGGTGATCGACCTCGATTCACAATCGCACTCCACCTTCTACCTGGGGGGCGCCCCCGACGTGTCCGCGCACACCCTGCAGGGGCTTCTCGACGGATCGGAGCCGTTGGCCGCGCTGGTCCAGCCGACCCGCCATGACCACCTCAGCCTGCTGCCCTCCACCCGCCACATCGCCGAGCTGAATGAGCGCATCGGCGAGCGCGTCACGTTTCTCGCCGAGGCGCTGGCCGGGGACCTGCCGTTCGACTACGTGCTCATCGACCTGCCGCCCTCGCTGGAAAAGATCGTCCTGTGCGGGCTGATCGCCGCCGACGAGGTGCTCATTCCGCTTCAGACCCATTTTTTCCCGATGCAGGGGCTGGCCCAGCTGGTGCAGCTCGTTACCGAGATCAACCAGCGCTGGAACCCCGGATTGCGGATGAGCGGGATCATCCCCACCCTCTACAACGAGCGCACCCGAATCCACCGCGGCGTCATCGACGAGGTCGAGCGGACTTTCGGCCGGAAAATGGTGCTGCCGGGCATCCCCTTCGACATCCGCCTGGCGGAAGCGCCCAGTTTCCGCGAGCCGATCGCCGTCTACGCGCCCCACAGCAACGCCGCGCGGGCATTCGCCACCCTGGCCGCCCGGATTCTGAGAATGGAGGCATGACGGCATGAAAGCCAGGAAAGGACTGGGCATGGGCATGCAGGACCTCCTGCGGTTGACCATGGGAGCGGAGCCGGAGGCCCCTGAGCGTCCTCCCACCGGGACGGCAGCCCGGCGCCCCAAGCCGGCGGTTGGACGCAGGTCGCAAGCCGCAACACCCGTTCCGGCCGGGGACCCATCCGCCGCCCGTCGCCGGGAGCTCGAGGAAGAGAACGATCGCCTGCGCCGCCGGCTCGAGCTGGCGGAGGCTGCCGGCGGGGAACCGTCGCCTGCCGTGGACGGCGAGGCGCTCTACCTCGCCGCGCTGGGGGCATTGAAAGAGGGGAGGGCCGCCGAGGCCCTGAAACAGCTGCTGGTTTTGGTTCACTTCCAGCCCGGGCACGTCAAGGCGTGGAACAACCTGGGCGTGGCGTTCTACGAACTGGGCCTGGGCGACGAGGCCGGCGCCGCGTTCCGGCGCGTGCTGGAACTGGAGCCGGATCACCCGGCGGCCCGTGAGAACCTGCTGGCACTCGAGGCCGGCCCGGAACCGACAGGAGGCGACTCATGAGCGCAGGCACCCAGGTCCAGGCCGTGACGACGCCCCGGCCGGCGGAGGAGCAGGGCAGCGAAATCATGCTCGTGTCCTTCCGGCTGGGGACGGAGGAGTTCGGCATCGACATCGCCAAGGTGCAGGAGATCCTGCGCCTGCCGGACATCACGCCCATTCCGCGCAGCCCGGAGCACCTCACCGGCATCACCAACATCCGCGGCTCCATCCTGCCGGTGATCAATGCCAAGATCCGGCTGAAATTGACCCATGGAGAGGCGGACGAGCGCAATCGCGTGCTGGTCGTCTCCCACGCCGGTTCGCTGACCGGGATGATCGTCGACGAGGTGCACGAGGTGATGCGCATCGACAGCCGCAGCATCGAGCCGCCCCCGCCGGTGACGCGCGGCATCGACCGCTTTTTCCTCTCCGGCATCGTCAAGCTGGACGGGGAGCGGCTGGTGATGATGCTCAACCTGGACGAGTTCCTGCACGTCGAGGTGCAGCGCCAGGAGTCCCAGCAGCTGACGAGCCGCGAGACCGCGGCGGCGGCGGAAGCCCAGGTCGTGCGCCAGGAGCAGCTGGTATCCTTCTTCCTGGGGACGGACGAGTTCGCGTTCGACATCGCCGCGGTGCACGAGATCATCCGCGCCCGCGAGATCACCGCGGTGCCCAATGTGCCCGATTTCGTGGTCGGCATCCAGACGTTGCGCGACACCATCCTGCCGGTGATCGACCTGCGTCGGATCGTGCAGAAGGAAGCGCTGGGAGAGGAGAGCCGGCAGCGCATCCGCCAGCTGATCGCCTCCCACGCGGAGTGGTCCGATGCCCTGGAACGGGCGGTGAAATCGGGGGTCCCCTTCGACAAGCCCGTCGATCCGCGCCAGTGCGCCCTGGGCCAGATGCTGGAAGACCGCCAGCGCGGTGTGGCCCTGTTGGGCAGCTCCCTGTTCGGCAAGCTCAACTCGCGCATCCGCCCGCCGCACAACCGCCTGCACGACAGCGCCCGGCAGGCGATGCAGTGGGCGGCGGGTGAACAGGAACGGGTCCGCGAGGGAGTCGTGGAAGTGAATCGCTCCGCGCAAAGCCAGGTGACGGACATCTTGGAAGAGGCCCACGTCCAGGTGCTGGACTCCCTGCGCCGCGAACAGAAGGTTCTCGTCGTCGAAAGCCGCGGTACCACGTTCGGGCTGCTGGTCGATCGCATCAACGAGGTCCTCCGCATCGCCGCCGACAGCATCGACTCGACGCCGGCGCTGATCTCCGGGTACGGACGCGAGCTCAAGGGAGTGGCCAAGCTCGACGGCGGCGGCCGCCTGATCATGATGCTGGACGAGCATGCGGTCATCAGCCAGCAGGAGGCGGAGGCGCTGTCGCAGATCGGCGAGCACGAGAAGCGGGGAGCCCAGAAAAAGACGGAGCAGGTGGACAAGAGCCAGCTGGTGGTCTTCACCATCCACGGTGAGGAGTTCGGCGTCGCCATCGACCGCGTGCGGGAGATCTTCAAGATCAGCGACATCACCCCGGTTCCCAAGGCCCCGGAATTCGTGGCCGGCCTGACCAACCTGCGCGGCACCATCATCCCGGTCATCAACGTGCGGCGCCGTTTCGGAATGGTCGACGTGCAGCGCGAGTTCCACGATACGCTGGCGGAGGTCGATCGGCGATTCCAGGGCCTGCGCCAGGCCCTGCAGGCGGCGATGGCCACCGGCGCTTTCGACGAGGCGCGCCGGGTGGTGGAGCACGCCGAGCTGGGGTCGTTCCTCGACGGATTCCAAACCACCAACGACGGCCTCTCCCGCCGCGTCGCCGAGTTGCAGGCGATGTTTCTCGACCTCCAGGCCGAGATTCTCAAGAGCGTGCAGATGAGCGGCCGCAACCGGGACCGCGGCCAGGAGCTGTTCGACGGCCCGGTGCAGGCTGACATCGCCCGTTTCGAGGCGCACCTTCAGGCGGCCCGGGCGAGCAGCGGCACCGACCTGCTGCGCGAGGAGAAGATCCTGGTGGTCGCCGCCTCGGGGCTGGCCATCGGCCTCCTGGTGGACAGCGTCCACGAAGTCGTGTCGGTCCCGCTCTCGGCCATCGAGCCGACTCCCGACCTGGTGCTCGACCAGGTGGAGTCCGCCTACCTGGACGGCATCGCCAAGCTGAACCACGGACAGCGCATGATCCTGCTGCTGAACATCGACGAGATCCTCTCCAAGGCGCAGTTCGAGAAGCTGCTCAAGCTGCAAGTCGGGGCCGAAGCGGAAGCGGCCGGGGCTCCGTCCCCGGCCACCGCCCCGCGCCGCGAACCCCGGCGCAAGCTGAAGATCGAGGAGTGAGCAGCGGATGAGCGCCGCGGCCGAACGCGCACCGATCCGGGTGCTGGTCTGCGACGATTCGGCCCTCATCCGCATGGCCCTGAAACGGATGATCGAGAACGACGCCGAGCTCTGCTACGCGGGCTTCGCCCGCGACGGCGAGGATGCGGTGGAGAAGGCCCGCCAGCTGAGGCCCGACGTGATCGTCATGGACGTGGTCATGCCCCGCATGGACGGAATCGCCGCCTTGCGCGAGATCGTCGCCCAGAAACCCGCCCCCCCGGTGATCATCTTCTCCTCCTCGACGACCGAGGGCGCGGAGCGGACCATCGAGGCCATCGAACAGGGCGCTTTCGACTGCGTGGCGAAGCCGCGCGGCATGGAGAGCCTGGCGGCGCTGGAGCGAGAGATCGTGGACAAGATCAAGAGCGCGGCCGGGTCCGTCCCGGGACCGGGCGCGCCGGCTCCGGTCCGGGCCGCCCCTGCGCGCCCCGAGAGCCGGCCGTCCCTGCCGGCCCGCCGGCCCGGCGAGCGCGGGAACTACCCCTTCAAGGCCGTCGCCCTGGGCATCTCCACCGGCGGTCCGAAGTCCATCTTCGAGGTGCTGCCGCTCTTGCCGGCCGGACTGCCGGCAGCGGTGATCGTCGTGCAGCACATGCCGCCCGAATTCACCGGCGCGTTCGCCAAGCGCATCCACAGCCGCACCCGCATGCCCTGTGTCGAATCGGAGGCGGGCATGGCCATCCAGCCCGGCCACATCTACGTCGCCCGCGGAGGATACCACTTCAAGCTGCTCAGCCGGCCGGGACGGGAACTGCTGGTCCGCCAGACCACGGAACCCAAGCACCTGTTCATGCCGTCCGTAGACGTGATGATGGAGGCGGTGCTGGAGTGCTTCCGCGCCGACACCGTCGGCGTGCTGATGACCGGCATGGGGTGGGACGGCGCCGCTGGCATGCTCAAGATCCACCAGCAGGGCGGCGTCACCATCGCCGAGAGCGAGGAGACGGCCATCGTGTTCGGCATGCCCCAGGAGGCGATCCGGCGGGGCGGGGCCCAGGTGGTCGCGCCCCACCGGCGGATCGCGGAGGAAATCGTGCGGGGCGTGAATGCCTGCCCCGAAGAGGGAGTCCCATGACCAACGAGGAATGGAAGGAAACTCTGCGCGTGCTTCGTGTGGGCAGCCCCGAGAACAAGCTGGCGCTGCTGGACGAGTTGCAGAAGACGGCGGACGGCTCCATGGTCGAGCCGCTGGTGGAGATCCTCGAGGCGGAGCGCAACCGGGCGGTCAAGGAACGGGTGTTCCTGGTTCTGAGCCGGGCGCTGCCGGAGGGCCACTTCGCATCCATCGACCGGCTGCTGCGCTCCGCCGACCCGTTCGTGCGCAACGGCGCGGTCGAGATCATCAAGCGCAACGACATTCCGCTGATCCAGTTCTTCGAGAAACTGGCCGAGGACGAGAACAAGGACGTGCGCAAGTTCGTCATCGACGCCTTGTCCCAGGAGCGCACGCCGAAGTCGATCGACATCATCCGCCGCCGGCTGACCGACCCCGACGTCAACATCGTCTACACGGCCATCGAGTACCTCGGCAATTTCCGTGACCGGGACTCCGTGGGGGCCATCGAGGAAGCGTTGTTCGCGACGGACCGGACCATGGTGATCTGCGCCGCCCTGGAAGCGCTGGCCAAGATCGGCGTCAGCAATCGCCGGGCCGAGGTCATGGCGAAGTTCTCGCCCAGCACCGACACGCTGCTGATCTTCTCCATGCTGAAGTACCTGGAGTCGTTCGGCACCGTGGACGACATCGCCTACATCGAGTCGATGCTGGTCGACAAGGTCGGGACCTGCCTGAAGGAAATGATCGACGCCCTGGACGGCATCCTCGGCCGCACCCAGACCGACGTGCCTGTCTCCCTGCGCGAGCAGTTCGCCCGGGTGCTCGATCTCGGCATCAACCAGGTCGACCGGTACGCCATCAACAAGCTGCTGGCGCGCGGCGAGGGGGGAGACTCCCTGGAGCGGGCCCGGAAGCAGCTGGAGGAGGAGGACGTGATGGCCCGGCTGTCGGCCGTCGAGATCATCGCCGAAAAGGGAGACGCGGACGACATCCCCCGCCTGGAGGAGATCGCCGGCGAAACCGACAGCGACGAGCTGCTGGAGGCGATCGGCGACGCGGTGATGAAGATCCGCGATCGGCATTCCGACGGCGGGGGGTGAGGCATGGAACTCACGGTCGAGGACTTCATCAAGTTCCGGAACCTGATCTACGAGAAGGCCGGGCTCTACTTCGAAACCAAGAAGATCTACTTCGTTCACAAGCGGCTGGAGAACCGCGTACTGGCGCTCAACCTGCCCTCCTACGACGAGTACCTGAACCGCCTCAAGTTCCAAGACCGCAGCGGAGAGGAGATGCAGAACCTGATCAACCAGCTGACCACGAACGAGACCTATTTCTTCCGCGAGTACAACCAGATGCAGGTGTTCGTCTCCGATTGCCTGGGCGAGGTCCGCGAGCGAAAGCTGAAGGCCGGCGACCGCACGCTGCGCATCTGGTCGGCCGGCTGTTCGTCGGGCGAGGAGGCCTACACGCTGGCCATCCTGCTGCTCGAAAACCTGAAGGACCGCCTGTTGTGGACCTTCGACATTTTCGGCTCCGACATCGACACCGAGATCCTGCGGCGGGCGCGCGAGGCGAGCTACAACGAGCGATCGGTCAAGGACGTGCCCCCGCCGCTGCTGGCCAAGTATTTCCAGCCCGTCCCGGGCGGATTCAACCTGCTTCCCGCCGTGAAGTCGATGGTCAGCTTCCGCCACCTCAACCTGTTCGACGCCGCCCAGATGCGGCAGATCAAGGGCGTCGACTTCATCTTCTGCCGCAACGTGCTGATCTATTTCGACGACATGTCGCGCAAGGCGGTGGTGGCCAGCTTCTACGACAGCCTGAATCCCGGCGGCTACATCTATCTCGGGCACGCCGAATCCGTCAGCCGCATCAACACGGCGTTCGCGATCAAGCGCATGGGCGGCCTGATCGTCCACCAGAAACCGGAGTAGGAGAATCCCATGGCCAAGAAGATCCTGATCGTTGACGATTCGGAGATGGTCCGCAACTACCATTACTACATCCTGAAAAACGCCGGGTTCGCCGTCGTCTCGGCCATCGACGGCGCGGACGGGCTGGAGAAGATGTTCCAGATACCGGGGATCGACCTGATCGTCACCGACATCAACATGCCCAACATGGACGGCTACACGATGGTCGAGCGCATTCGCGAGCACCGCGAATTCGAGAAGGTCCCCATCGTCATCATATCCACCGAATCGGAGGCCCACGACAAGCAGCGCGGCTTCGATGCCGGCGCCGACGTCTACATCGTCAAGCCCATCGAGCCCAACGCCCTCATCGAGAACATCAAGCTGCTGCTGGGGATTTGACCATGCTCATCGCCATGTCCCGTGACGAGTTGGTGGTCCTGCTCGAATTCCTGAACGAGTCCGAGGAGCATTTAAGCGGCATCGAGGAGAAGATCCTCAAGCTGGAAATCTCCAAGGACGTCGAGTTCATCAATTCCATCTTCCGTCCCATCCACACCATCAAGGGCACGTCGTCCTTCCTCGGCCTGAGCAACATCGGCCACCTGTCCCACGAGGTCGAGACGCTCCTCGACGACATCCGCAAGGGCCGCATCACCGACATCGATTCCGAGATCATCGACGTGCTGCTGGAGGCCGTCGACGGGATCTCCAAGATGCTGAAGAATACCCAGCAGGCGGCCGCCGCCGCGGACCGCTCGCGGGAGCGCAACGAAATCGAGATCGAGGACATCGAATTCGACTCCACCCTGCAGAAGGTGCGACGCCTGCGCGCCCGCAAGACCGGGGCGGGCGAAGCGGCGGCGCCGGAGCCGGTCGCCGGGCAGCCGGCGGCCGCCGTTTCGGCCCCGGCGATCGACTACGCATCCATCCGCTATCCGCAGGAGATGAAGGACGACTACGACCTGGAGTGCGGTGAGCACCTGGCGACGATCGAGGAGATCCTGCTGCGCCTGGAAAGCGACCCCGCCCGCCTCGAGGTGTACAACGACCTGTTCCGCTCGCTGCACAGCATCAAGGGCAACACCGGCGTCATCCTGTCGGTCATCGATGACGAGTCGGTTCGCCGGCAGCACTACCTCAACCGCCTGAAGGACGTCGCCCACGCCGCCGAATCCCTGGTGCAGCGCCACCGCGACGAGTCGGTCCCCCTGACCGCGGCCGAGACCGAGACGCTGCTCAACGCCCTCGACGTCATGAAGCGCCTGCTGCTGGATTTCCACGCCAACCAGGCCAGCGACGTGGACGTGTCGCTGCTGATGGCCGAGTTGAGCGCCCTGGGGAAGGAACCCGGGGAGGCCGTCGCGGCCATCAAGGAGATCGGCGGCGATTCGCTGGCCCAGGCCGTGTCCAACAGCATCAGCCAGACCCTCGAGGCCATCGCCGCCGGCATCGACGAGCTGGCCCACGAGGACAAGCGGGCGCGGGCGCTGAAGAAGCTCCAGCGGGCCTACCGCAACATGGCCAAGATCGGCGAGAAGATCGGCCACTCGGAGCTGATCGGGAAGGCCGTCGAGTGCGAGCGCATCGCCGACTTCCTTTCCGGGGGCAAGGACGAGAACGAAGGGCTGATGGTCGACGACCTGCGCCAGCAGCTCGCGTTTTTCCGCCGCCACGCGGACCGCCGCCGGGAGGAAGCCCCCGACCGGCGCAAAGCCACCGTCCCGCCGCCGCTGGCGGGCGACCGCGGCCTGGCCGGCGCGGAGGCGCGGGCCGGCGACAAGGTGATCAAGGTCGCCCAGGAGAAAGTCGACGTTTTCATGAACCTGATCGGCGAGCTGCTGATCAGCAAAAACAACCTGAACTCGCTGGCCAAGGACATCGCCATGCGCCTGGACGTGCCGGACGTGGCCACCCGCGTCAAGGTCTCGGCCGACGTCATCGCCCGCATCACCGACCAGCTGCAGGCGGGAATCATGCAGATCCGCATGCTGCCGCTGGCCAACGCCTTTTCGCGCTTCCCCCGGCTGGTGCGCGACCTGTCCAAAAAACTGGGCAAGAAGATCCGCCTGGAGATCAGCGGCGAGGAGACGGAGATCGACAAGAACATCATCGAAGCCATCGGCGACCCGCTGGTGCACCTCATCCGCAACGCCTGCGACCACGGCATCGAACGCCCCGAGGAGCGGGTTGCCCAGGGCAAGCCGGAAGAGGGGACGGTGCGGCTGAAGGCCTTCAACCAGGGGCAGTACGTGGGCATCCAGATCGCCGACGACGGCAAGGGCATCGACCCCGGCAGGATCCGATTGAAGGCCCTGGAGAAGGGGGTCGTTCCCGAGGCCGACCTCGAGCGCATGGACGACACCTCGGCGCTCAACCTGATCTTCCTGCCCGGGTTCTCGCTGGCCCGCGAGGTGACCGACGTGTCGGGGCGCGGCGTGGGCATGGACGTGGTCAAGACCAACATCGAGAAACTGGGGGGCAACGTGGTCATCGAGAGCGCGGTCAACGCGGGCAGCACCATCACCATCCGCCTGCCGCTGACCCTGGCCATCGGACGCGGCCTCGAGGTCGAGACCAACCGGCAGCGATTCTACCTGCCGCTCGAGTACATCATCGAGACCACCAAGGTGGAGAAGGACCGCCTGTTCAGCTACAAGGGCCGGATGATGACCGTCATCCGCGACGAGATGCTCCCCGTCTTCCGCCTGCGCGACCGCCTGAGCCTGGGAGGCAACGGGGGACCCCAGGGCGCCATGCAGCCGCTGGTGATCCTGAATGTCAAGAACCAGAAACTCGGCCTGCTGGTCGACCAGGTATACAACGAGAGCGAGTACGTGATCAAGCCCCTGGCCGACATGGTCAGCGGCATCGACGTCGTCTCCGGCGCGATGATCACCGGCGAGGGGAGGGTCCACCTGATCCTGGATCCCCTGAGGCTGTTCTGACATGGGGGGCGGCGCGCGGCTGTGCCGGAAGGGCCGGCCATGAAGGACGTGCTGGCGGTCATCCTCGGCGGCGGTCGCGGCACCCGCCTCTATCCGCTGACTCGCTACCGGTCCAAGCCGGCCGTGCCGATCGGCGGGAAATTCAGGCTGATCGACATCCCCATCTCCAACTGCCTCCACGCGGAGATCCGCAAGATCTACGTGCTCACCCAGTTCAACACGGCCTCGCTGCACCGCCACATCTCGCAGACCTACCAGTTCGACTCCTACTCGGACGGCTTCCTGCAGATCCTGGCCGCGCAGCAGACCATGGCCGATTCCGACTGGTACCAGGGGACGGCCGACGCGGTGCGCAAGAACCTCGGCTACATCCGCGAACAGAAGGCGGGCACGGTGGTCATCCTTTCCGGCGACCAGCTCTACCGGATCAACCTGCGGGATTTCGTCGCCGCCCACCTCCGCGACGGCGCCGACCTGACCATCGCCGTCAAGCCGGTCACCCGGTCCCAGGCTCCGGAGTTCGGCATCCTGAAGATCGACGCCGGGCAACGCATCAGCCACTTCGTCGAGAAGCCGAAGGACCCGGCGGTGCTGGACGAATACCGCCGACCGGCGGCCGGCGCGGACGAGTACCTCGCCTCGATGGGCATTTACGCGTTCCGCAAGGACACCCTGGTGGCGTTGCTGGAGCGGGACAGCCGCGCCGACTTCGGCCACCAGATCATCCCTTCGGCCATCGGGGACTGCCACGTCCGGGCCTGCGAGTTCCACGGCTACTGGGAGGACATCGGCACCATCCGCTCCTTCTTCGAGGCCAACCTCGATTTCGCCGCCCCCGTGCCCCGATTCGACTTCTACGACGAGGAGTATCCGGTCTACACCCACAAGCGCTTCCTGCCCGGGGCCAAGATCGGAGACTGCGCCGTCCGCCATGCGCTCATCAGCGACGGATCGATCATCGAGGGGGGCCGCATCGCGGAGTCGGTCGTCGGCCTCCGCTCGATCATCCGCCGCGGCGCCGACCTGGAGCGGGTGGTGATGATGGGCGCCGATTACTACGAGACCGCGGCCGAACAGCTTCGCCGCCGCGAACAGCGCCGCCCGCTGCTGGGCGTAGGCGCCGGCTGCGTGATCCGAAACGCGATCCTGGACAAGAACGTGCGCGTCGGCGACGGCGTGCGCATCGTCAACCAGCGGGGCGTGATGCAGGCCCAAACGGACGAGTACCTGATCGTCGATGGCATCGTCGTCGTGCCCAAAAACGCCGAGTTGCCAGACGGATTCGTGATCTGACCATGGCGCCGGCCATCCGGCGGAAACGCCGCGCCCGGCTGACTGCATAGGGGAGGAACCCACATGACGCGAATGAAAATGGCGGGATGGCTGCTGGCATGCTGCGGTTTGCTGCTGGCCGGAGAGGGAAAGAGGCTGACCTATGAGCAGGCCCTGTTGAACCGCGGCGAGGCCCTGCTCAAGCCGCTGCCGTTCATCAGCGGCTGGTCCGACGATCAGTCGTACCACGAGTTGCGCGGCGGCAAGATCTACCGGGTGCTCGCGCGCAGCGGGAAAAGCCGCCTGGTCCTCGATCCCGCCCCGTACGCCGCGGCATTGCCCCAGGGGCTCACCCTGCTGCAGGCGAACGACAACACGCCGGATTACCGGCTTTTCGTCTTCGTCCACAAGGGCGATCTCTACCTGTTCCGCCGCGACGCGGCCAGGCTGGAACGGCTGACCGAGACCCCGGGCGACGAGCAGAACCCGCAGTTCTCTCCGGACGGGCGCCGCATCGCCTACACCCGGGAGGGCAACCTCTACGTCTGCGACCTGGCCAGCCGGCAGAGCCGGGCACTGACCCGCGACGGCAGCGCCACCGTCCTCAACGGCCACGCGTCATGGGTCTACTACGAGGAGATACTCGGCCGCGGCAGCCGCTACCGGGCCTTCTGGTGGAGCCCCGACTCGCTGCGCATCGCCTTCATGCGCTTCGATCAGGAACGGGTGCCGGAGTTCCCCCTGTTCCAGGTGCGCGGCGACTACGGGCAGCTGGAGATTCAGCGCTACCCCAAGGCGGGGTACCCCAACCCCCAGGTGCGCCTGGGCGTCGCCGACGCTGCCTCCGGGGACATCCGCTGGGTGCCCGAGGCCGATGCCGCCGACCACTACCTGGCGCTGCCCAGGTGGTCGGGAAACGGAGGCCGGCTCTACTTCCAGTGGGCGAACCGGGACCAGAACTGGATGCGGATTTTCCGCTTCGACCCCGCCTCCGGAAGGCTGGAGCAGGCCTACGAAGAGAAGCAGGCGACCTGGGTGGAGTTCGGCGAGGGCAGCGACTACCAGGTGCTGCCCGACGGTGGCCTGCTGCTCGTCAGTTCCCGCGAGGGCTGGCCGCACCTCTACCGCGTCGCCGCCAACGGCGGTGTGGAGCAGCTGACCCGCGGCGACTGGTCCGTCTCCGGGATAAGCCTGGTGGATGCGGCCCGCAAGCGGGTCCTGTTCACGGCGCGCCGCGAGGATTCGACCGAGCTCGGCCTGTACGAGATCCCGCTGGCCGGGGGGGGGCTGCGCCGCTTGACCGGCGGGCCCGGCATGCACCGGGTCAGCGTCTCGCCCGGCGGTTCCTGGTTCACCGACTTCCATTCGGCCCTGGGCGTCCCGCCGCGGCTGCTGCTGTGGCGCGGCGACGGCCGGCTGCAGCGGCAGCTGGGCGACAGCCGCACCGACAAGCTGGCCGAGTACGATCTCGGCCGGGCCGAGCTGTTCCGCATCCCGACGAGCGACGGCCTGCAGCTGCCGGCAGCCTGGATCCTGCCCCCGGGGTTCGACCCTTCCACCCGTTACCCGGTGGTCCTCAACGTTTATGGCGGTCCCGGGGCGGCCTCGGTAGGCAACGCCTTCGGCCGCGGCTTCGCCGAATACTATCTGGCCCAGCAGGGCATCATCGTCATGACCTTCGATCATCGGGGCTCCGGCCACTTCGGCAAGAAAGGCGAGGACCTGATGCACCGCCAGCTCGGGAAGTGGGAGCTGAACGACCTGCAGGAGGCCGTCCGCCACCTGCGCAGCCTGCCCTTCGTCGACGGCCAGCGGATCGGCATCACCGGGGGATCCTACGGCGGGTACGTGGCGGCCCTGGCCCTGCTGCGCGCGGGCGATCTCTTCCGCTGCGGCATCGCCGACTTCGCGGTCACCGACTGGCGGCTCTACGATTCCGTCTACACCGAGCGCTACATGGACACCCCCGAGCAGAACCCGGACGGTTATCGCGACTCGTCGCTGCTTCATGCCGTAGACGGCTACCGCGGCGGCCTGCGCATCGCCCACGGATCCATGGACGACAATGTCCACATGCAGAACGCGCTGCAGCTCATCGACCGCCTGCAGGACGCCGGCAAGAGCGTCGAGCTGATGATCTATCCCGGGGAGCGGCACGGTTTCCGTGGCCCCAAGTCGGTCGAGTACCGGCGCGCCAACCTCGACTTCTGGTGCCGCCACTTCTTCAACCGTCCCTTCGTGCCGTAGGCGCCGGGCCGCCGGCCGGGAGGCGAGGCATGGGTGAAATGCTGCTGAAGATGGTTCTGGCGGCCCTGCTGGGCGGGATCATCGGTCTGGAGCGGGAGCTGGCCCACAAGGAAGCCGGCCTGCGCACGATGATCCTCATCGCCATGGGAAGCGCCCTGATCACGGTGCTGTCCATCGCTTTCCCGGGCGTGGCCGGCGGCGGTGACCCGGCGCGGCTGGCGGCGCAGATCGTCACCGGCATCGGCTTTCTCGGGGCCGGGGCCATCATCCAGGCGCGCATGGCGGTCCATGGGCTGACGACAGCCGCCTCCATCTGGGCGGTATCGGGGATCGGCATCGCCGTCGGGCTCGGCTATTACCTCTTCCCGCTGCTGGTGACCCTGCTGGTGGTGCTGGTCCTGGCCGTGTTCCGCCAGTTGGCCAATTTCCTGGAAAGGCAGAAACAGGTGTTCATCTACCAGATCGCCTTTTCCGAGCGGGTCGCCATTTTCTTCGACATCAAGAAGGTGATGACCGAGCTGAACATCCGGTCGTCCCAGTCCCGGCTCACCAAGAGCCGCGGCGGCTACGAGCTGGAGCTCGTTTTCACCACCTCTCCCCACAAGGGGCGCGAGTTCGTGGAGAAGGTGATCCACCTGCAGGGCGTGACCGAGCTGCTGAGCGAGAACCTGTAGACGATGGACCTGCTGCTGGCCACGGCCAACCGGGGCAAGGCGGGAGAGTTCGCCGCATTGCTGGGGGCGGTTGGCGCGGGCTGGCGGCTGCTGACGCTCGCCGACCTGGGCATCGCCGCCACCGCCCGGGAGACCGGGGCCACCTTTCGCGAGAACGCCCGCATCAAGGCGCTGCACTACAGCCGCCTGGCCGGCGGGCGGCTCACCCTGGCCGACGACTCCGGCCTGGAGGTGGCGGCGCTGGGAGGGGCTCCCGGGGTGCGCTCGGCCCGCTATGCCGGAGAGGGCGCCCCCGACCGCGCCCACGTGGACAAGCTCCTGGCCGCCCTCGCCGGCGAGACCGACCGGCGCGCCGCCTTCACCGTGTGGCTGCACCTGGCGCGCGCGGGGGAGACGGTGGCGGAGTTCCACGGCCGGGCGGCGGGCACCATCCTCGACCGTCCGCGGGGCGAAGGTGGCTTCGGCTACGACCCGGTTTTCTACTACCCCCCCCTGGGCAAGAGCTTCGCCGAGCTGGAAGCCTCCGAGAAGAACCGCGTTTCGCACCGTGCCCGCGCGGTCTCCCGGCTGAGCGACTTCCTGGCCGGATATCACCCCTGACGCTTCTCCTCCGGCGCCGCCCGGAAAACCGGCGCCCGGGTTCACGAACGCCGGCAAATGAGGTATGATGGCGTCTGCGGAGGTGCCATGGAGCTCGAAAAGACGATTCGCGATGTGCCCGATTTCCCGACTCCGGGAATCCTGTTCAAGGACATCACCACCCTGCTGAAGGACGGTGAAGCGCTCCGCTACGCGGCCAACCAGATGGTCAAGAAGTACCTGGAGCAAAACGTCGACAAGGTGCTGGCCGTCGAGTCGCGCGGATTCATCTTCGGTTCCATCATGGCCTACAAGCTGGGCTGCGGCTTCGTGCCGGCCCGCAAGCCGGGCAAGCTCCCGGCCCGCGCCATCCGCGAGGAGTACACGCTGGAATACGGACGCAACGCGCTGGAAGTGCACGAGGACGCCATCTGCCGCGGCGAGCGGGTGGTGGTGGTGGATGACCTGCTGGCCACCGGCGGAACGGCGCTGGCCGCCGCCCGCCTGGTCGAGCGCCTCGGCGGGACGGTGGTCGGGATGGAATTCCTGGTCGAGCTGGAGTTCCTGCAGGGGCGGGCCAAGCTGCCGGGGTACGCCATTTCCAGCTGCGTCCGCTTCTGACGGCCCCATGGTCGCGTTGCTGCTGCTGCTCGCCCTGCAGGACCAGTACCTGCTGATGCAGCCGATCCAGGCCTCCCTGGAGAGCGGCGACTACGCGGCCCTGCAGTCCATCTGCCGCGAGCGGGTGGCGGCCAACCTGGAGGAACCGCTGGCCATGCGCGGCTATTACGGTCGTGAGCGCTTCTGCCGCACCCTGGGCTCCCGCCTGCGGCCGTACCGCGTCCGCCGCGTGCAGTGGTCGGCGATCCAGGTCGGCAACGAGCGGGCCGTGCAGTCCCTCGAACTGACCCTGCGCCACGTGACCTCGGGTCAGTCGCTGACGGTCAAGCTGATCTTCTTCATGAGCCAGGTCCCATCCCCCGGGGGGCGCGAGTGGCGGCTCGATTACCTGCGCGGGCTGCGCATATGAAGCGCCTGCTGCCGCTGCTGCCGGCGGCCCTGCTGGCATGGCTGTGGCTGGACGCGGGACGGCCGGTGAGCGTCACGGCGGTGAGCGGGTTTCTCGACGCCAGGGTGAGAGGGCTGGAAAAAGTCCTGCGGGACGGCCGCGGCCGGCTCATCGCGCGCTCCTCCCGCCTGGCCGCCCGCGATCCGGCGGACCGGCTCGACGAGACCCAGCTGCGGCCGCGCGAGGCGCTGTTCACGGTGGAAAACGGAGTCGTGCGCGCCAGCACCGGAGAAATCGCATTCTTCCGGCGCAGCGAGATCCGACCCGGCGATCTGCAGCTGGTCCGAAAGGGGCATCTCGTCTTCGCCCTGCGGCGGATCTCCGGAACCCTGTACTACCAGGCGCCTTTCCTCGACCTGGAGGACCCCCGCCTGCTCCACGGCCTGCGCATCGGCGACGCCGCCGTCGCTCTGCAGTTCTCGGCGCGGACGGCGGCCCGCCCGGCGCCGGGCTTCGAGGCCGACCCGGTTTCGAACCGCTACTTCGTGCGCCGGGTTCTGGACGGCTCCTGCGGACAGCTGATGCTCGACATGACCATCAGCCGGCAGGACGTGGAGAAGGCCTACCGCCGACGCCACGATGGCTGGATCGACCTGCTGCTGGTGGCGCTGGCGGCCGCCCTGCTGGGGGCCGCCCGGGGTACCAGGGCCCGCTGGCCGGCCGGCCTGCTAGCGGGCGCGGCCCTGCTGCTGGCGTTGTGGCGGGCGGTCACGAGGCTGGCCGCCGTCAACATGGGCTGGAAGCTGGTCGCCACGCTGCCCCCGCTGCAGCGGGTCCAGCACGCCTTCCTGCTGCTGCTGGCGGCGGGCGTGCTGCTCCTGCTGCGGTCGCGCCGCCGGCGTGGATCCGGGTACGGATGGGCCTTTGCCGCCTTCAACGCCACCGCCGTGATCGCCGCCGGGCTGGCCCCGGCCCTCCTCCGCCACGTCGATTTTCCCTACGCCGATTTCGCTCTCCGTCCCGGCTACCTGGGATTGCTGGGCAGCCTGCTGCTGCTGCACCTGCTGCCGCTGCTGGCCGGGTTCGCCGCCCTCCCCGAGAAGGGCCCGGCGGGGCGCCCGGGCGGGGGCTGGGCGGTGGCCCAGGCGGCCCTGCTGGCCCTCGCCGTGACGGTCCGGGTTCCCGGCTGGGAAATCTGGATTCTCCTCTCCGCCTGTTTCGCGCCGCTGCCGCTCGCCCGCGACAGGCTCTGGCCGCGCCTCCTGGCCGGCCTGGCGGCGGCTCTGTCGGTCACCGCCCTGCTGCTGGCCGGGGACGCGGCGGAGAAGCGGGGATTCATCCGGGATTCCCTGAGCCCCATATTTTCCTCGCAGAGCCACTATGCCAAGCTGGTGGCGAGGGAGATCATCGGCGTGATCAACGGCCGGCAGGGAGGACCGTACGGCTTCTTCACGGACGCCGGCGTCGACCTCGAGGAGATCTGGCGAAACAGCCTCGCTGCCCGCGAGAACATCGCCTCCGGCATCTTCGTGCTGGCCCCGGACGGGGGCATGCGCGGGGAATTCCACTACCAGATGCCCTACATCCCGGTGCCGCCGAGGACAAACGAGCGCTTCCCGTTCTGGCACGTGCAGGAGGTCCCGGCCGTGCTGTTCGGCCGGACGGTGAGCATGGCGGTGGCCACCATCCATGTGTTCGCCGAGGGGCGCCTGCTGGGCTCGATCGTGGTCGAGGTGCTGAACTCGCCCGAACTGATCCTGAAGAACCGCGACCAGACGACCATTTTCACTCTCAACCGACGCATCCGGGGCGAGCAGCTGAGTTATCTTCGGCTGGACGAGGAGGGGCGGGTGATGGAGAACCCCGCCAACCTCAGCGCGGCCGGCTTCCGCCTCCTGCCGCAGGCCGGCGATCGCTGGGTGTCCTTCCGCGACGGCGGCGCGCGCTATGCCGGCTATGCCTTCCGCCAGCAGGAGCAGACGGTGGTGATCTTCTACCCCGTGCACTCGCCCATCCGGGTGGTCGCCCTGTTCGTGCGCGCCTTCCTGGCGGCCCTGGTGCTGCTGGCTCTCGGTCACCTGCGCGTCCTGCGGCGGCTCGACTGGAAATTCCTCTACCGTTCGTTCTCGGTGAAGGTGTTCCTGATCCTGGTGCTGGTTTCGCTGTCCACGGCGCTGCTGTTCTCCCTCTTCGCCCTCAACGCCAACCTCTCCGCCCAGCAGGGCCTGGCCAGGGCGACCGCCTTCGAGCGCGGACGGGTCGCCCAGAACATCGTCCGCAACCTGGCCGCGGAGCGGGGCGAGATCACCCCCAATCACCTCTTCCTGCTGGCCGGCATCCTGGACGGGGACGTCAGCGTATACGAAAACGGCGTGCTGCTTCACGCTTCCAACTACCGCCAGGTGATCCGCCTGCAACTGCCCGAATTCCTCCACTCCGGGGTGCGCCGCCTGCTGGAGCAGGCCAACCAGCCGTTCGCCCTCGAGGAGCGCCTCGACGGCGGCGCCAATCTCTACTTCCGGGTGCCGCCGGCGTACGTCGTGCGCGTGGATATGGCCGGGGGACGCGCCGGCGCCGGGCAGTCGGGACGCGAGCACGTCGATTTCACCATTTCCCTGCTTTTCGCCCTGTTGGTGGTCGGGCTGGCCGCCGCCCGGTTCTTCCGCAACCTGATCCTGGCCCCGATCCACGAGCTGAACCGCGGCATGTCCGGCGTGGAGCGCGGCCAGCTCGAGCCGTTGCCGGACCTGCCCACCGAGACGGAGTTGAAGAGCCTCTACGCGGGATTCAACGCCATGGTCGAGGGCCTGCGCGAGCAGCGTCGCAGCATCAGCGAGATCGCCCGCATGAAGACCATGATCCAGCTGGGGCGGCGGGTGGCCCACGAGGTGAAGAACCCGCTGACCCCGATCCGCCTCTCGGCCGAGCAGATCCCCCTGCTTCTCGACGAGCGCGAGACCAACCCCCAGTGGCGGCAGCAGGTCATCCAGGCGGTCCGATTCATCACCGAGGAGACCGAGCACCTGCGCCGCGTGGCGTACGGTTTCCTCGACCTGTCCAAGCTCGACGAGATGAGCCCGGAGCCCTTCGCCCTCGGCGAGATGGCCGCCCAGGAGCTGGAGAGCCTGCGCCCGATCTACACCGGGGTGCGGCTGCAGATGCGGGCCGGCGGCGAGGATGTGGCCGTATCGGCCGACCGCACCAAGATCAAACAGGCGCTGCGCAATCTGGTGGGCAATGCCATCGAGGCGGTGACTCCCGGGCAGGGAATGGTCGAGGTCGCCGTCCGGAGCGAGGGGGGGTGGGCCGTGCTGGAGGTGCGCGACAACGGGCGCGGCATGAGCCCGGATGAGCTCGCCCTTATCGAGCGCGAGAACTACACGCTGAAGGAAGCGGGAAGCGGCCTGGGGCTGAGCATCGTGCGGCGCATCGTCGAGCTTCACCACGGCCGGCTGGCCATCGATTCGCAGCCCGGGCAGGGCACCATCGTCACCCTGCGCCTCGTCCGCCATGATGCGCAAGGCTGAGCCTCTCCGCCCCGGGGACCGGGTGGGCATCTTCATGCCCTCGTCGCCGGCGCGCGAGCCGTTCCGATCCCTCGGCCTGGAGGCGGTGCGAGGCCTCGGGCTCGAACCCGTCGAGGTGGCCGGGGCCCTGGACGCGGACGGCTTCCGCTCGCGGACGCCGGCACGGGCACTGACCGAGCTGCAGGCGTTCTGGGACGATCCCGCGGTGCGGGTGTTGTGGGCCGGGCGCGGGGGCTACGGGGCCAACCACCTGCTGCCGCTGTTGCACCAACTGCGGACCCGCCGCCCCAAATTGGTCGTCGGCTCCTCCGACGTCTCCTACCTGCTGTGGTACCTGCTGGACCGGCGCCGGCTGGTGGTCTTTTACGGCCCGATGGTCTATTCCACCCTGGCCGGGGGCCGATCCGACCCGGACAGCCTGTGGCGCGCCCTGGGGGGCGGAAAGCGGGCGGTCGTGCCCGGGACCGTGCTGCGCGCGGGGCGGGCGCGCGCGCCGCTCACCGGGGGCTGCCTGACCAACCTGGCCTCGCTGGCCGGCACGCCCTACCGGCCGCGCACCCGCGGCCGCATCCTGCTGCTGGAAGACGTCAACGAGCGCCCCTACCGCCTCGACCGGCTCGTCTGGCAGCTGCGCCACGCCGGCATGCTGGACGGCGTGGCCGGGGTGGCTCTGGGCCGCTTTCCGGGATGCTTCCGAAACGAGGGGGAGCGGGACGATTTCCACCGGCGGCTCCTGGATCTCCTGCCGCCGGGGCTGCCGGTCGTCGGCGATCTGCCCCTGGGCCACGGCGACGACTGCCACACCGTGCCGCTGGGCGTGGAGGCGGAGATCGGGGGCCGGAACTGCGCGGGGCTGTGCGTCATCGAGAGCGGGGTGCGGGAATGAAAAAAGTCCACCTGAGCGGCATCGCCGGCACGGGCATGAGCGCCCTGGCCGGGCTGTTCAAGCGCCGCGGCTGGATCGTCTCCGGATCCGACCAGAACGTCTACCCGCCGGTCGACCGGCTACTGGCCGACCTGCATGTCGCGGTGCGCCCGGGCTACGCGGCAGCCCACGTGCCGCCCGACGTCGATTTGTGCGTATTGGGCAACGTGCTGTCGCGCGGCAACCCGGAGGCAGAACACGTGCTCGCCGCCGGGTACGACTACCTCTCCATGCCCGAGGCGCTCTACCGCCATTTCATCCGCGGCCGCCAGTCGGTCGTCGTCGCCGGCTGCCACGGCAAGACGACCATCACCTCGTTCGTCGCCTTCCTGCTCCATCACGCCGGCCTGCGCCCGGGCTTTTTCGTCGGCGGCAAGCCGGCCGACTTCACGGCCAACTTCCGCCTGGCCCGCGGCGACTACTTCGTGTCCGAGGGCGACGAGTACGAGACCGCCTTCTTCGACCGCACCTCGAAGTTCCTCAAGTACCGGCCGAAGCAGCTCCTGCTGACGGCCATGGAGCACGACCACCTCGATTTCTTTCCCACCCCCGAGCGATACCTGCAGAGCTTCATGCAGCTGGTCGACCAGGTGCCCGGCAACGGCGTGATCGTGTCGAACCTCGACTACGAGATGAATCGGCTGGCGCTGGCCCGCGCCTGCGCCCCGGTGCTGACCTACGGCGGCCCGGGCGCCGATTTCGAGATCGGCGGCCTGCGCGAGGAGCCGGGAGGGTACGCCTTCACCCTCCGCCACCGAAGCCGGGAGTGGCCATTCCGCACCCGTCTGGACGGGCGCTACAACGCCTGGAACCTGGCGGCGGGCATCGCCCTGGGCCACCACCTCGGCCTTCCGCTGGACCTCATGCAAAGGGCGGTCGCGGCCTTCCGGGGTGTGGAGCGCCGCCTGGGAGTCCTGCGAAAAAGCGGCGAAACCGTCTTTCTGGAGGATTTCGCCCACCATCCGACGGCCATCGCCAGCGTGCTGTCCAGCCTGCGCGCCCGCCACCCCGGGGCCAGACTGGTGGCGGTGTTCGAGCCTCGCTCGGCGACCCTGCGCCGCAACGTCTTCCAGGCGCGGCTGACGGACGCCCTGGCCGCGGCCGACGAAGTCGCGCTGATGGACGTCTGGCTGAAGGAGAGAATCTCCCCGGAGGAGAGGCTCGACACGGCGGAGCTGGTCGAAGAGCTGAACCGGCGCGGACGCCGCGCCGTTCTCTGCCCCGACTACGGGGCGGTGCGCGGGTTCCTGAAGGGGCTGCGCCTGGACGGACCGCAGCGGGTCGTCCTCTTCTCCAACGGGGGCTTCGGGGGCATCCCCGCCTGGGTGAGGGACGGATTGAAGGAAAAACCGGACTAGCGGTTTTCGGGCGAGGTCAGCAGCGACATCGCTTCCTGGCGCGGGCCGGTGTCTTCGCGGAACACGCCCCGCACCGCCGAGGTGACGGTCAGCGATCCCGGCTTTTTGACCCCCCTCATGGTCATGCAGAGGTGCTCCGCCTTGATGACCACCATCACCCCCAGCGGATCGAGGGCGTCGACCAGGTAGTCGGCGATCTGCTTGGTCAGCCGCTCCTGGATCTGCAGCCTCCTGGCCAGGAAGTCGACCAGGTGGCCGATGGTGTTCAGCCCCATGATGCGGCCCTTCTTGGGAATGTAGGCGACCGAGGCCCGGCCGGAGAAGGGGAGCAGGTGGTGCTCGCACATCGAGTAGATGGGAATGTCCTTGAGGATCACCATCTCGTCGTGCTTCTCCTCGGTGAGCGTCTTGAGGAATTCGGACGGGTCGCGCCCGGTGGAAGCCAGCACCTCGGCGAACATGGCGGCGGCGCGCTCCGGGGTCTCGCGCAGGCGCCCGGAGCCGGTCTCCTCGCCGAGCCCCTCCAGGATGAGCCGCACGCCCTTCTTGATCATCTCCATGTCCATGGGTTTCATCCCTTCGCTCCCTGAAGCGCCCGGTCGATCCGGCTCAGCACGCTCCCGGCGGCCCCGGCCAGGCGGATGGTCACCGCGTCGGAGAGGGGCGTCTCGTCCGGGTTGATCTCGATCACGCAGGCGCCATTCCCCAGGGCCTGCACCGGCATGTCCGCGGCCGGGTAGACCAGCGCCGAGGTCCCGATCACCAGCATCACGTCGCAGGCCTCGACCAGCTCTCCGGCCTTCTGCAGCGCGGCCCGCGGCAGGTCCTCCCCGAACCAGACGATGTGGGGCCGCAGCAGCGCCCCGCAACGCGGGCACTGGGGCGGGATCTCCGGCAGCGGAACCCGCAGATCCTCGGCGATGGTCCCCTCCCGGGTGCAGCGGGTCTGCCAGATGTTCCCGTGCAGCTCCACCATCCGCTTCGATCCGGCCCTCTGGTGCAACCCGTCCACGTTCTGGGTGACCACGAAAAGTCGCTCGAAGCGGTCTTCCCAGGCGGACAGCACCCGGTGCGCCGGGTTCGGCTCACAGGCGGAGATGGCCCGGCGGCGCTCGTCGTACCACTCCCAGACCAGCTTCGGGTCGCGGGCGAAGGCCTCGGGGGTGGCCAGCTCCGCGGCGCGATGCCGTCTCCAGTACCCGTTCTCCCCGCGGAAGGTGGGCACCCCGCTCTCGGCCGAGATGCCGGCCCCGCTCAGCGCCAAAAGATTCTTGGCACCGCGGATCGCTTCCACGGCCTCGATCAGTCCCATGGCGGAGTTTATAGCATCCGCGCCCGGGAGAGTCAAGGAAAGCGCCGGACCACTTGTCCAGTCGTCGCATCTCGCTGGAAGCGTTTCATGCAGCCCCGAACAGGCTTTCAACCCCCTTTTTCCAGAAAAAAAGCAATGGAATCGAAGCGGATAACGCTCATCCGCAGGAAAAGATACGCCGGCACCTGAATGGCATTCTCAGTTCCGTGCAAATTGGCTAGAATAGTCGTGAACGTATCGAAGGAGAGACACATGAACTGGCACCAGTTCGAAGCGGCGGATGTTCTGCTGGCGATGGAGTCTTCAGGACATGGGCTGACGGAAGCCGAAGCCCGCGATCGTCTGCAGCAATACGGCCCCAACAAGCTCGCCGAGGAAGAGCGCATTGGCAGGCTGAAAATTGTTCTTCACCAGTTCGCGAGTCCCTTGATATACATATTGCTGCTGGCGGCGGTCGTCACCTTCTTCCTGCAAGAATTCATTGATACCGGAGTCATTCTGGCGGTCGTCGGTCTCAACGCCGTCATCGGCTATACGCAGGAATACAAGGCGGAGCAGGGAGTGAGGGCGCTCAAGAGGCTCCTCGTCTCAAAAGCGAGGGTGGTCAGGGATGGCCACGAGAAGGAGATCGATGGGGCGGAACTGGTCCCCGGCGACGTCGTGTTGCTCGCTTCAGGGGCGCGGGCTCCAGCCGATCTCAGGCTTTTGCATGTCAATGAGTTGCGCGTGGATGAGGCGATGTTGACGGGAGAGTCGCTGCCCGTGGAGAAGAAGATCCACGCCATCGCGGATGAGAACATTACCCCTGCCGACCAGATCAACATGGCCTTCATGGGCACGGCCGTGGTGAACGGACGGGCCCGCGGCGTCGTGGTCGCAACCGGCAGCAAATCCGTTCTGGGACAGATCGCCGGAGACGTCCGCGACATCGGCGCAACCAAGGCGCCGGTTCAGGAGAAAATCGAGAGACTCGCCAGGATCGTCGGCATGTACGTCATGGCGGCATCAGCCGCCCTCTTCGGAGTGGGCCTCGCGCTGGGAGAGAACGCAACGGAGATGTTCATGGTGGCCGTCGCAACCGCCGTGGCCGCCATCCCGGAAGGTCTGCCGATCGTGGTCACTATCGCCATGGCGGTCGGGGTCGCGCGCATGGCCAAGAACCATGCCATCATCAGAAAGCTCGCGGCGGTGGAAACCCTCGGCAGCACAACGGTCATCTGCTCCGACAAGACCGGCACCCTCACGAAGAATGAAATGACGGTAACCAGCGTTTACGATGGCAAGACCGCCTATTCGGTCAGCGGCATCGGGTATGAGCCGGCGGGCGGGATAATCGCGGAGGGGGGAGACATGGCCGGCAGCGATGCCGAAGCCCTCCGCAGGCTGCTCCGGATCGGTCTGCTTTGCAACGAATCCGACCTCTATGAGGTGGAGGGGAGATACAAGGTCGACGGAGATCCCACCGAGGGCGCGTTGATCGTGTCAGCCTTGAAAGGCGGGCTTGCATGCGAGGATGAGAAAGCCCGTCATGAGCAGGTCGCGATGGTCCCCTTCGAGTCGGAGCGCGGTTTCATGGCCACGCTCAACCGGAGCGAGGGGGGCAATGTCGTGTATGTGAAAGGCGCCCCCGAACGGGTGGTCGGCATGGCGGGGGATGACCCGTCGGTGAAAGAAGAATACCTGCGGCAGGCCCGGGAGCTTGCATCGAAGGGCATGAGGGTGCTGGCTTTTGCCTGGAAGCCAGTGGCAGCCGACGTGGACGAGCTCAGCCACCACGACGCCGAGACCGGGTTGACCCTTGCCGGATTGCAGGGCATGATCGATCCGCCGAGACCGGAGGTGATCGAAGCGATCCGGGGCTGCCGCAAAGCGGGCATCCGGGTGGTGATGATCACCGGAGATCACGCGGACACGGCGGCGGCCATCGGCCGCGAGCTTGGCATCGTCGAGGGCGATCCGGCCGTTCTCACCGGCCGGGAGCTCGAGGCCATGAGCGACGACGAACTCTATGAAACGATCCAGAGGGTTCCCGTCTACGCCAGGGTGGCGCCGGACCAAAAGCTTCGCATTACCCGGCAGCTGAAACGGCGTGGGGAGATTGTTGCGATGACCGGGGACGGCGTGAATGACGCCCCGGCGCTCAAGGCCGCGCACCTGGGCATCGCCATGGGAATCACGGGCACCGATGTGGCCAAAGAGGCGTCGGACATGATTCTGGCGGACGACAACTTTGCCAACATATTCAAGGCCGTTCGCGAAGGCAGGATTGTGTTTGACAACCTGCGCAAGGCGATATTCTTCCTTCTGCCAACCGGCCTGGCGGCCATCCTTTCGATACTGGCCGCAATGATTCTCGATGTCCCGATTCCCTACCTGGCCGCCCAGCTGCTCTGGGTAAACCTCGTGACCAACGGGCTCCAGGATGTGGCGTTGGCGTTCGAACCGGGAGAGAAGGGAATCATCGATCGGAAGCCCCGCGATCCGCATGAGGGAATCCTGTCGAGGCTGCTTTTCGAGCGAATGCTGCTGATCGGAATCGTCATCGCCGCCGGTGTGATCTACGCGTACCTCCGGGCGCTCCACAGCGGCGGTTCCGTCGAGCATGCGCGCACCGTGGCGGTCACCACCATGGTTTTCTTCCAGTTCTTCCAGGCCTGGAATTCCCGCTCCGAGCATGCGTCGGTTCTTTCCATGAATCCGCTCGGCAACAAGTTTCTTTTCTACAGCATGATCGCGGCCGCCCTGGCCCAGATCGCCTTCATTTTCGCGCCGCCCCTGCAGTGGGTCTTCCGGACGGAGGCGATCACCCATGCCGATCTCGCTCACATCGTTGCGGTGGCGTTTTCGGTCGTGGTGGTGGTTGAGGTGGACAAATGGCTCAGGCGGCGGAAAGCGGCCGCTTGAGCCGGCATGAATCATGCGGGAGATCGTGACGCTGAGCAACTTTGAAACTTGAGCGGGGCGCAACTTTTTGAATTGGGATACTCGGGATCGCTGCCGTAATCCTTGCGCTCTCGGCGGGAGACGATCTGCTCGAGAAGGCCCTGTCAATGAAGAAATGCCAGGGATTGACGCCCCGTCAGGACCGAAAAAGCAGAGTGGAATCGGGCGGGAAAAAGAAGCCGGCTCGCGTCTTGACGGTCCGTTGCCCAGAAGGATTTTGAGCATTTCCGCATTTGAACTTGGATGGGGGCTCGCTGCATGAAGAGAATGCCCAACACGGGTGAATTGGTGTAACACCGACAGGCATTTCTACCTCGGCCTTCATCCATTCTATGGCCAAAGCAGTGGCGTGACGGAGAAACACGGTAAACATGCAGAGAAGATTCGTAACCCGATTCACTTGCATTTCTGATAGGAATGAGCGACCCTTGTAGAAAGCGCTTGCACCATGCGGAGGAGACGATGAGACCCAAGCCGACCGAGCGGGAGGAGTGGCTGGCGCTCCAGGGGCACTACCGGCGGACCCGGAGCGTCCACCTGCGGGAGCTGTTCGCCGCCGACCCCGGGAGGGCGCAGAGATTCACCGCGGAGGCGGAGGGGGTCCTGCTGGACTACTCCAAAAACCGGGTCACGGCCCGCACCATGGAACTCCTGTTCTCCCTGGCCCGGGCCTGCGGGCTGGAGGGGGAGATCGGGCGCATGTTCGCGGGAGAGAAGATCAACGAGACCGAGGGGAGGGCCGTGCTCCACGTCGCCCTGCGCCACCTCGGGGAGGAGTCGTTCCGGGTGGAGGGAGAGGACGTGATGCCCGGGGTGAGGGCCGCACGGGCGCGCATGGGGGAGATCGCGGAGGCGGTGCGCAGCGGGGAGTGGAAGGGGAGCGGGGGCAAGAGGATCCGCTCGGTGGTGAACATCGGGATCGGGGGTTCGGACCTGGGGCCGCTCATGGCCTGTGAGGCCCTGAAGTTCTATTCGCAGCGGGACATCCGGTTCTTTTTCGTGTCGAACGTGGACGGCTCGCACCTGGCCGAGACCCTGCGCCAGGTGGAGGCGGGGGAGACCCTATTCGTGGTGGCCTCCAAGACCTTCACCACCGAGGAGACGATGGCCAACGCCGGGCGGGCCCGGGAGTGGCTGCTGGAAAGGACTGGAGACCGGGGGGCGGTGGGGCGCCACTTCCTGGCGGTTACGGCCAACACCCGTGAGGCCGGGGAGTTCGGGATCCCCGCGGAACGCGTGCTCCCCCTGTGGGACTGGGTCGGGGGGCGCTACTCGCTCTGCTCGGCCATCGGGCTGCCGCTGATGATCGCCATCGGGGCAGAGCGCTTCCGGGAGATGCTCTCCGGTTTCCAGGCCATGGACGAGCACTTCCGCCGCGCCCCGCTGGAAGCCAACCTGCCGGTGATCCTGGCCCTGTTGGGGGTCTGGTACATAAACTACTTCGGCTTCACCGCCCACGCCATCCTGCCCTACGACCAGTACCTGCACCGCTTCCCGGCCTATTTCCAGCAGGCGGACATGGAGTCGAACGGGAAGTCGGTGGACCGCGAGGGGCGCGAGACGGGGTACGCCACCGGGCCGCTCATCTGGGGGGAGCCGGGAACCAACGGCCAGCACGCCTTCTATCAGCTGCTGCACCAGGGGACGGAGATCGTTCCCTGCGATTTCATCGGGTTCTCCCGGACGCTGTGGGAGGGGTGGGAGGAGCACCACCGCAAGCTGCTGGCCAACCTGCTGGCCCAGAGCGCCGCCCTGGCCTTCGGTCGCGCCGGGAGGGAGGTGGAGGACGCGGGAGTTCCGGAGCGACAGGCGCCCTTCCGCACCTTCACCGGGAACCGCCCCTCGAACACCATCCTGGCCCGCCGCCTCACCCCGGAGACCCTGGGCAAGCTGATCGCCCTCTACGAGCACAAGATCTTCACCCAGGGAGTGGTGTGGAACATCTTCTCCTTCGACCAGTGGGGGGTGGAGCTGGGCAAGCAGGTGGCGGGGCAAGTGGGGGCAGCGCTGGCCGGCAGCGGCCGTGCCCGGGAAGCGTTCGACTCGTCGACCGCCGGGCTGCTGCGCGCGCTGCACGCGTGGCGGGAGGAAGGGGGCTGAGCCGCTCCAGGCGGCGACGCGCAGCGGGGGAGGAGCCGCTGGACGGAAACCAGGAGGGATGGGGGAAAGGGAAGAGCGGCCGGAGGCTGGATCCGCCTCCGGACTGATCCGGATGCTGGGAGCCGCGCTCCTGTTCCTGGCGCTCGTCCAGGTCGAAACCATCGCCCTGAGCCTGTGTCGGGTCTCCATCTCGCAGCCGGTCGCGGTCGGGATTCTCCTGCTGGCCGGGGCCGGGGCGATTGTCTTCGGGCGCCTCGGGCGGAGGCGCTGGCCGGGAGTGGAGGCGGACGGGGCGCCGGCGAGGCCGCTCCCGGCCTGGCGCCGGCTCCTGCCGGTGTTGATCGCCCTGCTGATGCTGGTGCTCGTGAATTCGTGGCTGCATCCCTACCTGGGAGCCGATTGCGCCATCTTCCACCTGCCGGCGATCCACTTTTGGGGAGAAGCCGGGCGGGTCCACTGGATCCGGATGGAACCCCAGCAGATCTATTACGCCGACATGTTCATCAATGCCTATCCCAAGGCGGCGGAGCTGGTCGCCTTCGTCGGGGTCCGCGCCACCGGGATGGCGAACCTGGTCCACACGCTGAACGCCTGGTTCCTGCCGCTCGGGATCCTCGGCTCCGCCTGCATCGCCCGGCGCCTGGGGGCATCGTTGCACGGCGCGCTGGCGGCCGGCCTGCTGTTCGCCCTGATGCCGGTCAGCGTTCAGCAACTGAACGGCACCTACGTGGACGCGGCCTTCGCCTCGGCGATCGTGGCGCTGCTGGCGGTGGTGCTGCACGTCATCTCGACGGCAGGCGATCATGGGCTGCCGTGGACGGCGGCGCTGGCGCTCGGCGCGTCGGGGGGGCTGGTGGCGGGAATCAAGACGTCCGGGCTCCTCTACGTGACGGTCGGGTTCGTCGCCCTGCTGCCGGCGCTCACCCGGGCCGCATGGCGCCGTCCCCGGGGGATGAGGGCCCGGTTCGCCGTGCGCCTGGTCTCCGCCCTGCTCCTGGCCCTGCTGGCGCTGCTGCTGACGGGCGGATACTGGTATGCCCGCAACGCCCTCCATACCGGAAACCCGGTTTTCCCGATGGCCGTGAAGCTCGGCGGGCTTTTCGACTGGCCCGGCCTGCCCCGGGAGCACGTCATGAACGAAGCCGCCAACATCCCGCCCGACACCGCCGGCCTGCCGGACTGGGGGCGGGTGCTCGTCGCCTGGGCCCACGGCGGCCCCTCGCACTGGCCCTTCTCCGTATGCAGCGTCTCCGGGCGGCTGGGAGGTCTCGGCCTGATCTGGCTCCTGGGCGGGCTCCCGGCCGCCGTCTGGCTGCTGCTCTCCAGGCGTTCGGCCCGGCTCTTCGCCCTGGCGGCGGTGGTGGCCGCGCTTTTTCTGCTGACCCCCATGCACTGGTGGGCCCGCTACACCTTGTGGCTGCAGGGGTTCGGCCTGGCCTGTCTCGTGGTGGCGATGGAACGGGAATGGCCGGGCCGGGCCCGGCGCCCGGTGGCAGCCTGGCTGGGGGTGCTGCTCTTCCTGACCCTGGCGGAGCTGGCCAGCGGCATCGGCTGGGTGGCCTGCAGCGAGCCGGTGGACTGGTACGGCGGCCTGGCCCCCTTCCCGCCTCGGCCGCGGATCGCACTCGACCGCCTCACCTGGAACCGCCCCTTCCGGGGGATTGACGAGGAGAGCCGGGGAACAGCCTATCGCCGGCTGATGACCGACCGGCAGGCGGTGGCGCTGGGCCCCCTCTCCAGTCTGAACTCCGCTTCCATCCACATGATCGGCATGTTCGGAGCGGTGTGCGACCCCGGGGGAAGGAGGCGCGTCCACTTCGTCAAGCCAAACGTTTTCGCTTCCCCGGACGCCTTCGGCCGTTTGCTGCGCGAGCGGCGCATCGGATACCTGGTCCTGGATGCCGATGTCCGGATCCCCTCCTGGACTTCCGAATTCGTGGCCTACGAAGAGACTGCCGGCCGATTCCGTTATCTCGTCGTGGCCCCGGGGGTGATGGGGCCGGAGCCCCCAGATCCCGGGCGGCGGCCGGGTCGAAGCGCAGCCGGTGAACGGGTGCCCGGTGAGGCGGCACCCGCCCGGGCCGGCGCTTGTTGCACGCGCCCGGGGGGGCTGGTATAATCGACTCCATGCGCGCCATGGGTGCATTCGTCGCTTCGTTGCGGCCGCGGCAGTGGGTGAAGAACGTCTTCATCTTCGCTCCCGCCGTATTCGCCCTGCACCTCCTCGACCCGCGGATCATGTCCCGGGCCTTCCTGGCGTTCGCCCTGTTCAGCCTGGTCACCGGAGCCATCTACGTGTTCAACGACGTCGTCGACCGGGCCGCAGACCGGCTGCACCCCGAGAAGCGCCGCCGGCCGATCGCCGCCGGCCGCATCGCCGCTGCGCCGGCCCTGGCCGGCGCCGTCGCCCTGCTGGCGGCCGCCCTCCTCGGTGCCTGGCTCCTGCAACCAGCCTTTTTCCTCGACTGCCTCGTCTATGCTGTCCTGAACGTGCTCTACTCGCTGCTGCTCAAGCGGGTGGTGGTGGTCGACATCCTGGTCATCGCGGCCGGGTTCGTGCTGCGGGTGATCGCCGGCGGTGCGGTCGACGCCATCCCCGTCTCGCCCTGGATCCTCATCGCCACCTTCCTGCTCTCGATCTTCCTGGCCCTGGTCAAGCGCCGCCAGGAGCTGCGCGTGCTGCTGACCAGCGGCAGCGACGGGGCGCCCACGCGCCGGACGCTGCAGGAATACAGCCTGGCCTTCCTCGACCAGATGATCGGCGTCACCACCGCCGCCACCCTGATCGCCTACGTGATGTACGTGCTGTCGCCCGAGGTGCAGGCGAAGTTCGGCTCGCACAGCCTCTTCTACACCATCCCCTTCGTCGTCTTCGGGCTGTTCCGCTACCTCTACCTGACCTACATCCGCAACCAGGGAGAGAACGCCGCCGAGGTGATCTACACCGACCCGCCGTTCACCCTCAACCTGGTGCTGTGGGTGATCGTCTTCATCCTGCTCGTGTTCCGCCGTTCGTGAGTTCCTCCGAGCTCGACCTGTTGCGGCGCCTTCGACGCTCCGTCCTCGGCGAAGCCGACCTGGTCGAGTTGCTGCACGCCCACCGCGACCGCTACCGGGTCCAGCTGGAACTGGTGCAGCAGCCGCGGTTTCCGCCCGCCCAGGCGCTGAACATCATGTCGCGGCTCTACGCCGTCGACCTGCTTCGGGTGATCCGCAACACGCGCGCCAACCCCTTCATCCGGCAGCGCGCCCAACTCGAGTTCGGCATCCGGTTCAGGCGGCTGCCGCTGGGAGAGAAACTCTCCCTCATCCGCATGGCCCCGCCCGCCGTTCTCCTGGACTTCGGCGACGAGCAGGACCCTCTCCTGCTGCAGGCCATCTTCGCCTCGCCGATGTGCACGGAGGACGTCGTGCTGCGATTCGTCAACCGGACTCAGGACCGCGCCGCGGTCTACCGGGGGCTGCAGGGGACGGACTGGCACATGAACGCCATTGTGGCCGGGGCGATCGCCCACGATCCCGAAGCCCCGATCCGGACGCTGCTGCAGATCATCCCCTTCGCCGGACTGACCTGGCTGCAGAAGCTGGTGGGGGACGGGACCTGCCATCCGGCGGTGCGCGACGCCGTCCGCCGCCACCTGAACGAGCGCGGAAGGGAGTGAAGCGGGGATCAGTCTCCCAGGGCGTCCGCCAGCGCCGCCGCGGCCCGGTCGACATCCGGGTCGTCGATGTCGTGGTGGGTGACCATGCGCACCCGGCCGGCGCCGAAGGGAAGGGCCAGGACGCGGTTCTTTTCCAGGCGCCGCACCAGTTCGACGGCGGTGATCTCCGGCCGCGTCACCCGGAAGATGACAATGTTGCTCTGCACAGCCCCCGGGTCGATGTCCAGGCCGGGCAGGGCGGCGGCGCGCTCGGCCAGGCGGCGGGCGCGCCGGTGGTCTTCCGCCAGCCGGCCGCTCATCTCGGTCAGGGCCAGGATTCCGGCCGCGGCCAGCACACCCACCTGGCGCATGCCGCCGCCCAGGGCCTTGCGCAGGTGGCGGGCTTCGCGGATGAAATCGCGACTGCCGGCGAGAATGGAGCCGACCGGTGCGCACAGTCCCTTGGATAGGCAGAACATGAGCGAATCGAACGGCTGCGCCAGGTCCGCAACGGGCAGGTGGAGGGCGGTGGCGGCGTGGAACAGCCGGGCGCCGTCGAGGTGCAGGAACAGGTTCCGTCCCCGGGCGAAACGGGCCACGGCTGCCACGTAATCCGGCGGCAGGATGGAGCCGCCGTGGTAGTTGTGGGTGTTCTCCAGGCAGATGCCGGCGCTGCGCACCTCGTGCTCGTCGTCCGCCCCCTTGTAGACGGCCCCGAGGTCCAGCAAGTCGATGCGGCCGGCGGCGGAAGGCAGCGGCCGCGGCACGGCGCCGGCCAGGGAGGAGATGTTGCCGTTCTCGTAGTTGTAGATGTGCGACTTCTCCTCCAGCATGACTTCGCGGCCGCGGCAGCCGTGCACCATCAGGGCGATGGTGTTGCCCATGGTGCCGGAGGGGACGAACAGCGCCGCCTCCTTGCCGACGGCGGCGGCGGCCAGCTCCTGGAGGCGGATGACGGTGGGATCGTCGCCCAGCACGTCATCGCCGACCTCGGCCTCGGCCATGGCCTTTCTCATGGCCGGCGTGGGCCGGGTGACCGTGTCACTCCGAAAATCGGACCATCCCTGGTAGGACAAGGAGCACCTCCGGTTTCGGGGTCATCGTAGCATAGCTTCCGGGGCCGGACAAGGAGCGCCGCTTGCCGTTGCGTTGCCGCGGCGCATGCGCTACAATGACCGGCTCATGCGCGATCGCCTCCTCCTGATCCTCGCCCTGCTCGGCCTGCCGCTGGCCGCTGCCGAGCCGCCCTATGCCTGGCCGCTGCCTTTCGACAACGGCGTTTCGTCGACGTTCATGGAGTTTCGCTCCAACCATTTCCACGTCGGCATCGACCTGCGCACCTACCGCCAGACGGGATTTCCGGTGTTGGCGCTGGGCGACGGGGTGGTGGAGCGCATCAAGGTAGCGGTCAACGACACCGGCCGCAGCCTTTTCCTGCGCCTGTCCGACGGCCGGCTGGCGGTCTACTACCACCTGCAGTCCTTCGCGCCGGAGCTGGAAGAGATCGTCCGGGCGGTGCAGCGTGAAACCGGCAAGCGCTATTTCCGCGAATACCCGTTGCCGCGCCCCTGGCCGGTCCGCCGGGGCCAGGTCATCGCCGCCAGCGGCGACACGGGAGCCGGCATGGCCCACCTGCACCTCGAGGTCCGCGACGCCGATGGCCGTTACCTCAACCCGCTGGCCCTCCTTCCCGACCGCTCGCCGGACACGAAGCCGCCGGAAATGGGCGGCGTGCTCCTGCGCAGCCGCGCCGGGTCGCTGGTCAACGGGGAGATCGGCGAGGCGTACGTCCGCCTGCGCCCGCAGGAAGGCGGCTACGTCCCGGTCGAGCCGCTGACCATCGACGGCCCGGTCGACTGGGCCCTGAACGGCTGGGACGTCTCGAGCGGAGGGCGCCCGGTTGCCCCCTACCAGATCGAGGCCCGGTTCGACGGCCAGGCCGTCTATTCGCTGCGTGGCGACAGCCTGGCCTGGGAGGAGCACAATCAGCTGGGGCTGACCTTCGACATGTCCCGCTCCGGAATGGGCCGCTACTTCTACAACCTGATGCCCCAGCCGGGCCACACCCTCAACCTGGCCGGAAGCGCGGCCGGTTTGGCGCCCCTCCGCCTGGACCCGGGCGAACACCGCCTGCGAGTCGTGCTGCGCGACAGGGCGGGGCAGGAGACCACCGCCGATGCCCCTTTCACGGTCATTTCCTCCTCCGCGGTCGAACCGGGCGGTGTCCAGGAGCGCGACGTCGACGGCCGGCACCTCGCCGTCCGCAGCTTCGTAAACGGACAGGATCTCATGCTGTGCCTGGACGAGTGGACGGCGCCGGCCTCCCAGGTGGCCTTGCGGGTGATGCAGGGATCCGCCCTCCAGACCCTGGCCGCACGGCCGAAGAAGCGGGGAGTCTTCTTCCTGGTCCGGCCGGCCAACGCCGAGCCGCTCCTGCAGCTCCGCTTCCAGCTGTTCCGTCAGGGTACGCGCGTGGAGGAGGTCCAGCGCAGCCAGATGGTGGCCGTTCTGCAACCGGGGTCGCGCCTCGACTTGCAGCTCGACGGCTGCCGCCTGTCGTTCGCCGAGAATGCCGTCAACGAGCCGCGGCTGCTCCTGCTGGACCGGCCCGCCAACCTGCCGGTCCCCGAACTGCCCATGCTCTCGGGCGCCGTCAGCCTGGCCCCGGGCCATTTTGCCTTCATGGACGCCGTCACCGTGTCGTTCCCGCAGCCGGCTGCGCCTCAGCCCAAACAGGTGGGCGTGTTCAAGTACAATCCGTGGAATCGACGCTGGAGTTGGGTGCGGACAAGCCAGATGGCCGGCGACGGAGGGTTTTTCGGCGCCCGCATCCTGCTTCCCGGGACGTACGCCCTGTTCCGGGATCCCTTTCCGCCGACCATCTCCCTGAGGCGCCGCGGTGGGCGGACCCTGCACCGCCTGAAACAGCTCATCGTCCGGATCCGCGACGTGGGCATGGGGGTGGACGGGGAGAGCGTCCGGGTGGCCATCAACGGGCAGGCCGCGGATTGCGACTACGACGCCGACTGGCAGGGGGTGCGCATCCACCGCCTGGAGGCCTTGCACCGGGGGGACAACCGGATCTTCGTCGTGGCCGCTGACTATGCCGGCAACCAGGCGGAAGCGACCCTCCACCTGCGGTTGCGCTGAGTTGACCCGGGAAAGGCCGCGTTCCCGTGCCGCGCCTTGAAACCAGCATCAATAAAGGATCGCCAAGGTTTTTGTAAATTTTTGTGGAAATCTGGCCCTTCGTCATCACGGAATGTTATGGGACGCGCCTCCCCACGGTTTGCATATTCTGGTTATCGTAAGAATGGCTATGACAAAGCAAAAATCCCGAAATCAACGTCTTGGTGCCTTCTGCATCGTTCACCCCCCGATAGGCCCGGAAAGACCGTTGACAGCTTAGGGGATTCATGCGAAAATTGGCCGACAACGAGGTACCGATGAGCCAACCGGCCATTGCCAAGGAACTGCTCGAAATCCTGGTATGCCCTGCCTGCCACGCCGCGCTCCAGATGCTGGAGTACAAACCGGGCGAATATGGCCTGAAATGCTCCGCCTGTCACGGAGTGTTCCCGATTCGTGACAACATCCCGGTCATGCTGATCGAAGAGATGATCCGGGAGTCATGAGCCGGGAGGGGCGCGCTGGAGAAGGTCACGCGGCACCGGCCCGGGATGTGGTATTCATACGCCCGCGACTGCTGGGCGATATCGTTTTCACCATCCCCTCCATCGAACTGTGGCGCCGGCATTTCCCGCGGGACCGCATCCACTACGTGGTGGAGGAGAGGTTCCGCGAGCTGGCGGAGCTGATCCCCGGCCTGCATGCGGTCATCCCGGTTCCGGGTAAGCCTGGGGCGGGAGACATCCTGAACTTTCGCCGCCGGCTGCGGGCGCTGCCTGCCGAACTGGTGGTCGATTTCCACTCCGGCCCGACCAGCGCATTGCTCACCCGGGCCAGCGGGGCCACGGTGCGCATCGGCTACCGCACGCCGAACCGCAACTGGGCCTACACCTGCCTGGTGCCGCGCCAGGTTCCGGGAGCCCCCCCTGGCCACTCGGTCGCCAACCAGGCCCGGCTGCTGGAGCCGGTTGGCATCCGTCCCGACGGGCTGCCTGACTATCCCGCGCTGTCCGCCGCCGCATGGCCGATGCCGGCCGGTCTGCCCAGGCCGTCGGAATGGAAGCGGACGGTCATCCTGCACGTGGGCGCCGGCAACCGTTTCCGCGACTGGGGGGAAGACCATTTCCGCGATCTTGCCGCCCGGCTGCTGGCCGGCGGACTGTCGGTGGCGCTCATCGGCCAGGCTCCCGCCGAGGTGCAGCGCGGCGCCCGGCTGACGTCCGCCCTGCCGGAGCTCATCGATTGGACCGGCCGCCTAGGCATCCGGTCCATGCTGGCCGGCATCGCCCGAGCGGCTGCCTACGTGGGCGCCGATTCGGGGCCGCTGCACCTCGCTTCGCTCACCTCTACGCCGCTGGTGGCCTTGTACGGACCGAATCTGACCTCCGTCAGCGGCCCCTGGCGAAGCCGCGGCGTCACCATCGTCCAACTGGAGATGACCTGCCGGCCGTGCTCCCAACGCCGTTGCCGCCATGATACAATAGCCTGCATGCACGACATCCCCGTGGCCAGTGTCCATGAAGCCGTGGTTCGACATATCCGCTGAGCCGGCCTACCGGCTGCTGCAGGTGTTTCTCTTCCTGCTGCCCTTCTCCATCGCCGGCAGCTACCTGCTCTTCACCCCCCTGCTCCTGCTATGGCTGACCGACTTTTGGCGCCATGGCCTTCGCCCCCCCTCGCCGCGCTGGTTCATTTTCCTCCTGGTGTTTGCCGGGCTCACCCTGCTGTCGTCCATCTTTTCCATCGCCCCCTTGGAAAGTTTCAAGGACAACCGCGACCTGCTGACCCTGCTGCTGGTGCCGGTGTGTTTGCGCGTCCTCCGTTCGCCGAAACGGGTCGCCGGGGCCCTCGGCGCGGTGCTGTTCTCGGCCCTGCTGTCGGCCCTGACCGGGCTGGTCCAGGCGTGGCGACACGGCTACTCCCTCGACGCCCGGCTGAAGGGCTTCACCTCGCACTGGATGACCTATTCCGGGCTGCTGATGATGGCCCTGGTCTTCTTCCTGGTGGCGGTCCTGCTGCGCGAGAAACGCTGGCCCGGGTGGCTGTTGCTGTTGTCTCTCGGGCTGATGGGAGTCGCCCTGCTGTTGGGGGAGACCCGATCCGCCTGGTTGGGAGCCGGGCTGGCGATGTTTCTTTTCATCGTTTTCATGCGCCCGAAAGCCCTGCTGATGGCGGCCCCGCTGCTGGCCGGCCTGTTGTTTCTCCTCCCCGCGCCGGTCCGCCAGCGCATGGCCTCCATCGTGAACCCGGACGATCCCAGCAACCGCACCCGCATCCAGATGATGCACAGCGGCTGGCGGCTTTTCCTCGATCACCCGCTGACCGGAGTCGGCAGCAACGCCGTGCCCCGGGCGATCGCCGACCGTCCGGAGCGATACCTGCATCCCGAGGCCGACCGCAGCCTTCAGCACCCCCACCTGCACAACAATTTCCTTCAACTCCTGGCCGAGCGGGGGATCTTTTCCCTGCTGGCCTTCTTGGCCTTCTGCTTCGAGGCCGTGCGCGACCTGGCCCGGCGCACGCGCCGGGCGACGCCCGGCATGCGCTTCGCTCCCGCCGGCGGCCTGTTCGCCTTCGTGGCCTTCCTGGTCGCCGGGCTGTTCGAGTTCAATTTCGGCGACGCCGAGGTCCGTTTCCTGATGCTCTTCTTCCTCGCGCAGGCCTGCGCGGGGAGCCCGGGAGAAGCACATGATCAGCCTGAAGAGAGTTGACGACATCTGCTCCGCGTTCGCCGGCAAGCGCGTGCTCGTCGTCGGTGACGTCATTCTGGACCGCTACGTGTTCGGCTCCGTCGAGCGCATCTCCCCGGAAGCGCCGGTGCCGGTGGTCAAGGTGGCGCGCGAGGAGATTCGCCTGGGCGGGGCCGGCAACGTCGCCGCCAACATCGACCGCCTGGGCGGCCGTGGCCTTCTGGTCGGGCTGGCCGGCGAGGACGGTGACGCCGACCTCATCACCGCCGCCAAGGGTGGAGACTGCCACCTCGTCCGCTCCGGGACATGCGCCACCATCGTCAAGACGCGCATCGTCGCCCAGCGCCAGCAGGTGGTGCGCGTCGACCGCGAGGAATCCCTGCATCCGCGTGCCATCGACGAGCGGCGGCTGATCGCCCTGGTGCGCAAGCTGCCGTTCGACGGCGTGGTCGTGTCGGATTACGCCAAGGGAACGGTCGGCGGGGGGCTGATGGACGCTCTGCGCGAGAAGTGCCACCGCCTGGGTCTCCCCCTGCTGGTCGACCCCAAGCCGCAGCATGCACAGTTCTACCGAGGCGTCACCGGTATCACCCCCAACCTCCGGGAGGCGGAGACGCTGCTCGGCCGCCCGCTGGGCGATGGAGCCGGCCTGCGGCGCGGCCTGCTGCGCCTGCGCCGGCAGTTCCGCAGCCGGTTCGTGGTCGTCACCCGCGGCGAGCAGGGCATTTCCGCGGCCGAGGCCGGCCGGCGCGCCTTTCACCTGCCGGCCTACTCGCACGAGGTGTTCGACGTGACCGGCGCCGGGGACACGGTGGCGGCCGTGCTGGCCCTGACGCTCGCGGCCGGCGCCGACCTGCGCGAGGCGATCGCGCTGGCCAATGCCGCCGCTTCGGTGGTGGTGGAGAAGATCGGCACCTGGCCAGTCTCCGCCACCGAGCTCCGCGAACGGGCGCGCCTGATCCGCCACCGCCATTGAACCGCCTGGACCTCGTCAAGGCCCTGGCGCCTGGTTTTCTGCCCCTCCTGGTCTTCCTGCTCGCCGATTCCCTGTGGGGGACGGAGGTCGGCCTGGCGGTGGCCATCGCCAGCGGCCTGCTGGAGCTGGGGGCAAGCGGGTGGCGAAGGGGCGAGCTCGACCGGTTCGTCCTGCTGGACACCGGCCTGATCGTGGTCCTCGGCGGCGTCTCGCTGCTCCTGGACAACGACATCTTCTTCCTCCTGAAGCCGGCCCTGATCGAGGCGCTGCTGTGCGCCTTCCTGGCCGTTTCCATCTTCACCCCGCACAACCTGCTGCTGGGGCTGACCCGCCGCTACCTGCGCGGTATCGACATTTCCGACTCCCAGGAACGGGAGATGATGCGCAGTTTCCGCCTGTTGCTGGCGCTGCTGGCCGGCCACACGCTGCTGGTCGTGTTCGCCGCCCTCTTCCTGTCGCGCGCCGCCTGGGGGTTCATCAGCGGGGGCCTGTTCTACATCGTCTTTGTCCTGTTCCTGGGTGCGGAATGGCTTCGCAAACGGCGCCAGCGACGGCTCTGGCGGGAGCAGTACCGCGATGACGAGTGGTTCGACATCGTCGATCGGCAGGGTCGGGTCAGGGGGCGCGCCCCCCGCACGGTCTGCCATTCCGGGCGGGGCCTGCTGCACCCCGTCGTTCACCTGCACGTGCTGAACGGGGCCGACCAGCTGCTGCTGCAGAAGCGCTCCGCCGCCAAGGCCGTGCAGCCGGGAAAATGGGACACCGCCGTGGGCGGCCACGTGCACAGCGGCGAGACCGTGGAAACGGCGCTTCGCCGCGAAGCGCTGGAAGAGATCGGGCTGCGGGACTTCCGGCCCGTGCTGCTGGCCCGCTATGTCTGGGAGTCGGACATCGAGTCCGAGCTGGTCACCATGTATGCCACCCGCAGCGCGCAGCCGGTGACGATCGATCCCGGCGAGATCAGCGAGGCGCGATTCTGGAAGATCAGGAAGATCCGCGAGTCCCTGGGCAAGGGGGTGCTGACTCCCAACTTCGAATTCGAGTTTCCGATCCTGCAGCGCCTTCTCTTCGGACAGAATGAAACCGAACCGAGAAAGGAGAGGGGCTAGAGGGGGAACAGCCCGTAGGGGAGTCGAACCCCTCTTCTAAGATTGAAAATCTTATGTCCTAACCGATAGACGAACGGGCCTCTCTGAGCCGTGCTGGATTCGAACCAGCGGCACCCGCCTTAAAAGGGCGGTGCTCTGCCAGCTGAGCTAACGGCCCATCCTTGGCGCTTGGAAATGTACCATACTGGAGTCGCCGTGTCAATGGGCGCCCGCCCGACGCGGGCGAACCGGCCGGCGGCCGGAACGTTCCGCCGCCGGCCGGAATGGAGGTCAG
This sequence comes from uncultured Clostridia bacterium, assembly GCA_964479735.1. Taxonomy (GTDB): domain Bacteria; phylum Acidobacteriota; class Aminicenantia; order UBA2199; family UBA2199; genus CAYZNT01. The sequence continues at coordinate 109,877 of CAYZNT010000005.1, forward strand.
TCGAGGAAAATGTGCAGGCCGGCCATGATCGCCGGGCCGCCCATGTCCAGGGGCTCGAAATCCTCGAAGTCGCTGGAGAGCGTTCCCTTCAGATACTGGTACTTGCCTTCGATCGACAGGCCCAGGCCGCGACTGGGGCGGAAGAGAAAGCCGAAACGGGCGCTGAACCCCGGCGAGACGGTCTGGGTGAACGCACTGCCCTCCTGCAGGGTCAGCGGGTCGTCCTCGAAGTTGATGAATTCGCCCCACTGCTCGTAGGTCCAGGCGTAGACGCCACCGGCCACGGCGAGATAGGGGGAGAAGGGGCGGCGGTGACCGAGAAGGTAGAAGGTGAAGACGGCTTCGATGGGCGTAACCTTCAGGGAAATGCTCTGGAAGATCGGCGCGCCGTCGGCGTGCTCATAATCTCGGTATTGGCTGTGGCGGGATCGCGAATAGGAACCGACTTCCAGGCCAACCGCCACATTGCGGTTGAGGAACATCTCATAGCCAACGGCGACCATGCCGTCGACCATGTCGCGCTTGGCGAAGGCCAGGTTTTCGATGTTGACCGCCCACAGGTCGGAGTTGAGGGTCGGCATGAACACCCCGACCTTCACGTCCAGGCTCTGGGCAGTCAAGGCGAGAGGGGCCATCAGCAGGGCAGCGGCAAGTACGGTTCGAAAGCGTTTCATGTTGACCTCCTGCTCCTTGAAAAGCAAGTTATTTGCCAAACCTCCGGTGCGTGGAGGGCTACAATGTGTCCCCCCCGGAGGACACCCATGGCGCAGCGGCAGGCCACTTTATGGCTGCAGGTGAGGCAGGAACTTCTCCTTCCGGGGAACGGAATTGAAACGCGCCACTTCCAGCCCATCGCGAAAGAGGATCAGGGTGGGCACGCCCAGCACGAAGAAGCGCTGCGCCACGGCCGGCTCCTCGACGATGTCGAGGGTGAATACGGCCGGTTTCGGATCGGGCAGGGACGCGAGCAGCTCCTCCAGCTGGGCGGGGACTTTCTTGCAGGGAGCGCAGCCGGGAGAGCCGAAATCGAGAATGACGTGACGGGAGGAGCGCAGGTCCTGCTCCAGGGTTGCAGTTCCGGTCTTGTTCACGGTTTTTCCTCCAGCAGTTCTTCCGCCTGCCGGTTCAGGGCGGCGATGGCGGTGGCACCGGTGGCCAGTTGGCGGACGATGCCCTGACGGTCGATGAGGGCCAGGGTCGGCAGGGCGGTCACGTGGAACGCGGCGAAGGTTCCGCCCTGGCGGTCAACGGCCAGCGGGTAGGAGATGCCGTGGCGCCTGGCGAAGTCTCGGATGAGGGCCGTCTCTTCGTCCGGCTTGACCGCGCCCCGGCTGCCCCTGTCGTCCGCGTAATTCCCGTACAGCCTGGTCAGTCCGACCACCACCAGGCCGCGGCCGGCGAGATCGCGGGCCATCCGGGAGACTGACGGCATGCTGTCGCGGCAGGGCTGGCACCAGGGGGCCCAGAAGTTGACGAGCACCACCCGGCCCCTCAGGTTGGCCGGAGACGGCGGCGGACCATTGAGCCAGAGATCGATGCTCCAGGGCAGGGCGGGTTTGCCGATCTGCTCGAGTTGACCGAGTTCGCCGCGCAGCCAGTCGGACTCGAGCGGATCGCGGGCCGCTCCGAGCTCCTGGCGCATGAGCTCGAGGGCGCCGGTCAGGTCTCCATGGAGTCGGGCGGAATGGGCCAGGCTGGCGATGAGCCGGGGCCGGCTGGCCTGGAACTCCGCCGGCAGATCGCCGGCGGCCATTAGCCGTCGGCTGAACTCGCGCCGGACATCCGCCGGCTCCGCTTCCATCGCGAAGTACATCATGAAGCTGAAATAGTGAGGGTCGCGCGGCACCGCCCGGTCGATCTGCCGGAACAGGGCCAGCGCCTCGGGCAGCTGGCGGCGGACGATGTGGATCTTGATCTTCTCGAATCGGGCCGCGGATGAATGCGGGGAGCCCTTCGCCGCCAGGGCGTCCAGCAGGTTCCCGGCCTCGTCGAAGCGGTCCAGCTCCAGCAGGGCGCGTCCCCGCAGCAGCGTGAGTTCATCGCCGCCCGGGGCGTCGGCGAAACGGTTTAGCAGGTTCTCCACTTCTCGACGGTGGTCTTTCTGCAGGCGGTTGTACTCGTCGCGCAGGCGGACGAAATCGGGCTGGCTGGCCGCCCGGAGCATCCCGGCCGACAGTTCACGGCTCTGGTCGGCATGCTTGCCGGTGATCGCGCCGTAGGCGTCAGCGAACGCCCGGGTTTTCTCGCGCGTGTCGTTGCGGGTGCAGGAGACGGCGAGCAGCAGGCTGCAGGCCAGCAGGCTCAACGTCGTCTTGCTCATGCTTCCTCCCCGGAACGAGGCAGACCGCCCCATTGTATCACAGCCGGTGGCGGCGGCAAAAACGGGGACGGCCAGGCGGGGCCGCCCGTATTGCTTTTTGTTCCCTGATGGCTTATAAATGGAAGGTGCAATCCAACCACCCAGCGAGGTCATGAATGAGCGAATACCGGGTCAGCAACGGCTACGTGATGTTTTCCAAGTTGTACGACGACACCATGGGCGAAAACTGGCGCGCCGGCCTGCTGGAGGGGCGCAAGGTCACCCAGCACAAGGTGGTGTGCGAAGTCAATCCGCTCATCGCCGGCTCCCCCGAAATGTGGAAACGGGTCCGCATCCTGGAGGAAGGCATCCGCAAGTCCAACATCGCCCGCCTCTACACGCCGGAGAAGATCATCGCGGAGAACGACAGGGCCCTGCTGGTGTACGACCACCTGAAGGGTCGAAACTTCGAGCAGGTCCTTCAGGACGCCGAGCAGAAGGGAATGCCGATCAACTTCGACCTGGCCTTCTCCATCGCCATCGCCATCGCCGACATCATCGAATTGGGCTCATCGATCGTCGTCTCCGGAGAGAAATCGTTCCACGGTTTCCTGACGCCCGACAACGTGATCATCGATTTCGAGGGCAAGATCTACCTCAAGAACTACGGCGTCTTCCAGTACCTCGGCAAGAGCGACGAGCTGCACGCGCAGATGGAGTCCCGCTACGGCGCCTGGCTGACCCCGGAGTTCATGCGCCGCGACCGAACCCTTTCGCAGTCGGACATCTACCACCTGGGCTTCATCCTCTACCGCATGCTGACCGGCAAGTACTACTCGTTCTCGTCCGCCGAGGACATGGACACCAAGTTCGCCAACCTGACCTTCAAGCAGTACATCCCGTCGACCGACAAGGACTTCCTGACCAACGTCATCACCTTCTTCAAGAAAACGCTCAACCCGGATCCGCTGAAGCGCTTCCTGACGGTCAAGGAATTCAAGGACTTCGTTTCCGGCTATTTCCATATCGAGGAACTCTCTTCCATCACCTTCAACCTGGCGTATTTCATGAACTCCCTGTACGGCGAGCAGACGGAAGAGGAGGAGCGCCTTCTCAAGGAAGAACTGGCCTACGCCCTGCCGGAACCGAAGCGAGCCCCGACCGTATCGCCGTTCGTCTCCTCCAAGGCCGATTCCGAGATCGTATCCAACATTCTCGAGAGCCTGGACAAGGAGAAGAAATCGAAGACCGGCCTGTGGCTCGGCCTGGGCGGAATCGGCCTGGCCGTGGTCGTCGGCGGGCTCATCTTTCTCAACCAGGCCAAGAAAACGAGGCAGCTGGAGGCGGAACGGGTCCGGGTGCAGCAGGAGCTGGCTGCGAACAAGGCCCAGCAGGACGAGCTGAGAGAGCAGCAGCAGCGGCTGCTCGAACAGCAGAAGACCGCCAGCGAGCAGGAAAAGAAGGCGCTGGAAGAGAAACTCAAGCAGATCGAGGACCAGCAGAAGAAGGCCAGGGATCAGGCCGCGCTGCTGGAGAAGCAGAAGGCGGCCGAGGCGGCCCAGAAGGCGCAGGAAGAGCAGGACCGGCTGGCGGCCGAGGAAGCGGAGCGACAGAAGCAGGCCGAGGCGGAGAAGCAGAAAGCGGCCGAGGAGGAGCGCCGCAAAGTCGAAGAGGCCAAGAAGCAGGCGGAGATGCAGAAGGTCAAGGAAGGCGACACCGTGGCCCTGAGCGACGCCTCCGTCAAGCCGGAACGGCTCTCCACCCCGCAGCCGGTGGTCACGCCTTCGCTGGCCAAGAAGTACAAGGGCAAGACCATCTCCGCCACCATCACCGCGCTCGTCGACGAGAACGGCTCCATCGCCAAGAGCAAGTTCCTGGGCGACGTTCCCGACGACATCCGGTCCCTGATCCTCGAGGCGCTGGCCCAGTGGAAATACAAGCCCGCCCAGAAGGACGGCGTGCGGGTCAAGGTGTGGGTGACGATCCCGCTGAAGTTCGTGCTCTGATCGGCGCCTTCCGGGGAGAGGCCAACCCGCGGAAGCGGTTCCACCCGTTTCGGGCGGGGTGACGCTCAGCCGCCCGCCGGCCTCGCCAGTGCGTGGAAGACGGGCATGGACATCACCCGGCAGCCGTTCCTCCGGGCGCGGGCATCGAGGCGCCGCAGCCTCGACACCGTGGCCGCCTCCAGGCCGGCGGCCTCCTGCCAGAACCCCCACTCCTCGTCCCACTCCGCCGCGGAACCCAACGGAACGGGCTGCTGGGCGAACACTCCGGTTTCGGCGAGGAAGCCGGACGCGGCCAACAGGCCCGGCAACTTGCGTCCGATCTCCGGGTCGCCGCCGCTCGAAAGAACGTGATCACGGAAGATGCGACCCATCTCCGCCAGGGGAGGGGGGTGATCGATCCGTCCCCCGTAATCGGGCTCGGCCAGTACGAGCAGCACCCCGTCCGAGGCCAGCAGGCGGCGCAGCTTGCGCAACAGGGCGATCGGCCGCTGCTGCCACATGAGCACAAAGGAGAGGAACACGAGGTCGAAGCGCTCCTTCCGCCGCAGCAGGGCGTCCTCGTCGCCCACCCGGTAGGTGCCACCGGGGTAGGCGCGTCGGGCGAAGGCGATCAGCGACTCGTCGCGGTCGACGCCGAGCACCGGGCGACCGGCCGCCCGCCCGGCTTCCGCGGTCAGCGCCCCGGTGCCGCAGCCGAAGTCGAGAATGCGCTGGCGTGCCGCCAGCCCGGCGCGGCGGAACAGGTGGGCGCGGCCCTCGGCCAGCCACCGCGCCTGGAGCAGGTAATGACGATGCAACCGCTCGGTCAGCACGGGGCCACTATACGGAGTGGGGACTGCCGCTGTCAATGCCCCGGCGCCGTTCCGCCCGCGGTCGGAATTTGGTATAATGGCCGAACGAGGTGAACATGGCCGTTACTGTGCAGGAAGTCACCAGCAAGCGCGACATGCGTGCGTTCGTCCGCCTTCCGTTCCGAATCTACCAGGGGAACCCGAACTGGGTGCCGCCGCTGATCATGGATGATCTCAGCACCTTCGACCGCCGCAAGAACCCGGCCTTCGACAGCGCCGACTGCAAGCTGTTCCTGGCCAGCCGCGACGGCCGGCCGGTCGGCCGCGTGGCCGCCATCCTGAACCATGCCGCCAACAAGAAATTCAGTTCCCGCAACCTGCGCTTCGGCTGGTTCGAGGCGGAGAACGACGAGGAGGTGGCCGCCGCCCTGTTCGCCGCGGTGGAGAAGTGGGCCCGCGAGACGGGCATGAACTCGATCACCGGGCCGCACGGATTCTGCGATCTCGACCCGCAGGGCATGCTGGTCGAGGGCTTCGACCGGCTGGGCACCATCGCCGGCATCTACAACCACAGCTACTACCCGTTGCTGCTGGAAAAGAACGGCTTCGTCAAGGAGATCGACTACGTCGAGTTCCAGTCGCGGGTGCCCAGCGAGACCGGCATCCCCGAGAAGCTGGTCCGGTTGGCCGAACGGGTGAAGGAGCGGAGCGGCCTGCGCGTGCTTCGCTTCGGGAGCAAGAAGGACGTGCTCAAGCGCGCCGACGAGCTGTTCGATGTGCTCGACGAGGCCTACGAAGAGATATATGGCGCCGTCCCGCTCACCCGGCGCCAGGTCAAATACTTCGTCGGCAAGTACTTCTCCTTTGTCGACAAGGACCTGATCAAGGCCGTGGTCAACGACAAGGACGAGATGGTCGGCTTCATGATCACCATGCCCAGCATGTCCAGGGCCATGCAGAAGGCGCGCGGTCGGCTCCTGCCTTTCGGCTGGTTCCACATCATGCGGGCGTTCAAGGAATGCGAAATCCTCGACTTCTACCTGATCGGCATCCGCCGCGCCTACCGCGGACTGGGAGTCGACCTGCTGATGGTGATCGAGATCGCCAAGACCGCGCTGAAAAAGGGTTTCACGCTGACCGAGTCCAACCAGGAGCTCGAGACCAACACCAAGGTGCAGGCGCAGTGGAAGTACTTCGACCCGGTGCAGCACAAGCGGCGCCGCATCTTCCGCAAGACGCTGGCCGGCTAGCCGCCGGAGGGGCGGGGTCGGCTGCCGATGTGGTTTCCTGGCCTGCGCCGGCGGCGGACGTTTCGCGCCATGGAGAGGGCGCTGCGGAGGGCGCGGATCGTCGGCGAAGAGGAGTTCCGCCGCCACCGATACGTCGTTTTCTCCGACATCCACAAGGGGGATCGCCGCCGCAGCGATGACTTCCGCCGCAACGAGGCGTTGCTGCTCCATGCCTGGCGCTTCTACCTGGACCAGGGATATCGCCTGGTGCTGGCCGGCGACATCGAGGAGGGCTGGGAGTGCCGCTGGCAGGACGCCGCCGCTTCGTATCCCGCCACCTTCGAACTGGAGCGGCGCTTCAACGATCGCGGCCCCGGCCATTACCTGCGCGTGGTCGGCAACCACGACGAGGTCCTGCGCCGGCGGCGATTCGTGCGCCGCCACCTGCAGCCGCGGGTGGGGGAGGTGCAGACCGCTCCCGCCCTGTGCCTGGGCGACTCGGTGGTCGTCGTGCACGGCCATCAGGGTGAGCTGTGGTCCGACCGGTTCTCCGCCCGCGGCCGGCTGGTGAGCCGCTTCCTCTGGCGCCCGCTGCAGGAATGGTTCGGGCTCAGCGTGGAAGGCATCGCCCGCAATGTGTTCATGAAGAACGCGCGAGACCAGTTGCTCTACGACTGGGCGGTTGCCCGCCGCCGCCTGCTCATCGCCGGCCACACCCACCGCGCCGTGTTCCGATCGCGAACCGAACTGCAGGGACTGCGCGAGCGCCTGTCGGTTCTGGATGAAACCGCCGCGGCGGAGGAACGCGGCGAGCTCGTCCGGCGCATTCGTCTCCTGGAGTGGCAGGAGCGCAGTGGCCAGCCGCCGGAAAAGACCAGCTACTTCAACTCGGGTTGCTCCGTCTACCGCAACGGCGCCACGGCCATCGAGCTGGCCGACGGGGACATCCGCCTGGTGCGCTGGGACCGTCCGGCTTTGGAACGCGGCCAGGAAGCGCGCCAGGTGCTGGAGAGCGAGAGCCTGCCCCGGGTCCTGAACCAGCTCTAGGGCAGATTGCGGCGTGGCAGAACTTGCCGTATAATGGTCGGGTGAAGACGATGCGCTACATCGTCCGCGGCCGTGTACAGGGCGTGGCCTTCCGGTACAACACGGTCGAGGAGGCACGCCGGCTGGGTCTGCGCGGATGGGTGCGGAACCGGGCGGATGGCTCGCTCGAGGTGGCCGCGCGGGGCCCGGTGGAGGCGCTGGGCGGCTTGGAGGCTTTCCTGCGCCGCGGCCCGCCCGGCGCCCGCGTCGACGAGGTGAGCGCAACGGAAGCGGACGCCGAGGCCGACCTGGAGGGTTTCTGCGTCCGGGGTTGATCCAAGAGCGGTTCGGAGGAACGAAGTGGAGCTGAGAGAAAAACGCATCACCGTGACGGGCGGCAAGGGATTCTTGGGCTCGCACCTGGTGCGCAAGCTGCGCGAAGAGCGGGGCTGCACCCAGGTACGCGTGGCCGACCTGCCCGAATACGACCTGTGCGATCCCGACCGGGTCCGGCAGTTGTTCGCCGACCAGCGACCCGAGGTGCTGATTCACCTGGCGGCCGTGGTCGGAGGCATCGGCGCCAACCGCGAGAACCCGGGCCGCTTCTTCTACGAGAACGCCATCATGGGGGTGCAGCTCATCCACGAGGCCTGGCGCCACGGCGTGGAGAAATGCGTGGTTCTGGGCACCATCTGCGCCTACCCCAAGTTCACCCCCGTGCCGTTCCGCGAGGACGACCTGTGGAACGGCTATCCCGAGGAGACCAACGCCCCCTATGGGCTGGCCAAGAAGATGCTTCTCGTCCAGGCCCAGGCCTACCGGCAGCAATATGGTTTCAACGCCATCTACCTGCTCCCCGTCAACCTGTACGGTCCCGGCGACAACTTCGATCCGGCCTCCAGTCACGTCATCCCGGCGCTGATCCGCAAGTGCGTGGAGGCGCAGCGCCAGGGCGCGGACGCCATCCAGGTCTGGGGCACGGGCAACGCTTCGCGAGAATTCCTCTACGTCGAAGACGCAGCCGAGGGCATCGTTTTGGCCACGGAGCGCTACGACAAGCCGGACCCCGTCAATCTGGGAGCGGGCTTCGAGATCACCATCCGCGACCTGGCCCAACTGATTGCCGAGCAGTCCGGGTTCTCCGGACGCATCGAGTGGGACGCGGGCAAGCCGGATGGTCAACCGCGGCGCATGCTGGACACCAGTCTGGCCGAGCGGGAGTTCGGCTTCCGCGCGCGCATGACGTTCGCCGAGGGATTGCGCCGGACCATCGAATGGTTCCGCCGCCAGAGGGACTGAGGGCGGCCCCGGGCTTCAGCTCACCATCGTGGACCGGAACCCCTTGCCGAGAACGGCGTAGGTGTCGTTGATCACCACGAAGGCCCCGGGATCGATCTCCTTGATGAACTCCCTCAATTCGGTGAGCTGCTTGCGGTGGATGACGGTCATGATGATCTCGCCTTCGCGGTTCATGTAGAGGGAGCGCGACTTCAAGGCCGTGCCGCTGCGGTCCAGCGTGTTGAGGATGAAATCCTCGATCTCGGCCACGCGCGCCGAGGTGATGATCACCATCTTCGAGTAGTTCCATCCCTCCAGGATCAGGTCGATGACCTTGGTCGAGATGAACAGGATGATGTAGCCGTACAGCGGAGCCTCCAGGTTGCGGAAGGCCAGCCCCGAGGCGGAGATGACCACAAAGTCGACGATCATGATGCCCATGCCCACCGACATGCCCGTGTACTTGTTGATTGCCTGGCCGATGATGTCGCTGCCCCCGGTGGAGGCCCGGCCGCGGAAGATGATGCCCAGCCCGACCCCCAGCAGGATGCCGCCGTAGATGGACGCCAACACCAGATTCTGGGTCGCCGCGCGGATGCGCAGGATTTCATAGAAGAAATCGACCAGCAGGGAGGAGACGATCATGCCGACGAGGCTCTTGATGCCGTAGGTCTTGCCCATGGTGCGGATGCCAAACAGGAAGATGGGGATATTGAACACCAGCATAGTGGCGCCGACGGGGAGGCTGGTGAAATAGTTGAGGATGATGGCCACCCCGGACACGCCGCCGGGGACGAAATGGTGGGGGATCATGAACAGGGAGTATCCGAGGGCCATGATGGCGCTGCCGATGGTGATCATGGCCACGCTGACGGCGGCACGCTTGAACTGGCGTCTGGTGAGTGTCATGTTTTCCTCTGGGATGATGACGGGATGCGACTCGTATTTTACCGGGAACCGGGCCGGTTGGCAAGCGGCTTCGCCTCTCCATTGACAGGGTCTCGTTTCTCTGCTACCGTAGCAGCCTTGCCGCGCGTGACCGCATGAGCCAGCACGACACATTTGACATCCGAATGGACGCCCGGGTCGACCCGCAGGGCATGCGCCGCCTCTACGAGGTGGCTGGCTGGTGGGACGACGACGACGACCGGCGCCCCGACCTGGAGTGGCTGCGGAACATGGTTGCCGGCTCGTTCTGCTTCGCCGCCGCCTACGACGACCAGGGCCGCATGATCGGCATGGGCCGGGCCATTTCCGACGGGGTCTCCGACGCCTACATCCAGGACGTGGTGGTCGACCCGGGGTGGCGCCGGCAGGGGGTCGGCGCGGCGATCATGGCCGCACTGATGAAGCGTTTGCGTGAGCAGCACATCAACTGGATCGGCCTGATCGCCGAACCGGGCAGCGAGTCGTTCTACTCCGCGCTGGGTTTCAAGCCGATGGACGGCCACACGCCCATGCGCCTGCTGGGGTGACCGCCATGACGGCACCCGACCCCGCCCGCTTCCAGCCCGTTCGCCTGGAGCACCGCGACGAGTTGACCCGCTTCCTGGCCTCCCACGACGTCGTCTTCTGCGAATACAATTTCGCCACCCTGTTCATGTGGGGGGAGCAGTACCGTATCGCCTGGCTCATCCACGAGAACCGGCTGTGGATCCGCAGCCTGCGGGACAACGTCACGCTGATGCCGGTTGGCGAGCCGGTTCCCGCCGCCGAATTGCACGGCCTATGCCGGCAGTGGCGACAGGCCGGCGGCTGCTCCACCATCGCCCTGGCCGACGACGAATACCTGGCCGACAACCCGGGCATCGAATCGCTTTTTCGGGTGGAGCCGGACCCGGCCAACTGCGACTACGTCTACCTGACCCAGAAGCTGGCCGAATTGCGCGGCAACAAGCTGAGCCGCAAGCGCAACCTGGTGTCCCAGTTCCGGGCCGCGTTTCCGGACGCGGAGATCACGCCGCTGACGCCGGACGACAGCGCCCGTTGCCTCGAGCTCGCCGAGAAGTGGTGCATCATGCGCGACTGCATCCAACTGGGGTTCGACCCGGAGGAGTCCGCGCTGAAGCGGGGATTGCAGCACTTCGCCGCGATCGGCCTGGCGGGCCTCAAGCTGATGGTCGGGCAGCGCCTGCTGGCCTTTTCCATATGGTCGCAGCTCAACGGCGACACGGCGGACATCCACTTCGAGAAGTTCGACCCCGAGGTCAAGGGTGCCGCCCAGGCGATCAACCAGGAAGTGGCCCGCCACCTGTCCGCCTCCTGCAAGCACCTCAACCGCGAGCAGGACCTGGGGTTGGAGGGCCTGCGCCGCGCCAAGCTCTCCTACTACCCGGAATACATCGTTCGCGCCTACACGCTCACGCCGCTGCCCTGATGGCCGGTCGACGGAACTTTCTCCCCGCAGCGTCCGTTTATGCGGAGGCGGGCCAGAATGGATGCCCCGCCAAGGAGGAAACATGAAGCGCCTCTACAGAAGCTCGCGAAACCGCGTGCTCGCCGGAGTATGCGGCGGCATCGGCGAATACGTCGGCATCGATCCGGTCATCGTCCGCATCATTGCCGTCGTGCTCGTCTTCTGGGGCGGCAGCGGCCTGCTGGCCTATGTTCTGGCTGCGATCATCATCCCCCTCGAACCCACGTCCGCCGCCTCCGCCGAAGCCAGCGCCGCGACCCCGGAAGCCGCGAGCGTCCAAGCGGCCCCGGCGCGCCCGGGGCAGGGCCTTTTGTTCGCCGGGATCCTGCTCACCGTGCTCGGGGTGATGTTCCTGCTCCGCAACCTGGCCTTCACCTTTCCCGGCTTCTACTGGTTCCACCGCTACGTGTGGCACAATTTCTGGCCCGGGCTGCTGATCGCGCTGGGTCTGTTCCTCATCCTGCGCAAGCGCGATTGACCCCGGCCGGTTTTGACATCGTCGCCGCCCCCGGGTAGAATGGGGGCGGCGGATTTCCATGGACTGTGAACGGAAACGGAATCGGTACCAGCGTCTCTACGTCCAGCTGCAGGGCCTGCTGGGCAAGACCGCCGACCCGGTGGCCCGGATGGCCACCGTGGTGGCTCTGCTGTACCACAAGATGGGCACCTTTTTCTGGTGCGGCTTCTACCGGCTTCTCGACGGGGAGCTCACGGTCGGGCCCTACCAGGGACCCCTCGCCTGCCAGGTGCTGGAGAAAGGACGTGGGGTCTGCTGGGCGGCGCTGGAGGGCCGCCGCACCCTGATCGTGCCCGATGTGGAGAAATTCCCCGGTCACATCGCCTGCGATTCCCGCTCGCGCTCGGAGATCGTGGTCCCCCTCGTCGATGGCGCCGGCAAAGTGTGGGCGGTTCTCGACGTGGACAGCGAACAACCGGGGGCGTTCGACGGGATCGACGGCGACGGCTTGGAGCGGATCGTCTCGCTGCTCGGCCCGGGCTGACCTACTGCTCGGTTTCCCGGGTGATCACGCCCTTTTCGATCAGCAGTTCCACCTGCTTGTTGACGGTGTCGGCGAACCGCAGGAAGTGGGGGATAGTCAGGTGCACGTAGGAGTGCACATCCACCCGTTGCGGATCCTGCACGTTTCGCACGCCCATGCCCAGGCAGATCTCCTCGGGGTTGACGTGGAACGAGACCAGGTTGGCGTAGAGGTGAACCGCCTGCTCGTCGTTGATGGTGACCTTGTCGTCCGTCGGGTTGACCGCCATTCCTCCTCCGTCAGCGGGCGCTTTCCCGCTCCAGCCTTTGCAGCAGGCGATAGAGCCGCAGGTCTTCGGCGCGGAGCACCATGTGGCTGTTCCTCTGCGTCTGCTCCTCGTTCTTGATCACGTCCAGGTCGACGGTGAAGCCGAGCTTGCGGAAGGCGCGGCGTACGCCCGGCTTGTGGGCGATCAGCGACTCGTAGGAGACCACGATGCTCTTGGGAACATTCTCGTGGGCGGCCACCAGGGCGTTGTTGTTGTCGAACCAGGAGAGACGGAACTGGGAAATGCCGCGACGCAACATGCTCGACTGGACGTCGGCCGGGTTGCGGTAAATGAAGACCACCCGCAGGCTCTTGGCGATATGGCGGTAGAAAAACAGGGCCGGGATGTGGACGATCTTGAGGCCGGCGAGCCCGTCGTGGTGGTTCAGCTTGTCGACGATGTGGTTCATGGCGGCGATGTTCTCTGCCGTCATGGCCGTGTCCATCAGCCTCTTTTCCAGTTCCTTGGCATTGGCCAACTCAAAGTATCCGAACCGGTTGTACTCGTCACGGCCCAGGTCGGAAGGGAAGCGCACGCCCGCGCTCTCCAGCAGCTGGCAGGCCAGGGAGGTGCCGCTGCGCGGGTGCCCGGCGACCACGATTCCGTTCTGAAGCGCCTTGGGAGCGTCCGCAGCGTTTGCCGCGTTGCCATGATCCACGCGCGCCCTCCTCTCGTCGAGTCTCGATCCGCCGGCATTATACCATATTCCCGGGCTCCGTTGCGCGCCTCCGGGCATTCCGCTACAATGGCGGCGATGGCCCGTTTTCACCATGCCCGCGTCGAGGAGAGCCGAACCTGCCGCTTCACCATCGACGCGCGCAACCGCCGCGAGTACGAGGTCCGGCTTCGTTGTGGCGCCCAGGCGCGGAGTTTCGACGGAGGCTGGGAATGCCGGTCCGTCGAGCTGGGCGCGGCGGCCGACGCACAGCGCCACGGTTTCCTGCCGGCCGGAACCGTCCGCCGCGGGAGCGCCCCCGACTGGGAGTGGGACGCCGGCGAGATCCTGGAGAACCACGACGTGCTCATCGCCTTCCTCGAGCGCCAGGGATTTCCCGACTGGCGCTGCGATTTCCGGGCCCAGCACCGCCGTTCCTGGGTGGTCAGCCGGCGCGGCGAGTTGTTTCGCACCCGATTCATCCACTTCAGCCTGAACGTCCGCTTCCGTCCCGATCTCGGCGATCCGATCCGGCTGGAGGTCGGCGAGGGGTCGGTGAAGGGAATGAGCTTCAACCTCGACGGTTTGGCCCGGCGCATCGACGGCATGGCCTCTTCCTGGCGCCGCCGCCGGGACGGCGACTTCTCGAGGCCGCTTGACGTCGTCCTGCAGGCGGGAGACGGGGCGGTCTTCTTCCATGAAATCCTGGGGCACGCCCTGGAGGCCGACCACGTCCGTGCCGGGCAATCTCCGTTCGGGCCGGAAGACATCGGGCGTCCGGTCCTGCCGCCCCAGGTCAGCCTGCGCACGCAGCACCCCGACGACCCGTTCTTCCGTGACCAGGCCGTGGACGACGAGGGGGAGAGCCCGCCCACCGGCCTCCTGGTGGATAACGGAGTTCTCTGCCATTTCATCGGCGACACTTTCCACGGGATGCAGCTGAAAGCCGCCGCCAGCGGCCACGCGTACGCCGAGGACTTCACCCGGGCGCCGCTGCCGCGGGCCCGCGGTCTCTACCTGCAGGCGGGCCCCCACCCGGTGGAAGACCTCGTCCGCCGCACCGAGCGCGGGTTGCTGGCGCTCGAGTTCGGCGGCGGACGGGCGGTCTTGCACCGGGGCGCCTTCCTGTTCCGCATCGCCGACGCGCGATGGATCGAGGACGGCCGACTGGGCGCCGCCGCCGGCCCGGTGCTGGTCAGCGGCGCCATCCGCGACGTGCTGGAACGGATCGACATGGTCGGCGACGATTTCCGCTTCGACCGCGGCATCAGCTACTGCCGCAAGCACGGGCAGACGATCAACGTGCGCGTCGGGCAGCCGAGCGTCAAGATCCGCCAGCTCCAGGTGACCCCGGATGGAACTGCTCGCTAACGCGCTGCAGATCGGCCTGAATGCGGGATTCACCGCCTGCGAGGCGTTCGCGGTGAAGCAGCGGCGACGGGAATACGGCTGGACGCCCGAAGCCCGATCGTGGCACGATGACGAAAGCCAGTGGCTGGGCGGGCGCCTGTTCCGGGACAGCGGCGAGCCCCCCGGCTTTCTCCTCTCGCGTCCCGACCTCCGCCTGCTGCGGCGAACCACTTCCAGTCTCCAGGCCAACGTCGCCGTTGACCGCCGCCGGAACTGGGCGGAGCGTCTGCCGGAGCGTGCCCCGCCGCCCCGACGGCTGCTCGTCGCCGATCCCGATTTCGAGCGGGTGGATGACGACTGGGTGAACGAGGAGTTCGAGCGCCTTCGCTCCGCCCTGGCGGGGTTTCCCGGGCTGCACCTGCTGCGCTTCACCTTCGCCCGGGTGATGCGCCGCGTCTACCTGGCCAACTCGCGCGGTTTCGCCGCCAAGTACCGCAAGTCCGTTTTCCAGTGGGAGTCCCTGCTGCAACGGGGCGAAGACCGGATCGAGATCAGCGAGAGCCGGGTGCGACCGGCGCCGTTCGTGGCGGAGCGTGCCGTGGCCCGCGCCAGCAACCTGCTGGGGGCGATGACCGGCGTCGAGGTTCCTCCGCCGCGCCGGATGGTGTTCGCCCCGGAGGCGGCCATGGTCCTGTTGCGGGCATCCGCCGATGCCTGGCGGCTGGACCGGACCTGGTGGCGGGGGCGGCAGGCCGTGGCCGCGGCCGCCGTCACCCTCGTCGACGATCCCGGCCTCGACGAGCAGCCGGGCTCGGTGCCGTTCGATGACGAGGGCATCGCCGGTGCGGGGACGACCATCGTCTCCAAGGGCGTCTTTCTCGAGGCCATCAGCGACTTGCGCAGCTCCGGCGCCCGCGGCCGAACCTCGACCGGGAACGGCTTTCGAGACGACCGGTCGGTCGCCACCCGGCCCCGATTCAGCAATCTCTTCATCCGGCCCACCTCCTTCGCCCTTTCCCGGCTGCTGGACGAGGCCGGACGGGCGGTGCTGGTGACGTGGCTGCGCCTCTGCGGACGGGACGCCGGCGGCGCCGACATCTTCCAGGCGTATGGGTACGAAGTGGTCGGCAGCGAGGCCGGACGGCCGGTCCGTTTTCGTCTGCGCACGACGCCGCGATCCTTCTGGGTGCACGTGGCGAAGGTGTCGAAGGAACTGCGCTTCCACCTGCAGGCAGGCGGCAATGTCGGATCGCCCTACCTGTTGGTGGAGGCCGCGGCGCCGCGGGCGGGGCTCGCCATGTTGTGAGGGAATTGAGATAATTCGCCGTGCCGGGTATATAGTAGCCTGCGAAAGTCTCGAGGAGTGGCTGGCATGAAAAAAGCGATACTGGCCGGTGCGGTCCTGCTGTTCGGCGTGATGCTCCCGGCGCAAACCATCACCTTCAATCCCGGCCAGCCGGCGGTCGGCCAGGCCGTCCATTTCACGGCCGATTTCGGGGCGGACGAGCGCCATGACGGAGAGGGTCCGGTCAACTGGTCGTTCGGCGACGGCCAGGCGCAGCCCGGCGCCGGCCGGCAGGCGGACCACGTGTTCCGCGAACCGGGCGCCTACACCGTCACCGCGACCCGCGGCGACCAGACGGTCCAGGCCATCGTCAACGTGATCGAGGGCCGGCGCGTGGAGATCCAGGGAAGCCGGTTCACCGTCGGATCGCCCATCCAGTTCAAAGCCAAAAATTTCGTCGAGGCCACCATGCTGTGGGATTTCGGCGACGGCCGGACCGAACCCGGCGGCAAGAACATCCGCCATGCCTATGCCGCGCCCGGTCCCTACACCGTGAGAACCCGGGACGCTGGGGGCGCCTCTCCGACGGAGATCACGGTCAGCCTGGTCGTCGAGGCCGACACCCGTCTTCTGGCCCTCACCACCCCGGAACCGAAAGCGCGGCAGGTGGTGGCCTTCAGCGCCCAGAATTTTCCCACGTCGTCCCTGCGTTGGGACTTCGGCGACGGCCGGCTGGAGAACGGCGGCGTCGCCATGTCCCACGTCTACATGAGGGAGGGCAGCTATACCGTCAAGGCCTGGGACTCCGCCCAGGACGCGGCCAGCGCCGCTTCGCTGCTGCTGGTCGTGGCCGCCAGCGACCGCAGCCTGGAGGCGAGTGCGGTACAGCCCCGGGCCTGCGAGACGCTGACCCTGACGGCGCGCCAGTTCCATGCTTCCAATCTGCGCTGGGACTTCGGCGATGGACGGATCGAGACCGGGGGCGCGACCATCACCCATCTCTACGAGCGTCCCGGCGCCTTCAAGGTCCAGGTCCGTGCCACCGACGAGCCCGCCGATTGCGCCGTGCCGCTCGATCTCGTCGTGCAACCGGACAACCGCTCCCTGGGAGCCGTCCCGGCCACTCCGCGCGCCTTCCAGGAGGTTTCCCTGACCGCGCGGCAGTTTGCCGCTTCCAGCCTGCGCTGGGATTTCGGCGACGGCCGCAGCCAAACCGGCGGGGAGTCGATCACCCACACCTACGAACGGGCGGGGACGTTCAAGGTCCAGGCCCGCCTCGCGGACGACCCGTCGGGGTGCGCCGTGACGCTCAGCCTGGCCGTGCAGCCGGACAACCGGCGGGTGGACCTGCTGACCGGCGGCGACATCTGGGAGGGGGCGGAGATCTCGTTGGCCGCGGCCAATTTCCAGTCGGCCGACCTGCGCTGGGATTTCGGCGACGGCCAGGCGAGCGGAGGGACGGCTCGGACGACCCATCGCTACGCCCGTCCGGGCTCCTACCGGGTGCGGGTGAGTGAAACCGTCGGAGCGGCCGTGGCCACGGCCGAGAAGGTGGTTTCGGTCAGCCCCGACCCCCGCCAGCTGGTCGTGCGTCCGCAGACCATGGTCGCCGGCGTGGAATCCGAACTGCAGGCGCTTCGCTTCCGCGGGCCAACGGTGGCCTGGGATTTCGGCGACGGCACGCGGCGGAGCGGAGGCCTGCAGGAGAGGCACATCTGGAGCCGGCCGGGCCAGTACGTCGTGCGCGCGGTCGACCATGGCGGCAGCGATGCCCGAACGTTCGAACAGGCCGTCCAGGTGGAGACGGACACCCGGGAAATCGTCCTCCCCACCGAGGTGATCGAGGGCGAGCCGGTCGACATCGCCTTGCGCAACGCCAGCGGCGGTTCATTCAGTTGGCGTTTCGGGGACGGGCAGGGCGGCAGCGGCGCGGTGGCGTCCGGGCGCGTGTTCCGCTCCCCCGGCCTCCAGCGGGTCACGGTCGACGACGCCTCGAAACGCTATCCGCCCCTGCAGAAGCAGTTCATGGTCGTGGCCGACAACCGGGCGCTGCAGTCTAAGGCCCTGTTCGCCCTTCCGGAGGAGGCGCTGCGCTTCCAGGCCGTCAACTTTCGAGGACCCCGGGTGCGCTGGGACTTCGGCGACGGCACCGTGCGCGAAGGAGCGAACGCCGAGTCCCATGCCTATGCGCGCAGCGGGCGCTTCCGGGTGACCGCGACCGACTTCAGCGGCCAGAGCCGCAAGCCGTTCAGCCTCGAGGTGGTGGTGGCCGAGCAGAGCCCCGATTTCGCCATCCACACCCTGCAGCTCACCTTCGCCGACGGCGCCTACTACAAGATGGCCGGGCGCAACACCCTGCCGCCGGGATACAACCTGATGCTGAAGACGAGCGGGCGCGGAATTCTGCGGGGCCAGATCCTCCTCGACGGAGCGCCGCTGGCCCTGTTCCACCTGCTGGTGACCGGAGGCGTCACGAGCCTGCCCGACAGCCAGAAGCCGAGGTTGCCGCTCATCGACCTGGGGCTGCACCGGTTGACGGTGAAGTTCGAGAACTTCGGCGGATTGCCGAGAGTGCCCATCCTGCGCTACTTCGTCGCGGAGAACGAGGGCATACGCATCACCAGCCCGCTGCCGGGAAGCCGCCTGCCCGCTGGCCGGGGGGTGGTGCTGCACTGGAAGCGGCCCCTGTCGCGGAGCCGCTTCCAGGTGACGGTCTCCGAAATCCCGCTGCAATTCCTGAGCGACAACCAGATCGAATGGCGAGACGCCGGCGAAGTCCAGTCTATGAAATTGCAGCTCGGGGCCTTCAAGCCGGGCGCATGGGTCTACTGGCAGGTTCGCGAGGTGGACGGCGACCGGGTGCTGAGCATGTCCGACTACGCCTCGTTCCGCGTGGCGGAGCGCTGACCACCCGGCCGCGGCGCGGCCCACGGCCGGCCGGGCGGTTTGTCAAACGGTCCGGCATCTGGTATAACCGGCACATGGACAACGTCAAGGTGCTGGTGATCGACGACGAGAAGAACATCCTCGAATCGGTGAGGATGGTGCTGTCCCACGAGGGGTACGCGGTCGAGACCGCCGCCGATGGCCTGGCCGGCATCGACTTGTTCAAGCGCACCGCCCCCGACATCGTGCTGCTCGATGTCAAGCTGCCCGGCCAGGGCGGCATCCAGATCCTGCGCACCCTGAAGGAAATCCAGCCGCTGGCCGAGGTGATCATGATCTCCGGCCACTCGGGCATCGAGGAGGCCGTGGAGTCATCCCGGCTCGGCGCCTTCGATTTCCTCGAAAAGCCGCTGTCGCGGGACAAGCTGCTGCTGACGGTTCGCAATGCCGCCGAGAAAACGTCGCTGCTCAAGGAGAACTACAGCCTCCGCTCCCTTTCCGAGCGCAAGTACCAGCTGGTCGGAGCCGCCCCGGTCATGGAGAGGATGCGCGAAACCATCCGTCGCGTCGCCCGCAGCGACTCCACGGTGCTGATCACCGGCGAGAGCGGCACCGGCAAGGAGCTGATCGCCCGCCAGATCCACCAGCTCTCCTCGCGGGTGAACGCCCGTTTCGTGCAGGTCAACTGCGCCGCCATCCCCGACGAGCTGATCGAGAGCGAGCTGTTCGGCCACGAGAAGGGTTCCTTCACCGGCGCCCACGAGAAAAAGATCGGCAAGTTCGAGAGCGCCCACCGCGGCACGATCTTTCTCGACGAAATCGGCGACCTGAGCCTGAAGGCGCAGGCCAAGGTGCTGCGGGTGCTGGAAGAGGGGGAGGTACAGCCGGTGGGCTCCGCCGAGGTGAAGAAGGTCAACGTGCGCGTCATCGCCGCCACCAACAAGGACCTGGCCGGGGAGATCCGCCGCGAGCGTTTCCGCGAGGACCTCTTCTTCCGCCTCAACGTCGTCCCCCTGCATTCGCCGCCGCTCCGCGAGCGGCCCGAAGACGTGCCGATTCTGGTGGAGCATTTCATCGGCTATTTCTCGGAGGAGAACAACTTCCGGCGCAAGCGCTTCACACCCGGAGCGCTGCAGCGCATGGTCG
The DNA here is from genome assembly GCA_964479735.1 of uncultured Clostridia bacterium. Classification (GTDB taxonomy): domain Bacteria; phylum Acidobacteriota; class Aminicenantia; order UBA2199; family UBA2199; genus CAYZNT01. The sequence continues at coordinate 129,552 of CAYZNT010000005.1, forward strand.
CCTACGACTGGAAAGGCAACGTGCGCGAACTGCGCAACCTGGTGGAGCGGATGCTGATCATGTGCGAGGGCAGCGAGATCGGCGAGGCGGACCTGCCGGCCCACCTTCGCCCGGCGACGGGAACGGCCGCCGGCGCCGCCTGCGCCACCGCCCGCCTGTGGAAGGATTTCAAGCAACTGGCCGAAAAGGCCTTCTTGGAGAGCAAGCTCCAGGAGTTCCACTTCAACATCGCCCGCACCGCGCGGGAAATCGACCTGCCCCGCTCCAACCTCTACAAAAAGATCGCGTCTCTTGGTATAATGATCCCGCAACCGGCAGCGGATGAGGAACCGCCCCCGTCCTCGTGACGAGGGGAGGAAAGTCCGGGCTTCACCGGGAAAGGATGGCCCCTAACGGGGGCATCCCGGCGCGAGACGCCGGGAATGGACAGTGTCACAGAGAACAGACTGCCCACCTGCGGCGCGAGCGGCAGAGGCGATGGTGAAAAGGTGAGGTAAGAGCTCACCGTCACGCCCGGCGACGGGCGGGACTGAGACAAACCCCATCCGAAGCAAGGCTAAACAAGGGGCGCTTGAGGAATTCCCGGCCGATGCCCCTGGGTTAGCTGCTCGAACCCGCCGGCAACGGCGGGGCCAGACAAATGGTTCCTCCAGACAGAACCCGGCTTACAGTCCGCTGCCGGTTGCCAGGAGACGCCGATGACCTGCCCCAGATGCAACCTGTACGTGGCCGACGGTTCGTGGAGATGCGACAGCTGCGGCGCCGTGTTCGGCACCCCCAACGCCCCGGAACGGAACGGCTTCCGCGTCCCTCCTTCCCGGCAGACGAAGCGGGTGGTCCAGCTCCTGGCAGTGGCCGTGGCCATCGCCGGGCTGGGAGTCGCCGCCCTGTTCGTGATGCGCCCGGGCAGCCGCGGGCATGCCGACAATTCCCGCGCCCCGGGGGAGACGGTCAACGTCCGGGAGCACCTCTTCCCCGGCAAGACGACCATCGTCGATTTCTACAGCGACTATTGCCCCCCCTGCCGCAAGATCGCGCCCCTGCTGCAGAAGCTCGCCGCCCGCCGTCCGGATGTGGCTGTGGTCAAGCTCGACATCAACCGCCCCGGGGTGCGCGGAATCGACTGGGGTTCCCCCCTGGCGAACCAGTTCCAGCTGCGTTCGATTCCCCATTTCCAGGTGTGGGACGCCCAGCAGCGCCTCGTCGGCGAAGGGGAGCAAGCCTCCAGCATCGTGTTCGGCATGCTCCACGCCGAAGGACTGCTGGAGTGAAGGCCGGGCTCAGCCTCTCTTCATCAACGCGCGCTTGACCCGGTTTCGCCCCAGGTTGTGGACGTCCCGGAAATAGCGGAACAGGTCCTCCAGGTTCTCCAGGCGCGGCGCCGCCTCCGCCTCGCGGCGTTCGCCGCTGGAGCCGGCCACCACGATGACGAGCTCCCCCAGCTCCGGCACGGCGGTCAGCCGTTCGTCGGCGTGCGCCAGCGTGCCGCGGACCACCTGCTCGTTCTGCTTGCTCAGTTCCCGCACCAGGGCGAACTCCCGGTCGCCGAGGCAGGCGAAGGCCTGTTCCAGGAAAGAGCGCATGCGCCGCGGCGATTCGTAGAAAACCAGGGTGCAGGGGAGGCCGGAGACGCCCTGCAGGAGCCTTCGCTGCTCGCCCGGCCGGCGGGGCGGAAAGCCGAAGAACGCGAATCGTGCCGGAGAGATGCCGGAGGCCACCAGAGCCGGGACGAAGGCCGTCGGTCCCGGCAGGACCGTGACCCGGACACCGGCGGCGATGGCGCGACGGATGATGATGAAGCCGGGGTCGGAGATGGCGGGCGTCCCCGAGTCGCTCACCAGGGCTGCGGTCTCCTGCTGCAGGCGGGGCAGGATGGCCTCCGCCTGCCGCTCCTCGTGCGGGCGGTAATAGCTCAGCAGCGGGCGGTGGATGTCGAGATGGCTCAGCAGCTTTCGGGTGTGCCGGGTGTCCTCGGCCAGGATGAAATCGGCGGTGCGCAGGGCCTCGACGGCGCGCAGGGTGATGTCGCCCAGGTTGCCGAGCGGCGTGGGGACGACGACCAGCGGCACGGACGACCTACCTGCCCTGGTCGCGGGGGTAGCGGAAGTCGATGCCCACGGTACGCGGCTGCAGCTTGAGCACCGGCGGCATGGTTCGCTTGAACTGGGACCGCACCACCATGCGCTGCACCGTCGCCACCTGCGCGGGGGAGAAGCCGGCGGCCTCGACCTCGTGCACGGAACGCCGCTCGTCGACCAGCAACCAGAGGATGCGGTCCAGGTCCGCGTACGGCACGCCCATTTCGCCCTCGTCGGTCTGGCCGGCCCACAGATCGGCGCTGGGCGCCTTGGCGACGATCTCGGCGGGGATGCCGAGGTGGCGGGCGAGGGCGAAAACCTGCGTCTTGTAGAGGTCGCCGATGGGCAGGAAGGCGGCGGCCGAATCGCCGAACTGGGTGGAGTAGCCGACCAGAAGCTCGCTCTTGTTCGAGGTGCCGATGACCAGGCCGCGGCGGCGGGCGGAGATGTCGTAGAGGATCGACATGCGCTCGCGGGCGCACTTGTTGCCGATCAGGAGCCGGTCGTCGGTCGGCTGGGCGGCGAAGTAGGCGTCGACCATCGGCGAGATGTCGATGGTCTGCGGTTCTACCCCGAGTGCGCGGCAGAGCGAGCGGGCGTGTTCCAGGCTCTCGGGCGCCGACAGGCGGTAGGGGAGAAGCAGGGCCACGGCATGCTCCGGCCCCAGCGCGCGCGCGGTCAGGCTCAGCACCACCGCCGAGTCGAGCCCGCCGGAAACGCCGACGATTCCGCAGTCGAAGCCGTTCTTGTGCACCGATTCGCGGATGAAGGCGACGATGACCTGCTCGACGACGCGAGGATTGATGTCAGGCATGGAGAATTCGCTCCAGTTCGCGCAGGATGATCTGCGGCTGCTCGTCGCGCCGGTAGTTGGATGCCAGGCGGGCGCGACGGGAGGCCTGGGGGTCGATGTCGACGTCGATCCGCGCCGGGTCGATGTAGGCCGCCTGGCGGACGATTCCCTGGCCGGCCACGGCGGCGAACGAACCTCCGCCGAAGAAGATTCCGTCCTCGAATCCGGTGCGGTTGACGAACAGGTAGTTCTGGTGGAAGAAGTGGGCGTTCACGAAGCCCATCGTCTCCCACAGGGCGAAGGAGCGGAAGTTCTCCGCGTCCAGGCTGCGCGCCGGCGAGTTGGATATGCCGAGCAGCAGGTCGCAGCCCTGCAGGTGGTACAGCCAGGCGTGGACGGGGAAGAGGATCTCGCGGCAGATCAGGATGCCGGCGCGGAACGGGCCGATGGAGAAGGGTTCGAACCGCTCCCCGGGCTGGAACTGCATGCGCTCCTCGAACATGCCGTGGGTGGGCAGCTGCACCTTGCGGTGAACGTGGCGCAGCTCGCCGCCGGAGAAGACCAGGGCGCAATTGCGCACCAGCCCCGGCGTTTCCTCGTAGGGGGCGCCGACCACCAGCGCCACCTCGCGGCTGACCCGGCACAGCTCGTCCAGCTCGGGGCACCCGGGGCGAAGGGCGATTTCCTCCGCCAGGTCCTGCAGCCGGTACCCGGAGAGGGACAGCTCCGGAAACACCAGCAGCTCGACCCCGTCGGCGACCGCCCGGGCCGCCTCCTCCATGTGGATGCGCAGGTTGCGGGATACGTCTCCCAGGTGCGGACTGAACTGAACCCCACGTACTTTCATGCCACTATGATAGCACAAAGGGAGCCGGCCGCGCACCGCGGACGCCGTGGCCGGCTCGGACAGGTGAATTTTTCCGGCGGCTGTGATATAGAAAGGCGATGGGAAGATGGAGGGTGTTTCTGCTGCCGGGAGCCGCCTTGCTCCTCTTCCTCCCGCTCCAGGCCCTCGACCCGCAGCAGGACATCCGCCAGTACCTGATCGACGCCTGGCAGACCGAGCACGGCCTGCCGCAGAATTCCGTGCTGACCATCCACCAGGCCCGGGACGGTTACGTCTGGCTGGGAACGTTCTCCGGCCTGGCCCGGTTCGACGGCGTGCAGTTCGTCCGCTTCACCCGCGGCAACACGCCGCAACTGCACAGCAATTCCATCCAGACCGTGTACGAGGATTCCCGCGGCACGCTGTGGATCGGATCGATCAGCGGCGGGTTGCTGCGATACCGCAGCGGGACGTTCCGGGGATTCAGCATCCGCGACGGACTCCCCAGCGATGTCGTGGTCTCCATCCACGAGGACCAGGCGGGCACCCTCTGGGTCGGGACCGACCAGGGGCTGTGCCGCATGGCGAACGGCCGCTTCGTCACCGTCGCCTCCGGTTCGCCGTGGAAGGACAACTTCATCTACGCCCTCAGCGACGATGGCGAGGGCGGGTTGTGGATCGGCTGCCGCAGCGGACTATTCCGACTCTTCGCCGGCGAGATCGTCCCCGTGGCCCTGCCCGGTCCGGACCCCGCTCCCACCGTGTGGACGCTGTGCCGCGACCGGCGGGGCGTCCTTTGGGCCGGCACGGATGGCGCCGGGCTCTTCCGCCGCGAACGAGGCCGGATCGAGCGCTTCGCGGCGTCGAACGCGTCGCCCAGCCCCAAGATCCGGGCCCTGTTCGAGGACCGCCGCGGGGTGATGTGGCTGGGCACGGACGGCGACGGCCTGCAGTGTATTCGCGGCGACCGCCTGCTGGCCCTCACGACCCGTGACGGGCTGTCCAACGATTTCATCTTCTCCATCGCCGAGGACCATGAAGGCAGCCTCTGGGTGGGAACCTACCGCAACGGTCTCAACCGCCTGCGCGACGGCAAGTTCCAGTTCTACTCCTCTCGCCACGGCTTGCCGGTCGACCCCTGCCGCTCCGTCCTGGGCGGTCGAAACGGCGACGTCTGGGTCGGCACGGTGGGCGGCGGCGTCGCTCGCTTCCACGGCGGGGGCATCGACGTCTTCGGACCCGACCGCGGGCTGAGCAACGGCCGGGTCTGGTCCCTGTGCGAGCGACGCGACGGCACGCTGCTGGCCGGCACCTACGGCAGCGGCCTGTTCCGGCTCGCCCACGGGCGCTTCGTTCCCCTGGACATTGGCGTGCCGGGGTCCCGCACGTTCGTCGTCCGCGCGCTGTACGAGGACCGCCACGGCCGGCTCTGGGTCGGCACCAACGGCCACGGGCTGTTCCGGGTGCAGGGAAAGCGCGCCGATCGCTTCCACACCGGCAACGGGTTGTCCAACGACGTCATCTACTCCATCGCCGGCGATTCGCGCGGCATCGTCTGGGCCGGCACCTACGGCGGCGGCCTGAACCGGATCGAAGGCGATTCCGTCCGCACCTACACCACCCGCGACGGCCTGTCCAACGATTTCGTCTGGACGATCTTCGTCGACCGCCGCGACACGCTGTGGATCGGAACCAGCGGCGGCGGAATCAGCCGGTTCCGGGATGGAGCGTTCACCGTCTTCACCGAGCGCGACGGGCTGGCTTCCGACACCGCCTTCTCGATCCTGGAGGACCGCAAGGGGTACCTGTGGATGACCGCCAACGACGGCGTGTTTCGGGTCCGCAAGCGCGAACTGGAGGAATTCGCCGCCGGCCGGAAACAGCGGGTCACCTCCTACACCCTCGGTCAGGCGGAGGGCATCAAGAACTCCGGCTCCGACGGCCCGGCCCAGCCCGCCGGCTGGCTCACCGCCGACCACCGGCTCTGGTATCCAACGTCGCGAGGCATGGAGGTCATCAACCCGGAAGTCCGGGTCACCAATTTCCTGCAGCCGCCGGTGGTGGTCGAGCAGTTCCTGGCCAACGAGCAACAGGTGGAGACCGCCGGCGTTCCCTCCCTGCCCCCGGGCAGCCGTCGTTTCGAGCTCCACTACACCGCCCTGAGCCTGCTCATCCCGGAGAGGGTCCGTTTTCGGATACGGCTGGAAGGGTTCGACAACGAGTGGCGGGATGTCGGCACCCGTCGCGTCGCCTACTACAGCAACCTGGCCCCCGGGCGATACGTCTTCCGGGTGATTGCCTGCAACAACGACGGCATCTGGAACTTGGAGGGGGCTCGCCTCGAATTCGTCCTGAAACCCCGATTTCACCAGACCCGCTGGTTCGCCGTTCTGCTCGCCCTCCCCGCCGGGGCCGTGCTGCTGGGGGCGGTGAACCTGCGCACGCGCGGGCTGCGCGCCCAGGAGAAAAAGCTCAGCGGCCTGGTGGAGCAGCGCACCGCGGAACTGCTCGAGGCCAACCGGCTCCTGGGCGAGGCCAACCAGACCCTGGAGGAGCGCGGCCGCCAGCTCCAGAAGGCGAACCAGATGCTGGAGCGCCTCTCCCACATCGATGCCCTGACGGGCATCGCCAACCGCCGCTATTTCGAGAAATCGCTGGAGCTCGAGTGGCGCCGCGCACGGCGCAACAAGTCCCCGTTCGCCATGCTCATGATCGATGTCGACTTTTTCAAGAACTACAACGACCACTACGGCCACCCGGCCGGAGACAAGTGCCTGCAGGCGATCTCCCAGGCCATGGCATTCCTGAAGCGTTCCGGTGACCTGGCCTCCCGCTACGGCGGCGAGGAATTCTGCGTCATCCTTCCCGAAACGGACGAGGTGGGCGCCGGCCATATCGCCGACCGCATCCGCGACCACGTAGCCGAAATGGCCATTCCGCACGCCCGCAGTTCCGTCTCCCCGGTGGTCACCGTCTCCATCGGAATCGCGGCAGGCATCCCCGGACCGAAGGACGATGCGTCCGACCTGGTGGCGGCGGCCGACCAGGCCCTCTACCAGGCCAAGCAGGCGGGGCGGAACTCCGTTCGGTTCATTCCCTTCCAGGGCACCCCGGGCAACTGACCCCCCATTCCCGCCCAGTGAAAGATGCGGTCCGCTGTTCTTCGCTCGGCGGAGTCGGGCCTCCCCCCAGGGTCAACCCGACAGGGGCACCCCTCACGCCCCCGAACCATGTTCGGCCAGGCAGGCGCGCCTCAGATCCCCGAGGTAGGTCCAGACGGCGCCCACGTCGGGGAGCCGGCGCTTGGCCAGGCTGTGCCTCCGGTTGCCGACGACGATGGTCGTGGCGTTCGGATCGGCGGCCAGGTCCCGGAAAGCGTCTTCGTCGGTGTCGTCGTCGCCGATATAGACGATAGGCGACACCCGCCGCTGCTCCCTCCAGGCGACCATCTGCAGGACCCCCTGGCCCTTGCCCCAGGACAGACGCGGGCGTATGTCAACGACCATCTTGCCGCGGCGCAGCTCGATCTGCTGCTCGTACCCCCGGGCCAGGCGGGCGACCTCCCGGAACACGGCCTTCCGGTCCCCGCAGGCGGCGAGACGGAAGTGGACGCTGAAGGTCAGCCCCTTGTCCTCGATCCAGGCGTCGGGGTACTCCCGGACCCGGCGGGCCACGTCCGCCCGCAGCAGGGCCATGGCCGCGGCGCACTCCCGAACGCCGGGGTGGGTCCACCGCCGGTCACCGAGCCGCATCTCGTAGCCGTGGTTGCCGATATAGCCGAGGCCATCGATGCCCACGCGTTCGCAGAGGTCCTCCAGCGAGCGTCCGCTGACGATGGTCAGCGGGACGAAGGAGCCGATCTCCGCCAGCCGCGACCGCCTCTGGGCAGGCAACGAGGCCAGGCCCGGGTGGCTGACCAGCGGAACCAGCGTGCCGTCATAGTCGCAGAAGAGCAGGGGCCGTGCGGACCCGGCAAGTGCGGGGATGCGGCCGGTCACAGGTACACCATGTCGCGACCGTGTTCCAGTGACAGGAAAGCCAGCAGGTAATCGCGGATGTGCCGGGTGATGAGGAAGTTGTTGCGAACGTGCTCCCGGCCGTTGACACCGAGCTTGCGCGCGTATTCCGGCTCCTGCAGGAGCTGCTTGATCCAGAAGGCGGTTCCCTCGACCGAATGGGTGAGGATGCCCGAGTGCTTGTGGGCGATCTGCAGGGGAATGCCCCCCACGGCCGAAGCGATCACCGGCTTCCCCTTCCACAGGGCCTCCGACACGGTCAGGCCAAATCCCTCGCGCAGCGACTTCTGCAGCACCACGTCCGCCGCCCGCTGCAACGCGTTGATCTCCAGGTCGCTGGCCGGAGGCAGGAACAGGACCCGGATGTCGGGATCGGCCGTCGCCGCCTCGCGCACCTCGGCCAGCACCTGCATGCCCTCGGGATCGTCGGTGGCCCCGCCTCCGGCCAGGACGAGCCGGCAGTCGAGGTGCTCCTTGACCATCCGGTAGGCGCGGATGACGCCCAGCGGGTCCTTCAGGTAATCGAACCTCGAAATCTGCACGATGAGGGGCTTGTCGCGCTCGACTCCCAGGCGGAGGCAGACGTCGTCCACCTCGGCAGGCGACAGGTCGCGGTTCTTTGCGCTCAGCGGGTCGATCGAGGGGGAGATCAGGATCTGGCGGATGGGCAGCGAGCGGGCAAAGGCCGGCGCCGAAAAGACGGCCCCGTCGTACCTCTCCACCCAGCCGCGCAGAAATTCCCAGACCCGCTCGTCGGGGGACGAGAAGTCGATGTGGCAGCGCCACAGCCAGCGGCCGTGCCCGGGCCTGCGGCGTTCGACCAGGGCCACCGGCTGGGGGTCGTGAACGAAGAGGATGTCGCCGTCCAAATCCATGGCCGCGGCATTGCGGCGGTTGGTCTCGAGGAAATAGTCGAAATCGTCCTCGTGGAAGGTCTCGGCCATGCCGTGCAGCGCGTTGTGCATCTTCTTGGTGATCACGAAAAAGCGGTCGTCCCCCTTGATGACGTCCCATCCCGCGTCCACTCCGAGCTGCTGCAGGAGCGGCACCATCCGCATCAGGATCTCGGCCACGCCGCCGCCGACGGCGGTCGAGTTGACGTTCCGGATCCGCTTCCCGGACAGGTGGGCGGCCAGGCCCCGCAACTCGTCGATGACGGCGGGGCCCGTTACCGGTTCGAGCTCTTCAATGTGGTACATGCCGGCTCACCATGGAAATGATCTTCTTCCGCAGCCCCTCCAGCGTGATGGTGTAGGGATCGAGGCGCGAGATGTCGCGGGCCAGGACGGGGTGCCCCAGGGCGGCCAGCCAGCGGCTGAAATCGTTCGTGTCCTGACCCAGCCGCAGGCGCGCCTCGAACATGTGGAAGTAGAGCGAGTCGACGGAGACCATTCGCAGCGCCTCACCCAAACCGGCCAGGTCGTTTGCCGTGACGGACGTGGGCAGGACGAACGTGCGGCAGGCCATGAAATGGAACTCCTCGCCGGGGCGGCAATCGCCGTGGCTGAGACCGCGGGCGCAGGCCTCCTGGAGGATCTCCCCGTAGCGGTCGCGCAGGTCGGTGATGCGAACGAACTGGACGGTGTCGACGGCGGCCAGCTGCTCGCCGACCGCCTCCAGCCGCAGCGCCTGACGCACCCAAAAGGCGAAGTCGTTGGGAGGTTCGGGGTACAGGTAGTGGTGTTGCTGCAGGAAGCGGTGGGTGTGGTAGTAGATCGACGACCCGGGTACTTCACGGATGCCGTCCAGCAATTCGACGATGTTGCGCGCCCGGCGCCCCAGGATCTCCACCAGGTTGAGGCGCGTCTGGAAGCGGAATGGTTCGTTCATGGTCCCTCCCGCCATTTCATCTCGCGCACGATCTTGCCCGCCCATCGGAACACGTTCTGTTCCTGGACCCGTTTTCGCAGGGCACGCATGCGCCGCTGCTGTTCGTCGGGGGTCATCTCCAGGGCCCGATTCAGGGCGTCGGCGAACTCATCCAGGGCCAGCGGGTTGACCTGCAGCGCCTCCTCCAGGTCCCGGGCGGCCCCGGTGAAGCGGCTAAGGATCAGCACGCCGCGCTCGTCGTCGCGGGAGGCCACGAACTCCTTGGCCACCAGGTTCATGCCGTCGTGGACCGAGCTGACCACGCAGACGTCGGCCAGCCGGTAGTGGCGCAGGACCTCGGGGGTGGACAGGTGGACCTTTCTCAGTATGATCGGCTGCCAGTTCCGGGCCCGCCACTTCTCGTTGATCTCCACCATGGCGTGGTATACGCGGTCGTTGTAGGCCTTGTAGGACGGGATGTGGATCCGCGACAGCGGGCCCAGCTGGACGAAAACGAACCGTCCGACGTACTGAGGGTACTTCTCCAGGAAGCGGTCGACGGCCCGGAAGCGCTCGATGATCCCCTTGGTGTAGTCCATGCGGTCGATGCCGATGCCGACGAGCTGCCCGCGGAGGCGGCTGTCGTTCCGCGTCAGGGCGTTCGGGTCGGTCGCCTCGGGCGGCGGCAGCTGTTCCTGGACGTGTTGGTAGTCGATGCCGATCGGGAACGCGCGCACGAGAGTGGTCTTGCCCCTGCGGGTGACGGCCATCCGCTCGTAATCGACCCTGGCCTCGATGCTTCGGTCGACCGTGTCCAGGAAGTTGAGGCAATGGTAGCGGATGTGGAAACCAAGGATGTCGTTGCCCAGCATGCCGTCGAGGATCTCGTTGCCGTAGGGGCAGACCCGGAACGCCTCCCGGTTGGGCCAGGGAATGTGCCAGAACTGGGCTACGATGGCCTTCGGGCACCGCTTCTTGACCATCCGCGGGAGCAGGGCGAAGTGGTAGTCCTGGATGAAGACGACGCCCGGCTTGCCGCCGAGCTCCTCGGCCACGGCGTCGGCGAAGCGCTCGTTCACCCGCTGGTATTGCATCCAGTCTCCCGCGCGGAATGTCGGCATGACATAGACGATGTGCGAGAGAGGCCACAGCCCCTCGTTGGCGAAACCGTAATAGTAGCCGTTCTCCTCCTCCTTGCTCAGCCACACCCGGCGCAGGGTGAAACGGGGGTCTCCCGGCGGCACGGCGATCCGGTCGCCGGCATCGACGGTGTCGCGATCGGCGTCCCCGGCGCCGTGGGCGATCCAGGTCCCCTCGCACGCTTCCATGATCGGGATCAGCGCGGTGGCCATGCCGCTGGCCGGGTTGATGCAGCGGATCCCGTCCGGCGCGTAGACGTGCATGAAGGGTTCGCGGTTGGACACGACGATGAACGGCTGGCCTCCGGTCCTGTTGCGGACCAGCTTTTTCAGATCGGCGCGGGTCCAGATCATGCGCGAGCCCGATTCGCAGGCTTTTGGGGATTCCCGCGCGGCGCGGGCCCCTTCGCCCCCCGGGGTGCCGTTGGCTGGAGACGGGGAGGGAGAAGAAACCCGGGACTCCGCGGCTCCGGATTCCAGAAGAGACACGAAAAAGACATAGACACCCCCTTGCCCAAGCCTATCGATGGCTACGGCCGGGGATGGCGGCCCGACCATCCGCAGTACAAACCTGTAACGGCCGATTGGCCATTACACCCTTTTCCAGTTCCATAATACGAAGAATTCCCCCGTCTTGTCAACTCAAATCCGGCTCCCGGGCGGCCAAGCCCACCTCTTGCTTACTTTTTCGCATTCCTGATTTTTGCTATTCTACTACCGGCATGCGCGGGAATTCTCTTTCTCATGACCTGCGTCGAAAGCTGGACTCCCTGTTCGCCAGCGCACCGGTGCTGCGGCTGGGGCCAGGGGACAGGATGGTCGTCCTGTCCGACCTGCACATGGGCAACGGCGGGAAAAAAGACGATTTTGTTCCCAATTCCTCCCTCTTCCTGGCCATGCTGCGCCGTCACTACGGGCCCCGGGGCTACATGCTGGCGCTCAACGGCGACATCGAGGACCTGGCGCGCTTCTCGATGGCCAGCATCGCCAACCGCTGGTTCGAGGTCTACCAGGCGTGCGACGAATTCGCCGCCCGGGGCGGCCTGGTCAAGCTGGCCGGGAACCACGACCAGGAGCTCCTCTACCGGGATCCCGGCGACCTGCCCTTCCCGGTGGGCGAGTCCCTGCTGCTGGAGATGGGCGAGAAGCGAATCTGGCTCTTCCACGGCCACCAGGTTTCGCGCGTCTACTGGAGCTACCAGGCCCTGGGGCGCATGGTCCTGCGCTGGATCCTGCACCCCCTCGGCGTGGGCAACTACACCGCGGCGCGCCGCGGCAGCCGGCGCTTCCACGTGGAGAAGCGGGCCTACCTCTACGCCCGCTACCGGAAGATGCTGGCCCTCATCGGCCACACCCACCGCCCGCTGTTCGAATCCCTGTCGCGGCTCGACACGGTGAAGTTCGAAATCGAGAACGTGTGCCGTTCATACCCGGCGGCGGGGGAGGCGCAGCGGAGCGAGCTCGAGGAGCGCATGGGGCGCCTGAAGGAAGAGTTCATCGAGCAGCAGCGGCGCGAGCAGCGTCCGCAGCGCAGCGAAAATCTCTACCATGACGGCCCGCTGCTTCCCTGCCTCTTCAACTCCGGCTCGGCCATCGGCCGGCACGGCATCACCGCCATCGAGATCGACTCCGCCCGCATCGCCCTGGTCATCTGGTGCGACCGGAAGCGGTCGCACAAGTACATCGAGAGCGAGGGCTACTCCCCGCAGCGCCTGGACGCCACCGATTACTACCGCGTGGTGCTGAAGGAGGAAGACCTCGATTACATTTTCTCCCGGATCAACCTGCTCGGGTGATCCGTCCGGCCGCGGGGCGGCCGGGCGTCTCCTCTACGCTTCGGTTCGAAGCCGACCTTCCGGGACCCCACCCGCGGTTCCGCTGGGCGGACCTCCCAGAGAACCGCTTTTCTACTTGACTCCGGGTGGGGCAATTTCGAGATTCCGCTCGCAGAGACGGAGGGCGTAATTGAGCCAGATCCCCTCGATATGGTTCCGGGTCTGCGCCTTCAGGCCCATCAGGGCGTCCCGACGCATCTCGTTGCTCTCCCGGTGACGGGGGCGGGACCTCAGGATGATCTCCGTCAGGTGCAGCACCTTTACGTACTCCTTTCTGACCAGGTAGTGACGGGCCCGGTCGAGGATGGAGCTTGTTCCGGCCAGCTCCTCCAGGTCGGGGTGGAGATCGGAAAACGGAAACGGGTACATGGTGGCCGGGTTCTCGTCGAACCAGCCCACGTACTCCTGCCAGATGCCGCGCACGGTCCATTCCACCTTGCCGTAGTGCTGCCCGACGCGGAAACGATCGGGCAGCCTGATCTCCCGCATCAGCGAATAGAGGTCTTTTCCCGAGTTGATTCCCCGGACGGTCTCGTCGTAGACGTATTTCAGGGCATCGCGGAGCCCGCCCGCCTCCTCGAGAATTTCCGCCGGGGAAAGCAGCGGCCGGCCGTGGCCGGGCAGCCAGGAGACAGGGTTCGCCGCCAGGGCCTCGTCCAGCGCCCGGATATACCCCCGTACCGGGCGGATCAACGTGCCGCGGAAGGTGGAATTGTTGATGAAGTATTCGTAGTAGTTGTCGCCCACGAAGACGGCCTTCAACTCGGGAATGAAAATGGTTGTCTGGTCCGGGGTTTCCCCCGGCGTGTGCTTCAGCCGGAAGGTCAGTTCGCCGACCGTGAGCCCGTATTCGTCGATGAACCGGGAGGTGGGCCTCTCCGGAGCGGTTTCGGGCACGGCGTCGCCGTCTCCCGGGTTTTTTCCCGCCCAGATGGCGTTGCGTCGGGCGAAAAATCCGCCCAGCTCGGCGGCGTACTCCACCTGCCGGTCGTACTCCCGCTGGGCGATGACCGGGATCGGTTTCCCCATTCTCCAGCGGGCGATGTCGTTGGAGTGGTCCGGGTGGGCATGCGTCAGCAGGATGGCCTTCAGGGGATGCCGCTCGAGCAGGGCCTGGAAATACTCCGGGGCCACGGCGGCACCGGCCGGATCGACGAGCACGGAGCCGTCACCCGTAGTCACCAGGTACGAGTTGCAGCTGCCTTCGACGCGGTAGATGTGCGGCGCCACCTCCATGTATTCCAGGCAGCTGCGGAACAGCCATGATTTCAGCGGGTCATCGACCGGGATCGCCTCCAGCCAGCCGGGGCGGCGGTCCCAGGCGTCGTCGAAAATCACCACCGAGAGATCGTTCAGCCGGCCGGCCCTCTGGGGCGGACGAAGTCTGCCGTGCTGGCTGAAGGGATAGCCGCTCGACAGGGGCAGAGGCCGGAGCCGCCCGGGAGCCACGCGCGCGGCGACCACCGCGCTCCACACCGCCTGGTGCAGGAACAGCCTTCGCAGGAATGTCGTGCAGACCGTCTTCTGGTAGCGGTCGTCTTTCAGGAAGGGCTCCAGGAGACCGGCCCACTGGGCGGCCAGGCCCAATCCGGGATTGAACGAGAACACCTCGCAGTTGTAGTAGGGCATGATCGGCGTGCCCTCGACGACGGTCTCGACGGACGGCAGTGTCCGGGGGTTCAGCCCGGTCTTCCTGAAAATCGGTTCCCAGTAATCGTCGGGAGGACGGCCCGCTTCGAGTCCGATGGTGTTGGCCAGGGTTACCGGGCGCAGGGCGGCATCGTATTCTCCCCCAAGGTCGAGGTGAGACGGCGGGTGGAGCACGATCACCCCCGGGTCGAGCCACATCAGAGTGCCGACCGCGCCCTTCACCCGCCTCTCCACCTGGGACGCGGCGAAGGCCTTCAGGGCCAGGGGGTAGTCCCGGAGCGAATCCTCCATCTCGAGTGGCAGAATCACCACTCTCTCGGACGGCAGCGAGCGGCACGGCCATTCCCGCGGATTGGAGGTGACGACGTAAATCGGGCAGTTCGCGTACTTCCCCCCGTTGCGGCGGACGCTCTCCACCAGGGCCCGGACCAATCGTTCCTGCGCGTGGTTGGAAACGAAGGTTGCGATCGCGACCTCCGCATCGGGGCCATGGCCCCGGGCGGGGAAAAGATCGACCGAAGGGGCGCTCAGGCCCAAGGCCACGAGCGTCGCCTGCATCAAGATCCTCCCCCGCATTCCTCTTCGGCTCATCGCTTCCTCCCTGTTGAATCCCGGTCGATTTCTGGCTTCTGGGCCGTTCTCATCAGATTATACGGGATCGGTCCCCGGAAGGCCCGGCTCTCCCGAAAGTTTCGACGGGAACGGTTTCCGGATCGTTCCCCAAAACTCCGAGGATCCTCCCGGTTCGAAGGACAAATCGAATTTCCGGCGCGCGCGTGCGGGCGTCAATTCCTGGCGGGGATCAATGGGATGAGAGGGGCGAGCCGATGGGGGGATTCGAACCCCCGACCTACTGATTACGAATCAATTGCTCTAC
>CAYZNT010000006.1:0-144484 GCA_964479735.1 uncultured Clostridia bacterium
CGCGGTGCCGGGCGAGGTTGCGGCGCAGCACGCGACGCGCCGGGGCGCTGTTCTCCACCGCCGTCACCCGCGCGCCATGGCGGGCCAGCGCGACCGTGATGTTTCCGGATCCGGCGCCGATGTCCAGCACCCGCGCCCCCGGCGCCAGGAGGCGCAACGCCTCCTCGACCAGCAGCTCGGTTTCCGGGCGCGGGATGAGCACGCGGCGATCGACGAGGAAATCCAGCCCGAAGAACTCCCGGCGGCCGAGGATGTAGGCCACCGGCTCGCCGGCGCGGCGGCGTGCCAGCCAGCGGCGCAGGCGGCGGCGCTGGGTCTGGTCGACCAGCGGGCGGTCGCGCTCCCGCCAGAACTGCTCGCGGCTGAGTCCGAAAGCCCCGCACAGCAGCAGCTCGGCGTCGAGGGCCGGGGTGGCGGTGCCGAGCGAGCGGCGCGCCTGCTGGAAGAGCTCACCGAGGCGCACTAGGAGGAGAGCGAGGCGATCTTCTCGTCGATCAGGCGGCGGGTGTGGATCTCGTTCAGCTCGGCCGCCAGATGATCGAGGTCGCCGTCGAGCACAAAGGCGATGTTGAAGTTGCGGCTTTCGACGCGGTGGTCGGTCACCCGGCTCTGCGGGAAGTTGTAGGTGCGGATCTTCTCGGAGCGCTCGCCGCTGCCCACCTGGGAGCGCCGGTCGCGGGCGATGTCCTGCTGGCGGCGGTCGCGCTCGAACTCGAACAGCCGGGCCTGCAGGATCTTCATCGCCTTGTCCTTGTTCTTGTGCTGGGATTTCTCGTCCTGGCAGGTGACCACGATGCCGGTGGGGAAGTGGGTGATGCGGATGGCCGACTCCGTCTTGTTGACGTGCTGCCCCCCGGGACCGGAGGCGGCGTAGGTGTCGATGCGGATGTCCTTGGCGCCGATCTCCACCTCCACCTCCTCCACTTCCGGCAGCACCGCCACCGTGACCGTCGAGGTGTGGATGCGGCCGCTGGCCTCGGTGACCGGCACGCGCTGCACGCGGTGCACCCCGCTCTCGAAGCGCAGGTGGCGGTTGACTCCCTGGCCGCGCACGTAGAGGATGACTTCCTTGATTCCGCCCACCGCCGACCAGGTGGTGGAGACGACCTCGGCTTTCCACCGGCGGCGCTCCGCCACCCGCATGTACATGCGCAGCAGGTCGGCGGCGAAGAGGGAGGCCTCGTGGCCTCCGGCTCCGGCGCGGATCTCCAGGAAGACGTTGCGGTTGTCGTCCACCTGGTCGGCGACCATCAGCCGCTCCACCTCGCCTTCCAGGGCCCGGCGCCGTTCCTCGAGCTGGTCCAGCTCGTCGGCGGCCAGAGCGGCCATCTCGGGGTCGGGGGAGGAGCGCAGCGACTCGGCCTCGGCGATGCGTGCGCGCAGCCGGCGGTTCTCCTCGTGCTTCTCGCGCAGCGGCTTGAGGCCGGCGAGCTCACGGGAGAGGTCTCGGAACTTGGCCGGCTGGCGCTGGGTCTCGGGGCGGCTGAGCAACTCGCTCAGTTCATGGAAGCGGGCGTCGATCTTTTCGAGGAAGGAGCAGAGCTGCTCACTTCTCTTTGTAGCCATACTTCTTCTTGAATTTCTCGATCCGGCCCTCGGTGTCGATCAGCTTCTGTTTGCCGGTGAAGAAGGGGTGGCAGGCGGAGCAGATTTCCACTTCGATCTTGTCCTGGGTGGAGCGCGTCTTGAAGGTGTTGCCGCAGGCGCAGGTGACCGTGCACTCCATGTATTTGGGGTGGATTTCTTTCTTCATGTTGCCTCCGAATGCCAGATTCTACCATTTCCGCCGTCGCCTGTCAACGCGGGCAGGCGGCCGCGTTTGCCTCCCACCGCGGATTGGACTATAATGGGCCTTACTGCTTCCAGCAAGGAGAACCCGAGAATGGAATTTTTCGCCAGCCTGGAGGCCGCTCTGGCCTCCAAAAACAAGAAGGACCTGTTCGTGAACCCGTCCCGGCGCCGCATGATCACCGAGGCGGTGGCCAACGGCGAGGCGCTTCCCTCCCGGAATGGCGCCCTGGCCACCTGGACCCCGGTGGAGTCGACCGGGCGCTCGCCCAAGGACACCCTGACGGTGGCCCGGCCGGAAATCCAGCCCGAGATCGACTGGGACTCGCCCAACAACATCGCCCTGGCCCCGGAAACCTTCGGCTTGATCCTGGAGGACGCGCTGCGCCTGCTGGGAGAGAAGCGAAAGCTGTACGTCACCGACCGCGTGGTCGGCGCCGACTCGCGCTACGCCCTGCCGGTGCGCACCATCAGCAGCCACGCCATCACCGCCCTCTTCACCGAGACCATGTTCCGGCCCCGGCCGAAGGACATCCGCAGGAGCATTTTCGCCCGCCAGCCCTTCACCCTCGTCGCCCTGCCCGCCGACAAGCTGGACAAGGCGCGCTACGCCGGCAAGCTGCGGGCGATGCCCGACGGCCAGGCCAGCGACATGGTGGTGGCCATGGACTTCGTCCAACGCCTCGGGGTGGTCATCGGCTCAGCCTACATGGGTTCGGTGAAGAAGCTGATGTTCACGGTCATGAACTACCTGCTGCCCAAGCACGGCATCCTGCCCCTGCACACCTCGGCCAATGAGGGCCGTGACGGCGACATCGCCCTCTTCCTCGGCCTCTCCGGCACCGGCAAGACCACCCTGTCGGCCGACCCCGAGCGTGCGCTGCTGGGAGACGACGAGCACGGCTGGAGCGACGACGGCATCGCCAATTTCGAGAACGGCTGCTACGCCAAGCTGATCCACCTCAACCCGGCCAAGGAGCCCCAGATCCACGAGGCCATCATACACCCGGCCGACTGGCGCGACCACGGCTCGATCGTCGAGAACGCCATGATGTACCCCGACGGCTCCTTCGACTTCAACGACCAGCGCCTGACCGAAAACTCGCGCGGCTCCTACCCGCTGGCGGTGCTGCCCAGCGTCAAGGCCTCGGCCATGGGCGGCCACCCGAGCACCATCGTTTTCCTGACCGCCGACGCCAACGGCGTGCTGCCGCCGGTCGCCCGCCTCACCCAGGAGCAGGCCATGCTCTGGTTCCTGATGGGCTACACCAGCAAGCTGGCGGGCACCGAGACGGGCGTCAAGGAGCCGTCGTCGACCTTCTCGCGCTTCTTCGGCGCGCCCTTCATGCCGCGCAACCCCAACGACTACGCGGAGCTGCTGGGCCGCAAGATCCAGCAGCACGGCGCCACCGTCTACCTGGTCAACACCGGCTGGAGCGGCGGCCCCTATGGAGAGGGAAAGCGCATGGACATCAACGTCACCCGCGCCGTGATCCGCGCCGTGCTCAACGGCGAGCTGAAGAACGCGGAGTGCGACGAGGACCCGCTCTTCCACATCCTGGTGCCGAAGGCCTGCAGCGGGGTGCCCGCCGAGATCCTGCACCCGCAGCGCACCTGGCGGGATCCGGCGGCGTTTTCCGCCCGCGCCCGCAAGCTGGCCGACGACTTCAGCCTGGGTTTTGACAAGGCCTACGGCAGCAAGGGCATCCCGGAAAGCATCCGCCGCCAGTGCCCGGGCAAGTAGGCGGGGACCGGCGGCGCGTGGCGTTTTGGCTGACCGTGGGCTATAATGGCCGGCGAACCCTGCCATGACCACCGAGACCACCGACAGGCCGCCGCGCAGCCGGGACGACACCAACCCGTTCGGGAGCCCCGTGCCCTTCCGCCGCCGCCGGCGCCGCGCCTGGCTGCTGCTGGTGCCGGCCCTGGCCCTTCTGGCATTCGCCGGCTACGGGATCCTGCGCCGGCCGAGGCCCGCCGTCGAAGCCCGTCCCGCCGGGGTACCGCCGCCCGCCTCCCGGCCGCTCACCCTGGTCGACGCCCAGGCGGCGGTTTCGGAAATCAACGGCCTCGAGGAGACCGCCTACCGCCACGGGCAGAACCTGGCCGAGCTGCTGGCCCGCTACCGCGGCCTCAAGGGCACGGCGCTGGTCGGCCTCGACCTGGCCGCCCCGACCGACGCGTCGGAGAGGATCCGCCAGCAGGCGGCGGCGCTGGAGAAGGATCCGGAGCGGGCGCGGCTGCTCGCCGCCATGCAACCCCCCCTGGCCGAGATCGGCCGACTGCGGCTGCGCATCGCCCGCCGCGAGGCGGACCTCGGCGCCTCGCGCACGGTGCGCGCCGGCGAGACCCACTCGCAGATCGCCCGCGAATACCTGGCCGAGGTGCGACGGCTGCCGGCGGCCGAGGTGGCGGAGCGCCTGAACCGCACCCCGCTGCTCGATCCCCTGCTGCCCGGCAACCGGGTCTGGAACCTCTGGCTGAACGAGGGATTCTACTCGTTCGTCACCCAGGGGGCGGCCCCGCTGCCCCCCTCCGAGGCGCTGCGCCAGGCTCAGCTGCGCCAGCGCGGGGAGAAGGAGGCGGCGCTGCGCCTGCTCAACTCGATGCACTACCGGGTGGACCGGCGCGACCGGCTGCTCGCCAGCGGCATGCTCAGCGGCGGGTTTCTCAAGACCACCCAAGTGGACAACCTGGACCCCGCCCGGTTCCCCCAGTCCATCGACCTGCGCACGGAGCGCGCCATCGCCATCCGCGCCGCGGCGCTGGGGCTGAAGCGCATCGCCCGGGTGACCGTCTTTCCGCGCGGCTACCAGGACGGCCGTGACTTCCGCCTCCGCATCGGTTCCGGCGGCCGCTCGGCCAGCCTGCGCATTCTCATCCCCGGCCGCTTCCGGGGCCAGCGCCTGGTGATCGCCGTCGAATAGCCTCCGGCCGTCCTTCCGGAAAGGTCCCCGGGAAGAGCCCCGGGCGGTCAGGTTCCAGACCCGTCCCTGCGGACCTCCGCCCCTTTCCCTGCCGACGGGAGGGCCTCACCGATGGTGGGATTTTTCCCGGAACGGCGCCCGGGCGTAGGCGTTCAGGTAGAGGTCGAAATAGTTCATGCTGGGGTAGGCCAGGTACTTCTCGTAGGCCAGCCAGGCGATCATGGCGGCGTTGTCGGTGCAGTAGCGGGGCTCGGGCAGGTAGAGCGGCAGGCGGAGCCGGCCGCACTCGGCGGCGAAGCGGGCGCGCAGCAGGCGATTGCGCGAGACCCCGCCGGCGACGATCAGCGAGCGGGCGCCGCTCGCCGCCGCGGCGGCCAGGGTCTTGCCGACGAGGTACTCCACCAGCGCCTTCAGGAACGAGGACAGCAGGTCGTGGAAGGCCGGGGTGCCCGCTTCGATGGCGTGCTGCCCGGCCAGGCGCAGGGCGGCCGCCTTGTAGCCGGAGAAGGAGAAATCGTCGCCGCCGTCGGACATGCGCGGCGGGGTGAAAGCGAACGCCGCCGGGTCGCCGCGGTCGTAGACCTCGTCGAGCAGGGGGCCGCCCGGGTAGCCCAGGCCGAAGTGCTTGGCGATCTTGTCCATCACCTCTCCGGCGGCGTCGTCGCGCGTCTTGGCCACCACCCGGCCGCTGAACCGGTCCTGCTGCAGAAACAGGGTCGTGTGCCCGCCCGACACCACCAGCGCCAGCAGCGGGTAGGCGATGCCGGCGTGGGAGATGAACGCCGCCTCGACGTGCGCCTGGATATGGTCGACCGCCACCAGCGGAAGCGTTTGGGCCAGGGCCAGACCCTTGGCGAAGGAGAGGCCGATCAGCAGCGAGCCGATCAGCCCCGGCCCCTGGGTGACGGCCAGCATCTCCACGTCGCCCACCGTCAGCCCGGCCCGCTTCAGCGCGGCCGCGGTCAATTTGGAGATGTGCTGGTAGTGGGTGCGCGAGGCGATTTCCGGAACGATGCCGCCGTAGGGCGCGTGCAGGGGGATCTGCGACTTGACCGTCTCGGCCAGCACGGCATCGTTCTCGCCGCGGCGCACGACGGCCACGGCGGTCTCGTCGCAGGACGTCTCGAAGCCGAGGACGATCATGTCGACCGCCTCCTGCCGAAATCCCGGGATCCAGATCCGCTGCCCATGCCGCCTCCGACGACGCCCGCCATCATAGCAGATGGCCGGCGCGGTGGCAATCGCCCGGGGTCAGCGCCCGGGGGCGGACAGCTCGTCGGCCAGGCGGATGGCGTCGGCCATGGAAGTGGGGTCGGCGCGGTTCGTGCCGGCCAGGTCGCGGGCCGGCCCATGGTCGGGGGAGGTGCGCACGATGGGCAGGCCGAGGGTGAGGTTGACGCCGGAGAACCCGTTGAGAAGCTTGAAGGGGATGAGCCCCTGGTCGTGGTACCAGGCCAGCACCACGGTGCCGGCGTCTCCGCGCGCCCTCAGGAAGAGCGTGTCGGCGGGGAACGGGCCGCTGACGGGCAGCTCCCGGCGAAGGCGGCGGATGGCCGGTTCGATCTCGGCCCGCTCCTCGCGGCCCATGGCGCCGCCCTCTCCGGCGTGCGGGTTGAAGCCGCACACCGCGAAGGCGAAGGGGCGGCGGAAGAGGCGCTTCAACTCGGAGTCCACGAAGCGCAGGAAGGAGACGATGGCCGGCCGGCGGATCACCGGACCCACCTGGGTCAGCGGTTGGTGGATGGTGAACAGGACCACCTTCAGGGCCGCGGAATGGAAGAACATGGCGTGCCGCCTGGCCCGGCAGGCGTGGGCGAGGTAGGGGGTGTGGCCGGCCCAGGGGACGCCGGTGGCCAGCCAGTCCGCCTTGGTCACCGGGGCGGTGACCAGGGCCCGGACGCGGCCGCTGCGGGCCAGGACGGTGGCCTTCTCGACCCAGGCGAAGGAGGGATCGACGCCGGTCTCCGCCGGGGTGTCCAGGAGGTGCAGGCCGGGGGCGCGGGCCCCGTCCGGGGAGTCGACCCGGCGCACGGCCCGGGCCGGGAAGTCGCGGGCGGAGCCGACCACCAGCAGGGGCAGCTCGGGGCAGAGGGCGGCGGCGCGGAGAATGATCTCGGGGCCGACGCCGCGCGGGTCGCCGGCGCTGATGGCGATGGGGAGCCGCTCAGTCCGTTCCAACCGAAGCGGGCTTGTCCTTTTCGTCGGCAAAGTCCGGGTTCTTGTAGATGTACTTGATCTGGCTCTTGAAGACGATGAGGTTGCCGCCGTCCAGCTTTTTGACCTTGATGCACTTCTCGTCGTACCACTCGATGAGGCCCTTGAGCGCCTCGCCGTCGACGAGCTGCACCACCAGCTGGGTGCGGTTGTTCATCTGCTTGATGTAGTAGTAATTCTCGGCGTGGGTCTTGTAGGGCGGGGGCGGCTTGTGCTTCTGTTCCTTCTTATTTTTCTGGCTGATTTCCCGCAGGTTGGGCTTGTACAGCTTGCGAATCATCCATCTCTCCTTGGGGAGAAGGGTCTGCCGGAATTATAGCCGGAAATCAGGAAAAGTCAATATCGGCCTCGCCGGCCGGCCGGCCATGGAAGGCCAGGCGGCGGTCGTCGCCGATGACGGCCCCGCGCAGGTAGACGAAGGGGCCGATGGCGCAGCGGCAACCGATGCGGGTGCCGCCGCCCAGGTAGGTGTTGGGAAAGAGGGTCGTGTCGGCGCCGATCTCGACGTCATGCTCCACCGTGACGGTCTCGGGCTGCAGCACGGTCACGCCGCCCTCCAGGGCGAGCCGGCGCAGGCGCTCGCGGTTGAAGTCGGCCTGCGCCTGCTGCAGCTCCCAGCGGGTGTTGATGCCGATGGCGATGCGGCAGTCGGCGGCCGGGACGGCCTCGATGGCGTAGCCGTCCTGCCGGAGGATGGCGATGATGTCGGTCAGGTAGTACTCGCCCTTGCGGTTGGCGTTGCCGATGCGGGCCAGGCGAGGGAAGGCGACGGGGTTGTCGAGCAGGTAGATGGAGGAATTGACTTCGCGGATGCCCAGCTGGGCGGGGCTGGCATCCAGCTCCTCGACCACCCCCCGCACGCGGCCGCCCGGGTCGCGGATGACCCGGCCGTAGGGCGGGGGGGTGTGGGGAAAGACGGCCGAGATGAAGGTGCAGTGGGCGTGCTGGCGGCGGTGATGCTCGATCAGCCGGCGCAGTTCGACGGCGGTGACGTAGGGGTTGTCGCCGACGGTCACCAGCAGCTCGCCGGCGAAGTCGGCCACCTGTCCGGCCGCCGCCAGCAGCGCGTGGGCCGTGCCCAGCTGCTGCTCCTGGACGGCCCAGCGGACGGGGCGGTCCACCGCCCGGCGTACCTCGGCGGCATTGGCGCCGACCACCAGCACGGTGTTCTCGGCGGCCACGCCGGCGTCGGCCAGGGCGTCGAGCAGGTAGTTGATGATCTCCCGGCCCAGGATGCGGTGCACCACTTTGGACCGCGCCGACTTCATGCGCGTGGACATGCCGGCGGCGAGGACGACCGCCATGATGGGTTCTGCCATGAAGCCATTGTAGGGGCAATCCGCGGCGCAGTCAATCGCGCCCCGGTGGCAGGCCTTCCGGGACGGCCGGGGGGGAAAGTGCCCGGCCGGCGGGCTGTGATATAATGAATCGATGCTGCTTCTCGACCTGGCCTACGCCCTGCTCCTGCTGCTGACCTTCCCCCTCTGGGCCCGCTACCTGTTCCGCGCCCGCTACCGCCGCCTGCTGGGAATGCGCCTGCGGCCGCGCCTGGAGCCGCTGCCCGGCCCGGCGATCTGGCTGCACGCGGTGTCGGTGGGCGAGGTGCGCAGCCTGGAGTCGCTGCTGCACATGCTGGCCGTCGGCCACGGCCAGCATGTCGTGCTGTCGGTCACCACCCCGGCCGGGCTCGAATACGCCCGGGACCACCTGCCGGGGGTGCGGGTCATCGCCGCTCCCTTCGATTTCTCCTTCACCATCCGCCGCTTCCTGGACGCGGTGCGACCGAAGCTGATGGTGTTCAACGAACTGGAGCTGTGGCCCAACTGGTCGCACCTCCTGCATCGACGCGGCGTGCCCACCCTGCTGGTCAACGGCCGCGTCCGGGCCTCTTCGCTGCGCGTCTACCGGCTGGCGGCGCCCTGGCTGAAGCGGTTCTTCAACGGCTTCGCGGCCATCCTGGTGCAGACCGACGTGTACCGCGACCGCTTCTTGAGCCTCGGCGTCGACCCGGCCCGGGTCGCCGTTTGCGGCAACGTCAAGGCCGACGAGGCGGTCGCCGCCCGCGGCCGACTGCCGGACGCGACCGAGATCCGGGGCCGGCTCGGCCTGGAAGGAGAACCGAGGCCGCTGCTCACGCTGGCCAGCTCCCACGAGGAGGACGAGGCGCTCCTCTTCCCGGTCATCCCCCGGCTGGCGCGCCGTTTCCTGGTGCTGGTGGTGCCGCGCCATCCCGAGAGGCTGCCGGCCATCGAGCGCCGCCTGCGCCGGGCCGGCGTCCGCTACGCCGTCGCCAGCCGTTGCCCGGACGTCCCCGGCGGCCTGGACGCGCTCGTCTACGACCGGGTCGGGTACCTGCTGCCTATCCTCTCCGTCTCCGCGGCGGTGGTTATGGGAGGCACCTGGGCCCGGCGCATCGGCGGCCACAACCTGTACGAGCCGGCCGTATTCGGCCGCCCCATCTTCGGCGGTCCCCACACCGAAAGTTTCCCGGACATCGCCCTGGCCCTGCGCCAGGCCGGCGTCTACCGTCAGGCGGATTCGGGCGCCGGACTGGCCTCGCTCCTGGAGTCGCTGGCCGGCGGAGACACGGCGGCGCTGGCCCGCGCCGCCATGGAGGCGGTGGAAGGCCGTCGCGGAGCGTTGCAGTGCGTGTGGAACCATCTGCGCCCCTTCATCCCCTGCTGAGGGGGGCCCTGGACGTCGCGTCGCTGGCCTTCAAGACCGGCGCGGCGCTGGCCCGCATCAGGCGCCGGCTGGCGCGGCGGAGTTACCCGTCGTTGTTCGTGGTGTCGGTGGACAACCTGTCGTTCGGCGGGACGGGCAAGACGCCCTTTCTCATCGCCCTGGGCGAGGAACTGCAGCGGCGCGGCCTGCGCTTCGCCGTGGTCTGCCGGGGCTACCGCTCCCGGCTGGAGCGCGCCGGGGGGCGCGTCGAGGCCGGGCACGGTCCGGCCGACGTCGGCGACGAGGCGCTGCTGCTCGCCTCCCGCTTCCCGCGCCAGGACGTCTTCCTCGGCTGCGACCGGCACCGCTCCCTGCGCCGGGCGGCTGAAGGCGGCCACGCCATCGCCATTCTCGACGACGGCTTCCAGTCGGCGGACATCGCCAAGGACTACTCGGTGATGCTGCTTCACCCCGGCCACCCGTTCTTCTACCTGCGCCATTTTCCCGCCGCCGCCGCCGCCGCCGACCGCCTGCTGTGCTACCGCCGGGTGCCGGCGCGCTGGGCGGGTCGCGCCCTCGCCTACGATTTCGAGCTGGAGGGGCTGTTCGACGGGGCCGGAAACCCGGTGGACGCCGCCGCCCGTCCGTTGGCGGCCTTTTCGGCGCTGGCCGACAACGAGCGCTTCCGCAGCGACCTCGCTGCCCGGTTCCCGCTCGTGGCCTTCCGCCCGTTCGCCGACCACCACGCATTCACCCCCGGCGACCTGGACGCCCTGGAACGCTGGCGCCTGGAGCGGGGCGCCGCCGCCCTGGTCTGCAGCGAGAAGGATTTCGTCAAGCTGCGCTTCCTGCCGGGGGCCGCCGCGATGCCTTTCCTTCACACCCGAAATCGGATACAATTGCACCCTGACGTGCTCGGGGACATCGTCCGCCATGCCGAAGAGAAAGGTCGCCGCCAAGCATAGACTGGAATACGCCCTGCTCGTCGCGATGGTCCAGTTCTTCCGCTTCTGGCCCGCCGCCCTCGACGCCCCGATGCAGTGGCTGTTCACCGGCCTGTGGCTGGCCGCCAGCCCGCGCCACCGGCGGCTGATGGCCGGCAACCTGGCGCGCGCCTTTCCCGGGCAGAGCGCCGCCGCCGGCCGCGCCCTGCGGCGCCGGGTCTACCGCCACTTCACCCGGGTGCTGATCGACCTGCTGCGCACGGCCGGCCGCCGGGATGCCGACGCCCTGCTGGCGGGGATCGACGTTCGCAACGGCGACGCCCTGCGCCGCGCCCTGTCCGCCGGCCGCGGCGCGATCGTCGTCTCGGCCCACTTCGGCAACTGGGAGTGGCTGCCGCTGGCGCTCTCCAGGTTGATCGGCCAGCCGCTGACCTCGGTCGCCCGGCCGATGGACAACCCGTTGATCGAGGACCGGCTGCTGCGGCTTCGAGAGTTTCTGGGGTCGCGGATCGTCTATCGCCAGGGGGCGCTGCGGCGCATCCTCGCCGCCCTGGACCAGGGCGCTCCGGTGTACATGCTCATCGACCAGAACACCGTGCGGCGCGAGGCGGAGTTCGTCGAATTCTTCGGCCGTCCGGCGGCCACCGCCTCGACCCCGGCGCAACTGCACCTGCGCCGCGGGGTGCCGCTGCTGCCCGCCTTCCTGGTCCGCCAGGGGCGCCGGGCGGTGGTCGAGATCGGCGAGCCGCTGGTCTTCGCCCCCGGCGGCGACCGGCTCGCCGACGAGCGGCAGCTGACCCAGGCCCTCACCTCCATCATCGAGGAGCAGGTGCGCCGCCGGCCCGAGCAGTGGCTCTGGTTCCACGACCGCTGGAAAACCCAACCCCAAGGAGACTGCCATGAGACGTGACAACCGCGGCCCGCTGGAACTGCGGCCGCTGCGCATCGTCCCGAACTACCTGCGCAACCTGCCCGGTTCGGCGCTGGTGGAGCAGGGCGAGACCCGCGTGGTCTGCGCCGCGACCCTCGAGGAGCGCGTGCCGCCCTTCCTGCGCAACAGCGGCCGGGGCTGGATCACGGCGGAGTACGCCATGCTGCCCGGCTCCTCGGGGCGGGAGCGGGTTCCCCGCGAGCGCCTCAAGGCCAACGGCCGCAGCCTCGAGATCCAGCGCTTCATCGGCCGCGGCCTGCGCGCCGCCTTCGACCTGAAGGCCCTCGGCGAGCGCACCCTCACCCTCGATGCCGACGTGCTGCAGGCCGACGGAAGCACCCGCTGCGCGGCGCTCAACGGCTGCCTGGTGGCCCTGGCCCTGGCGCTGAAGTATCTGGTGTTCGAGCAGTTCATCCCCGACTTTCCCCCCTTCCAGCCGGTGTCCGCCGTGTCCGTGGGGGCGCGCGGCGGCGAGCCGCTCGTCGACCTCGACTACGAGGAGGACTCCCGGTGCGACATGGACGCCAACGTCGTCTCCACCGCCGCCGGCGCCATCGTCGAGCTGCAGGCGACCAGCGAGCGCCAGCCCGTGCCTCCGGCCCTGCTGCAGCGCCTGATCGAGCTGGCGCTGGAGAAGAACCGCGACATCGCGGCGGCCCAGAAGCGGGCGCTGGCGGAGGCCGGCCTTGCGGTGTAGGTTGCTGCCGCTGGGGGCCCTGCTGCTGGCGGCGCCGCTGGCCGGCGCGGAGGTGCGCATCCCGGAGTGCCTGCTCAATTTCCGTGTCGGGCCGGAGCAGCACCTGCTGGTGGTCGAGAAGAGCAGCCACCGTCTGCTCGTCTTCAGCAACTACGCCGACCAGCCGGTCGAGTCGTTCCGGGTCACCACCGGCCGCGTGCCGGGCCAGAAGCGCGAGGAGGGAGACCAGAAGACGCCCGAGGGCATCTATACCTTCGAGTCCATCCTGACCGGTGACCAGCTTCCCAAGAGCGACGACTACGGGGACAAGGCCTTCACCCTTTCCTACCCCAACCCGCTCGACCGCCTGCATCGGCGCAACGGCGGCGGTATCTGGCTTCACGGCGCCCACGATCCCGACAAGACCACCGTGCCCAACAACTCGCGCGGCTGCGTGGTGCTGAACAACAACGACCTGATGCGCGTCTCCAAGTATATCTTCCTTCGCCGCACCATGATCTGCATCTACGACCGGATCGTCTACGACACCGTCGCCGGCGTGCGCCAGCGCCGCGAGCGCTTTCTCGACCAGCTGCGGCAATGGAAGGAGAGCTGGGAAGGCAAGGACGTGGAACGCTACATCGGCTTCTACAGCCCCAGCTTCCGCTACCGCTCGATGGACCTGACCCAGTTCCGTCGCTACAAGCAGCAGTTGAACAGCCAGTACGAGTTCATCCGCGTCTTTCTGGGCGGCATCCAGCTGTTCGGCTACGGCAACAGCCGGGTGGCCTGCTTCGACCAGCTCTACCTGTCCGACCAGAACCAGTTCCACTCCGCCAAGATCCAGTATTGGCAGGAGGAGAGCGGCCGGCTGCGGATCGTCGACGAGACCACCCGCTCCCTGCCGCCGGCCGAGCGGGTGGAGGTGTCGCCCGGCAACTTCCTGGCCGTGGAGGAGTTCCGCCGGCAGACGCGGCGCCTGCTGAGCGCCGGGGTGGTGGCCGGCGGCCCGGCCAGCTTCCGCCCCGCGGCCGTGCGGCTGGAGCGGATCGACGTGGAGGCGGCGCGGGTGCGCCTGCTGGTGCAGGCCAGCGGGCTGGAGCCGGGGGCCCGCCTCATCCCGGTGCTGCGGCTCGCCGCCGCCGCCGGAGCCTCCTTCCGCACCCTGGCCGGCATCGGCCTGGACAACGGCATCCCGCGGGATTTCGCCGCCTCGCTGCCGCTGGCCAACGGCGCCAACCGCGTCGACCTGACCAAGGAGCGGGCCGACGAGGTCCTCTCGCTGACGCTGTACGTGGCCGGCGCCGACTCCCACATGCGCCAGATCAGCACCTACATCGTCAAGAGATGAGGGCCCGGCTCGTCCTGCTGCTGCTGCTGGCCTGGCCGCTCGGCGGGAGCGTAAAGGTGCTGTTCGAGGGGACCGACCTTCGGCTGGAGGTCATCACCGTCCGCGGCCCCCGGCCCGGACCGACGGTCCTGGTGTTCGGCGGCATCCACGGCGACGAGCCGGGCGGCTATTTCTCCTCCGAGCTGCTGGCGCGCATCCGCCTGCGCCGGGGCAACCTGATCGTCGTCCCGCGCGTCAACCTGCCGTCGGTGATGCTCAACCGCCGCCAGGTGTACGGCGACATGAACCGCATGTTCACCCCAAGCCCCGACCCCCGCGCCCCACAGCGGCGCGTCGTCGAGGAGCTGAAGAAGCTGATGGCCCAGGCCGACGTGTTCATCAACCAGCACGACGCGTGGGGCTTCCACCGCGAGCGCTGGGAGTCGCCGCGCCGCAACCCGGGGATGTACGGCCAGAGCCTGATCGTGGACACCGACCGCTTCCACTGCCCCCGCCTGGGGCGCGAGGTCGACCTCGACGGCTGCGGCCGGCGCATCGTCGCCCGCGTGAACCGGCTGATCCCCGACCCGGCCACCCACTTCGGCTTCTGGAACCACCACTCGGTCCGGGTCGGCACGCGCTTCCCGGAGATGCGCAAGTCGGCCACCCACTACGCGCTCTCCAATTTCGCCATTCCCGCCTTCGGCCTGGAGACGTCCAAGGACCTGCCGTCCCTGGCCATGAAGGTGCAGCACCAGCTGCTGGTGATCGGCGAGATCCTGCGCGAGTTCGGGCTGGAGTTCGACCTGCCGCCGGTCGACAACCTGCACCCGGAGCTGCACTGGATCGAGTTGCTCAAAAACGGGTCGGAGCGCATCCGGGTCAACGGCGGCACCAACCTGCGCCTGGATCCCGGCGACCGCGTCACGCTGAACGCCATCGCCGGCAGCGACGCCGCCGGGTGGTCGGCCGACGTTCCCGGCTGGGGCCAGATCGACGACATCGGCCGGGAGTACGGGTTCGGAGGCGACGCCGAGATCGTGGTGCGCAAGAACAACCTGGTGGTCGGGCGCGTCCACCTGCGCCACCTGCGCCCCGATTCGCTCCGCCGGATCCGCCTGGATGTCGACGGCCGCCCGCAGGCCATCTCCAACTGGGGGGTCCTGTCGATCTCCCCCGGCGCCCGGTTCCGGGTGCTGGGCGGCGAGCCGGCCTGCGGCAGCCTGCGGGTCGACGTGCGCGGATTCCCCGCGCCGCGCCCCGGCGGCGACGACGCCGGAGTGGAGATCCGCGCCGCCGGGCTGCAGCCGGCGTTCTCCTTCCAGGGAGCCGGGCGGGTCTACTTCGTTCGCCTGACCTGCCGCGGGCGGCTGTGGGGGGGGTTCCAGCTGGAGGTCGGCGCCGCTCAGTAGACGTTCAGGCTGCGGTCGGTCAGCACGAAGACGCCCGCATCGTCCCGCCAGGCGATCTTCGCCCGCGCCTTGCGCCACCAGTACTCGAAGGCCGGCCAGTCGCGGTCGCCGCTGCCCAGCGTCCGGGCGATCTCGCCGCGCAGGTAATCGTCGGCCAGAGCCTCCCAGCCGCCCATCGCGGGGGCCGGCGTCCCCTCGGCGCGCAACGCATAGTAGAGAGCGGCGGGATGGCGCAGCCGCAGCAGCTCGGCGGCCAGCAGCGGGTCGGCGAGGCGGCCGAGGCGGCCGGCCAGGAAGAACACGGTCTCGCGGCCGAGGGTGTCGGCCAGCAGGGGCGCCAGGGAGGCGGCGGTGGGGGGAGCGTCCAGCGCGGCCGCGGTGCGGTCCACCACCGCCTGCAGGTCACCGCCGGGGTCGTCGATCCAGTAGGCGACGGGGGCGTCTCGCACCGAGTCGGGCAGCTGCGGCCGGTGGGTGCCCACGTAATCCCAGCCCAGCGGTTCGTCTTCTCCGCCGTCGCCCCGGCAGGTCTGCAGCGAGCCCGCCGGCAGCCGCCCCCAGAGGTTGAGGACGTTGTCGTAGCGGCGCCAGGCGGTGGCTCCGCGCGAGGTGTCCACCGGCAGCCAGCCGTAGCGGCGCAGGAAGACCTCGGTCCAGCGGTGGAAGACGGCGTCCTCGTGGACGCGCGGGTCGTAGGTGGTGCGAGTGTCGGCACTGAGCACCGGGCCGCCGCTGTAGCGGGCGGGGATGCCGCTGGCGCGCAGCAGGGCGATGAAGGCGTAGTTGAACTCGGAGCAGGAGCCCTGCCCCTTCTGCAGCACGGTGGGCGCCGCGTCCCAGGCGTCGTCGCGGTAATAGGTGACGTGGGCGACGAGGTGGTCGTAGATGGCCCGGGCCGTGGCCTCGTCGTCCATGCCGGGCCGGACGAGCCGGTCCCGCAGGGCCAGGACCAGCGGCGAGGTGATCTGGTAGTTGGCGAGGTCGCGGGTGTAGAGCTGGCGCTCCGCCGCCGGCAGCCGCGCCGGCCGCGGCAGCGGCAGCCAGACCGCCGACCGGGTGCGCACCCGGGCCATCCAGCCCCGCTGGCGCATCTCTCCGGGCTGCACGTCGCGTTCGCGGTAGGTCACCAGGCGGTTGCCGAAGCGGTCGTGGAACAGGCGCTCAAAGCCGGGCTCGGGGATGACTTCCCGCACCTCCTGGCGTTCGTTGTCCTGGGGCAGGGCCAGTTGCAGCACGATGTCCTGGGCGCGGTCGGCGCGGTTGACGACGCGGTATTCGAAGCGCACGATGCGCTCCGCCTGGTTGGCGACCTGCACGGCGGCGGTCAGGGGGGCGGCGACCGCGAACGCCAGAACGGCGGCTTCCCGGAGCGCCCGGGGACGGGAACGGGATGGCTTCACGTTTCACCTCCGGAAGCCGCCGCCGCCAGGCGGCTACTGCGGCTGGTGGATCTTAATGTAGCTTTCCTTGCGCAGCTGTTCCAGGTATTCCTTGACCTTGGGGGGCTGCAGCTGCTCGCGCAGCCGCATCACGATCTCCTCGCGCACGTCCTGCAGCTGGCGGAGACGGGCGGGGGCCCATTCGGCCAGATGCAGCCGGTACCAGCCGCTCTCGGTCTCGATCCATTCCGAGCGGTCGCCCTTTTTCATCTTCGCCAGCGCCTCGTCGAGCGTCTTGTCCAGCTCGCCGGGGTGGAAGGTGCCCAGCAGGGCGGGGTTGTCGGTGTTGGGCAACTGGGAATGCTTGCGGGCCACCTCGGCGAACGGGCCGGCGGCCAGCTCGGCGTCGATGGCCGCCCGCGCCGCGGCGAGCGCGGCGGCATCGCCCTCCTTGCGCAGGAAGACCGCCTCCACCGTGAACTCGGCCGGCACCGTGTACTCCTTCTCGTGCTCGCGGAAGTAGCTCATGATCTGCGGGTTCTCCACCTTGATCTTGGAGCCCACCTCGTCGCGGATCAGCCGTTCCTGCTTCAGCCGCTCGCGCCACATGTCCTTCCAGGCGCCCCACTCGATGCCTTCGGTGGCCAGCGCCTTCTTCAGCTCCTCGTCCGAGCCGATGCGGTTCTGCTTCTTGATGTCCTGGATGACGTAGTCCACGTCGGCGTCGACGTTGTAGTTCTTCTGCTTGATGACCGATTCCAGCAGCCGCTGGTCGATGAGCCGCTCCAGCATGTTGGCGCGCATGTCCTGCAGGGCCTTCTCCAGGCTTTCGCCCTCGAACTGCTGCTGCAGCATGCGGGTCATCTCCAGCTCGTACTTGCGCAGGTCGCTGGCGGTGATCACCTCGTCGTTGACGACGGCGACGATCTCCTCGACGACGTCGGCGGCGCTAGGGGCGGCCAGCAGGAGCAGCAGGGCCAGGAACAGGGGACGGACGTTGCGGTTCATGGTTGACCTCGTTGGTTTGCGGGGGCACGTAGGCAAAGTGCAGGTTGCCGGTGCGGAGGGTAACCGGCAGCTGCTGCCGCAGGCCGGACAGGAAGTCGCGGGAGGCGTCCCGCAGCTTTTCGGCCAGCAGCTGGTCGCGGATCTCGCCGGAGACGCTGGCGAAGGCCAGCAGGCGCTTCTTCTTGATGCGCGTCACCTTGAAGATGTGGAAGCCGTAGGGCGTCTCGGTGATCGGGCTGATCTCGTTCACCTGCAGGGCGAAGACGATGTTCTCCATCTCGGTGGGCAGGACCCCCCGCTCGAAGTATCCCATCTGGCCGCCGCTGGCCGCCTCCGGCGACACCGACTCGCGGCGGGCGATCTCCTCGAAGCGGCCGGGGGCGTTGAGCAGCTCGCTGCGAAGGCGCACGGCCTTGTCGTGGTCGCGCACCACGATCTGCTGCAGCTGGACCTCCTCGCTCTTGCGGTAGTCGTCGATGTGCTGGTTGTAGTAGGCCTCCACCTCCCGCGGCTCGACGCGGATGTCCCGGTAGACCCGGTAGTAGAGCACCTTTTCCACTACCAGCTGGGCGCTGATCTGCTGCGGGTCGACGGCGGCGGCCCGGGCGTCGGCCGGCAGCCGGGCGGTGGCGGCGCGGGTTTCCTCCTCGGAAACGGTGATCCCGTCGCGGTTCGCCTGGAAGAGCAGCAGCTCCTGCTCCGTGAAGCGGTCGAACAGCCGCGACAGCAGCTGCGGGCTGGCGTCGGCCGGCAGCGCGCTGG
The DNA here is from genome assembly GCA_964479735.1 of uncultured Clostridia bacterium. Classification (GTDB taxonomy): domain Bacteria; phylum Acidobacteriota; class Aminicenantia; order UBA2199; family UBA2199; genus CAYZNT01. Next base: position 18,036 of record CAYZNT010000006.1, read on the forward strand.
CGTACTGCTGGCGCAGGAACCTCTGGAAATCGTCGTTGCTGCGGGACACGTCGCCGATCTGCAGGACCACGCGGCGGCCGCCGTCGTCGGTGGCGGTCGCCGCGGCGGACTTTTCCCCGGCCGGGCGGCGGCACATGGGGGCGAGTCCCACCAGCAGCAGGAGAATCCAGGCGCGCTTCATGTTGGCTTCCGCATTATACCCGATTTGCGTCCGTTTGGGAACCGTCGCCGCGGGTTTGCGCCCTTCCTTTTTCCGGGCAAATGGGATATAATTTCGCCAGTGTATCCGCGCTTTTCGAGTGAGTGGGCCTTGCCGGCCAACGGCGGCAGCCTGCCCGATTTTCTCCTCCCGGGGCGCGTGGCGGGGTGGCGGTGAGCTCCCCGGCGGTGCTGGTGACCGGGGTGGCCGGTTTCATCGGCTCCCACGTCGCCGCCCGCCTGCTGGCGGCGGGCCGGGAGGTGATCGGCGTCGACTCCGTCTCGGACTACTACGACGTCGAGTTGAAGTACGCGCGGCTGGGCCGGCTCGGCCTGCCGGCCGACGGCGTGCAGGCCCTGCGCCGCGGCGAGAGCGCCGCCTGCCCCGGGCTGACGGTGCACCGCTTCGACCTGAAGGAGCGGTCGCGCTGCGAAGGGCTGTTCGCCGGCGGGCGGGTGGAGAGCGTGGTGCACCTGGCCGCCCAGGCCGGCGTGCGCTTCTCCCTGACGTCTCCCCACTCCTATGCCGAGAGCAACCTCGACGCCTTCCTCAACATCCTCGAGGGCTGCCGCCATCACCCGGTGCGGCACCTGGTCTTCGCCTCGTCCTCGTCGGTCTACGGCGGCAACCGCGGCATGCCCTTCTCGGTGCACCAGAACGTCGACCACCCCCTGTCGCTCTACGCCGCCACCAAGAAGGCCAACGAGCTGATGGCCCACGCCTATGCCCACCTCTACGCCATTCCCGTCACCGGGCTGCGCTTCTTCACCGTCTACGGCCCGTGGGGTAGGCCGGACATGGCTGCCTTCCTGTTCTGCGAACGGATCCTGCGCAACCAGCCGATCGAGGTGTTCAACCACGGCCGCATGAGGCGCGACTTCACCTACATCGACGACATCGTGGAGGGGGTGGTGCGGGTGCTGGACCGCCCCCCGGTGCCCGACCCCGCCTGGGACGGCGCCCGCCCCGACCCGGCCACGTCGGCGGCCCCCTACCGCGTCTTCAACATCGGCCATCACCAGCCGGTCGAACTGCTCGATTTCATCGCCCTGATCGAGGAGTGCCTCGGCCGCCGGGCCGAGAAGGTGCTCCTGCCGATGCAGCCGGGCGACGTCCCGGAGACCTACGCCGACATCGAAGACCTGCGCGCCTGGGTCGGGTTTGCGCCGCGCACGTCGATCCGCGAGGGCGTGCCGCGCTTCGTCGACTGGTATCGCCGCTACTACGGGGTGTGAATGGCGAACGCGGACTGGACGGGCAAACGGGTGCTGGTGACCGGGGCCGACGGCTTCATCGGCTCCCACCTGGCCGAGATGCTGGCCGCGGGCGGGGCGGCGGTGCGGGCGCTGGCCTTCTACAACTCGTTCAACCACTGGGGCTGGCTGGACGACGTGGCCGACCGCCGCGGCATCGACGTGGTCTGCGGCGATGTCCGCGATCCCGGCTTCGTGGCCTCGCTGGTTCGCGGCAGCGACGTCGTCTTCCACCTGGCGGCCCTGATCGCCATACCCTATTCCTACCTGTCGCCGCAAAGCTACATCGAGACCAACGTCAAGGGCACGCTGCATCTCTGCCAGGCGGCGGTGGAGTACGGCTGCCGGCGCTTCGTTCACGTCTCCACCTCCGAGGTGTACGGCACGGCCCGCGCCGTGCCCATCGGGGAGGACCACCCGCTGCAGCCGCAGTCGCCCTACGCCGCCTCCAAGGTCGGCGCCGATGCCCTGGCCTGGAGCTTTCACCGCTCCTTTTCCCTGCCCCTGGTCATCGCCCGGCCGTTCAACACCTACGGGCCGCGCCAGTCGGCGCGCGCCGTCATCCCGACCATCATCACCCGCCTGGCCGGCGGGGCGTCCAGCCTGCCGCTGGGCAACCTGGAGCCGACGCGCGACTTCACCTTCGTCACCGACACCTGCCGGGGGCTGGCCGAACTGGCGGCCTGCGACGGGGCGCTGGGCGAGGTGGTCCACATCGGCTCCGACTCCGAAATCTCCATCGGCCGTCTGGCCGCCACCATCGCCGAGCTGATGGGGGTGCGGGCCGAGGTCACCCTCGATCCGCAGCGCCTGCGACCGCCGGCCTCCGAGGTCGAGCGCCTGCGCTGCGACAACCGCAAGCTGCGCCGCCTGACCGGCTTCGCCCCCGCCGTGCCGCTGGCCGACGGCCTGCGCCAGACCATCGCCTGGTACCGCGACCCGCGCCACCTGCACCGCTTCAAGAGCGACCTCTACAACCTGTGACGTCCACCACCCGGCGGCCGCGCCGGGGGGAGCGAAGGAGACGCATGACATTCCGCAAGAACATCCTGTGCATCGGCGCCGGCTACGTGGGCGGCCCGACCATGGCGGTGATCGCCCTGAAGTGCCCGGACTGCCGGGTGACGGTGGTCGACATCAACGCCGAGCGCATCCGCCAGTGGAACTCGGAGCGGCTGCCCATTTTCGAGCCCGGCCTCGACGACGTCGTGCGCGGGGTGCGCGGCGTCAACCTCTTCTTCTCCACCGACATCCCCGCCGCCATCCGCGCCGCCGACATCATCTTCGTGTCGGTCAACACCCCGACCAAGGAGTTCGGCTACGGCGCCGGCCTGGCCTCGGACCTGCAGTACTGGGAACGCACCGCCCACCAGATCGTCGAGCACGCCGACGGCCCCAAGATCATCATCGAGAAGAGCACCGTGCCGGTGCGCACCTCCGAGGTGATGGAGAAGATCGTCGCCGCCAACAAGCGCGGCATCTCCTTCGAGGTGCTCTCCAACCCCGAGTTCCTGGCCGAAGGTTCGGCCGTGCGCGACCTGCTGGAACCGGACCGCGTGCTCATCGGCTGCCGCCAGACCGAGGCCGGCCGCCGGGCCGCGGCCGAGGTGGCCGAGCTCTACGCCCGCTGGGTCGCGCCCGAGCGGATCATCACCACCGGCCTCTGGTCGTCGGAGCTCTCCAAGCTGGTGGCCAACGCCTTCCTGGCCCAGCGCATCTCGTCGATCAACGCCGTGTCGGCCATCTGCGAGAAGACCGCCGCCGACGTCGGCGAGATCGCCTCGGCCATCGGCGCCGACCGGCGCATCGGCCCGCACTTCCTGCAGGCCAGCCTCGGCTTCGGCGGCTCCTGCTTCCGCAAGGACATCCTGTCGCTGGTCTACATCGCCCGCTCCTACGGGCTCACCGAGGTGGCCGACTACTGGGAATGGGTGGTGCGCATGAACGACCACCAGCAGGAGCGGTTCGTGCGACGCATCGTGCGCGAGATGTTCAACACCGTGGTCGACAAGCGCATCGCCCTGTTCGGCTTCGCCTTCAAGGCCAACACCGGCGACACGCGCGAGTCGCCGGGCATCGCCGTGGCCCGCCAGCTCCTCGAGGAGCGCGCCCGGCTGGTCATCAGCGATCCGCAGGCGCTGGCCAACGCGCGCGCCGACCTGGCCGGGGTGGAGGGGCACGTCGAATACGAGCCCGACCCTTGCCGCGCCGCCGCCGGCGCCCACGCCGTCGTCGTCGTCACCGAGTGGGACCTCTATCGCACGCTCGACTGGGAGGGCATCTACGCCTCCATGAAGAAGCCGGCCTTCGTCTTCGACGGCCGCAACCTCCTCGACCACGACCGGCTGCACGCCATCGGCTTCAACGTCCACCCGATCGGCAAGAGCAGCCGGAGCCACATCTGACCATGTGCGGCATCATCGCCTACGTGGGACCCCGGCCGGCGGTGCCGCTGCTGGTCGAGGGGCTGAAGCGGCTGGAGTACCGCGGCTACGACTCGGCCGGGCTCATGGTCACCGACGGCACGCAGGTCACCCGGTTGCGCTGCCAGGGCAAGGTGGCCGAGCTGGAGGCGCGCGCCGCCGGCATGGACATCGCCGGGGGCACGGGCATCGCCCACACCCGCTGGGCCACCCACGGCCGGCCGTCGGAAGCCAACGCCCACCCCCACGCCGACTGCCGCGGGCGCATCGGCATCGTGCACAACGGCATCATCGAGAACTTCCAGGAGCTCAAGGAGGAGCTGCTGGCCTCCGGCCACCTCTTCTCCTCCGAGACCGACACCGAGGTGGTCGCCCACCTCATCGAAGCCTGCTACGCGGGCGACCTGGAGGAGGCGGTGCGCAAGGCCATCCCCCGCCTGCAGGGCACCTTCGGCATGGCCATGGTGCACGCCGACGAGGTCGGCAAGGTGGTGGTGGCCAAGCGCGGATCGCCGATCCTGCTGGGCGTGGGCGAGCACGAGTACTTCGCCGCCTCCGACGCCAACGCGCTGGCGCCGCACACCAACCGCCTGATCTACCTCAACGACGACGAGATGGCCGTGCTGTCCCACGGCGGCTACTACATCAAGAACCTGAACAACGAGTTCCTGGACCGGCAGGTGGAGATCCTGGCCGCCGGCGACGTCTGCGCCGACAAGAAAGGCTTCGCCCACTTCATGCTCAAGGAGATCCACGAGCAGCCGGACAGCATCGAGAACGCCTGCCGCGGGCGCCTCTTCGAGTCCGAGGGGGTCTCCAAGCTGGGCGGCCTGGAGCCGGTGCTGGAGCGGCTGCGCAGCCTGCGCCAGCTGGTCATCATCTCCTGCGGCACCTCCTACTACGCCGGCCTGCTGGGGCGCTACATCTTCGAGCACTTGACCGAGCTGAACGTGGAGGTCGAGCTGGCCTCGGAGTTCCGCTACCGCAAGCTGAAGCTCGACGACCAGATGGCGGTGCTGGCCATCTCGCAGTCGGGCGAGACGGCCGACACCCTGGCCGCCCTGCGCGAGGCCAAGCGCAAGGGCGCCCTGACCCTGGGCATCGTCAACGTGGTGGGTTCGGCCATCGCCCAGCTGACCGACGCCGGCGTCTACAACCACGCCGGGCCGGAGTTCGGCGTGGCCTCGACCAAGATCTACACCTCGCAGCTGGTGGTGCTGACGCTGATGGCCCTGCTGATCGGCCGCTACCAGAAGCTCTCCTTCAGCGAGGGGCAGGAGGTGGTGCAGGCCCTCAAGCGGCTGCCCGAGCAGGTGCGCGAGATCCTGCAGGAAAGCGAGCACGTGCGCGAGCTGGCCGAGGCCTACGCCGGATTCCGCGACTTCCTGTTCGTCGGCCGGCTCTTCAACTTCCCGACGGCCATGGAGGGGGCGCTCAAGCTCAAGGAAATCTCCTACGTCCACGCCGAGGGCTACCCGGCCGGCGAGATGAAGCACGGCCCCATATCGCTCATCGACGAGAACTTCCCCACCGTGGCCCTGGCGCCCCTGGACAGCACCTTCGACAAGATGCTCAGCAACATCTCCGAGATCAAGGCCCGCAACGGGCGGGTGCTGGCCGTCACCCAGGCCGAGGGGGGCGAGAGGCTGCGCGGCCTGGCCGACGACCTGATCCTGGTGCCGCGCACCCTGCCCTTCCTGCAGCCGGTGCTGAACATCGTGCCGCTGCAGCTGTTCGCCTACCACATCGCCCGCCACAAGGGCTGCGACATCGACAAGCCGCGCAACCTGGCCAAGTCGGTGACGGTCGAGTGAAGGCCGCCCGGCCCCTGCGCCGAGGATCCCACCCATGACGGAATACAAGAACGTCCTGCTGCTGAAACTGCCCTTCTGCCCCCATCCCGACGCGCTGTCGAAGGAGAAGGAGGAGAATTTCCGGACCAAGGCCCCCTTCCGCCCCGTGCCGTCGCTGGCCCTGGCCGCGCTGGCGGCCTTCGTGGAGCGGTACCGGAGTTTCGACTACCGACTGCGGACCGTCGACCTGAACCTCGAGGCCTACACCCAGCCCGGGGTGCCCATCGACACCTCCGCCTACCCCGGGCTGCTGCGCCGCACCCTGGAGGAGGCCCCCTACGACGTGCTGGCCCTGTCGACGATGTTCATCTTCAACATCCGCTGGGTGGAGGAAGCGGTGGCCCTGTCCCGCCGGATCCGCCCCCGGGCCAAGATCATCCTCGGCGGCGGGTTGGCCACCCTGTTTCCCGAGTTGTGCCTGCAGCGGTTCGACATCGACGACGTGGTCATCGGCGAGGGCGAGGCCACCTTCCTGCACCTGCTGAACGAATACAACCGCCATTCGGACCCGGCTTTCCGCGACCGGTTTCCGTTCGGGGGCTACGCCCGCCGCGGCGCCGCCGGGGTCGAGATCGTTCCCTCGGCCGGATTCCTGGACCCGGCCGACCTGCCGGTGCCGGACTGGCCGGCGCTGGGGGTGGAGCGCTACTTCGCCAACTCCGGCGACCGGCTGCTGCCGATCGAGGGCAGCCGCGGCTGTCCCTACAACTGCACCTACTGCTGCACCTACCTGTCGTGGGGCAAAAAGGTGCGCTACAAAGGGGTCGACCAGCTGCTGGCCGAGATGCGCGAGATTCGCCGGCAGTGCCCGGTCGAGGTGCTGCACTTCAACGACGACAACCTGGGTTTTCGCAAGGCTTGGCTGATGGAGTTCCTGCAGCGGGCCAGCGGCGAGGCGTTCGACTTCAAGTTCTCGGCCTCCAACTTCTCGGTCAAGCACCTCGACGCCGAGGTCATCGACCTGCTGGCGCGGGTCTACGGGCCGGGGCAGTTCATCGGGGTGGCGGTCGAAACCGGCTCGCCGCTCATGCAGAAACGCATCCAGAAGTACCTGGACTTCGACCAGATCCGGCAGGTCGTGCGGATGATGAAGGAGAAGAGGCTGCACGTCCACCTGCACTGGATGGTCGGCTTCCCCAACGAGACCATCGAGCAGATCCGGGAGACCTTCGCCTTCGCCCGCGAGCTGCGCGCCCACTCGAACCAGTTCCTGACCGTCACCCCCTACCCCGGCACGAAGCTGTTCGAGGAGGCGCGACGGGCCGGGCTGCTGCAGGTCCCCGAGGACGACTTCGACAACTACGACAACCGGCGCAGCGAGTACCTGAAGTCGAGCCACTGGGACTACCCGCAGCTGCAGGCCATGATCTACGACGCCAACATCGAGATCAACTTCCTGAACCACCCGCAACTGGACGACGAGGAAGGCCGGCCGCAATTCCTGGCCTACCTGCTGGACCTGCTCAAGCGCCTGCCCGAGCACATCGTCGCCGTCCTGCTGGTCGGCCACCTGCTGCGGAAAATGGGGCAAACCGCGGAGGGCGACTCCTATTTCGAGCGCGCCCGCGGCCTGTTCGCCGTCACCCAGCTCTGCCGCACCTTCGCCAAGTACCTGGAGTGGGACTACCCCGGGATCCGGGACTTCCGGCAGTACCTGGCCGACCATCGCCTGGAGGTGCCCCGCTGTGACTGATCCCGGGTACGGCCCGGTCCTGCCGCCGGTGGGCGGCGGCCCGCTGAACATCCTGATCCTCAGCTGCTCGCGCGACGTGAGCCTGGTGAAGGCCTTCCGCCGGGCGCTGATCAACGACGGCGGCGGGGCGGTGATCGCCGGCGACGTCTCGCCGCAGGCGGCGGCGCTCTACTTCGCCGACGACGGGGTGCTGTTGCCGCCCAGCGCCGACCCGCGCTTTCCGCCCGCCCTGCTGGAGCTCTGCCGCGACCGGAAGGTTCACCTCGTGCTCTCGGCCCGCGACGCGGACCTGCCGGTGCTGGCCGCCGCCGCCGCTCCGCTGGCGGCGGCGGGCACGCGCGCCCTGGTGGCCGGCGTCGAGGCGCTGCGCACCTGCCAGGACAAGAGGCTTTTCGCCGATTTCTGCCGCCGCCGCGGCTTTCCCGTGCCGCACACCTATGCCCCGGGGCAGGCGGTCCGTTTCCCGGTTTTCGTCAAGCCGGCGCGCGGGGCCGGCAGCCGCCAGGCACGGCGCGCAAACGACGAGCGAGAGCTCGAGCTCGCCCGCCTGGACGCCGGCGGCGAGGCGCTGGTGCAGGAGTACCTGGACTGGCCGGAGTTCACCCTCGACCTGTTCGCCGACTTCTCCGGCCGGGTTCTCTCCGTCGTTCCCCGGGAGCGGCTGCGCACGGTGGGGGGGGAGTCGTACATCGGCCGCACCGTCCGCCACCTGCCGGCCATGCAGCTGGCGGTCGACCTCGCCGGCCAACTGGGGCTGGTGGGCCCCAACACCATCCAGTGCTTCTGCCGGGAGGACGAGGTGCGGCTGATCGAGGTCAACCCCCGCTTCGGGGGCGGCGCCAACCTCGGCTTCGCCGCCGGCGCCGACTCGCCGCAAATGCTGGTGAGCCTGCTGCGCGGGAAGGCGCCGGACCCGCTGCCCGGATTCCGCGAGGGGCTGGTCATGCTGCGCTACACCCAGGACCTGTTCCTGGCCCCGGCCGCCGGGGCGGAGCCGCTGCTGGAGCCGCTGGCGCGCCAGGAGTCGGGGCGCATCTACTGCATCGACGTGGACGGCACCGTCTGCACGGAGGGCGTCGAATATGAGAACGTCCAACCCATCGCCAAGTCGATCCGCCGCATCAACGAGCTGTACGACCGCGGCAACACCATCATCCTGTACACGGCCCGCGGCGCCTACAGCGGTGTCGACTGGAGCGGGCTCACCGAGAGCCAGCTGCGGGCCTGGGGGGTGCGCTATCACCGCTTCCTCATTGGCAAGCCGTTCGCCGACGTCTACGTGGACAACAAGGCCCTGCATGTGCTCGACTGGGTGTGAGCCGGGAGGGAGCCGGTGAGGGCGGTGCTGCTGGCCGGGGGCAAGGGAACGCGGCTGAAGCCCTACACCTACGTCCTGCCCAAGCCGCTCGTGCCGGTGGGCGAGAAGCCGATCCTGGCCTACCTGATCGACCGCCTGCGCGCGGCCGGCTTCACCGAGCTGACCCTGTGCGTCAACCACATGGCGGAGCTGGTGATGGCCTACTTCGGCAGCGGGAAGCGCTTCGGGGTGGAGATCACCTACTCCATGGAGCAGGAACCGCTGGGCACGGTGGCGCCGCTGCGGCTGCTGGCCGACCTGCCCGAGGACTTCCTGGTGCTCAACGGCGACCTGCTGACCGACCTGGATTTCGGCTCCTTCTTCGCGTTCCACCGCCGCCAGGGGACGCCGCTCACCGTGGCCGCCTGCCGGCGCCGGCAGACCATCGACTTCGGCGTGCTGGAGAGCGGCGGCGACCGCATCCGCGGCTTCCGCGAGAAACCGGATCTCGAGCTCGAAGTGAGCATGGGGGTGTACGGCTTCCGCCGCGACGTGCTCTCCCGGCTGCCGGCCAGCGGCCCGTTCGGCTTCGACCAGCTGATGCGGTCGCTGCTCGACGGCGGACAGCCGGTGGGCCTCTATCGCCACGAGGGCTACTGGCTGGACGTCGGCCGGCCGGAGGATTTCGCCCGCGCCAACGAGGACATCGGCCGCATCGAGCCGGGCCATGGGGAGGGCACATGAAGGGCATCGTGCTGGCGGGGGGGTCGGGCACCCGGCTCTACCCGGTCACCCGCGCCGTCTGCAAGCAGCTGCTGCCGGTGTACGACAAGCCGCTGGTCTACTACCCGCTGTCGGCGCTGCTGCTGGCGGGAATCCGGGATATCCTGATCATCTCGACGCCCACCGACATCGACCGCTTCCGCTCCCTGTTCGGCGACGGCCGCCGCCTGGGGCTGTCGTTCCGCTACGCCGTCCAGGAGGAGCCGCGCGGCCTGGCCGACGCCTTCCGGGTCGGCGCCGACTTCATCGCCGGCGACCCCGTCGCCCTGGTGCTGGGCGACAACCTCTTCTACGGCCACGGGCTGCCGGAGATGCTGCGCCGCGCCGCCGGCCGCGTTCGCGGCGCCACCGTCTTCGGCTACGCCGTGAGCGACCCGCAGCGCTACGGGGTGGTGGAGTTCGCCGCCGACGGCCGGGTGCTGTCCATCGAGGAGAAGCCGGCCCGGCCGCGCTCCAGCTACGCCGTGGTCGGGCTCTACTTCTACGACGCCGAGGTGGTCGGCATCGCCTCGGGGCTGCGGCCGTCGGCGCGCGGCGAGCTGGAGATCACCGACCTCAACCGCGTCTACCTGGAGCGCGGCCTCCTGCACGTCGAGCTGCTGGGGCGGGGCACCGCCTGGCTGGACACCGGCACCCACGGCGCCCTGGCCGAGGCCACCGCCTTCATCCGCACCATCGAGGAGCGCCAGGGGCTGAAGATCGCCTGCCTCGAGGAAATCGTCTACAAGAACGGCTGGATCGATCGCGCCGCGCTGCTGGAGCTGGCCGGCGAGTTCCGGCAGAGCGGCTACGGCGACTACCTGCGCCGGGTGGCCGACGAGCCGGGCGGGGAGGGCTACGCATGAACCACGTGCTGATCACCGGGGCGGCCGGCTTCATCGGCTCGCACCTCTGCGACCGGTTTCTGGGCGAAGGCTGGACGGTCATCGCCATGGACAACTTCCTGACCGGGAACCCCGACAACATCGCCCATCTCTTCGGCCACCCGCGCTTCCGGTTCGTCCACTACAACGTCACCCACTACATCCATGTCCCCGGCGAGCTCGACCTGGTGCTGCACTTCGCCTGCCCCGCCTCTCCCGTCGACTACCTCAACTTTCCCATCCAGACCCTCAAGGTGGACTCCCTGGGCACGCTGCACACCATCGGCCTGGCCAAGGCCAAGGGGGCGCGCTACGTCTTCGCCTCGACCTCGGAAGTCTACGGCGACCCGGCCGTCCACCCGCAGACCGAGTCCTACTGGGGACACGTCAACCCGGTCGGGCCGCGCTCCGTCTACGACGAGGCCAAGCGCTTCTCGGAGGCGATGACCATGGCCTACCAGCGCTTCCACGGCGTCGACGCGCGCATCGTGCGCATCTTCAACACCTACGGGCCGCGCATGCGCCTGCACGACGGCCGGGTGGTGCCCAACTTCATCGTCCAGGCCCTGCGCGGCGAGCCGCTGACCGTCTACGGCGACGGCGCCCAGACGCGCTCCTTCTGCTACATCGACGACCTGGTCGAGGGCATCTTCCGGCTTTCCGTCCAGCCCGGCCTGGGCGGCGAGATCGTCAACCTCGGCAACCCCGAGGAGCGGCGCATCGTCGACTTCGCCCGCCTGACCCGCGACCTGGTCGGCTCCCCGTCGACCATCGACTTCCGCCCGCTGCCCCAGGACGACCCGCGCCAGCGCTGCCCCGACATCGCCCGCGCCGAGAAGCTGCTGCAGTGGCGGCCGAAGGTTCCGCTGGAGGAGGGCCTGGCGCGCACCGTGGCCTACTTCCGCCAGCGGATGGACCCGTCCGCGCCCCCACCGTCCCCCCCAGGAGGCCCCCTTGCTGAACGATAAAGTCATCCTGATCACCGGCGGCACCGGCTCCTTCGGCCACAAGTTCGCCGAAAAGATCTTCCGGCAGTTCACGCCGCGCAAGGTGATCATCTACTCGCGCGACGAATACAAGCAGTACCTGATGCAGAAGAAGTTCGAGGCCCATGCCCGCCACATGCGCTTCCTGATCGGCGACGTGCGCGACGCCGAGCGGCTCTCGCGGGCCTTCGAAGGCGTCGACGTGGTCATCCACGCCTCGGCGCTGAAGCACGTGCCGGCCATGGAATACAACCCCATCGAGGCCGTCAAGACCAACATCCACGGCGCCGAGAACGTGATCAACGCGGCGCTCGACAGCCGCGTTTCCAAGGTCATCGCCCTCTCCACCGACAAGGCCGTCTACCCGGTCAACCTCTACGGCGCCACCAAGATGGTCTCGGACAAGCTCTTCGTGCACGCCAACGCCTACCGCGGCATGAAGGAGATCTCCTTCAGCGTGGTCCGCTACGGCAACGTCGCCGGCTCGCGCGGCTCGGTCATCCCCTACTTCCAGTCCCTGCTGGCCAAGGGGCACCTCAAGCTGCCGGTCACCGACGAGCGCATGACCCGCTTCTGGATCTCCCTGGACGAGGGGGTCGACCTGGTGTTCAAGGCCATCGAGAGCGCGCGCGGCACCGAGACCTACGTGGCCAAGATCCCCTCCTTCCGGGTCACCGACCTGGTGAGGGCCATGGCCCCGGGGGCGGAGATGCTTCCGGTCGGTTTGCGCCCCGGCGAGAAGATGCACGAGCTCATGATCACCCGCGAGGACTCGCGCAAGACCTTCGACTACGGCGATCACTACATCATCTACCCGCAGGTCGACTGGTGGAAGGAGGAGCGCCACTTCACCCCCGGCGGCACGCTGGTGGCCGAGGGATTCGAATACGCCTCCAACACCAACCGCCAGTGGCTCGAGGCGCCGCGCCTGGCCGAGCTGCTGCGGCAGATCGACATCGTCTACTGAACGATCGCCGCCCCGACCATGACCCGCGAGTTCATCGGCTACGGCCGGCACTGGATCGACGACGACGACGTCGCCGCCGTCGCGGCGGCGCTGCGCTCCGACTTCCTCACCCAGGGGCCGCAGGTGGCCGGGTTCGAAAAGGCCCTGGCCGACTACGTCGGCGCGCGCCACGCGGTGGCCGTATCCAGCGGCACCGCCGCCCTGCACCTGGCGGTGCAGGCGCTCGGCCTGCCCGGCGGCCGACGCGGGCTGACCTCGGCCAACACCTTCGCCGCCTCGGCCAACTGCTTCCTGTACAACGGCTTGCAGCCGGGGTTCGTCGACATCGACGAGCTGAGCTTCAACCTCGACCCCGACGACCTGGGCCGCCGCCTGCGCTCCGACACGGCGGTGGTCATCCCGGTGCACTTCGCCGGCCAGCCCTGCGACATGGCCGCCGTGGCGTCGGCGGTGGGCGGCCGGGCGGCGATCATCGAGGACGCCTCGCACGCCATCGGCTCGCGCGACGCCGACGGCGCCATGGTCGGCTCCTGCACCCGCTCCGACATGGCCGTCTTCTCCTTCCACCCGGTCAAGACCATCGCCACCGGCGAAGGCGGCGCCGTCACCACCAACCGGACGGAGCTTTACCAGGCGCTGCTGCGGCTCCGCTCCCACGGCATCACCCGCGAGCCGCACCGTTTCCGCCACCCGGAGGAGGCCGGCCCGTGGTACTACGAGATGCAGGAGCTGGGGTTCAACTACCGGCTGACCGACATCCAGGCGGCGCTGGGGGCGAGCCAGCTCAGCAAGATCGAGCGCTTCGTGGCCCGCCGCCGCGAGATCGTCGCCGCCTACAACCGGGCGTTCGCCGGCCTGCCCTGGCTGCAGACCCCGGTCGAGCGACCGGGAGTGCGCTCGGCGTTCCACCTCTACGTCGTCCGGCTCGATTTCGCCCGCCTCGGCAAGCCGCGGGCCCAGGTCATGGCCGAGCTGCACGACCTCGGCATCGGCACCCAGGTGCACTACATCCCGGTGCACCTGCACCCCCACTACCGGGAGCGCTTCGGCTTCCAACCGGGGGACTTCCCGCGCGCCGAGCGATACTACCAGAGCTGCCTCAGCCTGCCCCTCTTTCCGCGCCTGAGCGACGACGACGTGGCCCGGGTGGTGGCCGCCGTCGCCGGGCTGGACACCCCGTGAGGCTCCCATGATCTCTCTGCCCCACCTGCTGCTGGAGACGGCCAATTTCCATGGCGGCGACCCGGAGCTGCTGGAACGGGCCATCGACGCGTTCGCCGGGTCCTACCCCGACCTGGGCATCAAGTTCCACGCCTTCGACCCCGACCGGGTCGCCCTGCCCGATTTCTCCTGGTACCCGGTCGTGAAGAACTTCTTCATCCCCGAGGGGCGCTGGGCCGCGCTCATCGGGCGCGCCGCCGGGCGCGGCTACCGGGTCTGGCTGGACCTCTTCTGCGCCTACGGGGTGGCGGTGCTGCAAGCCAACCAGGCGCACATCCACGGCCTGAAGATGCAGCCCTCGGTGCTCGAGAACCGCGAGATCCTGGCGGGGCTGGAGTCGCTCGACCTGAGCCGCCAGCTGCTGCTGGTCAACGTGTCCGGGCTGGCGCTGCCGGCCATCGGAAGGGCCCTGGAGCGCCTGCGGGCCCTGGCGCCGGCGGCCATCCTGCTGCAGGCCGGCTTCCAGGATTTCCCGACCCGCCCGGAAGACTCCTCGCTGGCCAAGCTGGATACGCTGGCGGCGGCCTTCCCCGGCCTCTCCCTGGCCTACGCCGACCATGTGGACGGCAACGATCCCTTCGCCCGCCGCTTTCCCGTCTACGCCTGGTTGAAGAACTGCCGGCTGCTGGAAAAGCACGTCTGCCTGGAGCGCGCCGCCACCCGCTACGACTTCCAGTCGGCGCTGGAACCGGCCGAGCTTGGCGAACTGGCCGCGGAGCTGCAGCGGCTGGCCCTCTGCTTCCCGGAGGAGTTCATCCCCGAGCGGGAGCGAGGCTACTACGCCAAGTCGCTGCAGAAACCGGTCTTGCGGAGCGGGCTGCGCGCCGGCCAGCTGGTGGCCGCCGAGGATGTCCTGTTCCGGCGTACCGACCGCCCGGGGCTGTCGTGGCCCGAGCTGCAGGCGGCGCAGGCCGGGCCCGCCGTGCTGGTCCGCGACCTGCCGCCGGCGGCGACGCTGCAAGCCGACGACTTCCGCCGCCCGCGCATCGCCGCCATCGTGGCCGCGCGCATGAAATCGTCGCGCCTGAAGCAGAAGGCGGTGCTGCCCATCGCCGGCATGACCTCGGTCGAGCGCTGTCTCGACAACTGCCTGCGCTTTCCCCGCGTCGACGAGGTGATCCTGGCCACCTCCACGCTGGAGGAGGACGCCGTACTCGGCGAGCACACCCTGGGCGGCCGGGCGCGCTTCTGGCAGGGCGACCCGGATGACGTCATCTCGCGCTACCTGGGCGCCTGCGAGCGCTGGGGGATCGACGTCATCGTGAGGGTCACCGGCGATTGCCCCTGCGTCTCGCCGGAGATCGCCGATTTCATCCTGCGGGCCCATTTCGCCTCCGGCGCCGACTTCACCGAGCCGCGGCGCTTCGCCGTCGGCTCCAATTCCCAGGTCTACAACGTGGCCACCCTGCGCCGGGTGCTGGAGCTGGTGGGCCAGGCCGACTACTCCGAGCACATGACCCTGTACATGGTGAACAACCCGCGGCTGTTCAAGGTGCAGCGCGTGGATCTGCCGCCGGAGCTGGTGCGCGATTACCGCCTGACCCTGGACTACCCCGAAGACCTGGAGATGTTCGAGGCGCTCTATCGCGAACTGGCCTCCGCCGGGCTGGACGCCTCGCTGCCCAACGTGTTCCGGGTGCTGGACGAGAACCCCGGCATCCCCCGGCTGAACGCCCACAAGACGCTGGTCTACCAGACCGACCAGGACCTGATCCGGCTGCTGAACGAGAAGACCACCATCCCCCTGCCGCGCCCATGATTTCCCGCTCCGCCAACTTCTTCATGGACACGCTGCGCGTGCCGCTGGCCAGCCTCGGCGCCGGGCTGCTGCTGGCGGCCCTGCTGCTCTTCCTGCTGCGCCGCCGCCGGCGCCGCGAGGAGCCGCCCCCCGCTTTCGCCGGGGAGGCTTCCCCCGCCCCCTGGCTGGCCGCGGCCGCCGCCCTGCTGCTGCTGTTCTGGGCCCCCTATCTCTTCCGCGGCGCCGGCGTGCACGTCCGGATCTTCGACAACCTGGACTGCCACGTGCCGCAGACCAAGGTGCTGGCCGAGAGCGGCCAGGCCTTCAGCCTGGACCCGCGGGCCCGACTACCCAACTTCATCAACGGCCTGCCGCTGAGCGGGGTCGATTCCGGCTGGAACGTCATGACCTGGCTGTACATGCTGCTGCCGCCGCTGGCGGCCTACGCCGCCAACGACCTGCTGATGCGACTGGTCGCGCTGCTGGGCATGGCCCTGCTGCTGCGCCGCCAGGTGCTGCGCGGCGACCCGCCGCCGCCCGGCTGGCTCCTCGCCGGCAGCTCCCTGGCCTTCGCCCTTCTGCCCTTCTACCCGGCCGGCGGCCTGTCGGTGGCCGGGCTGCCGCTGCTGCTGCTCGCCTTCCTCAACCTCCGTGCCGGGGCCGGCCGGTGGACGGACTGGCTCATCGTGCTGGCGTTCCCGTTCTATTCCAAGCTGGCGCTGGCCGGGGTGTTCATCCTGGCCCTGCTGGCCCTGTGGCTGTCCGCCGACCTGCTGCGGCGCCGCTTCTCGCGGCCCGCGCTGGGGGCCCTGGTTCTGCTCGGCGCCGGCTACCTCTTCAGCCACTTCCACCTTGTCGCCTCGTTTCTCGATCCCCGCTTCGTTTCCTTCCGCGAGGAGATCCGCGCCCAGGGGGTGAGCGGCGGCAAGGCGATCGCCGATTCCTTCCACAACTTCGTCTTCGACCGCGTCAACGAGGCCAGCGCCCAGCAGCTGTTCGTCATCCTGGCCATCGCCCTGGCCCTCGGCTGGGCCGCCCTGCGGGGCGGGGAGAGACGCGAGCGCTGGCTGCCCGCCCTGGTCGGCTACTGCCTGCTCACCTCGCTGTTGTGGGGCTTCAAGTACTGGACCGCCCTGCTGCCGCTGCGCGACCGGGTGCAGCTGCTCAACGCCTTCGACTTCTCGCGCTTCTACTGGCTCAACCCCCTCTGCTGGTACCTGGCCTTCGCCCTGGCGCTGGCCGCCCTGGCCTCGCGCCGCGGCGGCCGCCGGCTGGCGGCGGGGCTGCTCGCCGGCCAGCTGCTGTTCCTGTTCGCCGCCTACAACAACGAGTATCGCCACCGGCTGGGCATCCGGGCCTCGCTCTCCGGGTCGCCGCTGACCCACTCGCTGACCTGGGATCAGTTCTTCTCCCCCGCTTTGATGGCCGACATCGCGCGCCACATCGGCCGGCCCCAGGCGGACTACCGGGTGGTGTCGCTGGGCATCCACCCGGCCATCGCCCAGTTCAGCGGCTTCTACACCCTGGACGTCTACACCGACGTCTACCCCCTGGCCTACAAGCACCGCTTCCAGCAAATCATCGCCCCCGAGCTGGCCAAGAGCGCGGCGCTGCGCCGCGGTTTCGCGGAGAACGCCAAGCGCTGCTACCTGATGGTGGCCGAGCTGCACGGCGACAAGGCGATCCGCGGGCGCGCCTTCACCCGGGGCCTGACCCGGGACGAGACGGTGCGCGTGCGCCGCCTCGACCTGGACACGGCGGCGCTCAAGTCGCTCGGCGGGGCCTACATCCTGTCGGCCGTGCCGGTGGACAACTTCGCCGCCAACCAACTGGCCTTTGACGGGGTGTTCGGGCGGGCCGGTTCGCCCTGGCGAATCCACCTCTACCGGGTGCTGTGATGGAGAGGCGGCGCGTGCGGATCGCCACCGAGGGCGGCGCGACTCTCGGCATCGGGCATTTGAGCCGGTGTCAGGCCATCGCCCAGGCGTTTTCCGAGGCGGGGTTCGAGGTCTCCTTCGCGGTGGCCGGTGACCCGGCGCTGGGCGCCCTGCTGCCGCCGCAGGCCGCGGCGTGGTTCGACTGGCGGCGGGAACCGGAGCGGCTGCTGGCCGGCATCGACTCCCGCACCGTGGCGTTGGTCGACTCCTACCACGCGGCGGCGAGCCTGCTGGACGACATCTCGAGGCAAGCCGGGGTGGCCGTCTTTCTCGACGACTACCGGCGCCTCGACTACCCGCCGGGGCTGGTCGTCAACTGGAGCGTCGGCGCCGCCGGGCTCGGTTATCCGCCGCGCGACGGGGTGACCTACCTGCTCGGGCCGGCCTACGCGGCCCTGCGCCGACCGTTCCGCGACGCGGTGCCGCGGTCTCCGCGAACCGCGATCGCCGAGGCGCTGGTCTCGTTCGGCGGCGACGACGGCCGGGGGCTGACCGCGCCGGCGTTGCGCCTGCTCGGCGAGCGCTTCCCGGCCTGGCGCAAGACGGCGGTGGTCGGCCCCGCCTGCGGCCACCGGGCGGCGATCGCCGCCGCCGCCGATCCGCGCACCCGGCTGCTGGTGGCCCCGGGGGCCGACCAGATGGCCCGGGCCATGGCCGAAGCCGACGTGGCGGTCACCTCCGGCGGCCAGACGCTGTTCGAGCTGGCCCGCCTCGGGCTGCCGGCGGCGGTCACCGCCGTGGCCGAGAACCAGGAACTGAACGTGGCCGACTGGGCGGCGGCGGGGACCATCGAAAACGTCGGCCTGTGGAGCGATCCGGACTGGGAAGAGCGGCTTCGGGCCGCCCTGCATCGCCTGGAAGAGCCGGGCCGCCGGCAGGCCGCGGCGGCGGCCGGGCCGCGGCGGGTGCCGGGCGACGGGGGGGCGGCCATCGTTCGCGCCGTCCAGGAGCGGCTGGCCGGCTGACATCCGACATGGAGGGGAGCATGGACATCATTGACGTCGGCCCGCGTCGCATCGGACCGGGCCAGCCGGTGTACCTGGTGGCCGAGATCGGCTCCAACCACGGCCACGACCCGGCGGTGGTGAGGCGACTCATCGACCACGCGGCCGAGGCCGGATTCGACGCGGTCAAGTTCCAGACCTACGAGCCGCTGGAGGTGTTCAGCGGGGCGATCACCACCCGCGACGTCCACTACGAGGAGATGTACGGCCTGCGACCCTGGGTCGACGTGGCCCGCGACGAGATCCTGATGCCCCGGGCCTGGTTCGGCGAGATGTTCGCCTACGCCCGCGCCCGCGGCCTGGAGGCCTTCTCGACCGCCCACTCGCCGGCCGACCTGGACTTCGTCATGCAGTTCGATCCGCCGCTGCTGAAGGTGGCCTCGCTGGACGTCTCCTTCACCGACCTGCTGGTCGACGTCGGCCGGCGCGGGCGGCCGGTGCTCCTGGCCACCGGCATGCACTACCTGGACGAGATCGTCGCCGCCGTGCGCACCCTGCGCCAGGCCGGCGAGAGCCGCATCGTCCCGCTGCACTGCGTCTCCAACTATCCCCCGGCGCCGGAGGCCATCAACCTGCGCAACCTGCCGATGCTCTCCCAGGCGCTCGGGCTGCCGATCGGGCTCTCCGACCACTCCGCCGACAACCACGCCGCCGTGGCCGCGGTGGCCCTGGGCGCCTGCGTGATCGAGAAGCACGTCACCCTGGACCGCGCCAGCCGCGGGCCGGACCACGCCTTCGCGCTCGACCCGGCCGGCATGCGCGACCTGGTGCGGGGGGTGCGCCAGGTCGAAAAGGCGCTCGGCAGCAGCCGGCGCGAGCTGTCGCCGGCCGAGCTGCAGGCCCGGCTCATGGCCCGGCGCAGCGTGGTGGCGCGCCGCGATATCCGCCGCGGCGCGACCTTCAGCCGTGACAACCTGAAGATCGCCCGTCCCGGCAGCGGAATCCACCCGGCCCACTTCGAATGCCTGCTGGGCCGGCGCGCGGGGCGCGACATCGCCGCCGAGACCGTCGTAGGCTGGGAGATGGTGGACTGACCATGGAGTTCCGGCGCTACCGCCCGGGAGACGAGCGGGCGATCATGGGACTGGACGAGCGCGAGCTGCCGTCGCTGTGGAACCGGCGCACGCTGGACAACTGGCACTGGAAGTACACCGCCCGCAATCCGGCCGGGGAGTCCCTGATCTGGCTGGCCGAGCACGAGGGGCAGCTGGTCGGCCACTTCGCCGCCGTGCCCTACCGGCTGCAGGTGGCGGGCGAGGAGCTCACCGCCTCGCACACCATCGGCGCCCTGGTCGACCGCCGCTTCCAGAAGCGCGGCCTGCTGAAGTTCGTCGGCGACCGGCTGATGGCCGACCTGATCGACAGGGGCATCCCCTTCACCTGGGGGTTCCCCAATCTGCGCGCCCACGAATTCGAAAAAGTGGCGCTGGGTTACGAAGACCTGCTGAACTTCGACGAATGGCGGCTGCCCGCCGCCCGCCTGCCGCGGGAGGCGGCGCCGGAAGCCTTCACGCCGCTGAACTCCTTCGGGGACGAATTCGAGGAACTGTGGCGGGAATGCGCCCCCGACTACCTGGTGGCGGTGGCGCGGCGGCCCGCCTACCTGGAGTGGCGCTTCCGCCAGCGCCCCGACTGGGACTACTTTCCCTTCGCCTGGCGCCGCGGCGGCCAACTGCGCGGCTACGCGGTGCTCAAGCTCTACCGCGAGGAGTCGGAGCGGCGCGGCCATATCCTGGACCTGTTCGCCCGCCGCGACGACGAGGAAACCCTGGCCGGCCTGATCCACGGTGCCCTGGTCCGCCTGCGCGAGCTCGAGGTAGACGTGGTCACCGTCTGGTTCCACGGCAACCCGCGGGTCGAGAGGCTGTTCGGCGCCCGCGGCTTCACGCGCCTGCCGGCGCGGCACCCGCTCATCCTGCGGGTCAATTTTCCCCACCCCGCCGAGAAGCTGGTGCGCGACCCGGCCCGCTGGTACTTCACCATGGCCGATTCCACCGAGATCTTCTGAGGACCCTCCATGAACGGGATGAAGCTCCACCACGTCGGCAAGGTGGTCGCCGACCTCGACGCGGCGCTCCGCTACCACCGCGACACCTTCGGCCTGCAACCGCTGGGGGAGCCGGTGCTGGACCCGATCCAGAAGGTGAACGTGGTCAAGCTGGGCGGGGCCGGCGGCGTCATCCTCGAGTTGATCTGCCCCACCGGCCCGGATTCCCCGGTGTGGAAGTTCATGCAGAAAGGCGGCGGCCTGCACCACCTGTCGTTCGCCGTTCCCGACCTGGAGGCGGCGCTGGCCGGGCTGCGCGCCCGGGGCGCCCTGCCCCTGGGCGGCGTGGTGCCCAGCGCCGGATTCGGCGGGGCGCGCAGCGCCTGGCTGTACACCGCCGAGAAGGAACTGGTGGAGCTGATGGAAGCGAAGCCGGCGGAGGGTTGACATGGGCGTGGAGAGCTGCCGCACCTTTTCCGAGGCCATCGCCTGGCACGCCGGCGAGCACCCGCAGCGGGTGTTCGTGCACGACGTCCGCTCGGGGCGCGACTACCGCTTCGCCGAGTTCGACGCCTGGGTGTCCCGCACCGCCGCCTATCTCCGCTCGCTGGGGCTGCGCCCGGGCGACCGCATCACCGCCGTGATCGAGAACTCGCCCGAGTTCTGCCTTTTCTACTTCGGCGCCATCCGGGCCGGCATCGTCTTCAACCCCATGCCGTTCACCTCCCACAAGGAGGAAGTGCTGCGCAACGGGCGCCTGGTGGAGCCGCGGCGGGTCTTCGTCGACGAACGCAAGGCGAAGGAGTTCAGCGCCGCCGAGTGCGCGGAAGCCGGCATCGTCTTCGTGCCGGTGGGCGCCGAGCGGCGCTTCGAGGCGGGGCTCCCCGGGCTACCGGCCGGGTTCGCCGCGGCCCGCGTCGCCGACCAAGACCCGGCCTGCCTCTATTACTCCTCCGGCACCACCGCCGACCCCAAGGGGGTGCTCTACTCGCACCGCAACATGGTCGCCGACATCTCTTCCATCTGCCGCGGCTTCCACTTCCGCACCGAGGGCGAGGTGCACCTCGTCATGCTCCCGCTGGGGCACACCGCTTCGACCAACTACTCGATGCTGCCCTGCGCCTGGGTCGGCGGCAAGATGGTCATGGCCGAGTCCTTCTGGCACATCCGCAACCGCATCTGGGCGCTCGTCGAGGAGCACCGGGCCACCTACATGGAGGTGGTGCCCACCGTCCTCTACTCGCTGCTCAACCTCTACCGCGCCAAACCGGCGGCCGACCTCTCCTCGATGCGCTTCGTCGGCTGCGGTTCGGCGCCGCTGCAGAAGGCCATCCAGGCGGAGTTCCAGGCCCGATTCGGGCTGCCGGTGGCCAACCTCTACGGCCTCTCGGAGACCGGGCCCACCCACATCGACGACCCCCTGGCCCCGGGTTGGACGCCGGGCTCGATCGGGGTGCCGCTCGACGTCAACGAGGTGCGCATCGTCGACGAGTGCGACCGCGAGCTGCCGGCGGGGGCGGTGGGGGAGATCGTGGTCCGCGGCGAGAACGTGTTCGTCGGCTACTTCCGCAACCCGGAGCACACCCGCCGGGTGGTGCGCGACGGCTGGTTCCACACCGGCGACCTCGGCTACCGGGACCCGGCGGGGCGTTTCTTTTTCGTCGACCGCAGCAAGGACCTGATCATCAAGGGCGGCATGAACATCGTGCCCGGCGAGATCGACGAGGTCCTGATGATGCACCCCGGGGTGCGCGAGGGGGCGACGGTCGGGGTCCCCGACGAGATGTTCGGCGAGGAGGTCAAGTGCTTCGTCGTGCCGCGCGACGGCGCCCGCCTCGACGCCGACGAGATCCTGCGCCACTGCGCGGCCCACCTCCCGCGCACCAAGCAGCCGAAGTACGTGGAGATCGTGGCCGACATCCCCAAGACCCATTCGGGCAAGCTGCTGCGCAAGAGGCTGCGCGAGCGGGAGGCCCAGGCGGGCAATCCGGAGGGATCGAGATGATCAGGGGAAACGAAGAACTCGACCTGGCCATCGCCGCCGCGCACCGCGCCGGCGACGTGCTGCAGGCCCATTTCCGCCGCCGCTACCGGGTCATCCGCAAGTCGCCGCGGGAGATGGTGTCGGCCGTCGACATGGAGGCCCAGCAGGCCATCCTGGACCTGCTGGCCCCGCGCTTCCCGGGGCACGGCATCATCACCGAGGAGAGGCGCCCGGACGCCGCCGCAGCGGAGCGGCAATGGATCATCGACCCGCTCGACGGCACCCACAACTACATCGCCGGCCTTCCCTTCAGCGGCGTCTCGATCGGGCTGGCCGTGGCCGGCCGCTTCGAACTGGGGGTGATCCTGTTCCCGATGGAGGAGCGCCTCTACTACGCGGTGCGCAACCGCGGCGCCTACCTCAACCACCGGCGCATCGAGGTGTCGCCCAGTCCGGAGCTGGCCAAGTCGATCGTCTCCTTCGACAACCAGTTCCACCTCAACGAGCGCTCCTTCGACTACTTCCGCCGCCTGGTGGGGCAGGCGTTCACCACCCGCATCCTGGGCACGGCCACCAACGACCTGTGCATGATCGCCGACGGCCGCCTGGGCGGCCGCATCTGGGTCCACACCAAGGCCTGCGACATCGCCGCCGGCCTGGTCATCGTGGAGGAGGCGGGCGGCCGGGTCAGCCAGTTCGACGGCGCTCCCTGCACGCTGGATTCGCGGCAGGTCATCGCCTCCAACGGACGCATCCACGACGAGCTGCTGGCGGTGGTCGCCGCCGGCGACCGCCCCTGAGGAAACCATGAACGAAAAAAAACCCCTCCTTCCCCTGATCGGCATCACCATGGGCGACCCGGCCGGCATCGGCCCGGAGATCATCGCCAAGGCCCTGCACCACGAGAAGGTCCGCTCCCTCTGCCGGGCGCTGGTCATCGGCGACGCCCGGGTGATGACCGACGCCCTGCGCGTCGCCCGGGTCGGACTGAGCGTCCGGGCCGTCGACCAGCCCGGCGACGCGCGGTTCGCCGCGCGGGAGATCGACGTGCTGGACCTGCGCAACGTCACGGCGTCGGCCATCCCCTATGGCCGGGTGGATGCCGAGTGCGGACGGGCCGCCGGCGAGTACATCGAGCGGGCCATCCGCCTGGCGCTGGACCGCCGGATCGCCGCCGTGGTCACGGCGCCGATCAACAAGGAGGCCTTCGACCTGGGCGGCTGGGGCAAGAAGTACCGCGGCCACACCGAGATGCTGGCGGCGCTCACCGGCGCCGAAAAGGCGTTCATGCTGCTGGCCTCCGGCAACCTGCGCGTGATCCACGTCACCACCCACGTCTCCATGCGCCAGGCCGTGGACCTGGTCCGCGCCGACCGCGTGTACGACACCATCCGGCGCGCCGAGGAGGCCTGCCGCCACCTGGGGATCGGCAAGCCGCGCATCGGCGTCTGCGGCCTCAACCCGCACGCCGGCGAGGGCGGGCTGATGGGCGACGAGGAGAGCCGGGAGATCCTGCCGGCGGTGCAGCGGGCCCGCAGCGAGGGCCTGCAGGTGGAGGGGCCCCTGCCCGGCGACACCATCTTCCCGCGCGGCCGCTCCGGCATCTACGACGTGGTGGTGGCCATGTACCACGACCAGGGCCACATCCCCGTCAAGCTGATGGGCTTCCTGCACGACGGCCACGCCTGGTCGTCGGTGAGCGGCGTCAACATCACCATCGGCCTGCCCATCATCCGCGTATCGGTCGACCACGGCACCGCCTTCGGAAAGGCCGGCAAGGGGATCGCCAACGAGACCAGCCTGATCGACGCCATCGAGTACGCGGTGCGCATCGCCGTCAACCGGCGCCTGGCCTGACCCCGAACGAGGTGCAGCGTGGACAAACGCCTGGAAACCGTGATCCGCGGCGTGTTTCCGATCCCGGCCGCGGACATCGACGAGGCCTGGACCTCCGACGACATCCCGGAGTGGGACTCGGTGGGCCACCTGAACCTGGTGGTGGAGATCGAAAAGCAGTTCGGCGTCCGGGTCGAGATCGAGGAGATGTTTGAAATCGTGACCCTGGGCGACATCGCCCGCCTGCTGCAGAGGAAGGGCGCCCTGTAGGGGCGCCTGGAGGAGCCGACCATGAGCCAATGCGTCCTGATCGTGGCCGCCCACCCGGACGATGAAGTGCTGGGCTGCGGCGGCACCGCCGCCCGCCTGGCCCGGGCCGGCGCCGACGTCTACAGCCTCATTCTGGGCGAGGGGGCGACCTCGCGGCAAGGAGCAGGCGGGACCGTTTCGGCGACCGCCGAGGTCGCCCGCCTCGGCGAGCAGGCCGCCGTCGCGGGCCGGGCCCTGGGCGTGCGCGAGGTGTTCCGCCGCGAGTTTCCCGACAACCGCTTCGACTCGCTGCCGCGGCTGGACCTGGTGCGGGCGGTCGAGGAAATCATCCGCCGGGTGCGGCCGCAGATCGTCTTCACCCACTGCGGCAGCGACCTGAACGTCGACCACTGGCTGACCCACGAGGCGGTGCTGACCGCCACCCGGCCGCTGCCCGGCGAAACCGTGCGCGAGATCTACGCCTTCGAGATCCTCTCCTCCACCGAATGGCGCTTCCCGTCCGGCTTCCAGCCCGACTGCTTCTTCGACATCGCCGAGACCCTCGAGGCCAAGCTGGAGGCCATGCGCGCCTACACCGGCGAGCTGCGCGAGCCGCCCCACCCGCGCTCGCTGGACGGCATCCGCCGAGCCGCCGAGGTGTGGGGCATGCGCGTCGGCCTGACCCACGCCGAGGCTTTCCAGACCATCCGGGTGGTGCGATGAGGATTGGCCTGTTCGCCGACGTGCACGGCAACCTGCCCGCCCTGGAGGCGGTGTGGGAGAGCCTGCGGCGCGAAGGCTGCGACCGCCACCTCTTCCTGGGCGACGTCTGCGGATACTACTTCCAGGGCGACGAGACCATCGCCCTGCTGGGCACCATCCCGGCACTGCTGGCGGTGGCGGGCAACCACGACGCCGCCTTCCTGCGCTGGATCGAGGGCGGGAGCGGCGCCGACGACCGTTCGGCGGCCTTCGGGCTGTCGTTCCAGCTGTTGCGCGACGCCATCCGGCCGTCCAGCCTGGAATTCCTGCGCCGGCTGCCGCACCGCGCGGAGATCGCCGAGGTGGGCCTGGCGGCGTTCCATGGCAGCCCCTGGCAGCCGCTCGACGAGTACGTCTATGCCGACTCGCCGCGCGCCCGCTTCGCCGCCCTGCCCTGGCGCTACGTCTGCCTCGGGCACACCCACCGGCCCATGGCCCTGGCCGAGGGAGGCCGGCGGTTCCTCAACCCTGGTTCGGTCGGCCAGCCGCGCGACGGGGGCTGGCCCTCGTACGCGGTGCTGGACACCGACGCGGACCGGGTGGTCATCCATCGCGTGCCGTTCGACGTCCAGCGTCTGCTGGCCGAGGTGGCCGCCCGCCGCGGCGCCCACCCGCATCTGAGCGAGTTGTGGCGGCGGGGCATGTCCGGAGCGGCGGAATGAGCGGCGCCGCCCCCGGCCGCCCGTCGGCGGCCTTCAGCTACTGGGTGGCGGACCTGCGCCTGACCACGCTCCTCGGCATCTGCCGGCAGGCGGGTCGCGGGCGCCCGCCCATCCGCCTGGTCTGGCTGCGCGCCGGTCCCCTGGCCGCGGCGCGACTGCGCCGCCTGCAGCGGCGCCCGCCTCCCGGCCTGGAGCTGCACCCGATTCGCCCGCGGGCCACCCCGGGCGGCCCCGACCTGGACCTGCACGCGGTGCGGGACGACGCCGGGCAGCTGCTCATCATGCGCATCTACCGCCGCGTGCTGTCCCTGCGGCGCCAGGCGCTCGACCGCCTGCTCGGCGATCCCGGGCCCTGGCCCTTCCTGCAGCCGCCGCACACCCCGGACATGTGGCGCGCCTGCCTGGGCCTGAAGATCTCCGAGGCGATCAACGACGACGTGTTCCTGGCCTCCGCCGCCCGCTGGCGGTTCCAGCAGCCCGGCCGGGGCGGCCCGGAGCGGCGGATCCTGCTGGCCGCCCGCGGGCCGTTCAGCGCTCTCCTGGCCCGGGAAGTGGCGGGGCTGGTGGACGAGGTGCGGCTGCAGCGCCGGTGGCTGCACGGGCTGCGGCGATGGCCGGCGGTTGCCCGCGGCCTGCTGCGCTCCCTGGCCGGATTGTGGTTCCCGCCCCGGCGGCGCGACTTCCCGGGAGACCCGCCGCGGATCATGACCACCTACGTCATGGGGGTGGACCCCTCCCGCCGCAACGACATCGGCTTCATGCACCGCGGCGGCATCGATTTCTCCCGGCTGGCGCTCTACTGCCGCTACGACTCGGTCTTCCCGGACACCGCCGAGGCGGAATGGCTGGCGGCGCGGGGCGTCGAATGCTTCGTCCTGCGGCCGGCGGGCGCCGTGCCCCCGGGAACCGTCGGTTGGCGCCCCTCGCCCGGCTACCGCGGCGAGCGCAGGACCTTCGAGCGGCTCTTCCTGAAATCGGCGGCGGTCGCCGTGCGCCGTTCCGGGCGGGGGACCGCCTGGCTCCTCGAGGCCCTGTGGTCGATCTGCCGGGAGACGGCCTACTGGACGGACTTCCTGGCCGCCAACCGGGTGGCGATCCTGGTGCACACCGTGCCGGCGCCCGAGAGCTTCGTGCCCAAGCTGGCGGTGGACGAAATCGGGGGACTGGCGGTCAGCATCGAGCGCTCGATCCTGTTCGACTACTGCACCTACATCCACAATCCCCCGGCGCACCTCTCCATCGTGTCCGGCCCCTACAGCTGCGAGCAGATCCCCGAACCCTCGTTCAGCCGGTACACGCTGCAGAGCGGCGCCCTGCAGGCGGGTTCGGACGGGGGCGCCATTCCCGGGCTGGCGGCGCTGCGCGGGCCGGGGCGGCGGGTGGTCGCCCTCTTCGACGAGCTGCCCAACAACAACTTCTTCGGCGACAGCATCCGCGCCTTCTACGACGCCCTGCTCGGGCTGGCCGAAGCCGACCCGCGCTTCGCCCTGCTGGTGAAGTCGAAGAAGCCCGCCGTGCTGCAGTCGCTGCCAACCATCGGGTCCCGCCTCGACGGGCTGGAGAAAGCGGGGCGCGCCCTGCGCGCCGACTGGAAGGTGCCGGTCCAGGCCGCCGCCGTCCAGTCCGACATCGTGGCCTGCGTGCCTTCGACCGCGGCCTTCGAGTGCGTCCTGCACAACTGCCGAACCCTGCTGTTCAATCCCATGCGCACCGGCTCCAGCCTGTTCTACCGCGGCAGCGGCCTGGGGCGGCGGGTGTTCGAGGACGGCGCCGCGCTCCGCGATGCGCTGCGACGCTGGGCGGACGGCGCCGACGACGCGGTCGGCCGTTGCGACGACCTGCGCCCCCACCTGGATCCCTTCGCCGACGGGCTCGGCAGCGAGCGGGCGGGGAGGTTCCTGGGGGGCTGCCTGGCGGAGTTCGGCCGCGGCCGCCGGCGCGAGGAGCTCCTGGCCGGCGCGGTCGCCGCCTACGCCGCCGCCTGGGGAAAGGACAAGATCAACTGCCACCCGCAAACGGAGAACCATGAACCATAACGACAAAAGAAAGCCGGAATCCATCGAGCCCAGCGAGCGCCTGCTGGTCTGCGAGTTCGCCGACGAGCTGGACGCCTTCGCCGACTACTGCCGCCGCCAGCGGCTGGCGCCGACCGACTTCGTCATCGTCGCCCTGCAGCCGCAGGTGCGGGTCGCCTGCGGCGCGCGCGGGCTGGCCTGCCGCGACACCCTGGCGTACTTCGACAACGACGCCCACCGGCGTTCCCTGCAGGCATCGCACCGCCTGACCTCGCTGATGTCCGGGGAATTCGTTTTGCCCTCGGCCCTGCCCCTGCGGCACACGTTGCGCAACACCTTCCTGTACCACGCCCGCTTCTACCTGAATAACTACCTGCGGCTGCTGGAGGTGCTGCGCGGCGTCCAGCGCCTCCACCCGCAGGCGCTGGTGCACGCCGTGGGCGCGCCGCCGGCGCCGCCGGCGCCGCCGGCAGCCGAGCCGTTCCTGAACGTCAACGACCGCTTCTGCGCCCGGTTGACGCGCAACTTCTGCCTCCGGCACGGGCTGAAGTTCGTCGAGATCCACGGGGCGACGGCGCCGCGGTTGGCCCCCGGCAGCCGGGGCGGCGTCCGGGCGGCGCTGCTGCGCCGCCTGTGGCGGCGCCTCCTGCCGCGTCTGGCCCGGCAGCCGCTGGTGTTGATGGCCGCTCCCTCCTACCACCTGGATCGGCTGGCCGCCGACATCGTGGCCCGCTTTCCGCAGGCGCTGGGGGTGGTGGCCGGCGAGGCCCCGCCTCGCCTGGCGGGTCACCTGCGCCTGCTGTGGCAGGCGCTGTGCCGCCGCCCGGCGCTGCGATTGCCGCTGGACCTGTTCGACTCCGGCGACGAGGCCGAGGAGCAGCGCACGGCGCAGGCGGTGCGCGACGCCTGGGCGGGGTTCATCGGCCGCCGCGCCAGCGATTTCGGCTATGAAGGCTGTTCGCTGGCCGAGGAGCTGACCGGCAAGGTGGTGACCGACCTGGCCGCGCACCTCGGCTGGCTGACGCGCCGGGCCGCCGCCCAGAGCGAGATGCTGCAGCGGCTCCAGCCGAAGCTGACGGTCTCGCCGGTGGCCATCGGCGAGTTCCAGGCCTGGGCCGAGCTGGGCCGGCGCCACGGGGTGCCGGCGCTGGTGGTGCCGCAGAAAGGGCTGGTGGCGCCGAGCGACGAAACGGCCGGGCTGGAAGAGCACTACATCGGCCGGGCCCAGGTGAGCCACGACTTTGCCTGCGCCGCCGCCCAGTCGCCGCTGGTGGCCGACTACCTGCGCTGGGCGGGATACGGCGGCAAGGTGCTGCGCAGCGGCAACCTGATCTTCGCGCGCCGCCCGGCGCCCCCCGCGGGAAGCGCCCGGCGCGAAAAGGTGATCGTCTACGCCCCCTCGATGAAATCGCGCAAGAGCAGCCGCTTCCACGTGCTGGAGACGCTGGACGAGCTGCTGGCCTCCATCTCCGACGTGCTGGCGGCGGTGGCCCAGCTCCCGGACTGCCGCCTGGTGGTGCGCATCCACCCCGGCGAGCCGATCCGCCGCGCCGACATCGAGGCCCTGCTTCCCTGGCCCGCCAGCGCCACCATCAGCGAGGGGGGCGCCTTCGAGCAGGTGCTGGCGAAAACCGACCTGCTCATCAGCTTCTCCTCCACCTCCATCCAGGAGGCGCTGCTCAACGGCGTGCCGGTCGTGCTCTACGACCGCTGGCGGCGCTACAACCACCTGAACGCGCCCCGCGCCGGGGACAGCCCGCTGCCGCCGGCCGCCGCCGTCTACGTGGACGAGCCGCGCCGCCTGGCCCCGGCCCTGCGCGACCTGCTGGGGCGGCTGCCCCTGCCGGCGGAGCTCTTCCGCCCCTACGCCTTCCCCGCCGGCCAGGAGGAGCAGTTCTACCGGTACGTCGCCGAGTGTCTGGCCCGCGAAGCCGCACCCGCCCGGCCCTCAACCCCCCCCCCGGCGAGGACCTGATGCCGGCCCCGGCCCAGTTCATCCCCCTGGCCCGGATCCGCTCCGCCTGGTTCGCCGACCTGCGCCGGCAGTGGCAGCCGGACCCCGAATTCATCGCCCACCTGCAGCGCGGGCTGCGGCGCGGCGACTACCTGGCGCCGCTGCTGGTGGTGCGCGAGGGCGGCGACTTCGTCCTGGTCAACGGCCACCACCGCTTCTACGCGCTGCAGGCCTGCGGCCGCACCCACGCCCGCTGCATCGTCCTGGAGGGATCGTTCGCCGACACCGAGCCGCTGCGCAAGGCCGAGGTGCTGCTCAAGGAGTACGACCAGCGCACCGACTACGGGTACCAGTTCAGCGGCTACCTCGACCGCTGGGCCGCCGCCGCCGACGGCGGCGACTTCGTCAACCGCTTCCGCCCCACCCTCGCCTTCCGGCTGCACCGGCGCCTGCGGCGCCTGCTGGGCTGGTCGCGGCGCAAACCCAAGGAGTGACCCCATGGGCGCCATCCACCGGATCCTGACCGAACGCACCCTGCCGGAGCGCGAGCGGCACAACTCGCGGCTGTTCGTCGACCTGTCGGAGAACGTGCACATCCACTTCCGCGAGATCCGGCTCATGTTCGGCGTGGACGAGTTCTTCGAGTTCGCCGGCGTCCTGCAACAGAGCGCCCGCGAGGTGAAGCGCTACCTGAAGCGGCACCCCGAGTACCGGGAGCAGGAGGTGTTCGACGGCCTGATCGTCGCCGGCGGGCGCGAGCGGCAGCTGGCGCCGCTGCAGGCGAGCCCGCAGCCCCACCAGAGCAAGTATTTCCCCAACCGCCTGCAGATCGAGCTCCAGGAAGAGGAGGTCATCGACGCCGTCCACATCCATTACCGCGACTACCGGCTGGTCATGAACATCGCCACCTTCCGGGCGTTCGCCGCCGGCATGCGCGAGGCGCTGGACAACCTGGAGGCGCACCTCGGCCAGCACGGCTACACCGAGGGCAAGCACCCCTTCCGCCAGGTCGTCGCCGAAACCGGCTGGGCCGGGAACCGGCCCTCCTGGAAGGCGCGCCTCAAGCGCTTTCTGCGCCGGCGGCTGGGCCGGGAGTGAACGGGCGAGCCCTCCATGGCCGCAAACCGTCCCCTCACGGTGCTCTACTACCCGACCGGCGCCGTCCACCTGCGCAACCTGGACGTCCTGCGGCGCCTGCCGGGATGCCGCTTCCGGGTGATCGTCGAGCCCTGGCTGGCCGCCCAGCCCGCCGCCCTGGCCTGCGTGCCCGACGGCGAGCGGGTGGCGGCGGCCGACGGGGGGCTGTCCGCCGACGCCTGGGCGGGAGTCCACCTGCTGTTCTTCTGCATGGCCGCCCCCAACCGCTTCCGCTTCACCCTGCTGCGCGAGGCGCGGTCGCGCTCCATCCCCGCCGTCGCCGTGGAGGAGGTCAACCAGCTGGCGCTCAACGACGGCCGCATCAACCACTACGTGCTGCCGCTGACCGGGCTGGGGGCAGCCTCCGAGGAGGAGCGAACCCGATTCCTGCCGCTGGGCTGGGCGCCGCCGGCGGTCTCCGTCACCGGCTGGCCGTTCGGCGCGGAGCCCGCGGCCGTCCCGGCCCCGCGGAACGGCGGGGGCGCCGCCCGCACCTGCCTGCTGGTTCTCGGCTCCCTCAAGGAGCGCGACATCGTCTCCCTGGAGACGCGCGCCGTCCGGCGGCGCATCCTGGAGACGCTGGCCGGGCTGCCCGACCCCTGGCAACTGGAAATCAAGCCGCACCCGATCGAGACCTCCGCCAGCCTGGCCGAAATCCGCCTCCTGGCGCCGCGGGCGCGGCTGATCGAGCCGCAAGCGGCCATCGAGCCGCTTCTGGACGGGGCCGATCTGGTGGCCAATCGCGGCAACTCGCAGGCAGTGCTGCAGGCCATGCGCCGGAGCAAGCCGCTGGCGGTGATCCCGGCAGGGCTCCCCACCATATTCCACGGCCACCTGGACGAGGTGCTGGCCGAATCGCCGCGTGAGCTGGCCGCCATCGCCGCCCGCGCCGCCGCCGGCGCGGCGCCCGACTACCAACCGCTGCTAACCCGCCACTGGCCGCTCGGCCAGGCGGAGTCTCTGCGCCGGGTGGAGGCGCTCTTCGACTCCGCGCTCCGCCCGCCGGCGGGCGAAGACACCCGGGCGGCGGGTCTGCTGCTGGCCCTGATCGCGGCCCACATCGGCCTGGAACGGGAGGCCGCCGCCCTTCTGGCCGACCCGGCGAATGACGCGGCCGCCGGCCGGCTGGCCTCCCTGCTGGACGGTTCGTTCGAGCCGGCCTCCTGGGACGCGCTGACGGCGCGCCTTCCCGGCGCCATGCCGCGCTGGCATCTGCAGGCGCAGCTGGTGCGCCTGGCCCTGCGCCGCCCCCCGCGGGGCGCCGCCCTGGCCGGTCTGGTCGACCGCCTCGACGGCTTCTGCGGCGAGATGAACGCCCACTACTTCATCGACGAGCTGGTGGGACGGGCCGAGCTCGAGTTCCGCCTCGGGCGGCGGGCCGCGGCCGAGGATCTGCTGGCGCGGCTGGAGCCGGAGTACGGGGTCTTCCCCTTCCGGCGCCAGGCCTTCGGCATGCTTCGCTTCGCCTACCGGCACGGCCGCGACTCCGCCGGGCTGCGCCGCGGGGCCTGGCTGCTCGGCCACCCGCACGCCGCCTGGACGCGCCGGGTCATTGGCCGGCGCTGGCGAAAGAGGTAGAATGGAGCCCGCCGCGGCCGCGCCCAGGGCCGGCGGACGAGGAGACGGAGACGGATGAAGACACTGATCCTGGCCGGCGGCCACGGGTCGCGCCTGGGGGCCCTCGGCGAGAGCGTGCCCAAGCCCCTTCTGCCCATCGGCGGCAGGCCGATCCTGTGGCACATCATGAAGTTCTATTCCCACCACGGGTTCCGCGAGTTCGTCGTGCTGCTGGGGCACCAGGGGCAGCGCATCAAGGAGTACTTCTTCCATTACCACATGATGAACCGCGATTTCACCGTCGACCTGGCCTCGGACCGCGTCTCCTACCTCGGCGGGGGCGGGGGCGAACCGTGGCAGGTGACCCTGCTGGACACCGGCGTCGACACCCTCAAGGGGGGGCGCATCAAGATGGCCGAGGCGCACCTGGACGGCGACACCCACATGCTCACCTACGGCGACGGGGTCGCCGATGTCGACCTCGGCGCGCTGCTGGCGTTCCACCGCAGCCACGGCAAGACGCTGACCCTGACCGGGGTCCGGCCGCCGTCGCGCTTCGGCGAGCTGGTGGTGAGCGAACGGCGGGTGGCCTCGTTCGCCGAGAAGCCGCAGATCTCCTCCGGCCTCATCAACGGCGGCTTCATGGTCTTCCAGCGCGACCTGCTGCGGCACCTGACGGCGAGGCGCGACTGCGACTTCGAGTTCGGCGTGCTGGAGGAGCTGGCCCGGCGCGGCGAGGTCATGGTCTGGGAGCACGGCGGCTTCTGGGAGTGCGTGGACACCGAGCGCGACCTGGCCCACCTCAACCGGCTGTGGGCCGAGAACCGCGCCCAGTGGCGCGTCTGGCCGGAGTAGGGGGTGAGCGTGGCCTTCCTGGACGTCTACCGCGGTAAGCGGGTGCTGGTCACCGGACATACCGGCTTCAAGGGCTCGTGGCTCGGGCTGTGGCTCCTCGAGCTGGGCGCCGAGGTGCACGGCGCGGCCCTGGCGCCGCGCTCGGAGCGCGACAACTTCGTGGTCAGCGGCCTGGCCGGGCGGATCGGCCACCACCTGGCGGACGTCCGCGACCGCGAGGCGCTGGCCGACCTCTTCGAGCAGGTCCGACCGGAGGTGGTCTTCCACCTGGCGGCGCAGGCGCTGGTGGGCCGTTCGCACGAGGACCCGCCGGAGACCTTCGCCACCAACCTGCTGGGCACGGTGCACGTGCTGGAGGCGGTCCGCCGCACCCCGTCGGTGCGCGCCGCGGTGCTCATCACCAGCGACAAGTGCTACCGCAACCAGGAGTGGGCCTGGGGCTACCGCGAAAGCGACGAGCTCGGCGGCCTCGACCCCTACGGCGCCTCCAAGGCCTGCGCCGAGCTGGCCATCGACTCCTACCGCGACTCGTTTTTCCGCGACTCGCACGTGCCGGCCGTGGCCTCGACCCGCGCCGGCAACGTCGTGGGCGGCGGCGACTGGTCGGAAAACCGCATCGTCCCCGACATCATGCGCGCGCTCCTGGCCAACCGGCCGGTGGAGCTGCGCCGGCCGCAGGCGACCCGGCCGTGGCAGTTCGTGCTCGAGCCGCTCTCCGGGTACCTGTGGCTGGGGGCCTGCATGTGCCGCGGCGGGGACTACAGCTCGGCCTGGAACTTCGGGCCCGAGGCGGCCACCATTGTTTCGGTGCAGCGGCTGGCCGAGAAACTGGTCGCCGCCTGGGGCGGCGGCGAGATCCGGGACCTATCCGGCGAGGCCTCTTTCCCGGAGGCGACGCTGCTCGCCCTGGACATCGCCAAGGCCCGCCACCACCTCGGCTGGCGGCCGGTGCTGACCCTGGACGAGACCGTCGCCGCCACCGTCGCCTGGTACAAGCGCTTCGCCGCCTCCGGCGACATGGCCGGGCTGGCCGGCGACCAGATCGGCGACTACGTCCAAAAGGCGCGCCAGCGGGGGCTCGCATGGGCCGGATGATCGAGGGGGTCGTGGTCCAACCGCTGCCGCGCTTCCCCGACGACCGCGGCCAGGTGATGCGCATGCTGAGCGCCGCCGAGCCCGGATTCTCCGGGTTCGGCGAGGTGTACGCCTCCAGCGTCTACCCGGGGGTGGTCAAGGGATGGCACCGCCGCGAGAGCGCCGTCCGCAACTACGTCGTGCTGCGCGGCATGATCCGGCTGGTGCTCTACGACGACCGCCCGGAGTCGGCCAGCCGCGGCGCGCTGCAGGAGATCTACGCGGGCGAGCGCAACTACGTGCGGGTCACCATCCCGGCGCGGGTCTGGAGCGGCTTCGCCTGCGTCGGGCCCGAGGAGGCGCTGGTGGTGGACGTGGTCGACCGTCCCCAGGATCCGAGCGACGTGCGCCGCGCCGACCCCTTCGGCACCGAGATCCCCTTCTCCTGGAAGGCAACCAGCCCATGAGCCTGCTGATCCTCGGCGCCGACGGACTGATCGGCGGCGAGTTCGTCCGCTGCTGCCGCCAGGCGGGCATCCCCTTCCAGGGCACCGCCTTCGCCCGGCCGGAACCGGATTGGCTTCGGCTCGACATCCGCCAGCCCGGCGCCCTTCCGTCCCTGCTCGACGAGCTGGCGCCGCAGGCGGTGGTCAACGCCATCGGCCTCGCCGGCGGGGTGGACCTGTGCGAGCGCCAGCCGGAGCTGGGGCGGCTGTTCCACGTCGAGACCACCCGCATCCTGGCCGACTGGTGCCGGCGCCGGGGGGCGGCGCTGCTCTTCCTGTCCACCGACTACGTCTTCGACGGCCGCCGGCCCCGCTGCCGGGAAGAGGACGAGCCGCGCCCGCTCAACCTCTACGGCGAGCTGAAGCTGCAGGCGGAGCGGCTCATCCAGGAGCGGCTGGAGCGCGCCGTCATCGCCCGCACCACCCAGGTCTACGGCTGGGACCCCGGCACCGCCACCCCGAACTTCCTGATGCAGATCCTGCTCGCCCTGCAACAGACCGGCCGGGCGGCGGCGCCCGCCTACCTCTTCGGCAATCCCACCCTGGCCGCCGACCTGGCCGCGGCCATGCTCGACCTGTGGCGGAACGGCCGCTTCGGCCTCTACCACATCGTCGGGCCGAGCCACGTCTCGCGGCTGGAGTGGGCGCAGCAGCTGGCGGCGGAGCTGGGGCTGGGCCGGGAGGCGGTCACCCCCCTGCCGCAGCCGCCGCCCGGGGCCGTGCCGCGGCCGCTGAAACTGGAGCTCGTCACCGACAAGCTGCGCCGCGCCTCGGGGGTGGAGCTGCACGACATGGCCTCCGGAACGAGGCGGTTCGCGGCCGACGCCCGAGCCGGAGGGGGGGCGACGCCGTGAGCCGGGTGACCGTGCTGCTGACCGTCTGCAACGGCGCCGCCTTCCTGCGCCCGAGCATCGACTCCATCCTGGCCCAGACCTGCCGCGACCTCCGCCTGCTGGTGGTGGACAACGCGTCCCGCGACGGCAGCCGCGACATCGTCCGCGCCGTCGCCGACCCGCGGGTCCAGCTGCTGGAGCTGCCGCGGAACATCGGCCAGATGGCGGCCTTGAACGCCGGCCTGGAGCGGATCGACTCGCCGCTGGTGGCGCGCATGGACGCCGATGATATCAGCCTGCCGCAGCGCCTGCAGCGCCAGGCGGATTTCCTGGATGCCCATCCCGGGGTCGGGGTGTGCGGCTGCTGGGCCGAGGTGTTCCCGGGCCGCCGCCGGACGTGGCGCTACCCGACCGCCCCGGCTGACGTCGCCGTCGAGCTGCTGTTCGAGTGCTGCCTGGCGCACCCCGGGGTGATGCTGCGCAAGGAGCTGTTCGACCGCCACCGCCTGCGCTACGACGAGGCCCTGGGCCATTCCGAGGACTGGGAGCTGTGGCAGCGCGCCTCCCGCCACTTCGACCTGGCCAACCTTCCCGAGGTGCTGCTGCGCTACCGCGTCCATCCCGCCAGCGTCTCGGCCCAAACCGGCGACCGCCAGCGCCAGGCGGCCGAGCGCATCGACGACGCCGCCCTGGGCGAGCTGGGGCTGGCCAACCACCCGCTGCGCCGGGTGCACCGCGACGTGGCCTTCGAGACCCTGCGCATCCGCAACCGCGAGCCCGGTTTCGCCGAGGACGTGGCCGCCTGGTTCGCCGAGCTGCGCCGGGCCAACCGCGCCGTGCAGCGCTACGACGAGCAGGCCCTGGACCGCTTCCTGCGCCGCCGGCTGTTCGTGGTGCTGACCCGCAACGCCGGCCTGGGGCGGCGCGCGCTGGAGATCCACCGTCGCGAGAAGCTGGCCGGAGCGGTGCCGCGCGCCTGGCGGGCGCGCTTCGCGGCCAAGGCGCTGTGGGGCGAGGCGAGGCGCCGACTGTCCCGGCCATGAAGATCCTGTTCATCAACCTGAAGGACACCGAGGGCGGGGCGGCCATCGCCGCCTGGCGCCTGGCGGCCGGCCTGGAGGCCGCCCACGGCGCCGAGACCCGGTTCCTGGTGGCCCGGCGCCTGTCGGCCGACCCGCGCGTCGTGCCGCTGCTCGACCATCGGAGCGAAACGGTGCGCGAGGCCAAGGCCTTCCTGCTGCTGCTGGCCGACCGCGCCTTCGGCCGCCTGGGGCTGCAGTACGTCTGGCTGCCGTTCACGGGGCGCGCCATCCTGCGCGAGGCGCGGCGCTTCCGCCCCGACGTGATCTGCCTGCAGGTCATCCACGGCGGCTACTTCCGCACCGGCCTGCTGCCGGCCCTCTCCCGGATCGCCCCGCTGGTGTGGACCCTGCACGACATGTGGCCGTTCACCGCCAACGCCGCCAACACCTTCGGCGACGAGTCGTGGAAGGAGATGCGCAGCGGCCCCGGCGAGAGGCGGGTCTATCCGCATGTCGGGTTGCCCACCGGGCGCTGGCTGCTGCGGCGCAAGCGCCGCCTCTACGCCCGCGCCGACCTGCACCCGGTGGCCCCGTCCGCGTGGCTGCAGACGCTGGCCCAGCAGAGCCCGGTGTTCGCCGGTCGCGAGGTCCGGCTCATCCCCCACGGCGTCGACCTCGACACCTTCCGTCCGCTGGACAAGGCCGCCTGCCGCCAGAGCCTGGGGTTGCCCGCGCAGGGGCGCGTGCTGCTGTTCGTCTCGGCCGACGACCTGGCGCGCAGCGCCTGGAAGGGCGGGGCGCTGCTGGCCCAGTCGCTGGCCGCGCTGGACGCCTGCCTGGGCGAAGCGGAGACGGCCGAGGTGCTGCTGCTGGGCAAGGGGCGACTGCCGGACATGCCCGAGCTGAGGCGGCTGCGGTTGCGCTTGCTGGGCACGGTCGCCGGCGACGGGTGGCTGCGCCAGCTCTACAACGCCGCCGACCTGTTCGTCTACCCGACCCGTGCCGATTCGCTGGGGCTGGCCCTGGTCGAATCGATCGCCTGCGGCACGCCGGCGGTCTCCTTCGCCGTGGGCGGCACCACCGACGTGGTGGTCGACGGCGTATCCGGCTGGGGGGTGGCGCCGTTCGACACCGGCGCCTTCGCCGCAAGGGCGGCCGGGCTGTTGCGCGACCGGCAGGCGCTGGCGGCGCTCTCCCTCTCCGCGCGGCGCCTGGCCGTCGAGCGCTTCTCCCTGGCGGAGTCCGCCGCCGCCTACCAGCGCCTGTTCGAGGAGGTCGCCGCTGCCCGGCGAAACGGCAACTGACCGGCGCCCCGGGCCGTGGCTGACGGTGGTCACGGTGGTGCGCGACGGGGCGGCCCATCTCGCCCAGGCGATGGCCAGCGTCATCGCCCAGAAGGGCGACGGCGTCGAGTACCTGCTGATCGACGGCGGCTCGCGCGACGGCTCGGTGGAGATCATCCGAAGCCTGGAATCGGGCGTCGACGGGTGGGTCAGCGAGCCCGACGGCGGCATCTACGAGGCCATGAACAAGGGGCTGCAGCGGGCCCGCGGCCGCTTCGTCGCCTTTCTCAACGCCGACGACTGGTACGAGCCGGGCTTCCTGGAGCGCCTCCGGCCGGCGCTTCAGTTTGTTTCCGACGGAACCTCCGCCCCGGTCTACTACTGCGACGCCTACGTCTACGACGAGACGCTGGCCACCGAGTTCAAGGTGCGGCGGGCGGCGCGTCTGCAGCCGTGGCGCGGCATGACCGTCTCGCACCAGGCCCTGTTCGTTCCGCGCGGCTGGTACCAGGC
Organism: uncultured Clostridia bacterium; assembly: GCA_964479735.1. Classification (GTDB taxonomy): domain Bacteria; phylum Acidobacteriota; class Aminicenantia; order UBA2199; family UBA2199; genus CAYZNT01. Next base: position 56,482 of record CAYZNT010000006.1, read on the forward strand.
GCTGGGCGGCTTCGATCCCGCCTTCCGTTTCGCCGCCGACTTCGAGTTCCTGCGGCGGCTGCTGGACGCCGGTGCCCGCTTCGTGAAACTGGATCTGGCCGGAGTCAACTTTCGCGTGGGCGGTGCCTCCACCCGGCACATGAACCGCTCCATCGACGAGGTGGCGGGGATCGTGCGGCGCCGCTCGGGCAGGTTCAGCCGCGACTACCTGCGCTTCCTGCTGGGCAACCGCCTGCCCTCGCGGCTGGCCGCGCTGCGCCGGCTGCTGGAGAAGCTCGTCGGGCCGGCGGCGACCCGCCGCCTGCGGCGCTGGAAACAGGGGGTGGGCCGCAGCCGGGACTGGGTGCCGGTCGCCGGGGACGGAACGGGGCCCAAGGGGGCGGCATGAGCGAGCTGTCGGTGGTCACCCCCAGCCGCAACATGCTGCCCTACCTGCGCCGGGCGGTGGCCTCGGTGGCCGACCAAAACGGGGTGCGGGCGGAGCACATCGTGGTGGACGCCCTCTCCGCCGACGGCAGCGCCGCCTGGCTGGCCGGCCAGCCGGGAGTGCGCTGCCTGTGCGAGGCCGACGCGGGGATGTACGACGCGGTCAACAAGGGGCTGCGCCTGGCTTCGGCCCCGGTTCTGGCCTACCTCAACTGCGACGAGCAGTACCTGCCGTCGACGCTGGCCTTCGTGAACGAATACTTCGCCCGCCGCCCCGACGTCGACCTGCTGTTCGGCGACCTCCTGCTGGTGCGCCCCGACGGCACGCTGATCGCTTTCCGCAGGGGCTATGCGCCGCGCTGGCCCTACATCGCCGCCTCCCACCTCTACGTGCTCAGCTGTGCCATGTTCTTCCGGCGCCGGCTGGTCGACGACGGCCATTTCTTCGACCCCCGGTACCGCTTCTGCGGCGACCAGGAGTGGGTGGTGCGGGTGCTGCGCGCCGGTTACCGGGCGCGCCACGTGCGCCGCTTCCTGGCCGCCTTCACCATGACCGGCGGCAACCTGAGCGAGGGCGAACCGGCGCGAGCCGAGCGGCGCCGCCTGGCCGCCGCCCAGCCGTGGCCGGTGCGCGCCGGCCGCCTGCCGCTCCAGGTCGCCCGGCTGGCGGAGAAGCTCCTGTCCGGGGCCTACTGCTCGGGCGGGCCGCTGGAGTACGAGATCCGCGTGGACGAGGGGCCGCGCCGCCGCTTTCGCAGCGAGCGCCCCTCCTGGCGCTGGCGTTCCCGCTGAGCCCGCCCCGTATTCCCGCGCGGGGCCGTTTGTGGTACAACTGCGGGTTGGTGCCGGCGTTCCACGCCTGCGCCCCGACCGAATGACCATGCGAACCGGATTCGCTCCCGTCCAGCGCCGCCTCGCCTGCCTGCTGCTGGCCCTCTCCGGCGGCCTGTTCGCCCTGGCGTTCTACCGGCCCCTGCCTCCCGCCCTCTTCCTGCTGCCGCTCAGCGCCGGGCTGTTGGCCGTCGGCCTGGCCTCCTCCCGCCACGAAGGCGACTTCGCCGACTGGCCGCTGCTTTTCCTGCTGACCGGCACCCTGGCCTTCGGGCGGGCCTTCGCCACCCTCGGGTTGATCGTCGCCAACCTGCCCCTCTATCCCACCGAGCCGCTCATCGCCGCCGGGTTGCTGCTGCTGGCCCTGCGCAACCGGTCGGCGGAGTGGCGGCTGCCGCCTCCGCTGCGGGTGGCGCTGGCGATCTACCTGCTGCTGGGGGCGGGATACATGGCCCTGGCCCTGGCCGGCGGCCACCGCGCGGCCGCCCTGCGCGACGCGCCCTTCTGTCTCTACGCGGTGCTGCTGCTGCCGGCGCTGGCCCTCTTCCGCGCCAACCCGGGGCGTCAGGCGGGGCTGCTCCTCCTCGGGCCGGCGGCGGCCGCCGCCCTGCTGGTCGCCTTTTTGCGCTTCTTCGTCTCCCCCCCGGCGGCCAGCGCCTTCCGCGCCGCCACCCACGAGATGAAGATGGTCGGCCTGAGCCTGTCGCTGGGGCTGGTGCTGCTCTTCAGCCTGGCTTTCCGCTCCGGCGCCGGGCCGCGCCACCGCCGGCTGCTGCTGGCGGTCGCCTACCTCGCGCTGCTGCTTCTGGTCATGGCCGAAGTCCGCTCCGCCTGGCTGGGCGTTCTCGCCGCCCTGGCGCTGCTGGTCGTGCTGCAGCGCGGCGCCATGGGCGCCGGGCGGCTGCTGCTGGCGCCGGGGGCCGCCCTGCTCCTGTTCGCGGGGCTGTGGCGGGCGGGGTTGCCGCTGCTCGGCGGCCTGGCGGCGCTGGCGGCGCTGGCCCTGCTGCTGCGCGGGGAGGGACGGGTGGTGTCGCTGCTGCTGCTGGCGGTGGTCTTGTCGGTGCTGCTGATCGGCGTGCTGGGGCTGGGGGTGCAGCACGACAAGCTCGATTCGCTGAAGGGCGAGATCGCCGCCGTGGCCATGCCGAGCCTGGAGAGCACGTCGGCGGCCAACATCCGCTGGCGGCTCGGCATCTGGCGCCAGACCGCGGCCGCCATCGGCGAGTTCCCCTGGTTCGGCTGGGGCTACGGGGCGCAGGTCGACTACCTGGTGTGGGGCAAGCGGCTCTCCTGGCTGAAGGCCATGGGCAACAACAGCGGCATCCTGCCCCCGCACAACCACCTGCTGGCCATCCTGCACAAGATGGGGGCGGCCGGCCTGCTGCCCTACCTGTTCATCCACGGCTTCGGGTTCGCCTTCGGTTTGCGCCGGCGGGCTCGCCTCCGCGACGACGGCGACCGCCGGCTGCTGACCGCCGCGCTCGCCGGCCTGCTCTTCTGGCACGGGGTGGCCTTCTTCTTCGACACCCTCGAGTCGCCGCCCACCTCCATCTTCCAGTGGGTGCTGCTCGGGCTCATCCTGGCGGTCGGTGGCCGGCGGGCGGCAAACGGGGAACCGCGGCCATGAACCTCCTCTATACGCTGACCTCCTACCCGCCGGCGACCGGCGGCGCCCAGAGCCACCAGCACGAGCTGGCCCGGCGGCTGGCGACCCGGCACCGGGTGCAGGTGGTCTGCCACTGGGACAGCCAGCGCAGCGACTGGCTGCTCGGCACCACCCTGGCGGCCCCGGGCCTGGAGCGGTGCTACGAGATCGACGGCGTGCCGGTGCGCCGGCTGGGGGTGCCGCCGGGGGACAAATTGCGCCTGGCGCCCCTGGCCGCCGCCTACTACCCGCTGATGCTGCTCGGCCACGCGCCGGCCCGCCTCCTGGCCCGCCTGGCCGGGCGCTGGCTCGAGCCGTCGCTGGCCGGGACCGGGCTGGTGCACAACGTGCGCATCGGCCGCGAGGCGTTGAGCTGGGCGTCGTGGGAAGCGGCGCGCCGGCTCGGCGTGCCCTTCGTGCTCACGCCGGTGCACCACCCGCGCTGGCAGGGGCGGCGCTACCGCTCCTTCGCCGATCTCTATCGCCGCGCCGACGCCCTGCTGGCCCTGACCCACGCCGAGAAGCGGACGCTGGTGGAGCTGGGCGCCGACTCCGGGCGGGTGCACGTGATCGGCCACGGCCCGGTGCTGGCCGAGCCGGCCGACGGCGAGCGATTCCGCCGCCGCCATTCGCTGACGGGGCCGCTGGTGCTGTTTCTCGGCCAGCACTTCGAGTACAAGGGCTTCCGGGCGCTGCTGGCGGCGGCGCCGCTGGTCTGGCGCCGCCGGCCCGAAGCGCGCTTCGCCTTCATCGGCCCGGCGGTGGGCCGCTCGGAGCGCCACTTCCGCGGCGCCGACCCGCGCATCCTGCGCCTGGGCACGGTCGACCGCCAGGAGAAGAGCGACGCCCTGGCCGCCTGCGCCCTGCTGTGCGTGCCCTCCACCCAGGAGAGCTTCGGCGGCGTCTACGCCGAGGCCTGGCATTTCGCCCGGCCGGTGATCGGCTGTCCCATCCCGGCCGTGGCCGAGCTGATCGAGGACGGGGTGAACGGCCTGCTGGCGCCCCCCCGGCCGCCGGAGCTCGCCGCCGCCATCCTCTCCCTGCTCGACGACGGGGACAGGGCGCGCCAGCTGGGCGAGGCCGGCCGCGAGAAGGTGCGCCTGCACTTCTCCTGGGAGCGGATCGCGGCCCGGGTCGAGGAGGTCTACCGTGGACTTTGAGCGGCGGGACCTCTTCGGCGTGCCCTACGCCATCGTGGACTACGGATCGGCGACCCAGCTGATCCTCGACCACGCGCGCCGGCACGACTCCTTCTCCGTCTCCGCCCTGGCCGTGCACGGGCTGGTGACGGCGGTGCGCGACCCGGGGTTCGGCGAGCGGGTGCGGCGCATCGACCTGGTGGTGCCCGACGGCCAGCCGGTGCGCTGGGCGCTGAACGCCTTCCATCGGGCCGGGTTGCGGGACCGCGTCTACGGGCCCGCCCTGACCCTCCACGTGCTGAAGTCGGCGGACGCCGACGGGCTGGGGGTGTTCCTCTACGGCTCCACCGCGGCCACGCTGGAGAAGCTGGCGGCCTTCATCCGCCGCGACTACCCGGGCGTCCGGCTGTGCGGCCTCCACCCCGACCGGTTCCGCGAACCGACCGACGCCGAGGACGAGGAGGACGTGCGCCGCATCCGCGACTCCGGCGCCCACATCGTGCTGGTCGGCCGCGGCTGCCCCCGCCAGGAGGCGTGGGTGGCCGACCACCGCGGACGCGTGCCGGCGGCCATGCTGGCGGTGGGCGCGGCCTTCGACTTCCACGCCGGCACCCTGGCCCAGGCGCCCGCCTGGATGCAGCGCGCCGGGCTGGAGTGGCTCTACCGGCTGCTGCGCGAGCCGCGCCGGCTCTGGAAACGCTACCTGACCACCAACTCCTATTTCATCTACCTGTGCCTGCGCCGGGCGCTTCGCGCTGGGAGGAAACCGTGAACCGGGGCCCCTGCCGGCCGCCGTCGGGGTGACCATGCCGCTGTTTGCCGCCATCCTGCTCGCCCTTTTCCAGATGGCCTGGATTCCCGGGCGCATCCTGCTGGGGATCGCCCCGCTGCGGTTCGACTCCCGGCTGCAGCGGCTGGCCTACATCTTCGCCCTCAGCCTGCTGGCCAACTACCTGCTGGTGTTCCTGCTCACCCTCCTGGGGCTCTACCAACCGCCGGCGGTGTTCGCCTGGCTGGCCCTCGAGGCGCTGCTGCTGGCGCTGGTCTGGCGCCGCGGCGCGGGCGGGGTTCCGCGCCGGCCGCTGGCCGAGTGGCTGGCGGCGGCGCGCCGTTACCTGGCCGGACACACCACCGCCCACAACCTGCTGCTGGGAGCGGCGCTGCTCTCGCTCGGCGCCCTGGCCGGGTGCGCCCTGGCGCGGCTGGAGGCGGTCTTCGTGGCCTCCGACGCCGCCCTCTCCTGGAACCGCTGGGCGCTGCACTGGGCGGCCAACCGGCTGCCCACCACCACCAGCCTCTACCCGCAGCTGCTGCCGGCCAACTGGTCGCTGGCCTACCAGATCATGGGCACCTGCGACATCGCCTTCGTGCCCCGGAACCTGGCCGTTCTCTTCCCGGCGGCCACGGTGCTGCTGTTCGTCGACCTCGGCCGGCGCCTCCGCGACGCCGCCTATTTCCTGGCCGGCGCCCTCTACACCGCCATCATCTTCTTCCTCTTCGGCTGTGAGCTGGTCTCCGAGGGCATGACCGATCTGCCGGTGGCCTTCTTCACCACCCTGGCCATCTACGTCCTGCACCGGCGGCAGCCGGCCAGCGGGCGCACCCCCTTCCACGCGCCCAGCAGCCTGCTGGCCCTGCTGTTCGCCTGCGCCGCGGCGGTGACCAAGCAGGCCGGCCTGCTGGCGGTCGCCGTGGTCCTCGCCTGGTCCCTCTTCCAGGCGGTGCGCGACCGCGCCGTGCTGGGGCGCGGCGCTCGGCTGCGCTTCGCCGCCGCCGCCTTTTTCCTGGTGGCGCTGGTGGCGGGCAGCTGGTACGGCAACCGTCTCTGGCTGGTCTCGCAGCACCGGGAGCGGACCATGATCCGCGAGGTCACCCAGCAGGTGCACCACGGCCGCGACTACGGCCAGCGGCTGGAGCACGGGTTCACCCGGCTCTTCACCGGATACGGGCCGGGCCGCCCGCAGTGGGGGTGGGCGGCGGCAGCCGGCCTGCTGCTGGCGGCCAGCCTCTTCCGGCGCCGGGCGCGCCTGCTGACCGCGCTGGTCGTGCTGCCCTTCACCCTGGCCTGGGGGCTCTTCTACTCCTACGACTGCCGCAACCTGACCGTCGTCCTGCCCCTGGCCGCCCTGGCCCTGGCCATGGGGGTGCGCAGCCTGCAGCGGGCCGCCGCCTGGCTGCACTCCCGGTTGCCTCGGCGCCCGGTGCCGACGGCCGCCTGGGCGGGCCTCCTGCTGCTGGCGGCGGCTGCGGCGCCGCTCACCTGGTTCGACGGCGAGGCCGTTCGCCGGGACCAGCTCGCCCAGCTGCGCCGCCAGGGGGAGCTGCCGCTCAACACGTGGCTCTACCGCTTCTACCGCCGCCACGGGTTCGCCGGCAAGGTGTTCAGCTCCTACAACTATTTCCGGGTGCTGCCGGAGCTCCGGGACCACCTGGCGGCGGAGCGAGACGGCGCCGACGTCTACTACCTGCTGGAGAACTACCGCCGGCGCCGCCAGGACCTGCTGCGCGACATCCGCCTCAAGGTGCGTTCCGGCGAGTACGCCCTGCTGTTCGCCTACAAGGAGTGGCGCTTCATCCAGATCCGCGGCACCCCCCCCTTCCGGCTGACGCCGGACGGGCAGCCGCCGGGCGGGGAGACGCCATGACCCTGCTGCTGGCCGCGGCCGCCTTCTGCCAGATGACCTGGGTTCCGGGGACGCTTCTGCGCCGCTTCCTGGGACTGCGGGCCGGGAGCCGGCTGCAGGGAGCGGTTTGGACGTTCGTCCTCAGCCTGCTGGCCAACTACCTGCTGGTCTATCTGCTGACGGTCCTGGGCTTCTACCGGCGCTGGGTCGTCCTCGTTCTGCTGGCGCTGGAGCTGGCGCTGCTGCTGGCAGGGTGGCGGGCCCGGGGCGGAGGATGGCGCCCGGAGTGGCGGGAGAAACCGGAGAGGCTGCGCGTTGCCTGGAGCGGGCGGCCGCTGCAGGCGGCCTGGCTGATGCTGGCCCTGCTGCTGCTGGCCCAGCTGGCCGGCGAGCTGCTGGCCCAGTCCGGGCGGGTGTTCACCTTCGTCGACGCCGCCGTGGGCTGGAACCGGTTCGCCCTCGACTGGTACGCCAACCGGGTCCCGGTCACCACCTGGCTCTACCCGCAACTGCTCGCCGCCAACTGGTCGCTGGTCTACCAGGTGCTGGGCACCCCGGACCTGCAGGCGGCGGCCCGCGGGGTGATGGGGCTCTTCCCGCTGCTGACCGCGCTTCTCTTCATCGACCTGGGCCTGGCCGCCCGGCGGGCCGCGCCGCTGATGGGGGCCGTCTTCTACCTGCTCCTGCTGCGCTGCTTCTTCGCCCCCGAGCTCATCGGCGAAGGGCTGATGGACATCGCCGTCTCCTTCCTGGCCTTCCTCGTGTACCATACCCTGAAGGAGGCGGGCCAAGCGGAGGCGGGAGCCTTCCGCCGGGCCTCGCTGCTGGCCGTGCTCTTCGCCTCCGCCGCGGCGGTGACCAAGCAGTCGGGATTCGCCGTTCTGCTGCCGACCCTGCTGTGGCTCGCGTTCCAGCTGTGGCGGCGGCGCGGCGACCCGGCCACGCGGCCCATCGGCCGCCTGGCCGGCGCCTGGCTGCTGCTGGTGGCGCTGGTCGTGCTCACCTGGTTCGGGCCGCGCCTGGTGCTGATCCTGCGGGGCCAGGAGCGGGTGGGCGTGCGCGAAGTCGTCCAGAACGTGCACCAGGGCCGCGACTGGAACGGGCGCCTCCAGTTCGCCGGCCGGCAGCTGCTGGCGCCCCAGGGGCGGCCGCTGCCGCCGGCGGTCTGGGGGGCGGCGGCCCTGCTGCTGCTGGCCGGCTTGGCGCGGCGGCCCGCCCGGCGCCTGCTGCTGGGGGTGGTCCTGCCCTACGGCGCCGCCTGGGCGCTGCTGTACAGCTACGACCTGCGCAACATCGCGCCGCTGCTCCCCTTCGCCGCCCTGGTCGCGGCCGAGGGAGCCGCCTGGCTCGGGGAGTGGGCGCTGCGGAGCTGGTCTCGCCTGCCGGCGGCGCGCCCGCCCCGGCTGATGCTGCTGGCCGCGGCGCTGGCGGCGGCGCTGGTCGCCGGCCTGGCTCTGCTGCCGGGCGAGCGCCTGCTCGCCGGCCAGCGGGCGCAGCTGCGCCGGCTCGGCGACCTGAAGCTCAACGAGAAGCTCTACCGCTACTACCGGCGCCACGGCTTCGCCGGCCGGGTGTTCAGCAAGTACCTCTACTTCCGGCTGCTGCCGGAGCTTCGCGACCACTGGGCTCCCGAGCGCGACTCCCCGGGCGTGGCCTACTACCTGGAGACGGTCAACCGGCCCAACCGGCAGGCGCTCGCCGAGCTGAAGGGCAAGATCGACTCCGGCGAGTACCGGGTGCTGCTGGCCACCGGCCAGTGGCGGCTGCTGCAGGTCCGGCGAGTCGGGGAGCGACCGGACCCGGGGGGCGAGCCGTGAACGTCACCATCCTCATCCCCGCCTACAACCCGGACGGGCGCCTGCTGGAGATGGTCGCCGGCCTGCAGGCCATCGGCTTCGGGCGCATCCTGGTGGTGGACGACGGCAGCGCGGCCCGCTGCCAGCCCCTGTTCGACCAGCTGCAGGCGCGGCCCGGCTGCCGCCTGCTGCGCCACGCCGTGAACCTGGGCAAGGGCCGGGCGCTGAAGACCGGCTTCAACCACTTCCTGCTGCAGGGGGAGGGGGACGCCGGCGTGGTCACCGCCGACGCCGACGGCCAGCACCGGCCGGAGGACGTGCGCAAGGTGGCCGCCGAGCTCGTGGCCCACCCCGGCGACCTGGTGATCGGCTGCCGCCGGCTGTCCGGGCGGGTGCCCTTGCGCAGCCGCTTCGGGAACGGGCTGACCCGCCGGGTCTTCACGCTGCTGACCGGCACCCGCCTGGCCGATACCCAGTCCGGCCTGCGGGGCATCCCGCGCCGCTTCATCCCGCGCCTGGTTGGCCTGCGGGGGGACCGCTACGAATACGAGATGAACATGCTCCTGGCCGCCCGCCCGGCCGGCGTGCCCATCCGCCAGACGGACATCGAGACCATCTACATCGACGACAACCGCTCCTCGCACTTCCATCCGCTGCTCGACTCGATGAAGATCTACTTCCTGCTCTTCCGCTTCCTCTTCTCGTCCCTGCTCTCGGCGCTGGTCGATTTCGTCGTGTTCAGCGGCCTGCACCTGCTCGGGGTGGAGCTGGCGCCGGCGATCATCACCGCCCGGGCCGTCTCCGGGGGGATCAACTTCCTGCTCAACAAGCGGGTGGTGTTCCGGGACCGCGACCACTGGCTGCCGGAATTCGTGAAGTTCTGGGCGCTGCTGGTGTCGCGCGGCGCCCTCTCGCTGTTCCTGATCCACGCCCTGGTTTCCCGCGCCGGCTTCCCGGTCGTGCCGGCCTACCTGCTGGTGGAGTCGTCGCTGTTCCTGGTCTCGTTCGCCGTGCAGCGGGAGTTCGTCTTTCCCCGCGCGGAGGCGGAGGAATGAGCCGGCCGGCGCCGGCCCCCGGCGGGCGGACCGACTGGGACCGGTACTACCGCCGGCCCAGCCCGTTCCACGCCGTGCTGGAGCGGGTGGTCTGCCGCGCCGTGCTGGGCTACGCCCGGGCCTACGCCCCGGCGCGGCGGCCGCTGACGGTCATCGAGTTCGGCGGCGGCAACAGCGCCTTCTACCCGGCGTTCGCCGCCGCCTTCGAGCTGGGCGCCTACATCGCGGTCGACAGCAGCCCGGCCGGGCTCGAGGCCCTGCGCCGGCGCGCCGGCGCGGCGGCCAGCGGGGGGGTGCTGCAGCTGCGGCAGCAGGACATCCTGGGCGAGCCGTTGCCCGCAACCGGCGATATCGCGCTCTCGGTCGGGCTGATCGAGCACTTCTCGGGGACCGACCTGGCCCGGGCCGTGGCGAGCCACGTCGCGCCCCTGCGCGACGGCGGCCTGGTGATCCTCGGCTTTCCGACCCCCACCTGGCTCTACCGGCTGGTGCGCGGCGCGGCCGAGCAGCTCGGGCGCTGGCCGTTTCCCGACGAGACCCCGCTGGCCGGCGACGCCGTGGCGCACCTGCTGGGGCCCCGCTGCCGCCTGCTGAAGCAGGAGACCCTCTGGTCCATCGGGGTCACCCAGGCCTACGTGGTGGCCCGCCGGGAAACGCCCGGGGGGGCGGCGTGAGCGCCCGCCGGCCCGCCCCCGAATCGGGCCAGGTGCGCGGCTACTTCCAGCGCGCCGTGCGCCGGTTCGACGCCATCTACGAGCCGCGCCGCAACCCGCTGCGCCGTTTGGCGGACCGCCTCTTCCGGCGCAGCATGCGGCTGCGCTTCCGGCGCACCCTGGCCGGGCTGGAGCCGGTCGGCGGCAAGACCGTGCTGGACGTGGGCTGCGGCGCCGGCCGCTACGGCCTGGCCCTGGCCGGACAGGGAGCGAAAAGCGTGCTGGGCGTCGATTTCGCCGCCGCCATGGTCGCCGCCGCCCGGGAGCGGGCGGCTTCGCTCGGCCTGGCGGAGGCGTGTCGCTTCGTGCAGGCCGACTTCGCCCTGATGGAGCCGGGCGGGACCTTCGACCACGTCATCGCCATGGGGCTGTTCGACTACGTGGACGACCCGCTGCCGCTGCTGGCCAAGATGGTGCGCCTGGCCCGGCGCAGCGTCATGGCCAGCTTTCCGCTGCGGGGAGGCTTGGTGCAGTGGGGTCGCAAGCTGGTCTTCCGCTACTACCGCCGCTGCCCGGTCCACTTCTACGCCGCGGCCGAGGTGCGGCGGCTGGCGGAGCTTGCCGGGGGCTTGGAGCACTCCCTGGAGCGGCTGGACAAGGACCTCTTCCTGACCATCCGCGTCGCTCCGGCGGCGGGGGAGGGACGCTGATGAAGGGGCGCCCGCTCAACATCCTGACCGTCGACCTCGAAGACTGGTACCACTACATCGGCCCCGAGGCGCCGGCCTTCGCCGACTGGGGCCGCTGCCCGACCGTGGTGGAGCGCAACGTCGACCGCCTGCTGCCGGTCATCGAGGGCCTGGGCGTCACCTTCTTCGTGCTGGGCTTCATGGCCGAGCGCCACCCCGGCCTGGTGCGGCGCATCGCCGCCCGGGGGCACGAGATCGCCTGCCACGGCCACGCCCACCAGCCGGTGTACGTCCAGGGGGCGAAGCGCTTCGCCGCCGACATCCGCGCCGCCAAGGCGCGGCTGGAGGAGCTGACCGGCCGCCCCTGCCTCGGCTACCGGGCCCCGGGCTTCTCGGTGCGCAGCCGGGAGACCTGGGCCCTGGAGGAGATCCTCGCCGCCGGATTCGCCTACGACTCCTCCATCCTGCCGGGGATCCACAACATCGGCGGCATCCGCTCCTTCTACAAGTACCCGCAATGGCTGGACCTGGCCGGCGGCCCGCTGCTCGAGCTGCCGGTGTCGACCCGGCGCCTCTTCGGCTTCGACCTGGCCTTCTGCGGGGGCGGTTTCTTCCGGTTCTTCCCGGAGAAAACCATGCACCGCCTGATCCGGCGCATCCACGCGGAGGGGCAGCCGGTGGTGACCTACCTGCACCCGCGCGACATCGATCCGCAGCAGCCGCGCATCCCCCTCGGCCCGGTCAGCCGCTTCCTCAACTATTACGGCCTGGCGGGCGCGGAGGAGAAGTTCCGCCGCCTGGTCGGCGCCTACGCCTGGGGCGGCTGCGGCCGCTTCCTCGGCGATTCGCGGGCCACCGCCAACCTGCCGCGCACCCCGGTCGGCGGCTAGGCGCAGCCCCCCGCCGCGGCCCCCGGCGCCTTGCCTTCCGGGCGGACCCTGCGGTATAATGGCTCTCCGCAAGCTGGGGAACCACCGCATGGACGTCACCCACTCCGCCTCCTTTCGCGACCCGGACGGCTTTCTCTTCCACCGCGACGGCCGCCTCTACCGCCAGGTCAACCGCTCCGGCCAGCCCGATTACGACCGGTTGATGGCCTCCGGCCTCTACGGGGAGCTGACCGGGGCCGGGCTCCTGATTCCCCACCAGGAGGCGGACGTTCCGCCCGCCGACCCCGCGGCGGCCTACCGGGTGATCGCCCCCGAACCGGTACCGCTGGTCTCCTATCCCTACGAGTGGAGCTTCAGCCAGCTGCGGGATGCCGCCCTGGCCACCCTGGAGATCCAGCAGCGCGCCTTCCGCCGCGGCCTGTCGCTCAAGGACGCGAGCGCCTACAACATCCAGTTCGTGCGCGGCCGGCCGCTGCTGATCGACACCCTGTCGTTCGAGGCCTGGCCGGAAGGGCGACCGTGGGTCGCCTACCGCCAGTTCTGCCAGCACTTCCTGGCGCCGCTGGCCCTGATGGCCCGCACCGACGTGCGCCTCGGCCAGCTGCTGCGGGTGCACCTGGACGGACTGCCCCTGGACCTGGCCGCCGCCCTGCTGCCGCGCCGGGCCCGGCTGGCGCCGTCGCTGGCCATGCACATCGTGCTGCACAGCCGCTCCCAGAAGAAGCACGAGGGGGAGGGAGCCGCCCCGCGCCCCGCCGCCCGGCCGCGCGCCATCAGCCGCATGGGCTTCCAGGGCATCATCGCCTCCCTGGAGCGCGCCGTGCGCAAGCTGGAGTGGGCGCCCGCCGGCACCCAGTGGGGCGACTACTACTCCGACACCAACTACAGCGCCGCCGGCATCGCCCACAAGCGGGAGCTGCTGGAGCAGATCGTCGCCCGGGTCGAGCCGCGCCAGGTGTGGGACCTGGGCGCCAACAACGGCTTCTTCAGCCGGGTCGCTTCCCGCCGCGGCATCCCGACCGTCGCCTTCGACGTCGACCCGGCCGCCGTGGAGCAGAATTACCGCGAGGTGCGCCGCCTCGACGAGCCCTGGCTGCTGCCCCTGCTGCAGGACCTGACCAACCCCAGCCCGGCCCTCGGCTGGGCCGGCGCCGAGCGCGCGTCCTTGCTGCAGCGCGGCCCCGCCGACCTGGTGATGGGCCTGGCGCTGGTGCACCACCTGGCCATCGCCAACAACGTGCCCCTGGACCGGCTGGCCGATTTCTTCGCCGCCGCCTGCGGGCGGTGGCTGGTGCTGGAGTGGGTGCCCAAGCCGGACTCGCAGGTGCAGCGGCTGCTGGCCACGCGGGAGGACGTGTTTCCCCACTACGTCCAGGAGGGGTTCGAGCGCGCCTTCGCCGCCCGCTTCCACATCCGCGAGGCGCTGCCGGTGCGGGATTCGCAGCGGCGGCTGTACCTGATGGAGCGGCGCCGGGACGGGGAGAGCCGGTGAGGGCGGCGCCGCTCCCGAACCCGGAGCCGCAGACCGCGCTTCGCCCGGCGCTGCTGGCGCTCCTGGCCCTGCAGCTGACGCTCTGGCTGTTCGGCCCGGCGACCATCTATTTCACCAACGTCCTGGAGTTCAGCTATCGCTTCGCCTGGGCGGCGCCCTGGCTGCTGGCCGGCGCCGCGGCGGGCTTCCTCCTGCTGGCCGGCTTGCTGGTCCTGCTGCCGCGCCGCCTCCTCCCCCGGGCGACCGCCCTGCTGCTGGCGCTGGCCCTGCTGCTGTGGCTGCAGGGCACCTTCCTGGTCTGGAACTACGGCCCCCTGGACGGCCGCGACATCCCCTGGGGGCGGCTGTGGCTCCGCGGCGTGCTGGACGGCGGCTTGTGGCTGGGGCTGATCGGCTGGGCGCTGTGGCGCCCCCGGGGGCTGGCCCGGCAGGCCCGCGGCGCCGCCCTGCTGCTGATCGCCCTGCAGGCGCTCTGGCTGGGCTGGCTGGTGGTGCGCGCCCCGGCGGTGCCGAGCTTCCAGCACTACGAGCTGGACGTGAGCGGCAAGTATTCGTTCTCGCGGGGCCGCAACGCCGTGCTCCTGGTGCTGGACACCTTCCAGTCGGACGTCTTCCAGGAGTTGTGCAGCCAGGACCCGGGGCTGCGCCGCCGCTGGGCCGGGTTCACCTACTACCGAAACGCGTTGTCGGCGGCCCCCAAGACCTTCACCGCGGTGCCGGCCCTGCTCACCGGCCGCGCCTACGACAACTCGCAGCCGCTGCTCGACTTCATCGCCGACGCCTACCGGGACCCCGCTTCCCTGCCGAGGCGGCTGGGGGCGGCCGGGTTCCGGGTCGAGCTCTATCCCTATCCCGGCACCGAGAAGACCGTTTTCTTCGACGAGTCGGTGGCCGCCAACATGAAGCGCCGCTCCTCGAGCCGGGTGCTGGCCGGGCAGCTGGGGCTGCTGGCCGACATCTCGCTCTTCCGCCAGCTGCCGCACCTCCTCAAGCCCTTCGTCTACAACGACCAGGCCTGGCTGCTGAAGCGGCTGCTGGCCGCCCCCCCGGACTACGCCCAGGCGGCGCCGCGCTTCCGCTGGGACCGTTCCTTCGACGCGCGGGCCCTGGAGCTGCCCGACGTGCAGTTCGTCTCCCAGCTGCGGGCCAACGCCGAGGCAAGCGGGGAGAAACCGGTCTTCAAGTACTTCCACCTCAACGGCCTGCACCGGCCGCTGGTGCTGGACGGCCAGCTGCGGGTCCGCCCCATGGCCAACAACAGCCGCGCCGCCTTTCTCGACCAGGGCCGGGCGGCGCTGGAGATCGCCCGGCTGACCCTGGAGAAGCTCCGGGCGCTGGGCGTCTACGACGACTCCTTGATCGTGGTGATGGGCGACCATGGCAACGCCGACTACCCGTTCGGCGTCAACCTGGCGGGGACCGGGCTGCAGGAGACCGGCGCCAACCGGATCCCGGTGCACATCAAGGGCTCCGCCCTGCCGCTGCTCCTGGTCAAGCCCCCGCGGGCCGGAAACGGAGACCTGGTGACCAGCGACGCCCCGGTGAGCGGAACCGACCTGCCGCGCACCGTGGCCGCCGCCCTCGGCCTGGCCGACGCCGGCATGGAGGGGCGCGACATGGCCGCGGTCCCCGCCGGCGAACCGCGGCGGCGCACCTTCTACTACTACAACTGGAACGGCTGGGGGGACCGCTACCTCTACTCCATGCGCGAGTACGAGGTGAACGGCCACGCCTGGCTGGACGGCTCCTGGCGCGAGGTCGGCGTGCGTCGCCCCGGCGACAGCGGCGCCGTCTACCGCGCCGGCACCGTGCTGCACTTTACCCGCGAGGGCAACGCCATGCCCTTCCAGGGCATCGGCTGGCACGCGCCCGAGAAGGCGGGATTCACCTGGACCCGCGAGAGGCGGGCGGAGCTGTTCATGACCATCGGGCCGCCGCGCCGGGACCTGGTGCTGCACCTGCTCGCCCGGCCCTACCTGGTGCCGGGCCGGCTCGAGTCGCAGCGGCTGGCGGTGCGCGTCAACGGGAGGCCGGCGGGGCGGTTCACCCTGGACCAACCCGGGGCCGCCCGCCTGAAGGTGGCGATCCCGCGGACGCTGCTCGGCCATACGGGCTCGCTGCACATCGTGTTCGAGCTGCCGGACGCGGCGGCGCCGGCCGACCTCGGCCGGGGAAACGACATCCGCTTCCTGGGAATGGCGGTCTACGCCCTGGTGCTGGGCGAGGCGGACCCGGGCGCCCCCCGCCTCCCGCTCCCGCCGCCCGGCGGGAGCCGGCCATGAGCGGCTTGCGCCGGCCGGGCGCTTGTGGTACGGTAGGAAGCCGCGCGAGGCAAACCATGACCCGCCAGGAACCCGCTCCGTCCGAACTGCCGCTCACCCGCTTCACGCCGGAGTCCCGGCTGCGCCACCCGCTGCGCCTGCTCGGGGAGATGGTGCGCGACCTGAAAGCCTCCCGCGAGCTGGGCTGGCGCCTGTTCGTGCGCGACGTGTCGGCGCAGTACCGCCAGACGGCGCTGGGGTATTTCTGGGCCGTCTTCCCGCCGCTGGTCACCACCCTGGTGATGATCCTGCTGCGTTCCGCCACGGTGATCGACGCGGGGGAGACCGGGAACATGCCGTACCCCGCCTACGTCATGATCGGCACGGTCTTCTTCCAGGTCTTCGTCGACGCGCTGAACGCGCCGCTGAAAGCGGTGAACGAGTCGAAGGCCATCCTGACCAAGATCAACCTGCCGCGCGAGGCCTTCATCCTGGCCGGCATCGGCCAGGTGCTCTTCTCGTTCGCCATCAAGCTGCTGCTGCTGGGCGTGGTGCTGGCCTGGTTCCGCGTGCCCCTCGGGGCGACCGCGCCGCTGGTTCTGCTGCCGCTGCTGGGGCTGCTGCTGCTGGGCACCATGCTGGGGGTGCTGCTCTCGCCGCTGGGGCTGCTCTTTACCGACATCCAGTCGGCGCTGCTGATCTTCACCTCCGGGCTGGTCTTCGTCACCCCGGTGGGATTCCCGGCCCCCGGCGCCGGGGCGCTGGGCGCGATCATGCGCCTCAACCCGCTCACCCCCCTGCTGCAGGCCGTGCGCGACCTGCTGGCCGGGCGGCTTCCGGCCGACCCCGGCCTGCTCCTGCTGCTGCTCGCCGTTGTCGTGCTCCTGCTCCTGGTCGGCTGGGTGATCTACCGCCTGGCCCTGCCCATCATCATCGAGCGGATCGGCATGTGATGCCCGAGCCGGAGGTGGACGCCCATGGCTGAGACGCTGGTTTGTGTCGATCACCTGAGCAAGAAGTTCTGCCGCCGCCTGCGCCGCTCCCTGTGGTACGGGATGTGCGACGTGGCCGCCGAGCTGGCCGGCTCCCGGCGGGCCCGGGTGCGCCTGCGCAAGGAGGAGTTCTGGGCGCTGCAGGACGTCAGCTTCGAGCTCCAGCATGGCGAGCTCATCGGGCTGATCGGCGCCAACGGGGCGGGCAAGACCACCCTGCTCAAGCTGCTCTCCGGGCTCATCAAGCCGGACGCCGGCGAGGTGGCCATCCGCGGCAAGATCCAGGCCCTGATCGCCCTGGGGGCCGGCTTCAACCCCATCCTGACGGGCCGCGAGAACATCTACATCAACGGGGCCGTGCTCGGCTTCAGCAAGCGCCAGGTGGACGGCATGCTGGACGAGATCCTGGCCTTCTCCGAGATGGAGGAGTTCATCGACATGCCGGTGCAGAGCTACAGCTCCGGCATGCACGTGCGCCTGGGTTTCGCGGTGGCGGTCAACCTCAAGCCCGACATCCTGATCGTGGACGAGGTGCTGGCGGTGGGCGACGCCTCCTTCCGCCGCAAGGCGCGCAACAAGATGATGGAGCTGCTGCATTCGGGCATCTCGGTCATCTTCGTCTCCCACAACATGGCCCTCATCTCCTCGCTCACCTCGCGCTGCATCTATTTGGAGCGCGGCCGGGTGAAGGCCATCGGCCCCTCCGACGAGGTCACCTCGCTCTACCTCAGCGACTCCATCCGCCGGAGCCAGGCGGGGGGCGCGGGGCCCGGCGGGAAACTGATGGACGGAGCCTACCTGACGCTGCCCGACGTGTTCGTGCTGCACCAGGTGGTCGTCGCCGACGCCGGCGGAGCGGCCTGCGGCGAGTTCCGCACCTTCGACGACATCCGGGTGAGGTTCGTCATGGAGTTCCGCCAGCCGCTGGCCAACGTGCTGCTGGCCATGACCATCCGCGACCAGGTGGAGGACGTGGTGATCACCTCCAGCAAGATGCGCCTGGGCGGGCAACCCTGCCGGGGGCGCGTGGAGGCGGAGTGCGTGATGCGCCGCAACCGCTTCCGGGAGGGCAACTACCACGTCGCCTTCTACGTCTCCGATTTCGAGGGCGGCTCGTTCTTCAAGTCGCACCAGGTGGCCGGCTTCACCATCGGCGCCGACATGTCCCTGATGCAGCAGCAGGACCCCACCCAGGGCTTCATGGTCATGGACGCCGACTGGGAGCGGAAGGACTAGGCCGCCATGGATCCAGCCCTTCGCGCCCCCGGGGCCCGCCGCCCGGCGGTCGCCGCCCTGGCGGCAGCCGCCGCCGCGCTGCTGCTGGGCTTGCTGGTGCTCGACCTGCGCGACTTCGCCGTCGACGACTCCTTCATTTTCTTCCGCTACGCCGACAACCTGGCCGCGGGGAACGGTTTCGCCTTCAACGCCGGCGAGGCTCCGGGCGAGGGCTTCACCTCCTGGGCCTGGCTGCTGCTGCTGGCGGCCGCCCGCCGGGCGGGCGCCTCCCCCCTGGCGGCGGCGCGCCTGCTGGGGCTGCTGTCCCACCTGCTGGCGGCCGGAATGCTCTATCGCCTGGCCAAACGGTTGGCGGGGGAGGGAAGCGCGGCCACGGGGGCGGCCCTGGCCGTCGCCGCCGGGCTGCTGCTGAACTACCGCCTGGTCGCCCACTCCCTGTCCGGCATGGAGACGGCCCTCTACGGGCTGGCCGTGACCCTGCTGGCCTTGGTGACCGTGGCCGCCCTGCAGGCGCCAGCCGACAGCCTGGCCTGGCTGAAGGTGGCCGGCGCGGGGCTGGCGGCTTTCGCCGTCCGCCCCGAAGGGCTGGCCGCCGCCGGGCTGTCGCTCCTGGCCCTGGCCATCGCCCGCCGCCGCGAGCTGCTCCGGCCGCGGCCGTGGCTGCTGGCGACCGCCGGGCTGCTGCTGCCGCTGGCCCTGTTCCTGTGGTGGAAGACCGCCCACTTCGGCTGGCCGCTGCCGCACTCCTTCTACCACAAGCGCATCGTGCACAGCGTGGAGTACGGCGAGTCGCTGCGCCAGCTGGGGCTCTTCCTGCGCTCCTACGGATGGCTGCTGCTGGCCGCCGCTGCCGCCGCCGCCGCGGCCGCGCGCCGGGGGCGCTGGGCGGTCGCCTACCCGCCGGCCCTGTTCCTGCCCCTGGCCGGCCTGTACCTGCTCTTCTACCCGGCCATGAACTACCTCCACCGCTTCTACGCACCCTACCTGCCGCTGCTGCTGGCCGGGACGGCGCCGCTGCTGGCAGGGCTCTTCCGCCGCCTGCGGCGGGTGCCGGGGCGGGCGGGCCCCGCCGCGGCGCGGGCGGCTCTGGCCCTCCTGCTCGTGGCCGGTCTCAACTGGGACGCCCCCGGTGCCCGGGCCACCGCCGCCTCCTGGGCGCGCATGGTCGACCCGGCCGTGAACCGGGGCCGCCTCGGCCGGCTGATGGCCGGGCTGCCGCCGGGCCTGGTGGTGGCCAACACCGAGATGGGGGTGATTCCCTACTTCTCCGGCCTCGCCTGCATCGACATGGCCGGGCTCACCGACCCGCACATCGCCCACCGCGGTTTGACCATGGAGTACCTGGAGCGCCGCGGGGTGGCCCTGATCCTCTTTCCCGAGGATGCCGCCGCCCTGACCCCCGACGGGTGGAAGCGCTACAGCCAGAACTACGCCGCCGTCTTCCGGTCAGCCCGTTTCCGCCGCGACTTCGTCTCCATCGGCTCGGTTCCCGCCTGGCCCGGCGGGAAGCGCGGCTACTTTCTCTACGCCGACCGCCGGTCGCCCCTATTTCCCGCCCTGAGCGCCTGGGGCTGCCGTCACGCCGCCGCCCCGGCGGGAGGGTGACATGCCGCCGCTGCTGATCCACGCCGGCTTCTCCAAGACCGGCACCACCACCCTGCAGCTTCACCTGTTCGCGAAGCACCCGCAGCTGAAATACCTGGGCAAGCCCTATCCCGACGAGCGCTTCGCCGCCTTGCTGCGCGACCTGATCCAGGCGGAGAGCCTGGACTGGGACCCCGGCGGGCTGCGCCGCCACCTGGCCGAGAACCGCCTGCTCGAATGCGGCGGCAATCGCCGCGCGGTCGTGCTCTCCGAGGAGATGCTGCTCTCCTACTCCAAGGCCCGCGACAAGGGGCTGGTGGCGGAGCGCCTGCACCAGGTGTTCGCCCCCTGCCGCGTCCTGATCACCATCCGCAACCAGTTCGACCTGCTCCTCTCCGCCTACCTCAGCCGCGGCCGCCTGCTGCTCGGCGCCCCGCCGCGCTTCAACGGCCTGGCGGTCTCCTTCCCGGAGTGGCTGGAGATCACCTTCGCCGCCCCCGGGCGCTCCTACGCCGCCCACGCCGACTTCTACCGCACCATCTCCTTCTACGCCCGGCGGTTCGGCCGCGAGAACCTGCTGGTGCTGACGCTGGAGGAGCTCGTCTCCGACCCCCCCGGCCACCTGGGACGGCTGTGCGCCTTTCTCGGGGTGGACGCCGAGGCGGCGGTGGGCCTGGTCGGAGCCGCCCACGAGCACCGCGACATCCCGGCCAGTCAGCTGGAGTACGAGCGGCTGTGCACGGCCGCCTTTCCGCTGCACCGCCTGGCCCCGCTCCGCGGCGCCCTGCGGGCGCTGGCCGCCTGGCGCACCCGGCGGCAACCAACCGGGGCGGCGGCCCGATTCCCGGAGGACTGGCGGGAGCGGGTGGCGGCCTACTACCGCCCCGGGAACCGCCGCCTGGCGGAGGAGTTCGCCCTGCCGCTGGACGGCTCCGCCTACCCGCTCTGAGGCCGAGGCCCGGTTTGCCCGGATTTAACAATTGTGGTATGATTGACTGTTTGGAGGTGGCCCATGCATGGTAACAAAATCCCCCTGCCGACCGTCCTGATCCTGTTCACCATACTGTTCGCGGTTCCGGCTCCGGCCCAGAGCGCCCCGTCCGACCAGGGCGCGGTGGTCAGCTTCCGCAACTACGTGATCGTCACCCTGAAAGACAAGACCTACGAGCGTTTCGATCTCGACACCTTCCAGTTCCCCTGGGTGGCCTTCGAGATCACCAACGAGGTCACCTGCGACCGGGTGGCCTTCGACGTGGAGGAGGTGGCCGAGATCCACGTCCTGAACATGGGCCGCAACGAGTGCGAGCAGCGCGACGACCGCTTGTACGACCTCTTTTTCCGCAACCGCCCCCCGCTGTTCGGCTTCCTGGAGGTGCAGGAGGAGGTGGTGCGCGGCACCAGCCTGGGCAGCGGCAAGGAGGTGGCCATCCCGTTCCAGGAGATCGAGAAGATCTCCTTCTTCCGGCGGGGGAACTGACATGCTCCGGCGCCCCGGTTCCGCCCAGATCGCCCGGCTGGCCCTGGCCGTTCTCCTGGTCTCCGCCCCGCTGGCGGCCGACACCTGGACCCACGTCAAGGGGGGACACCTCGACCCCCTGCCCGGCTGCTTCCGCAGCGCCGTCTTCTCCGGCAACCTGCTGGTGGCGGTGGGGGACAGCGGGTTGTGCGAGACGACCACCACCCCCATGGTGAAGAGCTCCTACGTGAAGCGCAACCCGGCCACCACCGAGAATCTCTACGGCCTCGCCTACGGCAACGGCCTGTTCGTGGCCGTCGGCTACCACGGGGTCATCGTCACCTCCCCCGACGGCGTCTCCTGGACGCTGCGCTGCCCCTTCGAGGAGAGCGGGGTCTTTCCCCAGGGGCGCAGCCTGATCGGCGTCTGCTACGCGGACGGTTTGTGGGTGGCGGCCGGGATCGACGGGCGCGTCAAGACCAGCCCGGACGGCATCACCTGGACGGAGCGCGGCCAGGCCCCCGGCGGGGCGCGCATCAACGCCCTCGCCTACCGCAACGGCACCTGGGTGGCCGCCGCCGGCTCCGGCTACATCTACTACAGCAGCAACGGCATCAGCTGGACCCGGGCCAGCAGCGCTCCCAGCGAGGGCATGAACCTCTACTCGGCCCTGGCCACCGACTCCGGGTTCGTGGTCGGCGGCCGGCTGGGCATGTGCCTGACCTCGACCAACGGGACCACCTGGACCAAGCGCCTCACCAACACCCAGGACTACCTGATGAGCCTGTGCGACAACGGCACCCACGTGGTTTCCTGCGGCAACTACGACTGGGGCGGCTGCTCGCAGATCATCGCCTCGGTCAACGACGGCACCACCTGGGTGCGCGACCGCA
This sequence comes from uncultured Clostridia bacterium, assembly GCA_964479735.1. Lineage (GTDB taxonomy): Bacteria > Acidobacteriota > Aminicenantia > UBA2199 > UBA2199 > CAYZNT01. The sequence continues at coordinate 78,144 of CAYZNT010000006.1, forward strand.
CCGACGACACCTCGACGCTGTACGCCATCGCCCAGGGCAACGGCTACGTGGTGGCGATGGGCAACCGCAGCCTGGTGCAGGCCAATACCACCGCCGACATCGGCGACGGGCGCGGCTGCGGCGTCACCGCCTCCCTGCGCGTGGTCTCGCCCAACGGCGGCGAGTTCCTCAAGAGCGGCACCACCTGGACCATCACCTGGGACTCCACCGCGGTGAGCGACCCGATCCGCCTCCGCTACACCGTCGACGACGGCGCCGACGGCTACGACAACGTCATCGTCAGCACCACCGAAAACGACGGCTCCTACGACTGGGTCGTGCCCAGGATCAAGTCGACCAAGTGCCGCGTCAAGGTGCTGGCCGTGAATGAGAACGGCATCCCCTCCGACACCAGCAACGCCACCTTCGAGATCGGCGACACGCCGACGGTCTCCAACCTGGTGGTCACCTCCCCGGCCACCGGCGCCGTGGTGCCGGCGGGCGCCCCCTACGTGATCCGCTGGAGCGGCTCCAAGACCTACGAGCTGGGCATCGACATCGAGTACACCCTCAACGGCGGCACCACCTGGACGGCGCTGGTCAGCCGCACCGCCGACGACGGCGCCTGGGAGTGGAATGTGCCCCAGGTCTCCTCCAGCCAGGCCCAGCTGTGGATCAAGGGCTGGTCGGCGAGCGGCAACGCCATCTACCGCACCGGGAACTTCACCATCGGCAACGGCAGCGTCGACGCCATCAGCATCACCTCGCCCAAGGGGGGCGACCGGCTGAGCGGCGGTTCGCTGGAGGTCGTCACCTGGGTGGGGACCAAGACGTTCGACACCATCACCCTGCGCTACTACGACGGCGCCAGCTGGCACGACATCGTGCGCGACGCCATCGACACCGGCAGCTACCCCTGGATCGTGCCCAACATCAACACCAGCAAGGCCCAGCTGGTGATCAAGGGCGTCTCGGGCACCGGCGAAGCGCTGTACAAGACGGACTACTTCTCGATCGTGGTCTCCGAGGGCATCCGCGTGCTCTACCCCATGGCCGGCGACGGCTGGGTGCCCGGCTTCAGCTACAACATCGGCTGGACCCGCCAGGGAGCGATGGCCGAGACCGTTGACATCCGGCTCTACAAGACCGGCGGCTACATCATGGACATCGCCACCGCCACCGCCAACGACCTGAACGAGATCTGGACCGTGCCGGCGCAGCTGGCCTACGGCGAGGACTACCAGATCCAGGTGCAGACCACCGACGGCAAGGTGTCCGGGCTCAGCAACCTGTTCGGCATCGTGCCGCCGCCGACGCTGACGGTGACCCGCCCGGCGGGCTCCGACGCCCTCGTGGCCGGCACCACCGAGGCCATCACCTGGGCCAAGGAGGGGCGGCAGAGCGCCACCGTGGTCATCGACCTCTACCGCGCCGGGGAGAAGCTGCAGACCATCGCCGCCTCGGCCCCCAACAGCGGCACCTACGCCTGGAGCCTGCCCTACTCGCTCGAGCCGGGTGAGGGCTACGTGGTGCGGGTGACCACCTCGGGCGGCGAGGCCTCCGACGACAGCGACGCGTTCCGGGTCAGCCCCCCCTGGATCACCGTGACCAGCCCCGGCTACGGCGCGCTGTGGCCGGTGGGCTCGACCCAGGAAGTCGCCTGGGAGAAGAGCGGCGCCATGGACGACCGCGTGCGCATCGTCCTCTTCCAGAACGACCAGCAGGTGTCGGTCATCAGCGAGACGACCGACAACAACGGGCAGTTCCAGTGGCAGGTGCCGGCCGACCTCGGGGGCAGCAGCATGGACCTCTCCGAGTGGGACCTGAAGAACCTGCTGCCGCGCAATTCCGGCGGCAACAACGGGCTGGTGAACGACGGCTCGCCCTACTGGACGGTGCCGCTCGACCCCTCCATGGGCGGGGTCTTCACCCTGAAGGTCATCACCCTCGACGGCCGGGTCATCGGCGTCAGCGAGCTGTTCGTCATCGCCGGGACGACCGAAGAGTGACGCCCGCCGCCCCGGCCGGCGGAGATTGAACGCCGGCCGGCGGCGGTGGTACAATACAGTCCGATGCTGCGCCTGCGTCGCTCCTACTACGCCTTGAAGCTGGTCTCCGACCTGCTGCTGGTCGCCGCCGCCTTCCTGTTCTCCTCCTTCCAGGACAAGCAGCGCCTGGGGCTGCCGTTCGAGCCCGACATCCGCGAGCTGTTCGTGCTGCTGGTGCTGCTGGTGGTCTGGTACGTGACCGCCCGGGCGACCAGCCTCTACGACGAGTTCCGCTCCCAGCACTTCAGCTTCGAGTTCTTCGGCATCCTGAAGAACGTCCTGCTCCAGGGCGTGGCCGTCGTGGTCATGCTCTTCTCCATCAAGACCCTGCCCCTGAACCGCTTCTTCGTGGCCTTCTACGTCCTGCTCCTGCTGGTCGCCCTGGGCGCCTGGAAGCTCTTCCTGCGCTTCTTCCTGCGCTGGCTGCGGCTGAAGGGGCGCAACCTGCGCCTGGTGCTGGTGCTCGGCGCCGGCGATTCCGGCCGCAACTTCTGCCGCACCGTGCAGGCCCACCCCCAGCTGGGCTACAAGATCCTCGGGTTTCTCGACGACGATCCCGCCGCCCCCGACCTGCCGGCGCCCCGCCTGGGCGCCCTGGCCGAGCTGGAGTCGACCCTGGCCGCCGGCCAGGTGGACGAGGTGGTGGTGGCCCTGCCCGCCCGGGCCGAGGAGCCCCTGCGCCGGGCGGTGGCGGTGTGCGAGCGCTTCCCCGTGCAGATGCGCCTGATTCCCAGCTATTTCAACCTCGGCGGCGGCCGCTTCACCATCTCCCTGTTCGCCGACATCCCCATCGTCTCCCTGCGCTCCATCCCGCTCGAGGAGGCCCACTGGCAGTTCCTCAAGCGCCTTTTCGACCTCTCCCTGACCCTGGTGCTCATGGCCTCCCTCTTTTCCTGGCTCTGGCCGCTCATCGCCCTGGCCATCCGCCTCACCTCCCCGGGCCCGGTCTTCTTCCGCCAGGAGCGCTGGGGGCGCGGCAACAAGCGCATCACCTGCTTCAAGTTCCGCACCATGCGCGCCGACTCCCGCGACCTGGACGAAAACGGCCGGTACCGCCAGGCGGTGCGCGACGACCCGCGCATCACCCGGGTGGGGCGCTGGCTGCGGCGCAGCAACCTGGACGAGCTTCCCCAGTTCCTCAACGTCCTGCGCGGCGACATGTCGGTGGTGGGCCCGCGCCCGCACCCCACCCCCCTCAACCTGGAGTCCACCCAGGACATTCCCCACTACCTGGTGCGGCACCTGGTCAAGCCGGGCCTGACCGGCTGGGCCCAGATCAACGGACTGCGGGGCGAGACCCGCGACGTGGAGAGCATGCGCGAGCGGGTGGACCACGACATCTGGTACATCGAGAACTGGTCCTTCTGGCTCGACGTCCAGATCGTGCTCATGACCGCCTGGCGCATGCTGCGGGGCGACCCCAACGCCTACTGAGCGCAACCGGACCCCGCCCTCTCCCCCGGAGCCGGTCTGGATAGAAGGGGTGCGTCGGGCGTCTTTGCGTAATCAGCTGTTTGAAAGAAGCCTTCGATCGTTGCCCTTCCGGGTTCTCCGGCTGCCGGTTCGCCGTGGTCTCCGGCGAACTCCCGGTTTTCTGGTATAATGGGGACTGCCGCCGGTTCGTGGCCGCATAAGGAAGAGGAAATGGCCCAAGAAGTCCGCATGGTCGACCTGCATGCCCAGTACGAGGAGATCAAAACCGAGCTGTGGGCGGAGTGGGGGAAGGCCCTGGAGTCGATGCAGCTGATGCTGGGGCCCAACATGAAGGCCTTCGAAAAGGAGTTCGCTTCCTGGTGCGGGGCCGGGCACGGGGTGGCCGTGGACTCGGGCACCGGGGCGCTGATCCTGGCCCTGCGCGCCCTGGGGATCGGCCCCGGGGACGGGGTGATCGTGCCGCCCTGGACCTTTTTCGCCACCCCGGAGGCGGTGCGCCTGGTCGGGGCGCGGCCCTTCTTCGTGGACGTGGAGCCGGGCTCCATGAACCTGGACCCGGAGAAGGTCCGGGAGTTCGCCGAGACCGGGTGCCGCTTCGACGGGGAGACGCTGGTGGATAAGCGGACCGGGGCGCGCGTGCGGGCCGTCATCCCGGTGCACATCTTCGGGTTGCCGGCCGACATGGAGGCCATCGGTGCGCTCGCCTCCCGCTACCGGCTGGGGGTGCTGGAAGACTGCGCCCAGGCCCACGGGGCCGCCATCGGGAGGAGGCGGGTCGGGACCTTCGGGGAGCTGGCCGCCTTCAGCTTCTACTTCTCCAAGAACCTGAGCGCCCTGGGAGAGGCCGGGCTGGTGCTGGCGCGCGGGGCGGAGACGGCGGCGGCCCTGGAGCGGTTGCGGGTGCACGGGCAGAGCGACAAGTACACCCACGCCGAGCTGGGCTACAACGCCCGCCTGGACGAGCTGCAGGCGGTGGTGCTGAGGCTCAAGCTGAAGCGGCTGGAGGAGTGGAACCGCCGCCGGGCCGCGGCCGCGGACGCCTACGACCGGGAGCTGGCCGGGCTGCCGCTGGCGCTGCCCCCCCGCCGTCCCGGGGTCACCCCCGCCTGGCACCTCTACGTGGTGCGGGGCCCGCGCCGCGATGACCTCTCTGCCCGCCTGCGCGAGCGGGGCATCGCCTCCGCCGTGCACTACCCGGTGCCCTGCCACCTGCAGCCGGCCCTGGCCGACCTCGGCTACAAGCCGGGTTCCCTGCCGGTGAGCGAGAAGCTGGCCGGCGAGGTGCTGTCCCTGCCCATGCACCCGCACCTGGACGAAGGGGCGGTGGCGGTCGTGGGGGCGGCGGTGCGGGCCTTCTACGCCTGAGAGGCGGGCAAGAGGAGCGCGATGGATCGCGGCGACCGCTGGCTAACGGGGGCGGGGATCGCCGCCTTCCTGCTGCAGGCGCTGGCGGTGGTCTTCCACCTCGGCTACTGGCACCTGCCTTTGGCCTGCCTGCTGGCCGGCCTTTTCGGCTACCGCTTCTTTCCCGACCGGGCGCTGCGGGCGTTCTTCCTCCTGCTGCCGCTGCTGCCGGCGGCGGCCGACTTCCGCTTCGCCGGCTTCGCCTACAACCTGATCGCCCTGCCCCTCTTCGCCCTGGCCGGCATGCTCCTGGGCAGCCGCTGGCGGGGCGAACGCTGGTCGCTGTCGTTCGCGGGCGGTCGCGCCTACCGGCTCTTCCTGGGCGTGCTCTGGATCTCGGCCCTCTTCCTCTTCCTGCGCTGGTCGAACCTGACCCTCTCGCTGCGGGCCTTCCTGCGGGACACCCCGGTGGCCACCCCCGAGGTCCGCCTGGGCGCGGCCCTCTTCATCCCGGTCAGCACCCTGCTGCTCTACTCCTTCGCCCCCCTGGTGATCGGCCTGCTGCGGCAGCGGCGCCTGGAGGCGGGGGAGGCGCTGCGCTGGGTCTCCCTCGGCTACCTGCCTTCGCTGGCCCTGGCGGCGGCCCAGGCCGCCGGCTGGACCGGGATCATGACCGAGAGCTGGTGGGCGGTGGAGCGGCGCTTCAACGGGGGATTCTCCGACTTCAACGCCTTCGGCTTCACCGCCGGGCTGCTCTTCCTCCACCACGCCCTGCAACTGCTGGGCGACGCCCCGCGGCGGGAAAAGGGGCCGTCGCTTCTATTCCTGCCGCTGGCCGTGGCCGGCATCGGGCTGTCGGGCACCCGCTCGGCGCTGGTCTTCGTGCTGGCGGCCCTGGTCTTCTTCCTGGGCCGCCGCGACATCCGCCCGCGCTGGAAGCTGGCCGGGGCGGCGGCGCTGGCGGCCATCTTCCTGCTCCTCGGCGGCACCCTGCGGCAGCGCCTGGGGCAGATGGTCGACCTGCCGCAGGAGCTCATCGGCCGGGACAGCTCCGCGGTGCGCGTGCTCAACTTCCTCACCAACAACCGGCTGCTGATGCTCATGGACTCGGCCGGCATGGTGAAGCGCTACCCGCTCCAGGGGATCGGGACCGGCAATTTCTACAACTACCGCGCCTGGCTGCACCACCGCCGGCCGTACTACCCGGACCTGGCGCTTAACCAGTACCTGCAGGTGCTCGACGAGACGGGGCTGCTGGGCCTGCTCCCCTTCCTGGCCTTCGCCTGGCTGCTCGGGCGGGGCAGCCGGCCGGGAGTGCCGCGGCGCCTGCTGAACGTGACCGCGGTGGCCCTGCTGCTCAGCAACTTCCTCTGGTTCCCCGAGGGGGTGCTGCTGCTCTTCACCCTGGTGGCCTCGGCCTCGCCGGGGGAGCCGCCGCCGCGCTCCCCGCGCCGCTGGAAGCTGCTCGCCGGGGCCTGGCTGGCGGCCGCCGTTTTCGCCAACCTGGCCGCCTTCGAGGCCCTGCACCCGCGCACCTGGTGCCGCCAGAAGAGCCTTCGCTACGACTACGGCCTCTGGGGGTTCGAGAAGGCGGCGCCGGGCCCCGGGGTGCCCAAGTTCCGCTGGACGGGGGCTTCCGCCGGCGTCTACGCCTTCCGCGAGAACCCCCTGCGCATCCGCCTCTGCAGCGCGGCGCCGCTGGAGAAGCTGCCGGGGGGGCGGCAGACGGTGGAGGTCTACTGGCGCGGCCGACTGAAGAGCCGGATCGTCCTGGACGCCCGCCAGCGCTGCCGGGACGTGCTGGCCGGGCCCGCCGACGGCCTGCTGGAGGTGCGGGTGCGACCGACCTTCGTGCCGGCGCGCCTGGGGGTGGGCAGCGACTCCCGCGAGCTCGGGGTGCAGCTCTTCCAGCTCAACCGCTGAGGAACCGGAAACGGCATCCTTCCGCTTCGCGGTTCAGCGGCGCCGCTTGAGGGCCTCCTTGATGAAGGGGAAGATGTCGCCGTCCAGCACCCGCTGGGTGTCGCCGATCTCCAGCCCGGTGCGGTGGTCCTTGATGATCTGGTAGGGGTGAAGCACGTAGGAGCGGATCTGGTTGCCCCAGGCGATGTCGCCCTTGGCGTCCTCCAGCTTGTCCCGCTCCTGCAGCTTCTTCTTCATCTCCAGGTCGTAGAGGCGGGAGCGCAGCATCTTCATGGCCCGGTCCTTGTTCTGGTGCTGGGAGCGCTCGCTCTGGCACTGCACCACGGTGTTGGTCGGGAGGTGGGTGATGCGCACCGCCGAGTCGGTGCGGTTGACGTGCTGCCCGCCCTTGCCCGAGGCGCGGTAGGTGTCGATGCGCAGGTCCTTGGGGTCGATGGCGATGTCGATGGCGTCGTCCACCTCGGGGTAGACGAAGACGGCGGCGAACGAGGTGTGGCGGCGCTTGTTGGCGTCGAAGGGGGAGATGCGCACCAGGCGGTGCACGCCGATCTCCTTCTTCAGGTAGCCGTAGGCGAAGGGCCCCTCGTAGCGCACGGTGGCGCTCTTGATGCCCGCCTCCTCGCCGGCGGCCAGGTCGACGATCTCGGCCTTGAACTCCTCGCGCTCGCCGAAGCGCAGGTACATGCGGAGCAGGGTCTCGGCCCAGTCCTGGCTCTCGGTGCCGCCGGCGCCGGGGTGGACGGAGAGGAAGGCGTTGCCGGCGTCGTTCTCGCCGTCCAGGTAGTTCCGGGTCTCCGTCTCCTCGACGAAGCGCTCGAACTCGCCCAGCTTGAGCTCCAGTTCCTCCTGCAGCGACGGGTCCTCGTCGATGAGCAGGAAGAAGGTCTCCAGCTCCTCGATCTCGCCCATCAGGCGCTTGTCGAGGGCCAGGAAGTTGGAGAGGGTCTTTTTCTCCTTCAGCAGTTTGGCCGACTCCTGCGGCTTGTTCCAGATGGCGGGGTCGGCCAGTTTGCCGTCCAGCTCCTGCAGCCGGTCGCCCTTTTTTCCGATTTCAAAGAAACCCCCGTAAATCGACGGCCTTGCGCTGCAGCGAGACGAAACGGCTCTTCAGTTCTACCAGTTCCATGGGGGGCATTGTAGCCGGAAAAGCGCTCTGGGTCAAGGCGGCAGGAGTGCAGGAGCGTTATGGCAGGTTTGCAACCTGTCCCTTCACGGGCGCGGGATTGCAGGATTTCGGGGACGTAGGGACGGGGTTGAAACCTGTCCCTACAATGGATCCCGCCGGGCTCCCGCAGGCACGGCGCGCCGTGCCCCTACTGTTGGGCCAGCGCCTTTTCCACCGCCGCCGTCACCTTTTCCGACAGCGGGTCGTCGCGGGTGTCGAAGCGGGCCACGACCTTCCCCCCCCGGTCCACCAGGAACTTGTTGAAGTTCCAGGTGATGGGCCCGGCGAACCCGGGGTTGGTCTCCGCGCGGGTCAGGAAGGCGTAGAGCGGGTGGATGTCGTCTCCGGCCACCGAGATCTTGGCCAGGAGCGGGAAGGTGACGCCGTAGTTCAGGGAGCAGAACTGGGCGATCTCGGCGTTCGTGCCCGGCTCCTGGCCGCGGAAGTTGTTGGCCGGAAAGCCGAGGACGACCAGGCCGCGGTCGCGGTACTTCTCCCACAGCGCCTGCAGCCCCTTGTACTGCGGAGTGAAGCCGCAGCGCGAGGCGGTGTTGACCAGCAGCAGGACCTTGCCACGGTAGCTCTCCAGCCTGACCTCGCCGCCGTCGATGCCGGGGAGGGCGAAATCGAGCACGCCCTGGGGCGCGGCGGCGAACGCCAGCCCGGCCAGCAGCAGCAGGGCGGAAAAAACCAGTTGGGTGCGCGTCATGGAAACCTCCAGAGAGGATATATGCGCTGTTTTCCGCCGGCTGTCTCCTCCCGCTTTGGCCGCCAGCGCGTTTGTACAATGAATGGGGGCAGTTCGGATTGAGACTGACTGTAGCAAGTGAACATTCAGATGTGATTCGCCTATCTCAGGCGTTTGTACAAATTGTTCCGTCCTCAGGACCTAGTGCGAAAGTTTCGTAGGCAATAAAATTGACTGGTCATGTAATTGGTTGATTTTCATTTTTTTGAGTACTAACATATTGTTGTCTGGTCAAGGAGAGTTGTTCCAGACAGGGAAAAGGAGAGGGGGAGTGCATATGATATCCAAATCCATTGTTACATGCTTTTTTCTGATCGTTTCAACTCTGGCGCTTTCAGCAGACAGTGACTTGCAAGAGCCGCCCCTTTGCGGGAAATTGTCTGTGCAGGTTGTAGATGACACTGGGAATCCAACCGGCCCATGCACAGTCGAGTGGAACAATGGTCAATATATAAAAACGATGAAGACAGATTCTTTAGGCAAGTTGTTCCAAGATAGAATGCCTGTTGGTCGGTATATGATTAAAGCTTACGAGATTGAACGGGCGAGACAAGCATCGGGATTCTTTTCAATATATCTTAGCAGAACAACTCGCGCTGTACTGGTACTTCATCCTAAAACTTCCGGTGATGAAGGGGCCTACTCTCTGAAATCTGACTCACACTTTATTCAGGCTTCAAGGTCTGATGTAGATGGAAATGGCAATATCACTCAACAAGAACAGGTTATTGGGGACAAGTTGTTCAGAGTTAAATATTGGTACGATGAAAAAGATCGTCTTATTAAAATGGAGGACAATTTCGGGCTATCACGATTATTTACGTACACCCAGTTTGGAAAGATTTTAAAAATTGCTGACTCAGTAGGTGACAATTACGTTTTTTTCTATTCTCAAAATGGACAATTACAAAGAATCAGTTTACCTCTTGGATACAAAATCCGGTATTTACGAGAGAATGATCGACTCACCAAAAGGATCTCCAGTTTTAATGGAGATATACTCTATGAGTTTTCTTATACTCTAAATCAGGACGGCGCAAAAATTTTAGTTGAAGAAGGTGCTCAGCAGAAGGATGTTTTTCTATATAATTACGAAAACAATGAATGCTCCGACATTCGGGATCTTCATTCAGGACAGAGCAGAAGCCAGATTGTTGCCCAATTTAAAACTGCTTTAGGAAAGGCTGGAAGTACACTTCTAAGCACGGAATCTCAAGATGAAGAGCTATTTAAATACAAATTTGATCAACTAGGGAATATAACCAGCATTCGTATCTTTGGCACTTCTCTTGAATTGAAACGGGATTTCAATTCAGACCAACTGCTGATTGCAGAGCATTTTTTGTGCTCTGGACAACCTTTGCTGGAAACTCGGCTATTATTATAATCCCGCCCACCAGCTTGTAATGAAGACATTTTCTCATGGATTGCGAATTTTGTATCTCCGCGATAAAGATGGGGCACTTATTCATAAAACAATCGAAAACCAATGGTCATGTGAAGAAGTGACAAGTACTGTTTTTTCTCCTCCTCCAGCTGACTGTGATTCTCTGGGATTTGAATTGAGCAGAATTGGGAGGAAAGCTCGGCAATTATATGTTTTTGACCTTGAGGGAGAAAAGCGGCTAAAATTCGAGCTGCTCGATGTTTTAAGATACAACACCCATATCCTGGGGCGTGATTTACTTTCCGACGGGACCTTTTGGAAAAACGGCGAAACCGTATTGTCTGCTGTTAGTGGAATGTCGCACAACCCCTTAGATAAGTCCTCCTCGTATCTGGCCGATTTTTTTGATATTTCAATTCAGAATTCGAATTTGATCAATGGAAACGCGCAGAATCAAGAGATTCCTGGTCCCAATCTTATTGATGATGGTGTTGGATGCAACGATTCTTCTGGCTGGTGCCCTCCGGAGTATCAATCATGCGTGGATTGTGATCAAGGCGGTGGCGGGTCTGGTGGTGGTCCTGGAGGGGGCGGTGGTGGTGGAACACTGCCAACATTTGAATGCTCGGCTACTCTGAGTGGTTCATCGATCCTGTATAAAAATCAAATTGGATATTTCAACATGCTTACTGATTGTCCGTCACCATACAACATTACGTGGAGCGGTGGAAATGGATTCGGATACAACACATTGAATTATTCGACAAGTTGGAGTTCACCTGGGCAATTCTTTGTAGCATATTCCTTCAGCACATCGAAGTCTGTTCAGATTCCTAATACAAACGATTGGACGATAGTCGTTAAAGGAGTAATGAAACAAATTGGCGTATCTGTTGTGGAACCTCCGGAGCCAGCTAGGGCGTATGCTCTCTCTGTTCAATTGAGTCCTTCTAACATCCAACCATTCGGTCGTACTACCGTCGTCGTGACTGTGCTGGATCAGAATTTCATTCCATTTCCAAATTGCCTGGTAAGGCTGAGTGTCAATGAGGTTCAAAACACCGGGGGACATTTTCATTCAGGACGTCCATTGGGGCAAGTCACCAAAACTTCTGGTACTACAAATACATCGGGAGTTTTTTCTACATATTATAATGCCACGGGTATCTCCGGCAATGAGGAAATCATTGCCCAAGTGGCGGGCTTGCCGGAACAATCCGCAATAGTAAAAGTGAAATATGGTGGACTAGTTAATATGTCCGCCGGGACCGACTATATGCTTGTCGGTGGCGGTGCGGCTTTCCCTGCCCACCCGAACAATCATTATGGGACCCCGCTTCTTATCTCCGCATTGCAAATGGCGGCCACCGCATATCAGAGGCAATTCCCGGGCTCTGGGCTGCTTGGGATTAATGATATGAGTTTAATCTGGGGTGGGCTTTTTGATTGTGATATTACTTGGGCGCCTCCTCATGATGAACATAGATTCGGGCGTAACTGCGATTTACCTTTTAGATACATACCTCCGGAAAATCGGGAGGCGCTAGAAACCATTTTTACATTGTGTTGTCTCACATTTTCTGTACACAATGGAAACCATTACCACGTAACAATATAGAGGTGCTTATGAAGACCATTTTCGTTTTCACTATCTGCATTATAGCTGCTTTTTGGTTAAACGGAGAAATGCAGGCCGGCATCAAAGGCCGATTCCAAATAGCCCAACGCTTGGCAGATGCACACGATTTTTTCCGTGCACTAAATGAGTGTAAACAGGCTGGTGCTGCTGCCACTCAGGAAGATAGCAGGGCCGAGGCGCTCTACTTGTTCGGAAGAATCGCTGAACAGGCCGGAGCTTTCTATACAGGGAAATTGAACTCGGTGCAAGATGCGGATTATTCACGTGAGATGCAAAAAGTATTAGATGAAATGAAACCACTTGAAGATCTCAGTGTACGTTTCTATTTTTCGCATCTTGGGCAAACATTCGAGTATTCTGGTGATTCATACAAGGTTCTTGAAGAGCTGTTTCCCCACTCCTCATGGGCTGTGCCCGCATCCTTCCGGTTGTATCTGCTACGGATTCACCGTGGGGAGGTGTCTTGGGAAGGAAGCACGGAGCCCGTTCTCTTGGGAATTAACAATCTGAAACGTCTCCTGGCTGGATGTACCATCCCAGTTGTTCGGAATGAGATACTACTCTCGTTGGCTGAACATTACTATTCTCTGATCTGCACTCATGGCCAGAGAGGGCCTCAGAAAGACGTTGGAAAAGCCATGGTTATGTCGCAGGAAATGGATCGGGTACTCGCACAGATTGATCAATCCATGCTCGACAAGGATCAGGCTTCGACACTGGGATGGCTTCGAGCAGGGTTGACTCGTGCCAAGACAGAATGGCTTGGAGAATCACCTGTGAAAAAGTGAACATCCCAGTGTCTAGCATCGATTGTTTTATTCGTAGGACTTGCAGGATTTTCTGCTAGTTGGTTAACACGATGCAAAGGAAAACGTTATGAGCACCCTACGGATCCTGATTCTCATCAGCTTAGTAGTGGGTATATGCCCGAGTTTCCCTTATTGTCAGGATTCAATTCATGAGCAAGTGGGGGTGACTAACATCGAGGTGCCGGTACGCGTTTTTCGGGATGGGGCTTTGGTCGGAGGACTAGGCCGTGATCAATTTCGGTTATTCGAGGACGGACATGAAATTGCCATCAACGGTTTCCGCGAGGTGCACCGCTCCATTGCTGGGACATCAGTCTCCGCACCACAGTCAGCCCCACGCCTGTTCGTCCTCTACTTCTGGTTGTACGAAAGAGAAGTTGACTACAAAGGAGCACTCGACGAGTTTTTTATTCGTCTATATCGGCCTGGTGACGTGGTGCTATTGGTTAGTCAAAACCGAACTTATGCTATTCGTTCAGCAGAAGAGATCCCAGCCCGACGTAAAGAACTAGATGACGATATTTTGGCAACTTGTGAGCGGATGGAAACCAACCGTCGTTTCCAATACCTCGAAGGGCGACGGCGGCCATCTGATCTCGCAACCCTTTCTAAGTCCGCATGGAGTGAATTTGATACATTATACAGTGTCGATGAAGGAAAGTTGCTTAATTTCGCTTCCTCACTGAAGAAACTCAACCAGGAGAAATGGGTGCTGGTTTTCTATCAGCGCGAGGTTTCACTCTTCACAGACTTGGGGCGAGTGGGAGGTCCTCCCGGCGCAAGCTCTGAGATGGCTCGCCGCTTCCTCGACTTCATGATAGCCGAGTGTCAGCGCCGCAGAGGCAGAGAACGATATGATTTACGGCAGCTGCAAGAGCATTTTGCGGACTGCGGCGCAGCACTGTTTATGGTGCTTCTCGATTCTAAATGGCTAGGTTCCAGTATTGACGAGGAGCGGATGCAGCGTTTTGAAACGGCACATATTGGTCTTCAGGAAACACTGACCCGAATTTCGCACTCGACTGGTGGCCAAACGGTCGAGCATATAGAGCCACGTACCGCCCTAGCGCAATTGGCCAACTGGCAAGATTGTCAATATGTCCTGAGTTACGAGCCGCGTCAAGGAGTTGCTGCTACACGAAGTATTGAAATTCGACTCGACGACGCTTCTTGCTCCCTTGTCTACAACACGGAATTTCAGTGGCATGGGACGGAGAATGTGTATTTCTCATCGGTTGAATGGGTGCCACCGAACCTAGTGCTGGTGGTAAAGAACTACAGTATGGAACTACTGAACGATGGCGTGCGTGGTCGCCTGCAACTTTCAATCCATGGCATAGCACCTCATGGACAAAAAATGGAGTTTTCGCGATTATTTCTCCCAGACGCGCCTGCGACTGAGATGGCATTGAAACTAAATCTAGCTGAGCTTGGTCGATACAGGATGCTAGTGGAAGTGCTTGACCTGATTGGTGGGTTTCGTGCGGCTGTTGAGAAGACAATTACCATAAATAGGAACTGACTGAATTCATTTAATGGTTCTCTTTCGATTTGTGTGGGTGAAGCCATCGGGATATCATTCCTCCAGTGCCGACTTCAGAAGTTTTTGAGGTGTTACACATTATAGTTGAACTGGTCGCTAACCGACCCTGGTTGATGACTGTCTGGTTGAATCACCCAAGTGGACGTGTTATCATACTTGTGGGTTCACGTGGGCCGCGGTTCTCCCTAAGAAGAGTGTATAAAGAGCCTCTTGGCCAATTGGCTTCTGGCAGATGAATAAACCAATTTATCAGAAATGAAAGATCAAATTGCGTTACTAATATGTTACTTGTACGCCGGAAATTCATTTGCCCACAACGATTTTTACGGACATTCAGCATTTGTACTATAATGGTGCCAATTCCGGAGCGCGAGGATCATGAACAAACTGGACAACCTGTACGTGGTGCTGGTCGAGCCGAAAAACCCCGGCAACATCGGCTCGGTGGCGCGGGCCATGAAGAACATGGGCGTGAAGCACCTGCGCCTGGTCAACCCGCCGCCGGGATTCCGCGACCACGACGAGCAGAAGATGCTGGGCTTCCGCTCCCAGGACATCATCGCCTCCAGCACCGAGCACCCCACCCTGTCGGCGGCGCTGCAGGGCATCTCCCAGGTCTACCTGGCCACCGCCAAGTCGGGCAAGTGGAAGCGCGACTTCTTCTCCCCGGAGCAGACCGCCGCCCACCTCCGCGAGCGGCTGGGGCGGGAGAAGGTGGCCCTGGTCTTCGGCCGCGAGAGCAAGGGGGTGACCATCGACGAGGCCCAGCAGGCCAACTATTACATCCGCATCCCGTCCGCCGTCTCCTACCCCTCGCTCAACCTGTCGCAGGCCGTCATGGTGGTGGTCTACGAGATCTACAAGGCCGTCACCGGGACCGGTGAAACCGGCATGAAGCTGCCCCGCATGGCCGACAAGCGGTCGTTCGAGCGCATCGGCGACAACATCTGGCTCCTGATGAAGACCCTGGAGGTGAAGGAGCCGGACAACGGCCTCTTCCACCGCTCCCTGCGCCGGGCGCTCAACCGCACCCACTGGACCGACGCCGACGTGGCCGTCTTCGACCGCTTCTGCAAGCAGGTGCGCTGGTTCGCCGGCGCGCGCTGCGGAGTGTCCCTCCCGGAGAAGCCATGAGCCGCCTGCGCCTGTTCAACACCCTGACCCACCGGATCGAGCCGTTCACGCCCATCCGCCCCGGCCAGGTGGGGCTCTACACCTGCGGCCCCACCGTCTACGACACCCCGCACATCGGCAACTACCGAACCTTCGTCTTCGAGGACCTGGCCAAGCGCTACCTGATCTACTCGGGCTTCCGGGTCCGGCACGTGATGAACCTCACCGACATCGACGACAAGACCATCCGCAAGGCCAACGAGCTGGGGGTGCCGCTGGAGCAGGTGACCCGCCCCTGCATCGACGCCTTCCACGCCGACTTGAAGACGCTCAACGTGCTGCCCGCCGACGTCTATCCGCGGGCCACCGAGCACATCCCCGAGATGGTGGCCCTGATCGAGACGCTGCTCGAGAAGGGCTACGCCTACCGCAAGGGCGAATCGGTCTACTTCTCCATCTCCCGCTTCCCGGCCTACGGCCGCCTGGCCAACCTGGACCTGGCCAACCTGCAGCTGGGCGCGGCGGTCGACCTGGACGAGTACGAGAAGGAGGCGGTGCAGGACTTCGTGCTGTGGAAAGGGCGCAAGCCGGGCGAACCCGCCTGGGAGACGGCCATCGGCGCCGGGCGACCGGGCTGGCACATCGAGTGCTCGGCCATGAGCGCCAAGTACCTGGGGCCCCACTTCGACATTCACATGGGCGGGGTGGACAACATCTTTCCCCACCACGAGAACGAGGTGGCCCAGTCGGAGAGCGCCAGCGGCGGGCCCTTCGTCAACTACTGGATCCACTGCCAGCACCTGGTGGTGGACAACCGCAAGATGGCCAAGTCGCTGGGCAACTTCCACCGCCTGGGCGACCTGCTGGCCGGGGGAGCGGAGCCGGCGGCCATCCGCTATCTGCTGCTGGCCACCCACTACCGCAAGCCGCTCAACTTCACCCGAGCCGGGCTGGAGGGCGCCGCCCAGGCGCTGCAGCGGCTGCGCAACTTCGCCGCCGCCCTGCGCGAGCGGCACGCCCCCGCCGGCGCCCCGGTCGGCGCCGACGCCTGGGTCCGGGAGGGCGAGGCGGCCTTCCGCGGCAGCATGGACGACGACCTCAACATCTCCGGCGCCCTGGGGGCGCTGTTCGACTTCGTCCACCGGGTGAACGGGCGCATGGGCGAACTGGGCGCGGGGGACGTGCAGGCGGTGCTCTCGTTCCTGGAGCGCATCGACACCGTGCTGGGCGTGCTGCCCGCCGCCGCCGGCGGCGAGCTGGAGCCGGAGCTGGCCGAGCTGCTGCGGCAGCGCGAGGAGGCGCGGCGGGGGCGCGATTTCGCGCGGGCCGACGCCCTGCGCGGCGAACTGAAGACGCGCGGCATCACCCTCCTGGACACCCCGGGAGGGGTGAAGTGGCGGCGGACCTAGCCTACTGCCCGCCGTCGTCGCGGAAGAGGCCGGCCAGCCGGGAGAGGAACCCGGGACGCTTGCCCCTGGCCCCCTTCAGGGCCCGCTGCTCGCGGGCCTGCTTCAGCATGAAGGCGATCTCGGTGTGGGCCGGGTTGAGTTGCTGCGCCTTCTCGAGGCACTCGATGGCCCGGGGAAAGCGCCCCGCGCGCAGGTAGGTCTCGCCCAGGAAGAACCAGACGTCCTCGTTTTCCGGGTCCTGCTGCTGGGCCTCCCGCAGGTACTTCTCGGCGGTGTTGTAGGAGCGGCGCCGGCTCAGCAGCGCGCCCATGTAGACCAGCAGCAGCTTGTCCTTGGGCCGGGACTTGAAGACCTCGGTGAAGCGGGCGCTGGCCTGCAGGAAGTTGTCGCGGCACATCTCGTAGACGCCCTGGTTGAAGACGAAGCGGTAGATCTCTTCGGTCGACTTGTAGCTGAAGTCGGCCTTCTCGTCCACCTCGTGCATCAGGCGCATCAGCTTGACGTAGGCCTCGTGGTAGCGCACGAACTCGACCCGCAGCCCCTCCAGGTGGACGATGTAGCGGTCGAACTTCTTCATGGAGGTCCGCTGCAGGTAGGCGCGGCGGATCTCCTCCACGCTGGCCCCCGGCTTCAGATCGAAGAGGTGAAACAGCCCCTCCAGCTTACTCTGCGTCTCCATGGTCGGATTGTAGCACAAACTCCGGGAGGTTGAAATCTCGGCGCAACAGGTGGTAGACCTCCAGGGTCTTGGCCCGGGTGCTCTCGAAGGATCCCGAGGTGTCGATGGCGTAGGCGGCGTGGCGCAGCTTCTCGCGCAGCGGGAACTGCGCCCGCAGGCGCGCCCGGGCAGCCGCCGCCGGGATGCGGTCGCGGGCCATGAGCCGGCGCAGCTGCTCGGCGGCCGAGGTGTAGACCACCACCACCTTCTCGAACTCTGCGCACAGCCCGGCCTCCACCAGCAGGGCCGACTCGTAGACGAAGAAGTCGTAGATGCCGATCTCCTCGGCCTCGCGGATGCGCTGGCGGCGCTCCTCGGCCACCAGCGGGTGGACCAGGGCGTTCACTGCCTGGCGCTTCTCGGGGTCCTCGAACAGGCGGTGGGCGAGCTCGGCCCGGTCCAGGGCGCCCTGGGCGTCGGCCACCTCCGGGCCGAACAGGGCGGCGATGCGCGCGGCCAGCGGCGAGCCGGGGGCGAAGACGAGCTCCCGGGCCAGCTCGTCGGCCCGCAGGGTGAAGCAGCCGAGCTCCTCGAGGATGCCCAGCACGTAGCTCTTGCCGCTGCAGATGCCCCCGGTCAGGCCGATGACGCGCATGGGAAAAGACTACTTCTTCACGCTCTTCATGAAGTCGGAGAAGTTGAAGATGGCGTTCTGGTCGGTGATGATGGCCTGGATGTTGGGGGACAGCAGCTTGATGTACTCGTACTGGATGAGCAGCGGGTTCTCGGCCAGCGCCCGGCCGCGGAGGCGGATCGACTGCGCCTCGCCCTCGGCCTCGATGATCTTGCGCTGCTTCTCCTGCTCCTGCTTCTCCAGCACGTACTTCATGCGCTGCGCCTCCTGCTGGGCGATCTGCTTGTTCTCGATGGCCTTCTGGAACTCGGGGGTGAACTGCACGTTGCGCAGCAGCACCTCGTCGAGCACGATGTGGCTCTTGGCCAGGATGGCGCCCAGCTTGCCTTCGAGCTTCGACTGGATCTCGACGCGCCGGCCGGTGTAGACGTCGATGACGCTGAAGTCGGCCACCACCAGGCGGGTGATGGCGCGCACCGCCGGCCGCAGCACCTTGACCACGTAGTCGGCGCCGATCTCCTTGTGCAGCTGCACCAGGCTCTTGCCGTCCGGGTGGTAGCGCACCGAGATGTCCAGGAAGACGTTCTGGCCGTCGGAGGTGAGCGCCTGCAGCGAGTCGTCGCCCTTCATCTCGCCCTCCAGCGGGGCGATGCTCATGGTGTAGGTCTTGGACTTGATGTCGTAGACGGTCGCCGCCTCGATCAGCGGCACCAGGAAATAGAACCCCTCGCTGGGGGTGACCCGCATGTTGCCGGTGGCCTTGTTGAAGATCACCGCCCGCTCGCCCGGCTCGACGACGATGTAGATCTTGAACAGGAACACCAGCAGCAGCACCACCACCAGACCGATCACGCTATACCGGACGATGTCTTTGGTCATGGATCCTCCTCGGGAAGTTCGGCGAAATGCCCGCTCGCCAGTCTACCCGTCCGGTTGGCGAAAGTCAACCGCCCGCGCAGTCGGCCCGGTTGACAAACGCCCGGGGTCCGGTATGCTAGGGGCGGATCGGATGCCCGCCGCCCGGGAGGGGCCGCGACGCCCATGAGCCAGATCGAGACACTCATCTTCCTGCTCCTGCTGTTCATGGCCGTTCCCGACCTCGGCCGCAAGCTGCGCCGCCCGGCGCTGGCCTATCCCTTCTTCATCCTCTTCGGGCTGGTTCTGAGCCCGCTTGTCGACGCCGGCCTGGAGGTCATGCTGGTCCAGGCCGGCCACGTCGGCCTGCTGCTGCTGCTGTTCGAGGTCGGGCTGGAGATCGACCTGCCACCCCGCCGCGACCTGCTGCGGGCGCTGCGCTACGCCCTGCTCTGGATGATCCTGCAGAGCCCGGTCGCCTTGCTGCTGGCCCGCCTGGCCGGGCTGACGCCGGTGGAGTCGCTGCTGGCGGCGGCGGTGCTGGCGGGCTGCTCGGTGGGCATGGCCCACCTCGGCTGGAAGGGCTACGGCGGCATGACGGCAACGGCGAAGACCTTCGTGCTGCACGTCATGATCTCCCTGGAGATGGTCGCCATCGTCCTGCTGACGGTGCTGTCGGTTCTGCTGGAGCGGGGCGTCGGCTGGTGGGTGCCGCTCCACCTGCTGGGCGTGGTCGCCGTCATCTCCCTGGTCGGGCTGTTCGCCGTTCGGCTGCAGAAGCTGCTCGACGCCATCCTGCAACGGACCACCCACTGGCGGGTGCACCTGATCGTCCTGCTGGTGCTGGCGGTGTGTGCGCTGGGCGAGCGGCTCGGCCTCTCCTCGGCCAAGACCGCCTTCTTCCTCGGTTTGTTCATGAGCCGCTCCCAGCACGAGGGGGAGGGGGTGGAGGTGGCCATCGCCCCCATCAGCCGCCACTTCCTCATCCCGCTGTTCTTCGTCTCCCTGGGACTGCAGATCGGCTGGCGGTCGTTGTTCCACGCCGGGTCGCTGGTGGCCCTGGGGACGGCGGTCATGCTGGTGGGGGTCCGCGAGATCGTCCACCGGCGCTGGCTGCCGAGCGGCGGCGACAGGAGGGCCTTCATGCTCTTCGGCCCCAACCTGACGCTGGTGGCCCTGGGGGCGGCCACCCTGCTGAAGACCGACTCCTCTCCGCGGGCGGCCACCTGGCTGCTGCTCAGCGGCTTCTTCCTCAGCGTCCTGTCGATCCTGGCCCTGCCCGCCGGCGATCCGCGGAAGGGTTCCGCTCCCCCCTCATCCTGACCGCCGCGGCCCTCTTCGTCAGCTCTGCACCGCGGCCTGGGCGCGGATCAGGTCGTGCAGCGTGACCAAACCGACGACGGCCCCGGTGCGCTCGTCGGTCACCACCAGCACCAGGGCGGAGGATTCCAGGAAGCGGGCGCCGATTTCGCGGATGCTCTGGCCGGGGTGGCAGGTGACCGCCGCCGACGGCAGCGGGGTGTCTTGCCGCCGCAGCGCCTGCTCCAGCTGCAACCGGGTCACGATGCCCACCAGCCGGCCGTCGGTCACCACCGGGAAGCTGCCATAGGGGTGGTGGTCGAGCGCCCGGCGCATGTCGGCTTCGGCCAGGCCGGGCAGGCAGACGGGGCGCGGCGTGGCCACGGCCGATACCGGCAGATTCTGCCAGCCCTGCAGGTCGAGCGGCGGGCGGATCTTGTGCAGCTCGTGGCCGTCCTGGACGAGCAGGCGGTCGTAGAAGTTCACTTTGCCGGCCAGGCGGGCGACGGCCTGGGAGATGATCGTGCCCAGCATCAGGCCGGGGACGAGCGCGAACTGGTGGGTCATCTCGAAGACGACCAGGATGGATGTGAGCGGGGCGCGCACGATGGCGCCGAGGCAGGAGCTCATGCCCACCACGGCCAGCACCACCTGGTCGGCGGGCGTGAGCGGCAGCCAGAGGGCGGCCAGGCCGCCCAGGAAATAGCCGCCCATGCCGCCGATGAACAGCGAGGGGGCGAAGATGCCGCCGCAGCCGCCGAAGCCGTAGGCGGCGGCGGTGGCCGGCAGCTTGGCGAGCGCCAGCAGCCCGGCGGTCTGCCAGCCGAAATCGTGGCGCAGAGCCTGCGACAGGTCCTGGTAGCCGAGGCCGAAGACGCCGGTCCGGCCCGACAGGGCGAACACGGAGACGCCGATGACCCAGACGATCCAGCCGCCGGCCACGGGCAGCAGCCAGGGCGGGAAGCGCCGCTGCCGCCTCATCCCGCCGCGCAGAGCGAGCGCCAGACGCTGGAAGGCCACCCCGGCCAGGGCGGTGACCAGGGCCACGGCGGGGACCAGCAGGTAGTGCAGCCAGGAGACGCTCTCCACCGGCGGCAGGAGAAACGCCGGCTGCCGGCCGAGGATGGCGTACACCACGAACGCGCCGACGACCCCGGCCAGGACGACCCGGCCCAGGAAGCGGCTGTTGAGGTCGCCGATGATCTCCTCGATGGCGAAGGTGATCGCCGCCAGCGGCGTGTTGAAGGCGGCGGCCAGGCCGGCCGAGGCCCCGATGACGGCGGCGCCGCGGCGGTTGCGCGGCGGCGTCCCCAGCAGGCCGTCCACGGTCGAGGCGACTCCGCTGCCGATGAAAACCGACGGCCCCTCGCGGCCCAGGCTGTTGCCGCCGCCGATGCTCAGCACCCCGGCGACGAACTTGACCAGCACGGCGCGGGCGCGGAACTGGCCGAGGCTCTTCCAGTAGGCGGCCTTGACCTGGGGAATGCCGCTGCCGGCGGCGTCCGGGCTGAGCACGTTGAGCAGGATGCCGACGAGCAGCGACGACCCCGTGATGAGGGCGAAGCTGGCGGCGGCGAACCGAACCGGGGAGCCCTGCGCCCAGCGCAGGTAGGTCTGGGCGTACAGCAGGTTGGTGAGGACCAGGAAGGCGACCGCGGCCAGCCCGGCGGCCAGGCTCAGCAACCCGGTGGACACGGCCGCGCCCGCGCTTTCCGGCAGGCGGCGCAGCCAAGCGGTCTGCGCGCGCGGAATGGCCCAGCGCCGTTTCGTTTCGGTTTCCATGGCTGTTTCCCCATCCTACAGGCCGCCGGGCGCGCTTGTCAACCTTCGACAGGCGACGGGCGTTTGGTCTATACTGGGGCCGAAGGAGGCAGTCGGCGCTTGCGGAACGAGTGGACGGAAGACCCGGAGCGGCTGCCAACAGCCGACGCGGAGCTGGCCGCCCGCCTGAAGGCGGGGGAACGGCAGGCTTACGCCGAGCTGCTGGAGCGCCACGAGAAGACCGTGTTTCGCTTCGCCTACGGCTTCTTCCGGGACCGCGAGGAGGCCATGGAGATCGTCCAGGAGACGTTCCTGCGGGTGTTCCGCAAGATCGACCGCTACCACCCTTCGCACGCCCTGGGGGCCTGGATCATGCGCATCGCCCACAACCTGTGCGTCGACCAGTACCGCCGCCGGCGGCGGCAGGAGCGCTGGAGCGAGCCGCTGGACGAGGCGCGCCACCACCCGGCCACCGGCGAGCCGCCCCCCGAGGAGCGGCTGGCGGGCGCCGCGGTGCAGGCGGAGATCGGCCGCGCCCTGGAGGCGCTGTCGGCGCGGCAGCGGGCCGTGTTCGAGTTGCGCCACGGCCAGGGGCTGAAGCTGGAGCAGATCGCCGCCACCCTGGGCGTGTCGCCCGGGACGGTGAAGACGCTGCACCACCGGGCGCTGAAGGTGATCCGCCGGCAGGTGGCGGTGGAACGGGGAGGGAACGCATGAACGAGTGCCGCCGGGTGTCGGCCTGGCTGGAAGAGAGCCTGTGGGGCGAGCTGCCGCCCGCCGCCCGACGGCGGCTGGAGGCCCATCTCGCCTCCTGCCCCGCCTGCCGCGAGCTGCAGCGGCTGCTGGCGGGCGCGGTCGCGGCGGCCGAAGCCGGCGGCGAGGAGGCGGAGCGGGAGGCGGACGCCGTCGACTGGGCGGTCCTCAACGCGCGCCTCCTGGAGCGGGCGGGCGTGGCGAAGCGGCGGACCGTTCCCTGGCTCCGGCGCGGGTGGCCGCTGGTGGCGTCGGCCGCGGCCGGTTTGCTGGTGGTGGCCGGCGCCGCCTGGCTGTGGATGGCTTCCGGAAGCGGGGAGGGGCCGGCCGCCGGAGTCCATCTTTCCGGCCCCGCCCTGCAGCGCATCCAGACGGCGCTCAACGACGGCGACGCGCGCCGGTACCTGCAGAGCAGCCGCCTGCTGCTCAGCGGGGTCATGGAGTCGTGCCGGGAGCGGCCGTTGGAGGCCTGGGAGGCGCAGCTGTACGCGCGCAGCGCCCGCGAGCTGCTGCGGCGCCAGCGCTACCTGGACCGGAGCGCCGCCTCGCCGGCCGACCGCCGGGTTCAGGAGCTGAACGGGCGGCTCTCCTGGCTGCTCACCGAGATCGCCGCCCTGCAGCCCGGCACGCCGTGCCGGCGGCTGCAGGAGATCCGCACCCTGGCCGACCGCGAGAACCTGCTGCTGAAGATGCGGCTGCTGGAAGGCGAACGGGGGCCGCGCGGGACCGAGGAGGTGTAGGGATGAAAAGGGCAACGGTGTGCGTGCTGGCCGCGGCGTTTCTGCTGGCCGCGGTTTTCCCGGTTGGCGCGCAGGAGGACGAGAGGCTGTTCGAGCGCGCCCGGCTGATGATGTTCGACAAGAAGTGGCAGGCGGCGCTGGAGCCGCTGCAGCGCCTCGCCGACGCCTTCCCGGCCAGCCGCTTCCGCGCCGACGCCCGCTTCTACGCCGGCAAGTGCCTGGAGGAGCTGCGCGAACCGCGGCGGGCCATCGCCGCCTACGAGGAGTACCTGAAGGCGGCCCCCGAGGGCTCCCTGCGCGAGGAGGCGGAGGTGGCCATCATCGACCAGGCCTATCTCCTCTTCCAAGGCGGCGAGGCGGCGGCGCTGCAGCGGGTGACGGCGCGGCTGGGCCACGCCCTGCGCGCCGTGCGCTACTACGCCGCCTTCACCCTCTCCTACGTGAAGGAGCGCAAGCTGGCCGCGCCCGCCGTGGCCGTGCTGCGCGGGATCATCGAGCGGGAGCGCGACGACGACCTGCGCGACCGGGCGCGCATCGCCCTGCTGCGCATCGACCCGGCCGCCCTGCCGCGCCGGGCGGCCCCGGCGGCCTCGGCCGGGAAGGCCACCGCTCCGTCCGGCCGGCTCCTGCACATCCGCATCGGCGAGAAGGGCAAGCCGGACTACGTCTCGCTGAGCATCCCCCTGGCCCTGGCCGACCTGGCCCTGAAGGCGCTGAGCGACAAGGACCGCCGGGCGCTGCGGCGGGAGGGCTACGACGTCGACTCGCTGCTGCGCCGGCTCACCGCCCACACCGGCCTGGTCATCGAGGCCGGGGACGAGGAGACCCGGGTGCGCATCTGGATCGAGTAGCCCCGTTTCCGGCTTCGCGGCGGCGGGGTTTTGGTGTACAATGCACCCACTCCCGTGGCCGCAGAAACCGTCATCTCCGTCCGCCAGGTCCGCAAATCGTTCCGCGACGTGCACGCCGTGGCCGGCGTCGACCTGGAGATCCGCCGCGGGGAGTACGTGGCCCTGCTGGGGCCGAACGGGGCCGGCAAGACCACCCTGGTGGAGATGATCGAGGGCATCCAGAAGCCGGACGGGGGCGAGATCGTCATCCTGGGCCGCGACTGGCGGCACGGGGGGCGCGAGCTGCGCCGGCGCATGGGCATCGCCCTGCAGGAGACCCGCTTCACCGACCGGCTGACGGTGGGCGAGACGCTGGACCTCTTCGCCTCCTTCTACGGCGGCCCCACCCGGCCGGTGGACGAGCTGCTGCAGCTGCTGGGGCTGGCCGAGAAGCGCCGCGCCTGGGTGCAGAACCTGTCGGGGGGTCAGAAGCAGAAGCTGTCGCTGGGGGTGGCGCTGGTCAACCAGCCGGAGATCCTGATCCTGGACGAACCCACCACCGGGCTCGACCCCCACGCCCGGCGCGACATCTGGGAGATCCTGCAGAACCTGCAGCGGCGCGAGACGACGCTCATCCTGACCACCCACTACATGGAGGAGGCCGAGGCGCTGTGCGAGCGCATCCTGATCATGGACCACGGCCGCTTCCTGGCCCAGGGCAGCCTGCGCGAGCTGCTGGAGGCGCACGGGGGGGGAGGGGTGATCGACTTCGCCTTCGACGCCTGCTGCCCGGTAACCGACCTCCCGGCGCTGGCCGGGGTGCGCGGATACGCCTGGCAGGTTCCCGGGCGCAAGGGGCAGCTGCAGGTGGAGGACGCCGCCGTCGCCCTGCCGGCGTTCGCCGAGTGGGCCCGGGCGCGGGGGGTGCCGCTGCGCGAGCTGGACTACCGCCGCCTCAACCTGAACGATCTCTTCATCGCCATGACCGGCCGGGGGCTGGATGCCTAGGTCGTTTCGCAAGCTGCTGGCGGCGCAGTTCCGCGAGTACCTGCGCGAGCCGGAGGTGATCTTCTGGGCGCTGTTCTTCCCGGTGGTGCTGGCCTGGGGCCTGGGCATGGCCTTCAGCGGCGACCGGCGCGAGCTGCGCCAGGTGGCGGTGCTCTCCGCCTCCGGCGGCGGCCCGTTCCTGGCCCGGGTCCAGGCGGCGTCTCCGGCCGGCGCGGCGGAGCCGCAGCTGGTCCTGAAACCGGCCGGGGTCGAAACCCACTTCCGTTTCCGGCGTCTGGAGAAGCCGGCGGCGCTGCAGCAGCTGCGCCGGGGCAAGATCGACCTGCTGGTCGAGGACCTGCCCGCCGGCCCTCACTTCATCTTCGACCCGCTCAACGCCGACTCGCGCCTGGCCCACCTCCAGCTGCAGGGCTGGTACCAGCAGGTTGCCGGGAACGCCCCGCCGGGGCCGGTGACGGTGCTGAAGGTGCCCGGCACGCGCTACGTCGACTTCCTGCTGCCGGGGCTGCTGGCCATGGGGGTGATGAGCTCGGCCCTGTGGGGCATCGGCTGGGGGCTGGTCGAGGTGCGCATGAAGAAGCTGCTCAAGCGGGTGGCCGCCACCCCGGTGCGGCGCAGCGAGTACCTCGCCGCCCACCTGGCGGCGCGGCTGCTGCTGAGCGCGGTCGAATTCCTCATCCTGCTCGGCTTCGGCCGCCTCTTCTTCGGCATCCGCATCACCGGTTCGCTCCCGGCCCTGCTGGCGGTCTTCCTGGCCGGAAACCTGGGGTTCGCGGGCATCGCCGTGCTGACCGCCTGCCGCACCGCCAACACCCGCGTGGCCAACGGGCTGATCAACGCGGTCAACCTGCCGATGATGCTGCTGTCGGGCATCTTCTTCTCCTACCACCACTTCCCGGAGTGGGCGGCGCGCATCGTGGCCTGGCTGCCGCTGACGCTGCTGGCCGACTCCCTGCGCGCGGTGGTCAACGAGGGCGCCGGGCTGGCCGCCGTAGCCCTGCCGGCGCTGCTGCTGGCGGCGATCGGCGCGGCCGGTTTCGCCCTCGGGGTGAAGCTCTTCCGCTGGCACTGACCCGGCGCCTTGCCACTGCCCGGAGACTGTGCTAAGATGGGCCTTCCCGGTCCCATGAACCCCCCGACCCACTGGCGCGCCTCCCTGTCCATGCTGCTGGTGGTGGTCGTCTGGGCGCTGAACATGTCGCTGGTCAAGGTCTCCCTGGCGGAGATCCCGCCGCTGCCCTACAACGGCATCCGCCTGCTGCTGGCCTCGGGCGTGCTGCTGTTCCTGCTGCGGCGCAGCGGGGAGGGGCTGGCCGTCGAGCGCCGCCACCTGCCCCGGCTGCTGCTGCTCTCCGTCTCCGGCTACACCGTCTACCAGGCGCTCTTCATCTCCGGCATCCACCAGACCACCGCCGCCAACGCGGCGGTCATCTTCGGCGCCGCGCCGCTGCTCATCTCGCTGCTGAGCTCCTTCTTCAAGCACGAGCGGATCCGCCCGCTCGGCTGGCTGGGCATCGCCCTGGGGTTCGCCGGGGTCTACCTGGTGGTCGCCGGGCGCGCCGGCGGACTGCAGCTGGGGTCCCGCAACCTGTCCGGCGACCTGATGCTGCTGGCGGTGGTCTGCCTCTGGGCCCACTACTCGGTGTCGGCGCGGCCGCTCCTCAAGTTCTACTCCCCGCTCAAGTTCACCACCCTGACCATGACCGCGGGAAGCCTGCTCTTCCTCCCGTTCTCGGTGCCGGCCCTGGGGCGGCTCGATTTCGCCGCGGTCTCCCTGCCCGCCTGGCTCTGCCTGCTCTATTCCGGCGTCCTCTCCCTGTCGCTGGCCCTGGTCATCTGGTTCGCCTCGGTGCGCCAGGTGGGGAACAGCCAGACCGCGGTCTACTCCAACCTGCAGCCGGTGCTGGGGGTGCTCTTCGCCCACCTGCTGCTGGGCGAGGCCGTCACCTCGTCGCTGCTGGGCGGGGCGGCGGTGATTCTGGCCGGCATCGTGCTGACCCGGCGCGGCCGGCAGCCGACGGAGGCCTGAGGTGCGCCGCCGGACCGCCGCCCTGCTCCTGCTCCTCTGGGCGGAGCTGCTGGCCGCGGCCGACGTCGAATTTCCGCTGCTGCAGGCGTTCGCCTGGTTTCCCTACGGCGAGAACGGGACGCCGGCGCCGGGGCGGGTCGGTCTCGATTTGCGCCTGAGCCACAGCAACCTCTTCTCCTACCACCGCGACCACGGCTACTTCCACGACATGGAGCTGACCTCGGCGGTGGCGGCCGTCCGGGTCGGTTTGAGCCGGCGCCTGGCCGCGGAGCTCTACCTGAACGCGCGCCGGAGCGGCGGCGGCTTTCTCGACCGGGGGATCGAGCGCTTCCACCAGCTGTTCGGCATGCCCGGGGCCGGGCGCCCGCTCTTCCCGCGCAACGCCTTCCGCTACCTCTACGCCGGCGCCTTCGACCTCTCCTCCGGGCGCCTGGCGGCCCTGCCGCCGGTGGTCGCGTTGCTGGCCGAGCTGACCCGCACCCCGCGCCTGTGGCTGCGCGGCCGGGTGGCGGTGGGCGTGCCCCTGGCCGCGGTCCCCGGCTACGCCGCGGGCCGGGCCTTCCTGCAGGCCGGGGTGCTGGGGGGCTGGCAGGAGGGACCCTGGCGGGCCGAGTACTCCCAGTACGTGGCCCTGGTCGGCCGGCCCGCCTGGCTGGGCCCGGAGCGGATCCGGCGCCTGGCATGGCTGGGCGAGGCGCGGCTCGGCTGGCGCGGGGTGCGCGCCGGTTTCCTGTGGCGCACCTCGACGCTGACCCGCCACGAGATGGCGCACCCCGCCCTGCTGGTCTCGCTGGGCTGTCTCGTCCACCGCCGGCTGGAAATCGGCGTCACCGAAGACTTGCCGCCCTTCGACACCTCGCCCGACATCGGCTTCTACCTGAGGCTGCGCCTGGGAGACTGAGGCCGGCTTCGGTCAGGGCTTCTCCGCCGCCGCCAGCATGATCGCCTGCAGGCGGGACACCGTGGCCTCCAGGTCGTTGGCCATGTTCTCGCGCAGCAGCATGTTGTCGAGCAGCTGCAGGGAGAGCTCCTTCAGCAGGGGGTCGGCCGGGTCCCGGCGGTGGCGCTCCGCCAGGCTGCGGACCAGGGCGTGGCCGGGGTTGATCTCCAGGATGCGCTTGGCGAAGCGGTACTCCTTGTCGACCATCTTGATGAACTTTTCCATCTGCGCCGAGGGGCCGTCGCCGGGCACGGCCAGCAGGCAGGGGCTGTTCACCAGGCGGGTGGAGAGGCGCACCTCCTGCACCGAATCCCCGTAGAGGGTCTGGAGGTAGGCCAGGAAGGAGTCGAGCGGGGGCTTCTCCTCCCCCGAGGCCGCCGGGGCCGCCTCCGGCGGCAGCTTGAGGTCGGCGGAGTCGGCCGCCTGCAGCCGCTTGCCGCCGTACTCGCGCAGGTGGTCGGCGGCCAGCTCGTCGATCGGCTCCAGCAGGTAGAGCGCCTCCATCTCCCGGCGGCGGAAGATCTCCAGCGCCGGGGCGGCGGCGATGTTCTCGGGCGTCGGCCCGGCGGCGGTGTAGATCGCCTCCTGCCCCTCCTTCATGCGCGCGACGTAGCCGGCCAGATCGACCCGCTCGTCGCCGGTCGTGCGCGAGGAGCGGAACAGCAGCAGGTCGGCCAGCTTGCCGCGATGCTCGTGGTCGGAGACCACGCCCTCCTTCAGGTGGCGGCTGAAGCTCTCCCAGACGGGGCGGTAGAGGTCGGGCTGCTTCTCCTTCAGCTGGGCCAGGTGCTCGATCAGCTTCTTGAGGATGACCTTGCGGATCTTCTCGATGGCCGCGTGGTTCTGGATGGACTCGCGCGAGATGTTGAGCGGCACCTCCTCGGAGTCGACCACCCCCTTGAGGAAGCGCAGGTAGTCGGGCAGGATGTCGCGGCAGCCTTTCTGGATCAGCACCTTGCGGCTGTAGAGGTCGACCCCCGGCTCCGCCTTGGCGAAGCCGAGCAGCTCGAAGGAGCTCTTGGGCACGTAGAGCAGGGCGTGGAAGGGCACCGGGGCGTCCGATGAAAGGTGCAGCCAGGTCTGCGGCCCCTCGCCGCCGTGTTCCAGGAACTTGAAGAATTCGACGTAGTCCTCGTCCTTCAGCTTCGACTTGGGCTGGGTCCAGATGGCGGCGCGCTGCTCCAGCTTGGCGTCCTGGAGGAAGATGGGGAAGGGCAGGAAGGCGGAGTGGTGGCGGATGACGGCGCGCAGGCGGTCGGGCTCGAGGAACTCCTTCTCCTCCGGCTTCAGCTGCAGTTCGATGCGCGTGCCGCGGGTCTCCTTCTCGGCCGGTTCGATGGTGTAGGTGCTTTCGCCGCCCGAGGTCCAGAGCCAGGCCGGTTCCCCGGGGCGGATGGAGCGGGTGGTGATGCGGATCTCGCGGGCCACCATGAAGGAGGAGTAGAAGCCGACCCCGAATTTCCCGATCAGCTCGCCCTGCTCCTTCTCCCGGGCCCCGGCCACCCGCTTGAGGTAGTCCAGGGTGCCGGAGTGGGCGATGGTGCCGATGTTGGCCACCAGCTCCTCGCGGGTCATGCCCACCCCGCTGTCCTCCACCGTCAGCGTGCCGGCCTTCCGGTCCGCGTTCACGGTGATCTTCAGCTCCAGGTCGCGGCCCTGCACCTCGTTCTGGGTGAGCGCCTCGAACTGCGCCTTGTTCAGGGCGTCGGCGGCGTTCGAGAGCAGCTCGCGCAGGAACACCTCCTTGTTCTTGTAGAGGGAGTAGACCAGGATGTGCAGCAGCTGCTGCACCTCGGACTGGAATTCGTACGATTTCGCCTTGTCGTCCTTCTCGCTCATGACGGTCTCCATTCACCGGTTTCCGGGGGAACCCATTATACCATCCGCGTCAAGCCGTCCGCCCCCGGCCGTGCGCCTAGGCGGGCGGGGGGGTGAACTTGTCCCGGCACCCCGGGGAGCAGAAATAGTAGGCCCGGTTGCCGATGGTCTCCTTCAGGGCCTGGCTCTCGGGCAGCCAGGTGCCGCAGACCGGGTCCTGCCTCATCTCCTCCACCGCGCCGGGGGCGCGGGGAGCGGGGGGGCGGGGCTTCCGCGGCGGCTCGTTCCGCCACAGGAAGCGGTAGAGCACCCAGGCGATGAGGGCGATGAGCGCCAGGCGCAGCAGGACGAGGGTCACAGCAGCCGGAAGCCGTGCTTCTCGGCGGCGCGCAGCACCTGGCCGCGGTCGATCATCTCGGCCACCGCCGCCATGTGCCGGTCCATGCGCGCGTCGCCCTTCAGGAAGGGAACCTTGCGGCGCACCGCCGCCTTGACGCTCTCCAGCACCGGCGAGCTCTTGAGCGGGAAGAAGTCCAGCGCCTGCAGGGCGGCCATGATCTCGATGGCCAGGATGTGCTTGGTGTTGGCCAGCACGCTGCGGGCCATGCGCGCGCCGATGGTGCCCATGGAGACGAAATCCTCCGGGCCGGCCGCGGCGGGGATGTTGTTCACGCTGGCGGGGTGGGCCAGGGTCCGGTTCTCCGCCGCCAGGGCGGCGGCGGTGACGTGGGCGGCGGTGAAGCCGAAGCTGAGCCCGTCGTCGGCGATGAGCGCGGGCGGCAGGCCGACGCCGGGGTCCGGGTTGACCAGGCGGTGGATGCGCCGCTCGGCGATGTTGCCCAGCCCGGCCAGGGCGATGGCCAGGAAGTCCATGGCCAGGGCCACCGGCTCGCCGTGGGCGTTGCCGCCGGAGAGCACCAGGCGCGAGGCGGGGAAGACCAGCGGGTCCTCGGTCGCCGCGTTGGCCTCGATCTCCAGGGTGCGGCGCACCTGGGCCAGGGCGTCGCGAACCGCGCCGTGCACCTGGGGGATGCAGCGCACCGACTGGGGGTCCCGGGCCTTGCGCTTGCCCTGGTGCGAGATCCACAGCGGCGAGTTCTTGATGAGCTGGCGCAGGTTGCGGGCGCAGGCCACCTGGCCGGGGTGCGGCCGCACCTCCTGGATCTCGTCCAGGAACGGCTCGGGCGAGCCCAGCTGGGCCTCGAAGGTCAGGGCGCCGGCGATGTCGGCGACCTTGGCCAGCTTCTCGGCGTCGAGCAGGTTGAAGATGCCGATGGCGGTCATCGCCTGGGTGCCGTCGAGCAGGCCGCGGCCCTCCTTTTCCAGCAGCCGCAGCGGCTGCAGGCCGGCCTTCCGGAGGGCCCGCGCGGCCGGCATGATGCGCCCACCCAGGCGCACCTCGCCTTCGCCGGTGAGGGCCAGGGCGAGGTGGGCCAGCGGGGCGCGGTCGCCGGGCGCTCCCGCCGAGCCCTTCTCCGGCAGCACCGGGTGGATGCCGTGGTTGAGCATGTCCAGCAGCAGCTGGGCCACCTCGGGGCGGACGCCGCTGAAGCCCTTGGCCAGCGCGTTGGCGCGCAGCAGCATGACGCCGCGGGTGGTGTCGTCGTCCAGGCGCGCGCCGACCCCGGTGGCGTGCGAACGGACCAGGTTGGCCTGCAGCTGGCGCAGGCCGCCGGCGGCGATGCGCCGGCCGGCCTGCGAGCCCCAGCCGGTGTTGACCCCCAGGCAGGGCTTGGAGCCGCCGGCCAGCTCCTCCAGCACGCGCCGGCTGCGGCGCATCTTCTCCACGCCGTCTCGGCTCAGCTCGGCCGCGGCGCGGCCGCGGGCCACGCGCAGGAAATCCTCCAGGCTCAGGGTGTCGCCGTTGATTCGCACGGGCATGGGCTCACTTCATCAGCTCGGCTCGCGAGAAGTTGCGGCCGTAGCTGAATTCCGACCAGTCGAAAGGGTAGGCGCCGTCGAGGATGATGCCGGCCAGGGAGCGGCCGACGGCCGGGCCGAACATGAACCCGTGGCCGCTCATGCCCGCGGCCGCGTAGAATCCGGCCAGCGGCGTGCGGTCGATGATCGGGCTGAGGTCCGGCGTGTTCTCGTAGGATCCGCCCCAGTGGCGGACGACGCGGGCGTTGGCCAGGGCCGGCACCAGCCGCCGGGTGCGCCTCGACATCTGCACCAGGAACTCCGGCGAGGAGCGGGTGTCGGTGCCCGGCCGGGGGGCCTGCGGCGTGTAGCAGCCGATCACCTGCCCGTTGCGGCGCTGGGTGAAGTAGCAGCCGTCGCTGCGGTAGTCGACCAGCATGGGGCCGACCCGCGGCGGCTGGCGGTCGGTGATGAAGGCCTCGTGCTCTTCCGGCCGCACCGGCAGGTCCACCCCGGCCAGGGCCGCCACCTCGGCCGCCCAGGGCCCGGCGGCGTCGACCACCAGGGGCGTGGACACGGTCTCCCCGGCGGCGGTGCGGACGCCGCGCACCGCCCCGCCGGCCGTGTCGATGGCCGTCACCGCCGTCCCGGTCTGCAGGCGGGCGCCGCACCGGCGCAGCTCCTGGACGTAGCCCCGCAGCACCCGGAAGGGGCAGGCCTGGCCGTCGGCGGGGGAGTAGGCGCCGCCCAGCAGGTCCAGCGGGTCGAGCCCCGGCACCAGGCGGCGGCAATCGTCGGCCGAGAGGATCTCCACCGGCAGCCCCAGGCGCCGCTGCAGGGGCAGGATGGAGCGGAACAGCTCCAGCCGCTTCGGGTCGTGGGCCAGGAACAGGTAGCCGCTCTCCCGGTAGTCGACCGGGAAGCCGAACTCCCGCTCCATGCCGCGGAACTGGGCCACCGCCTCCTGCATCAGGCGGATGGCGGCCTCGGTGGAGAACTGCTGGCGGATGCCGCCGATGCAGCGCGAGGTGGAGCCGGCGCCGGCGTGGTCGCGCTCCAGCACCAGCGCCTTGAGCCCGCGCCGCCCGAGGTGGTACGCGGTGGCCAGCCCGCTGATGCCGGCCCCGATGATGACCGCGTCGGACGTCCGGGCCATGAATCAGCCGATGTTCTTCATCGCCCCCAGGATCTCCAGCGAGATGACGTGGCGCTGGATCTCGTTGGTGCCCTCGTAGATCTGCAGCAGCTTGGCGTCGCGCATCATCTTCTCGACCGGGTACTCCTTCATGTAGCCGTAGCCCCCGTGCAGCTGCACGGCGTCGACGGCCACCTTCATGGCCACGTCGGTGGCCATCACCTTGGCCATGGCCGACTCCTTGGAGGCCTTCATGCCGTTGTCCAGCATCCAGGCGGAGCGGTAGACCATCAGCCGGGCGGCGTCGATGGCCGTGGCCATGTCGGCCAGGGTGAAGGCGTTGTGCTGGAAGGAGGCGATCGGCCGGTTGAACTGGACGCGGTTCTGGGCGTACTTGAGCGCCTCCTCGTAGGCGGCGCGGGCCACGCCGATGCCGCCGGCGCCGACGGCCGGGCGGGCGTAGTCGAGCGTCTTCATGGCGACGATGAAGCCCATGCCCTCGCGCTTCAGCAGGTTGGCGGCCGGCACCTTCACCTCGTCGAAGTAGATCTCGGCGGTGTTCGAGGCGCGGTGGCCCATCTTGTTCTCGTGCTTGCCGATGGTCACCCCGGGCAGGTCCATGGGCACGATGAAGGCCGACAGCCCGCGGGCGCCGCGCGTCTTGTCGGTGGAGGCGAAGATGACGCCCAGCCGGGAGACGCCGGCGTTGGTGATGAAGGTCTTGGACCCGTTGAGCAGGTAATGGTCGCCCTGGCGCACCGCGGTGGTCTGGATGGCCGAGTTGTCCGATCCCGCCTCCTTCTCGGTCAGCCCGAAGCAGGCGAAGCTCATCTCGCGGGTGAGGGGGAGGAGGAAGTCGCGCTTCTGCTCCTCGGAGCCGAACAGCACGATCGGGGTGGTGGCCAGGGTGTTGGCCATGATCGAGGTGTACATGCCGGCGCAGCCCCAGGCCAGCTCCTCGCAGACGACGGCGTTGGTCAGGTTGGAGAAGCCGGCGCCGTTGTACTCCACCGGGATGCCGGAGGTCAGGAAGCCGGTCTCGAAGGCCTTCTGCATGATCTCGACGGGGAACTCGTTCTTCTCGTCGATCTCCAGGGCCTTGGGGCGCATCTCCTTCTCGGCGAACTTGTGGGTTTCTTCCCGCAAAGCCAACTGTTCTTCGTTCAGCAGGAAATCCATGGTTGGGAAACTCCTCGTTAGACTTTTATGACCTTGATGTCGTTGAGCACTTCCATGGCGCTCTGGAAACGGCTCTCGCGCTTCTTCTCCAGGCACTTCTCGACGATGGCCGCCAGCTTGTCGGGAATGTCGCTGCGCAGCGACTTGAGGGGAGGCACCGGCTCGAACAGGTGCTGGTAGAAGATGTTCTCGCCCTTGAAGGGCACCCGGCCGGTGATCAGGTGGAAGAGGGTGGCGCCGGAGGAGTAGATGTCGGTGCGGTGGTCGACCTGGATGCCCTGGATCTGCTCGGGCGACATGTAGTAGGGGGTGCCGGTGATGACCCCGCTCTCGCCCTTTTTCTGGTCGCCCAGGATGACCGCCAGGCCGAAGTCCATGATCTTGATCTCCTTGGTCTTGGTGATCATGATGTTGTGCGGCTTGATGTCGCGGTGGATGATGCCCTTGCGGTGCGAGTAGTCCAGGGCCTTGAAGAGCTTGATGGCGATGAACAGGATCTGCGAGGTGGAGAACATCTTCTTGGAGCGGATGAGGTTCATGAAGTTCTCGCCCTCGATGAACTCCATGGAGATGAAGTAGTCGTCCTTGATCTGGCCGACGTCGTAGACGGTGACGATGTTGGCGTGGGACAGGGAGGCGGTGGAGCGGGCCTCGGCGAAGAAGCGCTCCAGGTTGCGGCGGTCCTGGATCAGCGTCTTGTTGAGGATCTTCAGGGCCACGATGCGCTTCAGCACGGTGTCCTCGGCCTTGAACACCACGCCCATGCCGCCCTCGCCGACCTTCTCCACGATCTTGTAGCGCTCGCTGGAATCGTCGGAGATCAGCTCCATCTCCTTGTATTTCTGGATCAGCCCCTCGACTTCCTTGATCTTCTGGTGCACGTCCTTGAACGAGTAGTCCTCGGTCAGGATCATCTGGTAGATCTCGAAGGCCTTCTTGAAGGAGCCGGCGTTCTCGTAGGCCTGGCCGAGCACGTAGTACCACTCGATGTTGGCCTTGTCGATCGGCTTGCTGCCCAGCAGCTTCTCCACCTTCTCGATGACCAGCTGGGGCTTGCGGTTCTTGAGGAAGATGCTGGCCATGTAGGTGACGGCGGTGGCGAAGTCGGGAGAAGCCATCTCCACCTGCTGGAAGTTGGCCAGCGCGCGCCGGTCGTCGTCCACCTTCATGAAGGCCATGCCGGCCTTGTAGAACTCCTGGGCCTTCTCGTACAGCTCGCCGGCCTTCTGGAACTTCTGGAACTTGAACGACAGCTCGGCGGCGCTGCGCCACTCGCGGCCCATCTCGAACATCTTGGCCGCCTCCTCCTCGTTGCCCGACTTGAGGTAGTTGTCGGCGGCGGCCAGGAAGTTCTGGTTCATGAAGTAGCAGTGGGCGGCCTGGTTGAACTGGCGGTCCCACTCGAACAGCTCGGCGGCGCGGGTGTAGTCCTCGGCCTTGAGGAACCACTCGGCGGCCTCGGTGGTGGCGCCGCGGGCGAAGGCCTCCTCGCCGCGCAGCTGGCAGGCGATCTTGGACTGGCCGATTTTCTCGTGGATGTCGGCGGCCTTCAGCGGCAGCTGGGCCTTCTCGTAGTTGCGGGCCGCCTCGGGCAGCTTGTTCATGCGCACGGCCAGCTCGGCCGCCTTCTCGAACTTGCCGAACTTCATCAGCAGGTCGTAGGCGGTCTCCATCTCGCCGATCTGGGAGTACAGCTCCACCGCCTTGAGCAGTTCCTGCTCCAGCTGCTTGAAGCTCTGGTAGCCGACGGTGGTGTCGGACGAGGTGACCACCCATTTCTCGAAGTTGATGGCCGCCTTCTTCAAATTGCCCGACTTCTCGTAGATGTAGGCGGCCTTCTTGTAGAATCCCTTTTTCTCGTAGATCTGGGCGGCCTTCTCGAAGCGCTCGTAGCCGTAGTAGAGCTCGGCGGCCTCCTGGAAGCGGTTGTGGTTCTCCAGCACCGTTCCGGCCGCCTCGATGTTCTTGCGCTTGATGTACAGGCGCACCAGGGAGTCGATGTTGCCGCTCTTCTTGTAGATCTCGATGGCCTCGGTTTCCTTGCCGCGGCGCTCCAGGAGGTCGCCCATGGCGTCGAACTCCTGGCCTTCCTCGAAGACCTTGAGGGCCTTGTGGTATTCCCCGATCTCCTCGTAGATCTTGCCGGCCTTGAGGAACATGTTCTGGTTGCGGGCGCGCTTGGCCTCGCGCAGCTTGTAGCCCTTCTTGGCCAGCAGGTAGAAGATCGATTCGATGAGCGACTTGTCCTGCACCGCCGACACCCGCGCCGACTTGAGGACGTGGTAGACGACCTTGGCCGCCAGGGCCAGGCCGGCGGCGATGATGACCAGCCACGCCCACGGGTTGTCGCGCAGGAATGAGGATATGTCCGGCATTTCTACCGAAAAAGTATACCAGCCGGCAGGGAAAAAATCAATCCGGCCGCGTTGACAAGCCGCGCCGTTGCATATATATATTGGCGGGGTGTGCCATGCCGCTTTCCGTGCCGCCATACCGCCGCATCGAATCCTTCGCGGCGCCGTTTTTCTCCTCCGCGCCGTCCTGGCGCGAGTTCGACCGCGACAGCGCCGACGCCCTGCTGGCGCTGGTCGCCCACCTGCTCGACGCCCTGTGCCTGGCCGAGAACCGGCAGCGGCGCAAGAACCTGCAGCTGCCGGCCGGCCGCTCCTTCTTCGTCCCGCCGGGGGACGTCGCCGGTCGCCTCGAGAACGTCCGCGACTTCCTGCAGGCGTTCACCTGCCGCGCTCTCGACCTGAGCAAGGCCGAGCGCCAGACCTTCTCGTTCATCCTGGAGAACGTGGTCGACTACCTGCGCAGCTCCGCCGTGGCCGCCGACCCGCGCACCGTCTTCGGCGACTACCGCTTCTGGATCGAGAACTTCTTCAAGTTCTGCGACGCCAAGCTGACCGGCAGCCTGGGGTTCACGGAGGCGGCGGGCGAGGCGGAGGAGGCCGTTTTCCACCACCCGATGGGCTCCTTCAGCCTCTTTCCCTTCGTCGCCGGGGGGCCGGGCGCGGCCCTGTTCCTGAACGGGCTGCGCGGCGACGCGCTGCTGTACCGGCCGCCCTTCGGCGACGGAGAGGTGGCCGAGGCCGCCCCCGCGGCGCAGGCGCCGCTGGCCGAGTTCCTGCTGGCCAACTTCTGCTTCGCCGACCTGGCCCACCTGCACCCGGCCGCATTCGCCGCCGGCGACCCCGGGCTCTCCCGCCGGGACATGCTGCAGCGGGCCGTGGAGAGCCACCGGCAGAAGCAGTACGGCGAGAGCGCGGCCGCC
This sequence comes from uncultured Clostridia bacterium, assembly GCA_964479735.1. Taxonomy (GTDB): domain Bacteria; phylum Acidobacteriota; class Aminicenantia; order UBA2199; family UBA2199; genus CAYZNT01. The sequence continues at coordinate 115,458 of CAYZNT010000006.1, forward strand.
CTGGGCGAGGCCGGCTTCGAGGAGCTGAACCTGCCGCTGGCCTACCTCCTGCAGGTGCGCAACCTGCTCCAGCTCAACCGCGGCTTCGAGGTCAAGCGCCTGCTGCAGAAGTTCCTGCTGCTCTTCCCCTACTACGCCGAGGGCCACGAGCTGATGGGCGACCTCCACGCCCGCGAGGAGAACTTCGAGCTGGCCCTCTCCTTCTACGACAAGGCGCAGGCCATCGGCGCCGGGCGCGGCCTGGGCGAAAAGGTGAAGCGCGCCCGCGAGGGGCTCGACAAGGGCCGCAAGGCCGCGCCGGTGGAGTCCGCCAAAAACGACGCGTTCTACGACCTGAACGAGGCCGCCCTGCAGGGCGAGGCGACGACCATCGTCGGCCGCGAGCGCGAGCTGCGCCAGATGCTGGAGATCCTCACCTCGGCCACCCGCCGCAACCTGCTGCTGGTGGGCGACCGCGGCGCCGGCAAGAGCACGCTGCTGCGGCTGCTGGTGCAGCGCATCCTGTTCGAGACGGTGCCCGAGCCGCTGCGCGGCAGGCGGCTGAAGGAGATCAATTTCGTTGCCCTGCTCACCGGCTCCAAGTACCGCGGCCAGTTCGAGGAGAAGGCGCTCAAGGTGCTGCAGGAGATCCGCGGCCAGAACGTCATCCTGGTGCTGGAGGACATCCACCTGATGATGTCCGGCGGCGCCGCCCGGGGCACCTCGCTCGACCTGGTCAACATCGTGAAGCCCTTCCTGCGCGACAACTCCATCCAGGTCGTCGCCACCACCGACTACGAGGAGTACAAGAACACCCTGGAGAAGGACAACTCGCTGCTCGCCTTCTTCCAGAAGGTGAGCGTCCCCGAGCTGTCGCCCGAGGAGTCGCTGGGCGCGCTCGAGGCGCTGGCCGCCGCCGCGTCCGCGCGCGACCGGGTGGAGGCTCCGCGTCCGGTGCTGGAGCGCATCGTCGAGGCCGCCAAGCGCGACGTGCGCGACCGCCGCCTGCCCGACTCCGCCATCCTGCTGTTCGAGCGCGCCGTGGCCAAGGCGCGGTTGAAGGGCATCCCGGCGGTGGGCGAGGCCGAGGTGGGCGAGGTGCTGGCCGACCTGCTCAACCTGCCCGACAGCCGCCTCTCCCTGTCGCTGAAGGAGCGCCTGGCCGACTTGGGCGACCGGCTGCGGCAGCGCATCATCGGCCAGGACGACGCCCTGCAGGTGGTGGTGGCCGGGGTCTCGGCGGCCAAGCTCGGCTTCACCCTGAAGAAGAACCGCCCCAACGGCGTCTTCCTGTTCATCGGCCCGACCGGGGTGGGCAAGACCGAGACGGCGCTGGCCTTGAGCGACGCGCTCTACGGGTCGCAGGACTTCCTCATCCGCGTCGACATGTCCGAGTACATGGAGAAGTTCACCTACTCGCGCTTCGTCGGCGCCGCCCCGGGCTACGTCGGCTACTACGACTCCAACCAGCTCACCGACAAGGTGCGCCAAAACCCCTACTCGGTCATCCTCCTCGACGAGATCGAGAAGGCCGACTCCCAGCTGCTCAACATCTTCCTGCAGGTGTTCGACGCCGGCCGCCTGACCGACGCCCGCGGCAACGTGGTCGATTTTTCCAAGGCCACGGTGATCATGACCTCCAACATCGGCACCGCCCTCTTCTCCAAGCCGAACCTGGGCTACCAGGGCAGCCTGGAGGGCGGCGACGTGTCGCAGGCCACGCTCATCAAGGCCCTCAAACGCTACTTCTCGCCGGAGTTCCTCAACCGCATCGACGAGATCGTGGTCTTCCGCCACCTGGCCGCCGCCGAGGTGCGACGCATCGTCCGCCTGCAGCTGGACGGCGTGGGCCGCGACCTGCAGCGCCAGGGCAAGGAGCTCGCCGTCGCCGACGAGGTGGTCGACCTGATCGCCGAACGCGGCTACTCGCTGGAATACGGCGCGCGCAACCTGGCCCGCACGGTCAAGAAAGAGATTCTGGAGAAACTGGCCCGCCTCGCCCTGGAGACGGAGTGGGAGGCGGCGCGCCTGGTCTCGTGCCGGCTGGCCGGCGACGAGGTGCGCATCGAACTCGAGCCGGACGCGCTGCCGGCCGCCCCGGCGCGCGAGCTGGCCGGGGCGGAGAAGCGCTGACGCCGCGGGGCCGGCGGTGGACGACCTGCGCTGCTCCGCCTGCGGGCGGCCCCTGGCCCGCGAGCCGGAGGCGGCGATCTCCGGCTCGATCCTGGGCGACGAGTGCACCGACTGCTACCACCGCTGCCCGGGGTGCGGCGCCTACACGGTGGTGAGCTGGCGCGAGGCGTTCTGCGGCGAAGAGCAGGCCTCCGTGACCGGTCCGCTGGATCCCGAGGCGGGCCGGCGGTGCGTCGTCCGAATCCGCGGCTGCGACCGCCCCTGGGACAAGCGGTGCCGTTGCCCGGCGCACCGCGCCCACTTCAACGACCAGCTCGACTGAGCGGCGGCAGGTGGCGGCGGCGGTACAGCCAGGCGCCGGCGGCGAAGAGGAGGAGGGTCAGCAGCGCCATCCCGGCCAGCTCGTATCCCAGGTCGCCGAGGCCGGCGCCGGCGTTGAGGATCTTGTGGAAGGCCTTGACCGTCAGCGAGGTGGGCAGCAGGTCGTTGGCGTAGTAGACGTGTCCGCCGAGGCGCAGCAGGGTGATGCGCGGCAGCGGGAACATGCTCTCGGAAAAGAACATCAGCACGAAGAAGGGGAAGACCCCGACCGTCAGCAGCTCGAAGATGGTGCGCAGGAAGGCGGCCACCAGCAGGCTGATGGCGATGACCGACAGGCAGGAGAGGGCGCCCACCAGGAAGAAGAGGGCCAGCGAGCCGTCGCTGCGGTATCCGGTGTGCAGCGCGGCCAGGAAGGTAAGCCCCAGCGCGGCGCAGCCGATCAGCACCTGGTTGAGGGAGACGGCGGCGACGAACTCGGCGGTGGTCAGCCGGGAGAGGGCCAGCCGGGTGATGGTCTTGCGGTCCACCTCCTTGATGAAGGAGGCGGCGGCGGTGAACATCACCATGATGATGGCCAGCACCAGCAGGGCCGGCACGTAGAGGTCGAACTCGCCCAGGCGGCGCCCGGCGGAGACCGAGCGGAAGTCGATGGACAGCGGCGTCTGGCCGCCGGTGAGGGCCGACACCCGGGAGAAGGCGACGTAGTCGGCGAAGGAGGCGGCCACCGTGAAGCGGGCGTTCCCGGGGTCGCCCCAGGAGACCAGCTGCGCCCACGGGCCCCGCCGGCCTCCGGCGTGTTCCGCCAGGCGCCGCGAGAACTCCGCGGGGATGACCAGCAGCAGGTCGGCCGAGCGCTCCCGCAGCTCCCGCCGGGCCGCCGCGGGGTCGACGGCCAGGCGAACCTGGAAGACGGGCTTGCCGTCGGGGTAGGCCAGGGCGCGCCAGGCGGCGAGCAGGTCGGCGCCGGCGGCCAGGACCGCCCCGTCGGGGCTCCTCGCCGGCTGGTCCCGGTTGACCACCCGCAGCGCGTAGCTGGGGCTGGCGGCGCCGAAGTAGGCGTGCATCAGGTAGACGAAAAAAGGCCCGAAGGCCAGGGCCAGAACGAGGATCTTCCACTCGCGGAGGTTCTCCGCCCAGGTCTTGCGGAAGCAGGCCAGCAGTCTCATTCGCGCAACCCCCGCCCGGTCAGGTGGATGAAGACGTCCTCGAGCGTGGTCTGGCGGAGATGCAGGCTCTCCAGGTGCAGCCCTCGGCCGCGGATGGTCTCCAGCACCGCCGGCAGCAGGTCGGCCGCCCCGTCGCAGACCAGGCCGATGGTCCGCCCCCGCACCGAGTAGCGCCCCGACGCGGCCCCGGGCAGGTGCGGCAGCAGCCCGGCCGCGTCCTCGCGGATCTCGATCTCGAACCGGTCGCCCCGGCCCAGGCGGTTCTTGATGCCGGCCACGGTGTCGAGCGCCAGGAGCCGCCCGTGGTCGATGATGCAGACCCGGTCGGAGAGCTTCTCCGCCTCCTCCATGTCGTGGGTGGTGAGCACCACCGTGGTCTCCCCGGCCAGACCGCGCACGAAGTCGCGCACCAGCACCCGGCTCTGCGGGTCCAGCCCGGCCTGCGGCTCGTCGAGGAAGAGAAGCGCCGGGCGGTGCACCAGCGCCAGGGCGATGTTCAGCCGCCGCTGCATGCCCCCCGACAGGGTGCGCGCCAGGCGGTTGCCCTTCTCCGCCAGCCCGAAGGCGGCCAGCAGCTCGGCGGCCCGCTGGCGCGCCTCGGGGCCCGGCAGGTCGTAGGCGCGGCCCATGAACTCCAGCTGCTCGCGGCAGGTGAGGGTCTCCCAGACGACGATTTCCTGGGGGCAGACGCCGAGGCAGCGCAGCCCCTTCCAGTCGGCCGCGGCCAGGGGGCGGCCGGCGATCTCGACCGTGCCGCGGTCGGGCCGCAGCAGCCCGCACATCATTTTCAGGGTGGTGGTCTTGCCGGCCCCGTTCGGCCCCAGGAAGCCGAAGACCTCGCCGCGGCGCACGGAAAAGGAGAGGTCGTCGACGGCCAGCAGGTCGCCGTAGGCGCGGGTCAGGCGGCGGACGCTCAGCATGGGGGCGTCGGCGTCCGCGGCCGGGTTTGCCCGAAGCGGCCCGCCGGGCGAGTCGTGGGCTGCGTGCATGTTCCCTTTTGGCACTCCCGCCGGCGGTTGTCAAGACGGCGGCCTCGAAACCAAGTGGCCCGGGCGGGAGTATCAAGGATGCGCGGCCGGGCGATCCGGCGCGGGAGGAGCGACCCATGAGCGAAACGAGAAACTCGGTCGGGCCGGGGCGACCCGGCATGGAGCGCCGCGGCTTCCTGGCCGCTGCCGGGGCGGCGCTGGCCGCCGGTCTTCTGCCGGGGGAGGCCCGCGCCCAGCAGGCCGCCGCGGGCGGCCCCCCGGCGCGGCCCGACCCGCTGGCGGTGAAGAGCAACGTGGCCGTCGCCCAGGCCCAGCCCAAGAAGCCCTGGTCGATGCCCGGGCCGTTCCCGGGGGTCGTCGCCGAGGTGCACCTGCCCGGGGCCACCCGCGACCTCCAGCCCGTTCCCGGAACCGGCCGGCGCATGCTGGAGGCCGGGCTGCGGGCGCTGACCGGGGAGAAGGACCCGCGCGACGCGCTGCGCCGCTTCGTCACCCCGGGAGAGCGGGTGGGCATCAAGTTCAACCCGGTGGGCCACCGGGTCTCCGGCACCACCCCGGAGGTGATCGGGGCGCTGGTCGACCTGCTGGAGCGGGCCGGAATTCCGCGCCGCGACATGCTGGTCTGGCACCGCTTCAACGACGAGTGGGCCCAGGCCTACAAGCCCGAGGAGGCGCACCCCGGCGTGGAGGCCTACCTGCTCAACTGGTTCATTCCCCGGGACGGGCGCAACACCCCCGGCGGCTTCGAGCGCTGGGACGAGAGCGTCTTCTACGAGGCCGACGTCTCCCTGCCCGACGAGCAGAACTACCTGGAAGAGATGTTCCACGGCGGCACCCGAAGCGAATTCCCCCTCATCCTGACCCGCTCCGGCGCCCAGGGCGGCGTCGACAAGGTGATCAACGTCCCCAGCCTCAAGCACCACGGCAGCTGCTTCATCACCCTGGCCCTGAAGAACCTGGCCTTCGGCTCCACCACCAACTGCCCGCGCGGCCACCTCTTCATCGAGCGCTACATCCCCGAGGTGTGCGCCTTCCCGCCGCTGCGCGACAAGGCGGTGCTGCACGTGCTCGACGGCCTGCGGGGGCAGTACGACCGCGGCCCGGCGCCGGCGCCGCAGTTCGTCTGGCCGCACGAGCGGCTCTACCTGGCCTCGGACCCGGTGGCCCTGGACAGCGTCGGCTTCGACGTGCTGCTGGCCCGGCAGCTGGAGGCGGGGCGGCTGACCCCCGACAAGGCGGAGGAGAAGCGGCGCCGCCACTACGGGCTGGCGGTGGCCGAGAACCTCGGCCTGGGCGTGCACCGCGGCCGGCCGATCGAGCGCCGCGCCGCGCGCCTGGCCCGGCCCGGCGGGGGCGGGCGGTGAGCGCGCTCCTCGCCTCGTTGCTGGGGCTGCTGCTGGCCGTTTCCCCCGGGGTCGGAACGACCGTCCCCGCGCTGCCCGGCGACGACGTGCCGCCCGGCTGGCACCGCCTCGGCGAGACGCGGCTGTTCAACGGCGCCGAGCTGTACCGCCACGTCAACGGCGGGGCCGAACTCTACCTGCGGTTCGGCTTCGAGCGCCTGGCGGTGCAGGACTACGCCCGGGGGCCGCTCCAGGTGCGGGTGGAGATCTACCGCCTGAGCGGCGCCCCGGCCGCGGCCGCCCTGTTCGCCGAGCTCTCCGCCGGCCTGGCCCCGGGCGCCGGCCCCGGCGCCGCCTGCACCATCGACGACTACCAGGTGCAGTTCCACCGCGGCTCCTGCCTGGTCTCGGTCACCGGCTTCGAGCCGGGCGCCGAGACCCGGACGGCCCTGGCGGCCCTGGCGGCGGCCATCGACCGGGAGCTGCTGGCCCCGGACGCCTGAGCGGGGAAGCGCGGGCCGGCTTGACCCGGCCGCGGCCGCCGTCGTATAATTCCCCCGACGATCGGTTCGTGAAAAACGAATGAAAGCGGGGGAAGCCGACTGCATGCCCGAACCGCGTGACACCGGCCCGGCTTCGCGCCGCGGCATGCACCTGGACGTTCTGACCCTCGCCTTTTCCGGGCCCAACGCCGCCCTCGAGGCACCCTTCCGGGAGGAGTACTTCCGCCGCTCCCTGCCGCAGTTGCGCGTGACCCTGGTGCTGGGCGCGCTGCTGTACGCCGCCTTCGCCGTGCTCGACCACCTGATGATGCCGGACCGGCAGCAGGTGGCCTGGTTCATCCGCTTCGCCGTCGTCGCCCCGGCGATCCTGCTGGTCCAGGTCTACTCCTTCCGCCCCGGCTTCCGCCGGGCCATGCAGCCGCTCTTGGCCGCGCTGAACGTCGCCGGCGGCGCCGGCATCGTGGCCATGATCGTCGTCGGGCCCCCGCTGGTGGGGCACAACTACTACGCCGGCCTCATCCTGGTGCTCATCTTCACCTACACCCTGGTGCGCATGCGCTTCCTCTGGGCGACGGCCGCCGGCTGGATCATGGTGCTGCTCTACGAGGGGGCCGCCCCGACGCTGGCCGGTATCCACGGCCCGGTGCTGCTGGCCAACAGCTTTTTCCTGGTCGCCGCCAACCTGGCCGGCATGGCCACCTGCTACGCCATGGAGTTCGCCGCCCGCCGGGACTTCTACCTCGCCCACCTGCTGACCCGGGAGCGGGAGCGGGTGAGCGAGGCCAACCGCCTGCTGGAGAGCAAGGTCGAGGAGCGCACGGCCGAACTGCGCCGGGAGATCGCCGAGCGGCAGCGGGTGGCCGAGGAGCGGGAGCGGCTGCAACTCCAGCTGAAAGGGGCCGAGAAGATGGAGACCATCGGCCGGCTGGCCGCCGGCGTGGCCCACGACCTCAACAACATCCTCTCGGGGCTGGTGACCTACCCGGAATTCCTGATGCTCGACCTGCCGGCCGAGAGCCGGCTGCGCGAGCCGCTGACGCTCATCCGGAACTCCGGCCTCAAGGCGGCGGCGATCGTCCATGACCTGCTGGCTCTCTCCCGGCGCGGCCTGCCCGAGGCCCGGATCTGCAGCCTGAACGCCTGCATCCGCGACTACCTGGGGTCCCCGGAGTTCGGCCAGCTGCGCGCCGCCCACCCCGCCCACGACCTGCAGGTCGACCTGCAGGAGGACGCGCTGAACCTGCGCGGCTCGCCGGTCCACCTGGCCAAGATCGCCATGAACCTGATCGGCAACGCGTTCGAGGCCAACCTGGTGGCCGGATCGGTGCGCGTCTCCACCCGCAACGCCTACATCGACGCGCCGCGCCACGGATTCGAGACGATCCCCGAGGGAGAGTACGTCGTGCTGAGCATCGCCGACACCGGCATCGGCATCGCCGCGGCGGACCTGAAGCGGGTGTTCGAGCCCTTCTTCAGCAAGAAGAAGGCCGGCCGCAGCGGGACCGGGCTGGGCATGACCCTGGTCTGGTCGGCCCTGAAGGACCACGGCGGCTTCATCGACGTGAACAGCGCCGAGGGGAGGGGGACGACCTTCGACCTCTTTTTCCCGGCCGTGCGCGAGGCCGAGGCCGGCGAGCCGCCGCCGCTGGCCATCGAGGACTGCCGCGGATCCGAGCGGGTGCTGGTGGTCGACGACGTGGCCGAGCAGCGGGACATCGCCGCGGCCATGCTGCGCAAGCTGGGCTACGACGTGCGCGTCGCCGCCAGCGGGGAGGAGGCGGTGGCGCTTCTGCGCGCCCAACCGGCCGACGTGCTGGTCCTGGACATGGTCATGGAGCCCGGCATCGACGGCTGCGAGACCTACCGGCGCATCGTCGCCGGCCACCCGGGCCAGCGGGCGGTCATCGCCAGCGGCTTCTCGGAATCGGAGCGCGTGCGCGAGGCCCAGCGGCTCGGCGCCGGCGCCTACCTGCGCAAGCCCTACTCGCTGGAGCGCATCGCCCGCGCCGTGCGCGCCGAGCTGGTGCGGCCGCTGGGGAGCGGCGGCTGAGATCCCCTACCAGGTCACCTCGACGGCCTCGGCGGGGTTGCCCAGGAGCAGGCCGCGTTGCCCCGATTCCAGTTTCTCCAGCGGCTGTCGCCTGCCGTTGACCCGCGCGCTCCCTGGGGCGAAGCCGTGCAGCACCAGCCGGATGGCGTCGAACGCCGAGGGGTGGCTGCCGGAGACCGCGCCGAGCACGATCCTCTTCTGCCCGGGAAGCCAGGAGACGAGGCGCTCGCGGAACCCGCCTTCGCGGTAGGCGAAGGAGGTGCCGTCGTCCTCGTACAGGGTGAAGGAGGTCGGCTCGGGGCCGGCCCAGACGTGGAGCTCCAGCGGGCCCTCCGGCTTCTGGCCGGTATGCTGCACCAGGGGCTGCATGGGGACGATGGCCCCGGCCCGGGCGAAGACCGGGAGGTCGGACAGGGGGGCCTCGACCAGCACGTTCCGGTTGCCGGAATAGGCGCGGTCCGAGGAGAGCCGGTACCAGGTCCCGGGCGGCAGGAAGACATCCGCCAGGCGCTGCTCGCTGCCCGCCGGGGCCACCAACAGGTGCGGCCCGAAGAGGTACTCGTTCTCGTAGCGGGGATCGTAGACCCGCTCGTCGAAGGAGTAGTCGATGGCCAGGGTGCGGGCGACCGGAAGGCCCGTGCGGCTGGCCTCGCGGAAAACCGAATAGATGTAGGGCAGCAGCCGGTAGCGCTGCCCGATGGCCTCGCGGTGGGCCGTCTCGTGGTCGTCGCCGAAGGCCCACGGCTCGCGCGGCCGCGAGCCGTACTGGGCGTGGTTGCGGAAGAAGGGGGTGTAGGCGCCCAGGGAGGTCCAGCGGGTCATCAGCGCCGGGGTCGGCTCGCCGGCGAAGCCGCCGATGTCCGGGCCGCAGAAGGGGACGCCCGCCAGGCCGAGCGAGTTGACCAGCCGCACGCCGAGCAGCATGTGCTCGTCGCTGGCCAGGTTGTCGCCGGTCCAGACGGCCGCGTAGCGCTGCACGCCGGCGTAGCCCGCGCGGGTGACGACCAGCGACCGCCGGCCCAGCAGGCGCTCCCCTCCCTCGCGGGCGGCCCGGGCCATCTGCAGCCCATAGAGATTGTGGGCCCGGCGGTGGGTGGAGGGGTGGCCGTCGCAGTCGAATTGGAGCGGGTTGGGCGTGCACTGCCCCCAGGTGGCCGGCTCGTTCATGTCGTTCCAGAATCCCTCCACGCCGGCGCCGGTGAGGGCGGCCAGCAGCCCGCCCCACCAGGCCCGCGTCGCCGGCCGGGTGAAGTCGGGAAAGTGCGAGCGCCCGGCCCAGACCTCGGCCGCCCACGGCCGGCCGTCGGGGTAAGTTACGAAATGGCCTCCGGCCAGCCCCTGGTCGTACACCGGGTAGCCGGGCTCGGCCTTCACCCCCGGGTCGACGATGGCCGCCACGTGGAAGCCCAGTCGCCGCAGCTCGGACACCATGGCGGCGGGGTCGGGGAAGCGTTCGGGGTGCCAGGTGAAGACGCGGTAGCCGTCCATCCAGTGGATGTCGAGGTAGATGACGTCGGCCGGGATGCGCCGGGAGCGGAAGCCGCGCGCCAGATCGAGCACGGCGCGGTCGGGGAAGTAGCTCCAGCGGCACTGCTGGTAGCCGAGGGCCCAGAGCGGCGGCAGCTCCATGCGCCCGGTGAGCCCGGTGTAGTTTTCGATGACCCGGGCCACGGTGTCGCCGCCGATGACGTAGTAGTCGAGCTCGCCGTCCTCTGCCGTGAAGCAGGCGAAGCGGTCGTTGGAGGCGCCGAAGTTGAAAGTGGTGCGGTGCGGGTTGTCGAGAAAGATGCCGTAGGCCACTCCGTCGTGCAGGCCGATGTAGAAGGGGATGGAACAGTAGAGCGGGTCGGTGGAGGGCCCGTAGCCGTAGGCGTCGGTGTTCCAGTTGACGTAGGCGCGGCCGCGGCGGTCGAGGCCGCCGGTCTTCTCGCCCAGGCCGATGAAGCGCTCGCCGGAGAGCAGCCGCTTGTGGCACGTCACCTCGGTGCCGATCCAGAGCACCCCCAGCTCCTCGTCCTCGTTCAGGAGCTGTCCGCGCCGGTTGCGCACGGCCAGCCGCAGCGGCGCCTTGCCGATCTCCAGCCGCAGCTCGCCGGCCTGCGCCCGCAGCCGCCCGCCCTCGTCCACGACCCGCAGCGGCGCCCCCAGCGGCGCCCGCGCCACGGCGCAGGAGAAGCCGTCCCCCTCCGCGTCCCGCATGACCCGCACGCGCACGATCTCCGGCGCGCAGGCGGTGACGCGCACCACCGCGTTCGCGGCCCGCAGCTCCAGGTCCGGCCCGGAGACGCTCCAGGAGAGCAGGTCCCCCAGGCGCACGACCGGGCTCGTGGCGGCCAGCCTTCCGGCCAGGGGAATGAGGAGTGCGGCGACGAAAGCGAGTCGGGCAGGGCTCATGGTCGACCTCCGCATGGGCGTGGGTAATAGTATACTCGGGGCGGCGGGACAATTGAACCGGGCACGAGGTTGGACCGGATGACCTTCGCCGCGGATTGTGTGGTACAATGGTCCACGGCCGACTGGGACCGGTGATGACCCGCCGGTTCCGGGCGCGAAAGGACATGAAGGCCGCTTCCCCATTCCAGATCGCCGCCGCCCTGCTGGCGACCCCCCGGGTGCTCCGGGCCAGGCCGTCCCTGCTCCTCTTCCTGTGCCGCTACATGCGCCGCTTCCGGGTGGCGGACGTGGGCGGGAAACTGGTCCTCCACTCCCACCTGCCGCCCTTGAACAGCCGGGCCTACTCGCGCTTCGTTCGCGAGCACCTGCTGGACGGATCCGGCGGGCCCTCCCACGCCCAGATCGGGGTCACCAACGCCTGCCCGCAGCGCTGCGGGTACTGCTACAACAAGAACCGGGCCGGCCGGGTGATGGACACGGAGACCATCCGGCGGACGGTCCGCGACCTCAAGCGCAGCGGCGTCTTCTGGATCGGGCTGACCGGCGGCGAGCCGCTGCTGAACCCGGACCTGGCGGCCATCGTCCGGGAGATCGGCGAGGACTGCGCCGCCAAGCTCTTCACCACCGGCTGCACGCTCACCCGCGACCGGGCCCGCGAGTTGAGGGACGCCGGCCTCTTCTCGGTTTCGGTGAGCCTGGACCACTGGCAGGAGGAGGAGCACGACCGGGCCCGCAACTATCCCGGGGCCTACCGCGCCGCCCGCGGGGCCATCGACACCTTCCTGGAGGTCGGGGGCATCCACGTCGGGGTGTCGGCCGTCCTCGCCCGGGAGATGATCAACCGCCCGACGATCGGGCGCTATCTCGATTTCCTGTCCGGGCTCGGCATCCACGAGGCGTGGCTGAGCGAGACCAAGCCGTCGGTGGCGGCGTTCTGCAGCCGGGAGCGGGTCGTCACCCGGGCGGAGCACGACCTGCTGGTGGGCATCCAGGACGAGCGCAACCGGGGCGGCGGCATGACCGTGAACTATCTCGGCCACTTCGAGGACGCACGCCATTTCGGCTGTTCGGCCGGGCGCAAGATGGTCTACGTCGACGCCTTCGGCGACGTCAGCCCGTGCGTCTTCATCCCCATGACCTTCGGCAATGTGGGCGACCGCCCGCTCGAAGACATCGTGCGCGAGATGAGCCGACGCTTCCCCGGAGAGGAGGAGTGCTTCATCAACCGGCACTTCGAGCGGCTGCGGCAAGCCGGCGGGGGGATGCCGCTGGCCGCGGCCGAGTCGGATAACGTGCTGGCGCAGGTCCGCTTCGAGCGGCCGGCGCGTTTCTTCCAGCTGCACGATCGGCGCCGGCGGGCGCAGAGGGCAACCGGCGATGGCTGACGGCAGCCGCCCGGCCCGCTCCTGGCGAGGCGCCGGCCGCCCGGTCGGGCTGCTCCTGGCGCTGCTCTTCGCCGCCGTCGGCCTCCTCTTCCTGCTCGCTCCCGTCGGCGTGCTGGCCTTCTTCAACTCCCTCTCCGCCCCGCTCGGCCTGCCCCCGGCCCCGCTCCACGGCGCCGGTCTCTACCTCGCCCTGGCGGTGGCCTACATGTACCTGGTCACCCTGCTGGCCCTGGCCATGGCCCGCCATCCGGAAAGCGGGCTCTTTCCTCTCCTGCTCGCCCATGGCAAGGCGGCCAGCGCGGTCCTCTCGCTGATCCTCTTCCTCTTCCACCGCCCCTACCTGGTCCTGCTGGCCAACGCGCTGGCCGACGGCCTCATCGCCGCCGGGCTCCTTCTGCTGCGGAGAAAGGCGGGGCTCGGGGAGCCGTGAGACTCCGGCTGGCGCTGGCCCGGCTCCCGCTGCCGGCCTTCGTGAAGAAGCGCGGGCTGCGCCGCCTCGCGGCCCTCACCGCGGACGCCTTCGACCTCCCGGCGCCCGACGTCTCCGGCCGTTCCTATTCCCGGGCCCTGGCCGTCTATGCGGATTTCACCCGGGAAGCGGCGGGGCGCCTGGCGGGCGGCGACTGGGCCGGGAAGAGGGTCCAGGCCGCGCTGTTCCGGGGCGCCTTCGCCCTGGGCGCCCGCTACCGGCGCCTCTTCCGCATCCGGGACGCGGGTGAGGCCCTGGTCGCCATGCGGGCGCTGTACCGGGCCATCGGGATTCGCATGGAACGCGACGGCCGCGAGGGGTTCACCGTCCGCTCCTGCTTCTTCAGCAGCCGCTACGACCCGGCCACCTGCCAGGTCATCTCCGCCCTCGACGCCGGGCTGCTGGCCGGCCTGGCGGGTGGGGGCGGACTCTCCTTTTCGCAGCGCCTCACCGAGGGCGCGCCCTGCTGCCGGGCCACCTTCACGCCGGAGGCCGGGGAGTGAGGAAAGCGATCGTGGTCGGCTCCGGGGCGGGCGGCGCCACCGCGGCCCGGGAGCTCCAGGGACGATTCGAGGTGACCCTGCTGGAGAGGGGCGGGGAGTTCCGCCCCTTCTCCATGGGCCTGGCCGTGGTGGAGAAGCTCAAGCGGGCCCGGTTGCTCCGGGACGAGCGGGAGATCTCGCTCATCTTTCCCCCGATGCGCGTCCGCCGGTGTTCCGGCCCCATGGTCCTGGTCAACGGGGAGGCCCTGGGCGGCACCACCACCCTGGCCACGGGCAACGCGGTGCGGGCCGACGGCGGGCTCCGGGCGCTGGGCATCGGCCTGGATCGCGAATTCGAGGAGCTTCACCGGGAGATCCCCGTTTCGGCCGACCACCGGCGGCAGTGGCGGCCGGCCACCCGGCGCCTCTTCGAGGCGTTCGCGGAGGCCAATCTGGCGCCCACCCCCCTGCCCAAGATGGGCGACAACCGGCTATGCACGAACTGCGGCCGGTGCGTCCTCGGCTGCCGCTCCGGGGCAAAGTGGGACAGCCGCCGGTTTCTGGAGGAGGCCCGGGCCGGGGGCGCCCGGGTGGTGACCCGCGCGCCGGTGCGGCGGGTGGTGACCCGGGGGAGCCGGGCCGTGGGGGTGGAGGTCCGGCGCGGCTGGCGCTCCGAATTTCTCCAGGCCGACCTGGTGGTTCTCGCCGCGGGCGGATTCGGCACGCCGCCCATCCTCGAGAACTCGGGCGTCTCCTGCCGGGAGCGCCTGTTCGTGGACCCGGTGCTGTGCGTGGCCGCCCCGTTCCCCGGCGCTCTCCAGAACCGCGAGATTTCCATGCCCTTCGTGGCCCAGCGGGACGGGTACATCCTCTCGCCCTATTTCGATTTCCTGAGCTATTTCTTCAACCGGAAGTGGACGCACCCGGCCGGGGACACCCTCGGCATCATGGTCAAGCTGGCCGACGCCGGCTCGGGGAGCGTGGCGAACCGGAAGATCGACAAGCGACTCACGGCCCGGGACCACGAGACGCTGCGCCGGGGAGTCGACGAGTGCCTGGCGGTCTTCGAGCGCCTGGGGGTGGACCGGGAGAAGACCTTTCTGGGCACCCTCAACGCCGGCCACCCCGGCGGCATGCTCCCCCTGACCGCGGCAGAGGCCGTCTCGCTGCGCCCCCCCGGCCTCCCCGACAGCCTCCTCCTGGCCGACGCCACCCTTTTCCCCGCTTCTCTCGGCAACCCGCCGATGCTCACCATCATGGCCCTGGCCAAGAAGGTGTGCGCGACCTGCTAGCGGGGGCAGCGCTGCGGGCCCGGGGGGCGGCTTTGGGCGACGGCCGGACGAAGCTCATGGGCCGCGTCGGCTTCGAGTTCTTCTGATGCCCTGGCTCCGCCGGGCGCTACGGCGCGCGGGCGGCCTCGACGTTGGCGGCCAGGGCGGCGACGAACCGGGCCATGGGCGCCCCGTCCACCGCGTCGTGGTCCAGCAGCATGGTCGCGTGCAGGACCTCGGCGACGCGCACCGATCCGCGCCGTGGGTCAAGGATTGGGGCGAGACGGGGGGGCGGCGGGTCGTATATAGTACGCAACAGGAGGCATCATGAATAAGAAAACCGGACTGTTCGCTTTGCTTCTCGCCCTGGCCGTGGCCGGCGCTTTTCAAGCCCAGGCGGCCATCTCCCCCTGCTGCGTGGCGGGGGAGTACAGCGGCTCGCACACCAACGTCGTCTCCCGGCCCTGCCCGGTGGCCAAGACGGAGCCCTTCACCATGTCCATCCTGCAGGCGCGCGGCTGCGGGGAGAAGGTGTGGGGCAAGGTGACCGACGCCAAGGGCGATGTCCAGACCTTCACCGGCACGGTGAAGCGCGGCCCCAACCGCTGCTGCATCCTCACCGGGATCCTCGGGGCCCCGGGGCACGAGACCCGTTTCACGGGCACCCTCTGCCGCCGGCTGGGCAAGTGGCAGGCCACGGGCACCTACCGGGACGCGGACGGCTGCACCGGCACTTGGGAGATGAAGCAGATCTGAGTCGGACCGCGCCGCGGCGAAGAGCGCCCGGAGAGGTCACCAGATCCCGGGAATGAGGCGGTGCCTGGTCTCCTCCCGGTAGGCGGCGTACCCCGGCAGGTCGCGCAGCAGCACCCTCTCCTCGCCCCGGATCCTCAGGGCGAGAACGGCCGGCATGCCCGCGGCGGGGAGCAGCGCCCACCAGGAGCCGAGGGCCAGGGGGGTGAGCAGGTACATCGCGGTCATGCCGAGATACATGGGGTGGCGCACCACGGCGTAGGGCCCGGTCTTCACCACCCGCTGCTCCGCCTCCACCCGGATCACGGCGGAGGCGTGGCGGTTTTCGCGGAAGACCAGGAAGACGAAGCCGTAGCCCAGCAGCACCCCGGCTTCCGCGAGGAGCGAGAGGGCGGCGGGCACCTGCGACCATCCGAAGCGGAAGTCCAGCCCCGGGACCACGAACACCAGCAGGATGCAGATTCCCCAGGGAAGGCGCAGCCTTTTCTGGTACGGGTCGCTCTCCCGGCCGGCCAGGCGGCGGCGGAAGAGGTCGGGGGAGCGGCGCACCATCCAGGCGGCCACGGCCGCCAGCGGCAGCAGCAGCCCGCCCCAGTACATCCACGCCTGCCACCAGGAGAAGGTCCCCGCGGTGGCGAAGAGGATCGCCCCCAGGCCGAGATAGGAGACGGCCATCCGCACCGTGCCCCCCCGCACGTTTCCCTCCCCGTTCTTTTCGGTTTCGGTCAAATCCCACCTCCGGGCGCGCCTTCCACCCACCCCATTATACGCGCCCGCCTCCAAGGGGGACGGCAATTGAATCGTTGAATTCGTGTCCATCCTGGTTCCGGCCGATCCGCGATGGGCATCGGTATTTTCCCGATCCGTTCACAAGATTGTGTTCAAGGCCCGGCCTTCCATGTTGATTCTCCGTCCGACGCCCTCTACAATGATGCATTCCGCAGGAGAGTAACGACATGCAGCGATACCATGGTCTGCGCAGGAAGGAAAAGGAGATCTCCGATCCCGACGGGATGAGGGCGATCCTCGCCGGGACGCGGTTCGTGACCCTGGCCATGTGCCGGGACAACGAGCCCTATCTGGCGACCCTGAGCCACGGGTACGACCGGGAGAGGAACGCGATCTATTTCCATTGCGCGAAAGAGGGCAAGAAGGTCGAGTTCCTGAAAGCGAACGACCGGGTCTGGGGGCAGGCCTTCATCGACCACGGATATTCCCATGGCCATTGCGACCACCGGTTCGAGAGCGTTCAGTTCGCGGGCCGGGTGCGGTTCGTGGAGGAGGCGGGAGAGAAACGGCACGCCCTCGGGGTGATGATCCGCCAGCTGGAAGGCGAGCCGGAACGGGTCGAGGCGGCGCAGGTGACGGCGGCGGCGCTGGAGAAGGTGTGCATCGGCCGCGTCGACATCGCGCACATGAGCGGGAAACGGTCGATGAAGGTGATCACGCCGGGGTAAGATCCTGCTGCCTATCCCGGGCCCGGCCGGTTCCGGCGGCGGAGTTCGAGGCAGGCCGAGCCGCCGACGGCGAAGTGGCGGCACACCAGCGGCCGGGTGGGATAGATGGCGCAGCGGAAGCCGGCCTCGGTCCGGAGGAAGGGGCAGGCCTCCCCGCGCCGTTCGCCGAGGCGGGCGGCGATCTCCGGCCTCCCCTCCGCCTCCCAGCGTTCGCGGTCCTCGGGGTAGGGCTGGGGCGGGCCGGCCGGCTCCCGGCAGCAGAGGCCGCAGGTCAGGCAGTCGGGTCGTTCGCCGTTCATCGGGTTGCTCCTGTCTGAACAAGGTAGGCCAAAGCGGGGGCGGGATCAAGCGGGCGCCGCGCCCCGACGCCGAGGTCCCGGCAGGCTACAGCCGCCAGAGATAGGAGGCCTTGAAGAAGAGGCCGCGCTTCATCTCCAGGAACCGGCCGCCGGGCCGGTCCCCGGGCTCCTCCTCCCGGTACTTCTCGTACAGCGAGCCGTAGCCGAGCTGGAGCACGGTGCCCGGGATGTAGGTGAAGGAGACCAGGAGGTCGGCGAGGAGGCGGTCGCGGTAGTCGTTGTACTCCAGCACGCCGCGGAAGAACAGGTGCCGGTTGGCCTGGAAGGTGAGCTTGTTGCGCAGGATGACGTAGTCGTAGACCCGGCTCCCGTCCGACTTGGAGAAGAGGTCGGAGTAGTTGAGGCGGAACTCCCACTCGAACTTTTCGCGGGGCAGGAAGCGGACGATGCCGGCCACCGCGTGGCCGTAGCCCTGGAACGGCTCCTGCACGTAGCGCACCTGGTTGCCGCGGCGGAAGGCGAAATAGAGGTACAGCTTTTTGCTGAGCCAGGAGCTGGCGATGAGCCGGAAGGCGCTGACGTCGAAGCGCCGGCCGAGGAATATCTCGCTGGCCGCCCAGCCTTCCAGGGTCAGGTTGGCGTTTCCCGGAAGCAACAGGCTGACGCCGGCCCGGCCCAGCGCCTCGCTCATGCGGCTGGCGTGGTCGCGGTAGAAGGCCCCGACCAGGCGCGGCTGGACCTTCCGCAGGAAGCCCGAGCGCGGGTAGAACTTCGGGCCGACCGATCCCTCGACCCCGCTCAGGCCGCTGCGCGTGAGGTAGCCGGTCTCGCTGAAGAAATCGCTGCCGATGACGAACGCCCCGCCCTCGAGGTCGAGATCGCGGGTGGAGCGGGTGAAATAGGCGTCCAGGGCCAGCCCGTCGCGGATCGGCAGGGAACGGTCGCGGGTGAAGGAGGCGAAGCCGTGGAAGCTCACCAGGTCGGAGCGGGACAGCCGCAGCTGGCCGTCGATACCCAGCAGCCGGTTGTGGTCGCCGCCCTGCTCGCGGCCGGTGTAGAAGGCGCCCAGAAAGCCGTCGGCGCTCAGCGCCCGCTTGTAGCGCAGGACGGTGAAGGCGGCGTGCTCCGCTCCCGACCCGGCGTGCAGGGGGTCGTCCGCGGCCTCGTCGAGGGCGAACAGGGCGGCCAGGGTGTTGTGCCGTCCCAGCTTGCCCGACAGCTTGAAGCCCAGGAGCGGGTCGACGATGCGCCGGGTGTGGACGGCGGACTGGAAGGGGCTGGAGCCGGCCAGGTTGAAGATCTCGCTTCCCTCCAGGAAGAAGGGGCGCTTCTCCGGATAGAAGAGGTCGCTGCGCAGGTTGGCGTCCACCTGGCCGGCGTCCGATTCCACCTGGCTGAAATCGGGGTTGGCGGCGAGGTCGAGCACGAGCTGGGAGGTCAGCCCCAGCTTGCCGGTGACGCCGAGTTCGGCCCGGGATCCGCTCCGGCGGAGGCTTCCTTCCTCCCGCTCGTGCTTGAGGTCGTAGACGACCGAGGGGAGGACCTCCAGCAGGGTATAGCGGCGGACGTCGCGGATTTCCAGGGGCTGCATCTGCGAGAGGAAGGCGTAGCCCTTCTTCGGGTCCATCTCGGGGAAGGAGCCGTGCTCGGTGGTGCGGCTGACGTGGCGCTCGAAGAAGACCGCCATCTCCACCCGCTCCTTGCCGGCGTAGCGGATGCTCTTGAAGGGGATGCGCATCTCCACCGCGTAGCCGCCGGCACCGAGACGGCCGGCGCTGGACCAGACGAAGTCGGCGCTGAAATCCTCGCCGTTGCCGGCGAAGCGGGAGTCTCCCTGGACGCCCAGCGGGTTGACGTAGAATGCGTAGAGCGCCTGCTGGTCGTTGAAGCTGTCCAGGTTGACGCAGACGAAATCGTCGGTCATGATCGTGTCCCGGCTGGCCATGGTGGCCTTGATCCGCTCCGGGTCGCGGTCGCGGCAGTCGAAGGCGAAGTAGAGGTTCTCGGCGTCGTAGGCCATGCAGGCGGAAGTGGCCTCCGAGATGTCGTGGCCGAAGTCGGGGATGAAGGTCTTGAAGCCCGAGACCGTCAGGGTCTCCTTCCAGACCGGGTCGTCCAGCACCCCGTCGATGACCGGCGGCTTCGCGGCGCGCGCGGGCCGCAGGATCTCCCCGGCCGGCAGGGCGGCGGAGAGCAGGAGAAGGAGGGCGGGCCACAGGCGGGCGGTAGGTTTCATGAGGGCACCTTGCCCCTTGGTACGGGGCCCCGAGCGCCTTGGTTCAGGGCTCGGCCCGTGCCGGGCGACGGCCGCTTCTCCTTGCCGTCGATCCGGGGCCCCGTGCACTTCCCTCCCCGGCTCAGCGGTAGGTGATGATGATGGAGTTGCCCGAGCCCCTCACCCCGACCAGGCGGCGGATGGTCAGGAGCGGGTTGTCGTTCACCAGCTGGCGGAAGCAGTTCTCGATGGCGGTCCGGACGCTGTCGTTGTCGAAAATCGGGGCGAAGCTGTTTTCGATCCTGGAGGCGGCCTCCCTCTCCAGCCACTCCTCCACCCGGTGTCCCGGGATCTCGAGATCGACCCGGGCGTTCATGGCCAAATTGGAGTAGCTGATGGCCTGGTTGTCCAGCACCGGGGTCAGCATCAGCTCGATCGAGAAATTCCTCAGGTCCAGGTCGGGGAGCCAGTTGTCCCTCCAGCACTTGGCGATGGCGTCCCGGGCCCACACTTCGATTTCCCGGCTGGCGCCGCAGTCGAAGGCGATCCGCAGGCCCAGCTTGCCCTCCCGGATGAAGAAGAGGTTGCGGCCGTCGATGCGGGCCTCCAGGTCGTCGATATAGATGTAGGCTTCCACGCCGTCGCTCCCGAAACGGAACCAGGGGATGGAGATGGCCTGGTTGAAGACCGGCCGGGAGCCTCCGGCCGGATCGGTGACGTTCAGCTCCAGGCGGGAGTCGTTCTCGGCGAAGGGTTGGGAGTCGGAGCGATCGCCGTGCCCTCCCTCGAAGGTGTTGATCCGCACAAGTCCGGAGAAGAGCCCGCTGAAGGCGCCCAGCAGGGTCTCGTCGATGGTGAAGGTGCGCGTCTCCCAGGTGAACGCATAGTCGCCGGCGATTTCCGGCAGATCGGATTCGTTGCATTCGGCCCGGAGGGTGATGGCCGCTTCCAGCCGGTCGTAGGCCAGGGCCGACTCCGGGAGGGTGATGGTTCCCACCGGGACCGTGTGATCGCGGTTGATCGTTACTCCCTGCGCGTGCAGCGAGCTTCTGACCACCGTCGCCTCGCCCGGCATTCCCTTGATGTGGTAGAAGACGGAGATCGGCCCGGCGGGGAACGTCATCTCCCCGGCGTTTTTCACCCGGAAGGTCATCCGCCGCGTTTCGTCGTCGAAGCTGGGCCGCGTGAGTTCCAGCGCCGGGCTTCTCGAATCGATGCGGAGCTGCTTTTCCACCCGGCTGATGCCGCCGGGGGCGGTGCCGGTGACCTGCAGGGTCAGGATCTCGTCCTGCTCCGCCGTGTGGGTGGTTTCGAACGAATACCGCTTCTTCCCGTCCGGCAGATCCTGGGGGGTTCCGCTGGGGGGGTTGCAATGGCCGCCGTTTTCGTAGACCAACCGGACCCGCAGTTCCTGTACGTTCTCGGTGATGAACCCGCAGTGCAGGCGGAGACGCTCGCCGTACTCCGCCCGGATGGTGGGAACGCTCTCCGAAGAGGATCCGCCGGGCCGGTTGGGCGATGCGTTCATCATCGACGTGTCCCCGGCGCTCTGCTTGAACACGACGTTTGCGATTTCCGGTTTCCGGAGCGCCATCTGCGCTGGGCCCGGGGCCAGGTTGACGGAGCCGGCCGATGGCGGGGAGGAGGACGCCCCGCCGGCCGGGGGGGTGATGCCCTGGGCTCCTCCCGGGGCCGGCAACGACCGGCAGGTCTCGGCGATCTTCTTCCGGCTCGCGTCCAGGTTGAAGACGGAGCCGGTCTTCTTGCGGGTGTAGAGCTCGGCGCAGATGACGTTTCCCCGCCGGACCAGGTTGACGGAGTGGTGGGCGCAGGCGGCGAATGCGCCCAGCGTGCCCAGCTCTTCCCAGGCGGAGGCACGGCTCGCCTTGACGGCGATTCGGTTCGCTCCCTTGGGCACGGCCTTGAAGCCGGTGGAGCAGCCGTCACCGCAGGCGGAGAGGTTTTCCTGGAAGAGCACGCCGCCCACCTTCACCTGGAAGATCCCGGCCCCGGAATTGTTCACCACCTGGGCGTCGGGCGGCGTTTGGCACTCCTTCGCGGCCCAGGCCGGGACCGCACCCGGCGAGGCGAAAACCGCCGCCGTGAGGATGGCCACCGCGCCCATCGCCAGCCCCGCTCCCTTCGCTGACTTCACTCCACTTTTTCTCCCTTTCATTTTTCTCCCCTCATTTTTTCTCGCTGATTCGCAGGCGATTGAATACGATCCCGGCGGAAATATCTTAAAAAAAACGCGATTCTCTTTTTGGGTCTCTTCCTCCTTTCTCCCGGGAAGCCTCCCGTCCGCGGGCGGCCTTCTCCGAAAAAACCGCGGGCGCTTCCGTCCGAAAAGGGGGATCGCCCGTGAGGGATTCAGGTGCCCCGGGGCGCAACATTTCCCTCCCCGAGGTGTCAGATCCATCGTGACCCATCGAAGGAGAGAGACCCCATGAAAGCCATTCTTCCTTTCCGCATCGCCTCCCTGGCGGCCTTGTCCGTCCTGCTGCTCCCGCCGCTCGCCCGCCCCCTGGGGGCCTGCTCCACCGTCAGGCTCCAGGCCGGCAAGGAGCTCATCTACGGCCACAACCTCAACGCCAACGGCCTCGACGTTCCGGGCCTGGTCTTCGTGAACCCGCGGGGGATCTTCAAGACCGGGCGCTCCTGGATGGAGCTGGTCACCCGGGGGAGGAAGAACCCCTCCTCGCTGGCCTGGATCTCCCGGTACGGATCGGTCACCTTCAACGCCTTCGGCCGGGACCTGCCCGACGGGGGGATGAACGAGGCCGGCCTCTTTGTCTGGGAGATGGGGCTGAGCAACGAAGAGGTGGTCTACCCCAAGAACGACTCCCTGCCCCGCCTCAACCAGATGCAGTGGATGCAGTACGTTCTCGACAACTTCTCCTCCCTGGAGGAGGCCGTGGCCTGCGCCCGGGAAATCGAGATCGACGGCTGGGGCTGGCACTTCTTCCTGGGCGACGCCGAAGGAAACTGCGCCGCCATCGACTTCGTCTCCGGCCGGGTGGTGGTCCACCGGGGCGCCGACATGCCGGTTCCCGGCCTCTTCAACGCCCTCTACTCCCGGGAGGTGGAGTGGTCCAGGTACTTTCAGGGCTTCGGCGGCACCTACGAGGTCCGGCTCGACGATCCCCGGGTGCCCCGCTTCGTGAAAGCCGCCCGCCTGCTCCGGGAATACGATCCCTCCCGGGATCCCGTCGCCTACGGATTCCAGCTTCTCGACCGCCTCTTTGTCACCGAGACGGCGGACTGGTCCGTGCTCTTCGATCTCCGGCGCCAGACCGTCCATTTCCGCACCAGCCGGAACCGCGCCATCAAGCGCTTCTCCATCTCCGCCTTCGACTTCTCCAACTCCGGCCCCCTCCGGGTCCTCGATATCGACATCCCCGAGCCCGGGGACGTCACCTCCCGCTTCGCTCCCCTCGATCCCCGGAAGCTGGCCTCCTTCATCTCCTCGCTCCCCATTCCCGACGGGTTCTTCGAGGGGGGCGGGCTGAAAAAGGAGGAGGCGGTCGGAAACCTGGCCACCCACACGGACCGGGCCAGGACCTCCGAAAGCCAGTTCTTCGCCGGAACCTGGCGCACCCCGGCGAATCCCGGAAAGGCCTTCGAGATCAGGCTCCGCACCCGGGAGGAGGCGGTCTACGGCGAGATCGCCACCGGCGAGAATCTCTCCGACCGCTTCCCGCTCCGGCACATCCGCATGATCGGGAACCGCATGGCCTTCACCTTCCGGAGCGGAGATGCCGGCCCCTTCTTCGAGGCCACGGTCACCTTCGGGCCCGAAACGATGGTCATGGAACTCTGGGAGCCGGAGGCGAGCCGGGGGCGGTTCGAACTGTTTCCGGTGGAGGCGCGGGGAGGAGGGGGGCTCAGAACAGAATGACGGCCGAGATCACGGCCGTGTCCGGCACCCGGCCTTTTCCTCCCGACACCAGCTTGAACGACATGGCGAGCTCGTCCACCACGGCCACACGGTTTCCCTCCCCGCCCGCGATCTCGTCCACCCGGTAGTGGCGGCGGAGCTCCCCCAGGGCGCTCCCCACCCCGATCCCCCCCTTGGGGAGACGGAAGCGGGGATCGCGCACCGTGACGCGCTCCACCACCCATCCCCCCTCCCCGCACCCGATCTCGGCGACCAGGGCCGGCTTCTCCCCGGGGGCCATGAGGATTTCCAGGGCGGGACTGAACATCCCCTCCAGATTCAGGTCGACCAGCCGGGCCAGCTCCCGCCCGTGGGTGGAAAGCAGCTGGTCCACGGGCATTCCCCGGGAGACCGGGCCCGCCCGGCCCGGCAGGAGCGGGAAGGTGCCTTCTGCCCCGGGCAGGAGGAGGGGCAGGAGAAGGATCAGGACGGCCAGGAGCG
This sequence comes from uncultured Clostridia bacterium, assembly GCA_964479735.1. GTDB lineage: Bacteria > Acidobacteriota > Aminicenantia > UBA2199 > UBA2199 > CAYZNT01. Next base: position 139,045 of record CAYZNT010000006.1, read on the forward strand.
CTTTTTTCGGCATGGTCCCATAGTACCCCGAAGCCGCGCCGGGGTCAATTTTGAGCCGGTGTAGGGGCGAACATGATGCATTCGGCGTTTCATTTCGCTCTTTCGTGCCTTCTGCTGGGGTTCTCGCCGTCCACTTTTTTGGATGATTGCACGCCCCGCCCCCCGAAGGTTCAGCCTAGGATGGACGCCCGCGGACGTTTGCTTGGGAGAACACGATCGGGTATCCTATCCGCCGGAGAGGATTTCATTCCAGGGCCGAGCCGAGGGAGGCGATACACATGAAGGATTGCAGGGGATCAGCCGGTCTCACCAGGCGGGACGCCCTGAAGCGCATCGTGCAGGGGGTGACGGCGGCGGCCGTCATGCCGAGCCTGATGTCGTCGGCGACCGACAAGGTGCGGGTCATTCGCGTGGAATCGGACAAGGTGTGGAGCGGGGAGCGGCGCGATCCCGAGGTGGTCGCGGCGATGATTGACCGCGGCCTGGCGGCGCTCACCGGGAAGGCGACGGCCGCCGAGGCCTGGAAGAGCCTCTTTGCGCCGTTCCGGCGCGTCGGGATCAAGATCAACCTGCTGGGCCGGCCAAGAGTCTACACGGCGTGCGAGATCGCCGATGCCGTGACTGCGGGGCTGGTTCTGGCCGGGATCCAGGGGGAAAACATCATCGTCTGGGACCGCCCCGAGAGCCATTTCGCCCAGACGGCCTACCAGCTGGGGCGCGGGAAGCACGGCGAGAGTATCGAGGCCGGAAGCTGCTATTCGTTCTGCTACAAGGACAGCCGCTCCTACGTCGAGACCTCCAGGTGCGGGGACCTGCCGGTGTCCCTGATCCCCCTGACGCGGACTGACGCGACCGTCAACCTGCCTGTGCTCAAGGATCACGCGCTTTCGGGGGTAACCGGGGCCCTGAAGAACATCGCGTTCGGCTGCTATCACACGATCCCGCAGGCGCATGACGACCATTGCGACCCGTTCATCGCCGAGGCCTGCCAGGGCTTCACCGCGGTCAACCCCGTCCCGCTCATCGTTATGGACGCCACCCAGGGGTGCTTCGACGGAGGCCCGGTGCCGAGCAACAGCAGGGCCATCTGGAAGGAGAATGCCGTCTACCTCGCCGGCGATCCCGTCGCGCTCGACCGTGTCTGCTGCCTGAAGATCGCCGGGAAGCGCAGGGCCGCAGGGCTGCCGGACGTCACGGCCATGGCCAGGCACATCGAGACGGCCGCGGCCAAGGGCCTCGGCGTGGCGGACGCCGGGCGGATCGAGGTCGTCACCCTGCGGGTGTGAATGGGGACGGTGCGTATAAACGTATATTCTTGGTTTATCGATCACTATCATGGCGTTCTTGGTGCTCTGAAGAATATACGAATACACGCACCGTCCCCTCTGTCATTGCCTGAGCACTTCACGCATATCCGTGACTTCTCTCGGTTGGTGACCCGGGGAGGAGAACCGGTGGGGCCGTCCGGAACTATCTCGCTCTTCCCGGGTCGATCCGCTTGGATTCGGTCTCCGCCCAGCCCCGGGCGGTTCGGGTCCCGGTCCAGCTGGGGGGAGGGGGCCATGAACACGTCCCGCCCCTCCCGCTGGAAATGGTCGTATTCGTGCTCGTGGCCGTGAAGGATCCGGATGACGGGATGGGAGGAGCTGGCCCGAACGAGCGCCTCCAAGTCCTCCGGTTTCCCCACAGGAGAAAAGGGGCGGTGGGGGATTGTCGTTGGACTCCGCTCCGGGCCCGAGATTTGTCGCTTCCAGTCGTATAAAGGATGCGGAGGGAAGATGAAAAAACTCGCTCTGTTCCTGGTCTCTGTCGCGTTCCTGCTCCCGCTCCTGGCCTTCGGGTCCCAGGTGACGAAAGTGGTGAACTCGGTGCTGATGGTGCCGGAAAAGTACCAGTGCCCCCTGACCATCCACTTCGTCGCCGAGATCACCACCGATGGCGCCTGCACCGTGAAATACCGGTGGGTGAGGAGCGACGGGGTGAGGCTCCCGGTGGCCGTGCTCCGCTTCGCCCGGGCCAACACCCGGAGCGTCACCTACGACTGGACACTGCCCGTCTTCAACCCGGTTCCCATGACCCAGTGGACCAAGCTGGAGATCCTCTCCCCCAACCCCCTGCTCTCCAACCTGGCCGGGGCCTGCGTCACCTGCCGGCCCAAGTGAGGGGCGAGTTGAGTGGGCGGTGCACCTGAAGGAACACTTACGGCTTGCTGATTCCGGATTCAACCGATCCTAGCCGGGGCTTGCCATATTGCCCAGAATCATGCCCGAACATGCGCACTGCCACATTTCCAGCTTTTCGGTGATCAGCCGGTTCGGGCCCGCGCCTTTTTCCCCCCCTGTTTCGTCTCCCCGACCCTGAACCTTACGATCCGCTTCACCAGTTCGATCGGGATCGGCTCGCCGGCGGGGAACTGGACGGTTCCCTTCGATGTCTTGTAGGGGGTGAGCTCTTTCCGAAACGCGGCGATTCCCGAGGAGGTAGGATAGAACCCGATGTGGTTCCGGTGTGCGGCGAAGTGGACCAGGTTCTCCTTCAGCCTGAAGGTGGGGACGCCGTAGGCCATGGCCTCCTCGGCTTCGGGCGCGCACTCCCGGATGGCCCGCCTGAGCCTCTCCAGTTTCTTCCGGGCCTCCGGCGGGAAGGAGGCGATGTATGCGTCCATGGTGGTGAATTTCTTTCCGGGCTGTTCCATGGTCAACTCCTGGCGCGGGGAGCCTTTCTCAACTGGGACCTTGGGCGCCCCGCGAGGCGCTCGCCGGGAAATCTTCTGTGCGGTACCAGGAGTTTTTTCCATCACTCTCTTTTCCCGCATTCGCATTCCAGTCCGGAGGCCTTTTCGAACGATTCTCTCCCTTCGGAGAACGAGAACCAGGCCAGGCCGGCCGTGCCCAAACTGTCTGAGAATCCGAAGCCGGTCAGCTGGTAGACGGCGGAGGCGGCCAGGAGGACCAGGGACATCCAGACGCAGACCCGGGTGCAGTTGGCATCGGCCAGGATGGGAGGGGAAGCCAGGGCGCGCCCCACCCGGCGTTTCTCCAGGACCAGGGCCCACATCACGGTGATGGAGACCAGGGATACGATCAGGCCCGGAAGGGTGGTCTGCGGGTGGTGGTCCGAAACCAGGTTGTAGGCGGCCGTGGCCACCAGGGCCGCGGTGAGAAGGAAGAACGAGGTCCCGGTCACCCGAAGGGCGCTCCGCTCGAAACGCGAGCGCGACTCGCCGGGGTGGTGCCGGATGCGCTCCACCATGGCCAGGACCCCCACTCCGGAGATCACTTCGATGAAGGAGTCGGCCCCGAAGCCGAAGAGGGTCAGGGCCTCGTCCTCGATCCCGAACCATACCGAGACCAGCCCCTCGGCCAGGTTGTAGAAGACGGTGAAAAGGGCCAGGGAACGGGCCCTGAGCCAGAGGCGTTCATCGGGGTCCGAAGCGGTGTTCAAGCCGTTTCCCCTGCGCTACGATCTTCTTCACTCCCGCCGCCAGGCCTCCGGACGGGGATCGATCGCATAAATTTGAACTCTTGACTCTTCCATTTTCTATCCATTCGATCGGGGTTGGGACCCGCTTCATTGCCCGGAAGAATATACGAAATCACGCACCGTCCCCTCCCGCGGTCACCGCCGGCACGATGTGCTCCGCCATGATGTCCAGGATGGCCAGCTCGTGGTCTCCCGCGGTGTTGGGGTCGACCTCGGCCGGGGCGGTGGCCACGATGATCAGGTCGAGGGCGGGGAAGGAGACGATATACTGCCCCCCGTAGCCCAGGGCCATGAAAACCTTCTCGCCCCCGAGTTCTCCCAGCCACCACAGGTATGCGTAATCATAGTTCTTGAGTGCGCCCCAGGCGTTGGGGCGCGGCTGGGAGGTGCTGGGGGAGAGGGTGAGCGCCACCCACTCCCGGGGCACCACCTGGAGGCCATCCAGGAGACCGCCCCGGAGGTAGAGGAGGCCCAGCACCGCCATCTCGCGGGGGGTGAACTGCATGGCGTTCCCCCCGAAGTGGATCCCCTGGGGGTCCTCCTCCCAGCCGTCTATGTCTATCCCCATCGGGGCGCAGAGGGCCTCGGAGGCGAACTCCCGGGTGCTCTTCCCCGCGGTTTTGGCCAGGATGGCGGAGAGCAAGTGGGTGGAGAAGGTATTGTACCTCATTCTCTCCCCGGGGGCGGAGAGGAGCGGGGTTTCGAGGGTGGCCCGGACCCAGTTTTCCGAGTTGTAGAGTTCCCAGTAGACTCCGTACCCGTTCTCCGCCTCCCCCGGGATCCCGTGGCGCATGGTCAGGAGGTGGCGGATGGCGAGGAGGCCCAACCGGGGGTCGAGACCGGGGTGGGAGTACTCCGGGAAGTACCCCAGCACCCCGGCCTCCAGGCCCGGGACGTACCCGCGCCAGAGGGCGATCCCGACCAGGGCCGAGAGAAAGCTCTTCGAGACCGACCTCACATCGTGCGGGCGGGACTCGGAGTACCCGTTGTGGTAGGCCTCGGCCACGATCCGCCCGTTCCGGACCACGAGCAGGGAGTCCACGAACCCCGCTTCCCGGGCGTGGTCCAGGGCGGCCCGGATCCGGGCCGGGTCCAGGCCCTGCTCCCCGGGGGTGGAGTGCTCCCAGGCGAACCTCTCGAAGCCGGTTTCCCAGCCCGCCCGCTCGCAGGCGGTGAGGAGGGCCAGGGCCAGGAGGGGGAGAACCCAGCGGCAGGTCCCGATTTTCTTCATGTCCGTCTCTCCTTTTCACCCACCACCAGGTGCACCAGGCCGAAAAAGAACTTCCGGGTCTCGACCGGCTCCAGCCCCTGTTTCTCGAGGCGCTCCCTGTATTCGGGCGCGGAGAGAAACCCCTCGATGGAGCGGGCCAGGTAGCCGTAGGAGTCCCTGTCCCCCCGGAGCACCAGGGCATGGAGGGGAAAGAGCAGCTTCTTGAAGAAGGCCATCATGAAGCGGAGGGTGCGGGTCTCGGGCCGGAAGAACTCCAGGGTGTAGAACCTCCCCCCGGGTCGGAGCACCCGGGCCATCTCCCCGAGCTCCTCGTCCAGGCGGGTGAAGTTCCGCACCCCGAAGGCGCAGGCGGAGGCGGAGATGGAGGAGTCGGGAAAGGGGAGAGAGCCAGCTGCGTTCAGGGTGGCGATCTCCATGGCCCCTTTCTTTTCCAGTTTCCTTCTCCCCAGCGCGAGCATCTCGTGGGAGAGGTCCGTGGCGATGATCTCTATCCCGGGAATTCCCCTCATCCTCTTCCTCACGGCCAGGGCCATGTCCAGGGTCCCCCCGGCCAGGTCCAGGACCCGGTGCGGGCCGGGGGAGGATTTCAGGGACTTTCCGACCCGCCTCGAGGCGACCCACCTCCAGTAGAAATCGAGGCCCAGGGAGGCGAGGTGGTTGAAGGCGTCGTAGCGGCGGGCGACGGTGCCCGAGAAGTGAAAGCGGGTGTGCATGGCGTGGCCCGGG
>CAYZNT010000007.1:0-6480 GCA_964479735.1 uncultured Clostridia bacterium
CTCACGGCCGATAGGTCTTGATCCGCAACAGGTGGATGGTGACCGCCACGGCGATGCCCAGCAGCAGCGGCGGCAGCCACCAGGGCGAGGTCGTCAGGCACGCGGTGGAGCCGATGGTCAGCCACAGCAGCAGGATGGTCAGCGCCTTCTGCCGGCGGGGGATTCCCCGGCCCTCCCGGTAATTGGCGAGGTACTTCCCGAAGCAGCGGTTGGTCGACAGCCAGCGGTGCAGCCGCGGGGAGGAGCGCCCGTAGCAGAAGGCGGCCAGAAGCAGGAATGGGGTGGTGGGGAGCACCGGGAGGAACATTCCCAGCATGCCCAACGCCACGCTGAGCGTCCCCAGCGCGATCAGCAGCAAGCGACCGACACCCCTCATGCCTGGCCCCCGTTCGCCTGGCCGGGTGCCGGCCCGCCGGCTCTCAGTCGTTCTCCAGGGTCGAGGTGTCGCCGATCTCCTCGCCCCATTCCTTGGCGCGCAGCACGCGGCGCATGATCTTTCCGGAACGGGTCTTGGGCAGGCCGGGGACGAACTCGATCTCCTGGGGCATGGCCAGGGGCGAGAGCTTCTTGCGGATGAAATTCATGATGTCGAGTTCGAGGTCCTTGGAGGCGATGTGGCCCGGCTTGAGGGCGACGAAGGCCTTGACCACTTCCATGTTGACCGGGTCGGGCTTGCCGACCACCGCCGACTCGGCCACCGCCGGGTGCTCCAGCAGAACCGACTCGATCTCGAACGGGCCGACCAGGTGGCCGGCGGTATTGATGACGTCGTCGTCGCGTCCCACGAACCAGTAGTAGCCGTCCTCGTCGATGGAGGCGCGGTCGCCGCAGATGTACCAGCCGTTGCGGAACTTGCTCTTGTAGGTCTCCTCGTTCTTCCAGTAGGTGCGGAACATCGAGGGCCAGCCGGGCTGGATGGCGATGAGGCCGACGATGCCGGCCTTCTTCAGCGGCTCGTGGGTCTTGAGGTCGACCACGGTGGCGGTGATGCCGGGGAAGGGCTTGCCCATGGATCCGGGCTTGATCCTCATGCCCGGGAAATTGCAGATCATCATCGAGCCGGTCTCGGTCTGCCAGAAGGTGTCGTGGAAGGCGAGGCCGAACACCTTCTGCGACCAGATTACCGCCTCGGCGTTGAGCGGCTCGCCGACCGAGCAGAGGTGGCGCAGCGAGGAGAGGTCGTGCCTGCGGACCAATTCGTCGCCCTCCTTCATCAGCGAGCGGATGGCGGTGGGCGCCGAGTACCAAACGGTCACCCGGTACTTCTCGATGAAGCGGTACCAGCTCTCGGCCTTGAAGCCGGCGTCGAGCACGCACTGGGTGATGCCGTTGGCCCACGGGCCGATGATGCCGTAGGAGGTGCCGGTGACCCAGCCGGGGTCGGCGGTGCACCAGTAGATGTCGTCCTCCTTCAGGTCGAGCACGTACTTGGCCGAGATGTACTGCGAGACGAGCGAGTAGTGCACGTGCTGCGCCCCCTTCGGCTTGCCGGTGGTGCCCGAGGTGTAGTGCAGCACCGACGGGGTCTCGGCCTTGGCCGGGTAGGAGTCGTAGTGCTCGACCGGCTCGACCCGGTCGAGGTGGAAGGCCACCTCCCGGTCGCGGAGCGGCTTGCTGCCGTCGTCGTCGACCACGACGATCCGGCGCAGCTCCGGCAGCTGGTCGAGGATGGCGCGCACCTTGGCCAGGTGCTTGCGCTGGGTGAAGATGGCCGCCGTGCCGGCGTCCGCCAGCCGGGTGAGCAGCGATTCGGAGCCGAAGGCGGAGAAGAGTGGCTGGGCGATGGCGCCGCGCTTCAGGATGCCCAGGAAGCCGAAGTAGAGCTCCGGCACCTTGTCCATGAACAGGCAGACGCGTTCGCCCGCGGCCACGCCCTGAGCCTCCAGGAAGCGGGCGATGGCGTTGGTCAGTCGGCGCATGTCGTCGAAGCTGTAGCGCTTCACCTCGCCGTTGAAGCCCTCCCAGATGAGCGCCGTCTTGGCGCCCTTGCCCTGCTGGCAGATGCGGTCGCTGCAGAACCAGCCGATGTTGATCGTGTCGCCGGGCTGATAGCCGAGCTCCCGCTCGGAGATGCTCCAGTGGAAAGAGTTCAGCTGATGTTCGTAGGAACCGAGGTTGTACATGGCGGGCGTGCCTCCTCTGCTGGCGGTCGTATCCATTCTTGCCGGTTTTCCTGTATCCATGCGGACGGGTGCGGCGCAGAAGCACCTCTTATACACGGGATCGGGGGAAAAATCAATAGAAAATCGGGGCCAGGTCCGGCCTCCGGCCATCCCGGCGCGGGCGGTCACCGAAAGCCGTGACGCAGGACCTGGCCCCGGGGTTGGTCAGCCCCGGCTGAGCGGCGGCCGGGCTGCCTGCGCCCCGCAGCGCAGGGTGCGGGTCAGCTCGTTGTTGGCCTCGTTCTCGTCGACCACGTTGCCGACGTCCACGATCACCACCTTCACGGTGTGCGGACCGGCGCCGATGAGCGGCTTGTCTGACCCGGTGGCCCAGTGAAAGGACAGGACGCCGCCGGCCGGTTTCAGGGCGCCGCCCGGGTCGGCCCACCACAGTCCCCCGCCGCCGCGCGCCTCGCCGTCGATCCAGATCTGCACGGCCATCCCGGTCTCCCGGCCGTAGGCGGCCTCGGGCAGGGCGCCGGTGCCGACGTTGCGCAGGATGATCTCGAGGTCGCAGTCGTTGACGGTCTGGCCGTTCACGGTCCGCGTGGCCGGCACGAAACGGATGTCGGTCACGGTCAGGTCGGGGCGGGCCGGGGCGACGAGGCACGGCTTGCGCGCGACGGTGAGCGCGTTGTTGGCCTCGTTGGCCTCCCGGATGTCGTTGGTGGCGTCGGCCAGGACGGTGATGCGCCCGGCCCGCCGGATCACCAGGGCGGTCAGGTAGTAGGCGGTGCCGCCGGCCGGGGTCAGGTCGCCCGAGGTCGGGCGGCCGAGATCGATGTGCCCGGCCGGGGCGCCGCCCATGGTGACGCGCGCCACCGCTTTCCATTTCGGCGGCAGCGGGACGTTGGCCCGGTTGAGGACCCGGAACGCCAAGTGACCTCCCGGCGGGACGCACTCGATCGAGGTCACCAGCAGGTCGGGGTTGACCTGGGCGGGAACGACGGCCGGCGCCAGAAGCAGCAGGGAGGCCAGCGCCGTCCCCCTGCAGATCATCGTTTTTTTGTTTCCCATGTCCATTTCCTCCTGGAGTCGGCCGGCGATCCGTGCTCGGCCGCTTTCCGAACGATTGAATACGCCGGGGCGGGGGAATATCTCGGGGATGGCTGACCATCGGGGAGGGCGGGCCTCTTCGCCCCCCGGATCCGGCCCGCCCGATCCGGGCTGCGGATGGACAATGGCTATGCGACGGTGGATCCGCCGGACCGCCGCGGCATTTACATATCCGGGAAGTTATGCTATTTTTCGCCCATGGACCGCGACAAGAACGTGCGCATCCAGCAGGCCCTGGAGGAGATCGCCCGGCTGAAGAACGACATCGAGTCGGAGGGGCGCGTCGTCCGCCTGGAGGCCTTCGCCGGAGAGTACGCCGACTTCCCCGCGGGGCTGGACGAGGCGGTGCAGGCGGTGTACCGCCGGCGCGGCATCGACCGGTTGTTCTGCCACCAGGCCGAGGCGCTGCGCCGCGTGCTGGCGGGGGAGCACGTGGTGGTGGCCACGCCGACCGCCTCCGGCAAGACGCTGGTCTACAACGCCGCCGCGCTGCACGCGCTGAGCCGCGACCCGTCGGCCAAGTCGCTCTACCTGTTCCCCACCAAGGCGCTGTCGCAGGACCAGCTGGCCGAGCTGTTCGACCTCAACAAGGCCATGGGAGACACCCTGGGCCTGTTCACCTACGACGGGGACACCCCGGCCAGCATGCGCAAGGCCATCCGCCGCCAGGCGCAGATCGTCCTCACCAATCCCTACATGCTTCACTCCGGCATCCTGCCGCACCACACCAAGTGGGCCTCGTTGTTCGAGAACCTGCGCCACGTGGTGATCGACGAGATTCACTACTACACCGGGGTCTTCGGTTCGCACCTGACCAACGTGCTGCGCCGGCTCAAGCGCGTCTGCGCCTTCTACGGATCGAAGCCGACCTTCATCATGAGCTCCGCCACCATCGCCAACCCGGCCGAGCTGGCGGCCAACCTGATCGGGGAGGAGGTGGCGCTGGTCGACCGCAGCGGCGCGCCTCGCGGCGAGAAGCTGCTGGTCTTCTTCAATCCGCCGGTGGTCAACCGCCAGCTGGGCATCCGACGCTCCTACGTCTCCATGGCCCGCGAGATCGCCGGGATCGTCCTCCAGCACGACCTGCAGGTGATCACCTTCGCGAATTCGCGGCTGATCACCGAGATCCTGGTCAAGCACCTGAAGAGCGACTTCGAGCGCTCCCTCACCCAGCGCGACACCATCCGCGGTTACCGCGGCGGCTACCTGCCGAAGCATCGCCGCGAGATCGAGCAGGGGCTGCGCGCCGGCAAGATCCGCGGCGTGGTCTCGACCAACGCCCTCGAGCTGGGCATCGACATCGGCTCGCTCGACGCCGCGGTGCTGGCCTCCTATCCCGGCTCGGTGGCCTCGACCTGGCAGCGCATCGGCCGCGCCGGCCGGCGCCACACCCAGTCGCTGGCCGTGCTGGTGGCCTCGTCGGCGCCGGTCGACCAGTACATCGTCCAGCACCCGGAGTATTTCACCGGCCAGTCGCCGGAGGTGGGCCGCGTCAATCCCGACAACCTGACCATCCTCGTCGAGCACGTGAAGTGCGCCGCCTTCGAGCTGCCGTTCGAGCGCGGCGAGCGCTTCGGCGGCGAGGACCTGGAAGAGATCCTGCGCCATCTGGCCGAGAACCAGGTGCTGCTGGAAAAGGAGGGCCGCTGGTACTGGACCGAAGAGGGCTATCCGGCCGACGCCGTGTCCTTGACCCGGGTCAGCTCCGACAACTTCCTGGTGGTCGACCGCACCGAGGGCGAGAGGGTGATCGCCGAGGTCGATTTCGGAGACGCCCTGGAGACGCTTCACCCCAAGGCCATCTACATGATGGAGGGGGAGCAGTTCGTGGTCGAGGAGCTGGATTTCGAGAACCGCAAGGCCTGGGTGCGCAAGTCCAACGCCGACTACTACACCGACGCCATCACCTATACCAAGATCAAGCCCCTGGACGTCTTCGACCAGACCGCGGCCCGGGGCCACCGCTTCGCCTACGGCGACGTGCACGTCTTCTCCCAGGTGGTCGGCTTCAAGAAGCTGAAGTTCTTCACCATGGAGAACGTCGGCGCCGGCGAGCTGCAGCTGCCGCAGCAGGAGATGCACACCACCGCCTGCTGGCTGACCATCGCCAGCGACGTGCTGCAGAACCTCGAATACCCCGGCGAGGACCGCGTGCAGGCGGTGACCGGAATCGCCTACCTGATGCGGCACATCGCTCCGGCGCTGCTGCTGTGCGCGGTGCGCGACGTCGGCGTGGCGGTGGAGGACAACCTGACCCGGGCGGCGGTCAACTGGCAGTCGCTGAAGGGCGTGGACGCCGCCGCGGCGGCGCAGTTCGCCAACCGCTTCGAGCCCAACATCTACATCTACGACAACTACCCGGGAGGCATCGGCCTGTCGGAGGCCCTGTACGGGAAGGGCCGCCCGCTGCTGGAGCGGCTGGAGGAGATCATCGCCGCCTGCCCGTGCCCGGCCGGCTGTCCGTCCTGCGTCGGCCCGTCGACGCGCAGCGGCTCGCAGCACAAGGCGGTGGCCCTCTACATCGTGCGCCTGCTGCTGGACAGGGTGTTCAACTGAGCGGTTGATTTTTCCCGCCCTCCCGCTATATGATTCTCCGTGTCTGATAAGGAGGGATTCATGAAAAAAATCGTGCTGGCCGTGCTCATCCTGTTCGCGGGGGCGAGCCTCTACGCCGGGGCCGGAGTCCGCCTCAACCTGAAAGGCGGCGTGCTGACCGATACCGAGTTCAAATTCAAGCCTCTCATCTGGACCGCCGGCATCGACGTGGACATCCACGTGAACGATGTGCTGCTGATCACCCCCGAGGCGCAGCTGGTGTTCAGCGAGTTCCAGTTCAAGGACATCCTGCTCTACCCGGCCTGCACCGTCAATGCCGTTTTGGGCGGTTTCTTCGTCGGAGGGGGCCTGGGAAAGTGGATGTACATCGCCAGCGGCGAGAAGCCCATCTACGACAAGGACTTCACCCTGAAGCTGAATGCCGGCCTGATCAACGACCGGTTCAAGCTGGCGGCCTATGTCATCACCCCCTTCGACAACATCCTGAAGAAGTACTACACCATCGTCGGGGCGACGCTCGGCCTCCGTTTCTGAGGGAAATTTTCAGCGGTTTTTCTGCACAACGTTTCGGGGACGAGGAGGAGGCGGCTCCTCCTCCTCGTCCCTCGGTCGAAGAAGACTCACCTTCGACCCTCGGGTGAAGACGCTTCACCTTTCGGGTGAAGACGCTTCACCTTCACCTTTCGGGTGAAGACGCTTCACCTTC